>JAFRJC010000095.1 GCA_017432445.1 Eggerthellaceae bacterium | reverse complement strand
GCTTGGAGGAGACCGTTTCGGGATTGGTGGGCTTGATTTGGCAGGTTAGCGACAAGCTGTCCTTCGACGTGGCGTACCGCCACGCAGTGATCAACGCTCATCCGCTCAATGAAATTCGCGCCGGGTTGACCTTCGCTGCTCCGCTTCGGTTCGAAGGTGCCCACAACCGGTGATCGACCGATGCCAAGCATAAACTGTTTGAGCGCCGGCACGGACCCGCGGCAGCCTGCCTCACTGTGATGCGATGCCTTGTTTCGCCCTGCCCAGTTCGTTCGGCAACTGTGGATCCCCGGCGACCTCGGATGAAGCATCGGGCAGAATGACCCGGAACAAGCTTCCATCCGTCACATCGCGCGCGAGCTCAATTTGGCCGCCGTTCGCCTCAACCGCCCACCGAGCGATCGCGAGCCCTAGTCCAACCCCGCCCGCTTCCCTTGAGCGGCTGGTGTCGACGCGATAGAAGCGATCGAAAATACGATCCTGGTGGGTGGTAGGAATTCCCGGTCCCGTATCCCGTACCTCGATTACGGCTCCCCCGCCGTCCGCCTTCACTTCGACGCTGATCGTACCGCCATCTGGAGTGTACTTAATCGCGTTGTGGATCAGGTTCATGAGGGCATGCCGAATGAGCGCGGCGTCTCCTTTAACATGGACCCTGACGGGAGTTCGGAACTTGAGTTCTTGGTGCTTTTCGTCGGCGAGCACCCGGAGCTGATCGATGACATGTCCTGTCAACGCTTCAAGGTCCAGGGCCTCGGGAGCCAGCTGGACCTTGCCCGAGTCGGCCCGCGTGAGGATCAGAAGGCTCTCGACGAGCCGCGTAAGCCTGTCGACCTCCTCCAGCATGCTGCCGATGACGTCGCGATACGCAACCGCATCAAGCGGGTTCTGCAGCGCCACCTCGCCCACGCTGCGCATCGCAGTGAGCGGGGTGCGGAGCTCATGTGAAGCATCGGCCGAGAAACGGCGCAATCGTTCGAACGCGTCTTGCAGACGGGATAGGGTGTCGTTGAATACTGTCGCGAGCCGCCCGAACTCGTCCTCTGCGTTATCGACAGGAAGCCGTTTAGCGAGCGATTCGGCGGTGATCTCTCGAGCCTTTCGCGCCATGGCCCCGACCGGGGAGAGTACGCGGCCGGCCAGGAAGTAACCTCCCGCGATCGCCAAGCCGGCTGCGAAGGGAATACCCGTCGCAAGGATGATTGCGAGCGTCCAGAGCGTGTCCCGCAGCGAGGTTTCGTCAAGCGCGGCGGCTACCATGTAGGACGGTTGAGAAGCACTCTGGACGCGATAGCGACGACCCTCTGGCGTCGTCCAAGACAGCGGCGACGTCGAATCGCCTCTTTGCAGCGCACCCGATAGTCCTTCCCGTTCCCATGCCTCGCTCTGATGGCGAGCGCCGCCGTTTTCCACTTGGAACAGTGTAATGCCCCAGACCGGGGCCAAATCCCTCAGTTCGTCCGGCTCCTCGCGATAGATCTTACTGATGGTCGCGATTTCGCGACGGAGTTGCGCGTCCAGGCCGGCGTAGAGCCGAGCCTGGACAAAAAGCAGAATGCCCGCGGAAAACACACACACGATC
>JAFRJC010000094.1 GCA_017432445.1 Eggerthellaceae bacterium | reverse complement strand
GCGAGGAGTTCTGTCAGTTCCTGGATTAACGGGTTCTCACAGACGCGATCAAACCAAAAGGGCGGCGGCATGCGTCGCCGCCCGACTGCGCAAACCATTATCTTTATACGAAGAACGCGCAATAGTGCTAGGTCCTTTTGCGCGATTTAGGCCGCAAGCCTGTTCCAAGGTGTTCTCGAATAAGGTTTTTCCGGTTCACCTTCAGTTCAAGCAAACGGTCCAGTGAATGTGGAGGTAAACATGAAAAGCGTTATCAAAGGCACCGGCTACGTGCTGGTCCACACTCCTGACATGGTGATCGAAAACGGTGCCACCCAGACCACCGAGCGCGTGGTCAACCCCGAGGGCGAGTACCTGAAGGCTCTGCCGAACCACATCCGCACCTGGGATCAGGTTCTCGAGTACTGGCCCAACCAGGTCTACATTGGCAACAAGACCCCGGATGACCTCAGGGACGTCGAGTTCCCCTGGTTCGACAAGACTTGCGACGTGAACGACCGTTATGGCAAATTCGGCCAGATGATGCCGCAGGACGAGTTCTATCTGCTCATGCAGGTCTCCGACGTCTTTGACCTCGTCGATCTCGAGGCCGGTTTCGTGGCCGCAACCAAGGAAGCCTTCGCTGCCAACAAGGTTATCAGCGAAGACCTGGTCGCACGCGTCAAGGACGGCGTCGACGCTGCCGCCATCCAGAACGCTATTGACAACGAGGCCGCCGAGCCGCTGCTGATGGGTGGCAAGGTCATTGGCTGCGTCAAGCGCGCACACGAGATCGACGTCAACCTCTCCGCACACACCATGCTCGAGAACATCGTCTCCAAGGCATCTTCTGTTCTGGCTCTGCTCACCGCCGTTGATTCCACTGGCATTGCCAAGGACGACATCCAGTACGTCATCGACTGCTCCGAAGAGGCTTGCGGCGACGTCCTGCAGCGTGGTGGCGGCAACTTCGCCAAGGCTGCTGCCGAGATCGCTGGCCTGAACAAGGCCACCGGTTCCGACACCCGCGGTTTCTGCGCTGGCCCGTCGCATGCACTGATCGAGGCTGCATCCCTCGTCCAAGCTGGCACGTATGACTGCGTTGCCGTCACCGCTGGTGGCTGCACCGCCAAGCTCGGCATGAACGGCAAGAGCCACGTCGAGAAGGGCATGCCGGTTCTCGAGGACATGCTCGGTGGCTTCTGCATCATCCTCGGCGCCAACGACGGCATCAACCCCGAGATCAACCTCGAGGCCGTCGGTCGCCACACGGTCGGCACGGGCTCCGCTCCGCAGGCCGTTATCCAGAGCCTCACCTACGATCCGCTCGAGAAGCTCGGCCTGTCGGCCAACGACATCGACCGCTTCTCGCCCGAGATGCAGAACCCCGACATCACCAAGCCGGCTGGTGCTGGTGACGTGCCCGAGGCCAACTACAAGATGATCGCCGCTCTGGGTGTCAAGAAGGGCGCTATCGAGAAGAAGGCCATGCCGGACTTCATCAAGGCCCATGGCATCACCGGTTTCGCTCCGACGCAGGGTCACATCCCCTCTGGCGTGCCGTCCATCGGCTTCCTGCGCGACCTCCTGCTTGCTGGCGACATCAAGCGCGCCATGATCATCGGCAAGGGTTCGCTGTTCCTCGGCCGTCTGACCAACCTCTTCGACGGCACCTCCTTCATCATCCAGGCTAACAGCGGCGAGGCCGAGGCCGCCGGCGCTGTGAGCGAGGACGAGATCCGCGGCATGGTCGCCAAGGTCATGCGCGAGTTTGCCCAGAGCATGCTGGACGCTTCGGAAGAATAGGGGGCTACATCTATGAGCTCGGTTGAGAAGAAAGTCGCCGAGATCTTCATGGACATGGCCAACGGCCTGGAAACCGGCCAGTTTGGCGCCCGTCCGAAGATCGCACTCACTGGTATGGGCAGTGAGCATGGCGAGGAAAACTCCATGGCTGCTGCCAAGCTGGCAGCTGCCGCCGGCATCGACGTGCAGTACATCGGCACGCTCGAGGATCCGGCTGTGACCACCGTCAAAGTGGCTGACGACGAAGAAGGCCACGCCAAGATGGACGAGATGCTGAATGCTCACGAAATCGACGGCGCTGTCACCATGCACTATCCGTTCCCGATCGGCGTGAGCACTGTCGGCCGTTCCATCACCCCGGCGCTCGGCCGCGAGATGTTCATCGCCAACACGACCGGCACGTCTTCGGGTGACCGCATCGAGGGCATGATCCTCAACGCCATTTACGGCATCATCACCGCCAAGGCTTGCGGTCTCGAGAATCCCACCGTGGGCATTCTCAACGTCGACGGCGCACGTCAGTGCGAACTGGCTCTCAAGGAGCTGGCCGAGAACGGCTACCCGATCACGTTCGCCGAGTCGTCCCGCGCCGACGGCGGCTGCGTCCTGCGCGGCAACGACGTCCTTCGTGGCACGCCCGACATCCTGGTGACCGACTCCCTCACGGGCAACGTCCTCACCAAGATGCTCTCTGCCTTCACCACGGGCGGTTCGTTCGAGGCTACCGGCTACGGCTACGGCCCCGGTATCGGCAAGGGTTACGACAAGCTCGTGCTCATCGTCTCTCGCGCTTCCGGTGCTCCGCTGGTTGCCAACGCCCTCAAGTTCGCTGGCCAGCTGGTCAAGGGCAAGGTCTTCGAAATCGCCGCTGCCGAGTTCGCAGCTGCTGAGAAGGCCGGTCTGGCAGAGGCTATCGCTAAGCGTAAGCCGAAGCCTGCTGCAGCCGAGGAAGAGGAAGTCGCTGCTCCGCCGAAGGAGCCCTGCACCTCGTCCATCCCCGGCATCGAGGTCATGGACCTGGAAGACGCCGTCAAGGTTCTGTGGAAGGCTGGCATCTACGCCGAGTCCGGCATGGGTTGCACTGGTCCGCTCGTCATGATGAGCGACGCGAACGCCGCACGTGCTGCTGAGCTTCTGAAGGAAGCTGGCTACATCGGCTAGTTTTGCGTGATTCATATACGCGAAAGGGGGGTCGCATTCGTGACTCCCCTTTTTTTGTGTTCTGGGATGAGATGGATGGGTCGAACTCGTCCCCATCCATCTTGTCTAGAGGATTAAGCAGTTATTCGTCAGCGCAGGAGCCGCGCAACACGAAGAAGGCGCCCTCGATAAAGCGATCGGTGAGGGTGGTGTTCTCCCCTTCCGAATAGTTGTTCTGGGATGCCTCTTGCAAAAATGAATGGAAGAACGCAAGGGTGAGGTCGTTTGCCAAGTCGGCCTCGTGTTCTGTGAGCCCGATTTCATCCGCAAGTGCTGTGAGGAGAATGCGGTTGCGCTCGAGAAGGCTTCCGCGCTCGAGCATGTCGAACATTGTGCCCGAAGCCTGTTCGAGTTCTTCGGGGAACAGCTCGTAGTACTTCTTGGCGATGACGTTCAGCTTGTCCGATTGAGGACCGAAGAACAGGTTCAGGAATATGGCGGGGTGAGCAAAGGCGTGCTTGCAGAAGAGCTGCCAAGAGCGCCGGTAGGCTTCTTCGGGAGATTCGTTTTCTGGGGTAGATTCAACGATATCGGTCACGTAGTCGCTCAGATACGAGATCAGCGACATCATGATGAGCTCGTTGATGTCCTCGAAGTACAGGTAGAGCGTAGCGGAGCTGTATCCCGTTGCCAGGGATACGCGACGAATCGATGTTCCTTCAAGGCCGGATTCATCGACAATGCCCTTCATGGCGGTTACGAACGAAGCCATGACGGCGTTTCTCGTCTCGGGGGTGTATTTACTTCTACCCATCGGCGCTTTCTCCGAAGTTCATTTACCTGTATGCGTTTTGCACAAAGGCATTATAGCAAAAATGGTTCTCGTGCAATCCAATTCGGTAGGTGCAATCATGTCTTAATGTATCGGTTTTTTCGCTTTGAACTGGTCGGTTGAGCGTCTGCTGCTGTTTAAGTTACCTATCGTACAGATAATCATTTTATCTCGAACATAATACATTACTATTTTATCGACAATTATTGCCTGACTTCCATATTTGATCATCTACCCTTGGAGTGACCGCTGTTCGGTCAAAACCGCATGGAACCGGCAGACATCACGGCATGTGCCGCATGATATGCATTTCTCGCAATCGATGACGTGTGGTTCCCGTTGCTCTCCGATAATCGCCTTTGCAGGACAGGCGTCTGTGCAAGCATCGCATCCCGCACAGGCTTCTGGCGAGATGACGAACTGCGTGAGCTTCGGACAGCTTCCGGCCGGACAGCGCTTCTCGCATGCATGTGCCTCAAATTCGTCTCGGAAGTGCTCGATTGAAGAGAGCAGGGAGTTAGCCGCCCTCCGTTCGAAACGGTTCGTTGCGGCGTCGCGCATCGACAAGCCGATAAGCTGGAGCCGTTCGACGTCGTCCATACCGCCAGCTCCTGCGCAAAGCCCCTCGAGAAGTGCAATTGCTCTGTGGAAGTTTTCACGGTTGGCTGAGCTGGCATCTGGGTTCTGTGCGCAGAGTTGCTGGATGCTATCGCGCACCGCTTTCACGATGCAGGTACGGTCGTCCAGGACATTTACAGAACCTGCATTTATCGGAATGCCGAGTTCGGCGAAAGAATCGAAGTCGATGGGCAGATCGATGAGGGATTCAGGGAGGTACGAGCCAGCTGGTCCGCCGATCTCCACCGCTTTCAGGGGACGGTCGCTCGCAATGCCGCCGCCGATTTTGAAGATTAATGTACGAAGCGAAGTTCCCATCGGTGTTTCAACGAATCCAATGTGTTTCGCCTTACCCTCCAAGGCGAATGCCTTTGTTTCCATGGATTCAGCTCTGTCTTCTGAGTTGTGGTGCTCGAGGCGTTCGCTCAGCACAACGGGGATTGCCGCAAGCGTCTCCGCAACAAGTGCGAGAGTTGCGTTCGCGGGCGCATCGTCGTCGCAGTCGGGTTCCGAATGGGCAATCCTGCATTCGATTCTGCTGGAGGACATCCCTAATACTTCAGAAACGCAAGCATCTTCGATAGCGCGTTGCAAGGCGCCGTATGCCGACGCGTCCTCTTGTCTTATGAAGAAGATGCCCTTATTTGCTTTGGTGGCATGCATGGCTACGGCCATTCCTTCGACGAGGGCGTGTGGAGACCCCTCGGCAAGCGTTATTCCGACCGGGCTATCGCAATCGTTCATGTTCACTTTGCAAACGATTCGCTGGGGAGCTTGGCATCCTGTTTCGGGCCAAGTTGGTTCGAGGGAAGAAGATGCCCTGCATTTGATGCGCAGCCCGCTTTTCTGCAGCTCCGCTAGGGTATTGAGGTAGGGATTGGATTGTGCATTCTTCAGTACGGCATAGCCACCGTGGGCGATGTAGTCATCGATGCTTGACGGATCGATAGCCCCCACATGCTTCAGGGCCACGCGGTGCTGTAGTCCGAAGAACGGATTCTCGGAAAGCTTTTCGAAGTGCTGGCGTTTTTTCCTGAAGAGTAGTTTTTTCACCGGCTCTCCGTAGAGGGAGTCGACTATCGCGGCAACATGTTTTGCGCTTACCCGATAGTACGTGATGTCGCGTGGCATGAAGCGCACGATAGGTCCCTGGTCGCATTCGCCCACGCAGCCAACATGCACGACTTCGACGGATGATACGTCGTGGCCATCCCGTCTCGCGAGTTCTTCCTCGATTGCGCTCGCAATTTCAAGCGCACTGTTTTTGGCGCATTGGTGGCCACAGCACACAAGGATTCTTTCTGTTCCATTGATCATAGGCCCTCACTTGTGGCGAGTTGATCGAAGTACAGCGCGACGCCCAAGGAAATTACATTGATCTCCTCTTTGCTGAGGATGGTTCTTGCGTCGAACAGGACCGATTCCTCGTGGATACGCGCGACGATGGATACGGGGCAGGATTGCGCGAGGAACTGCCAGCAGTCCTGGGCGTTGCCGACGATGAAGCGCATCTGCAGAGCGTGAGTGCCAATGTCACGCATGGGCAACGCACCGCCGCCTGCGCGCGAGATCTCGGGAATGACTTCGAGTGTCGCCTTGCCCGATCCTATGCGCGTCTGAATGGCGTCATGCAAGGCACAGGCCCGCTTACGTACGCATTCAGGGTCCTCGACGAGCATTCTAACGGTGGGGATGCGTTGCAAGGCCTGATCGGGATCGAGGTAGATGCGCAGGGTCGCTTCGAGGGCGGCCAGGGTCATCTTGTCGAGTCGAAGCACGCGTGCAAGCGGACTTGCTTTCAGGCGCGCTATGAGATCGGCTCGCCCTGCGATGATGCCTGCCTGTGGTCCTCCGAGCAGTTTGTCACCCGAGAACGAGACGAGATCTGCGCCGGCAGCCAAGGATTGGGCGACGGTGGGCTCAGCGGAATTCCCGAATGCCGAGAGCTCGAGAAACGCTCCGGAACCTTGGTCTTCATAGATAAGGACGTGGTTTCCGGTTTTGGCTTCGTGCGCATCGGCGAGTGAGCGCAGTTCGCTTATCGATACCAGTTCGGCAAAACCGGTCATGAGGTAGTTTGACGGATGGGCTTTGAAAAGCATCACCGTGTCGTCGGTGAGCGCTTCTTCGTAATCGCGCAGGTAGGTTTTGTTGGTCATTCCGACTTCGACCATGTGGGTGCCCGACTGTTGCATGATATCGGGAATGCGGAACGACCCGCCAATTTCCACCTGCTCGCCGCGGGACACAACGGTTTCGTGACCTGCGGCGAAAACCGAGAGCACCATCATGACAGCAGCGGCGTTGTTGTTCACGGCGATGGCTGCCTCCGCTCCAGTGAGCGCGCAGATAAGCGGTTCACAGTGGTCGTGGCGGCTCCCGCGCGCCATGTGCTGTGTATCGTATTCCAGCGAGGAATAGCCGACAATTACATCCTTGACGGCCTCGATGGCTTCGGGCGCCAAAGCGCTTCGTCCCAGGTTCGTGTGGATTATCACTCCGGTTGCGTTGATGATTCGCTTGAGGGAGGGTGTTGTGAGGGCTCTCGTGCGTGCGGCTGCTGCTTGCGCAATTGAGGCAGCGCCCGTATCCGCTTCGTCACCATCCAGAATGGCCTTGCGTCGCTTCTCGATCTCATTTCGTACGGCGTTGACGACGATAGTACGCGAGACACCCTTCAAGTTCGTTAGAGCGCTTTCGTGGAGGACTTCTTCAACTTGGGGGAGCTGCCTGAGCAACGAGGCGTTGCAAGTATCTTTCATGAAATCCACCTTATGAGGTATCGAAACAGCTTATCGCGATTACATTATATAGCCAAAACGAACCTAATAGACGGTTACGAAACTACGTAAAACTATGGAGGCCTTTAGCATGCGGGTAGAAACAATCAGCTCAACCTGTGTCCCCGTTTCCTATATGGTCATGGGCATGCTCGACAACAACGTCTACATCGTAGATGACGGCATGGGCTGCTTCGTCGTGGACCCAACGTGCGATTACGAACAGATACTGAATGCTCTCGACGGGCGCAATCTCGATGCTATCGTGATAACCCACGGACATTGGGACCACATCGGTGCAGCTGCCGATTTACGTGAAGCCACAGGAGCGCCCGTGATTGTCAGCGCCGTGGATGCACCTTTGGTAACAGGCGAGGTAGAGCTGGGCGGTCATTCTCCGCTTCTCGCACCATGTCCTGTGGATCGCACAGTCGAAGACGGCGATATCGTGGAAATCGGAAACACGAAGTGGGAGGTCATCGCCACGCCGGGCCACACGATGGGAAGCATCTGCCTGTTCTTGCAACCCGAAGAAGATCAGGTTGGTGCGCCTGTGCTGTTCTCGGGCGATACGCTGTTCGCCGGCACGCATGGCCGCGCCGATTTCGAGGAGAGCAGCTTCGAGGATTTGCGTTGGTCGCTGGTGCGCCTGATCGACCTTCCCGACGAGACCGTCGTCTTGCCCGGCCATAGCGCGCTTACCGTTATGAGCAGGGAGAAGGGCTGGCTAAACATCTGCCGCTAAAAAGTCCGAAAGCGTGTTCTCCGGCTCATAAACTAGGGGAGGAAACGTTCGGCCCAAGAGCTGTTGAAACGGTATTCTCCCTCGAGCGACTCCTGCGAGTCTTTCAGGAGCTTCTCCAGGTATTCGTATCCCCTTGGATTGCCGACGACATCGCCGGGAACTTCACCGAAAACGATGAAGGAAATGGAATCGTCGTCGAGCGTGCGCTCGTAAACCAGCGTATCGCTTGCTCCGATGATGCCCTCCTTCAGCATGCCGCGCTTGATGGCCACCTTCATGAGCTCTATCACGCGGTCATCATAGCCATGCTCGAAAAGACGTGCCTTTTCGTAGAACTCAAATGGGCTGATCACGATGCGGCGACGATAGGCAGGCGTTTGCGAGCCACTGTTCCATTGGGCGTGGTCCGCATGCTTTTCGAGCGATTCGATTAATTGCTCTTCGGGGTAAAGACCGCTCGAGTACAGCAGGAGGACCCGGTGGTCGGCGTCGTGGTAGAGGCAATCGTAAGCGAAGGTCGTGCCCTTGTCGCAGACGGGGCATTGGTATTTGAAGAGCTTGCCTTCAAGCAAAAGGTGCGTCGCTTCGGTGTCGCGGGTGTTGAGAATCCAGGGCCATGCAGCATGAAAACCCGGTTGGTTGCATGCTGGGCAGATAACGAGCGTCGGCCGCGCGCCCGTTTCGTCTCGTATGTCGAAGAAATCGTCCATGGCCACCGCCAGGATGCCCGCCTTCCTTTTGGCTTTATCCTACCGTAATGCGGTACATGCTCAAACGCTAGCAAAGTCCGATTTCTTCAGACAGCGCCGCAGTTTTTTGCAGAAGAAATGGCGGGGACGTGTGCGAATCGAACACACCCGAGACGTCTGCTCGCCTCACTACGGCTTTGAAGGCCGCGGGACCCACCAGGACCCATCCGTCCCCTTATTCCTCTCCCATACCATAAACGTGATTGGTGATTCTAGTTCATCCACATCGGCATTTCAATCGGATAGCTTAGATGATTTGCCCAAACTTGCAGTTTGCTTCAGAGAGCTAGCTCACGTTCACCGTGAGCCAGGGGAGGGCCAGATGCGAATTGAAGCGGCATTCGCCGCCATCGCATGAGACGTAGTACACGCCGGGCTCGTCGAAGCGCAGATCCACAAAGCCATCGTCATCGGTAATCGCGCCTTCTATTGGCTGCGTTTCGCCAGTATCGGGATTAACCGTGACGAGCTGGCCGTCGCTGACCGACGACAAGAGTCGCTGCCTTTTGCGATCTTTGCGGGTCATGGGGCCGCCGAAACCGAACATGAGCCCTTCGTGTTCGAGCTGGATGCTCTCGCCAACGCTCAAATCTAGCGACAGTATGGGACGATCATCTCGGAGGAAGTACGTGTAGTAATCCATACCGTAACTGTCCTGGAACGCAAACATCCCGACGATATCGCCGTCTTTGATACGTGCTTTGTCGTACGAAAGCCCTTTGTAGCCTCGGGTGTCAACGTAGGGGCTTTGAAGGTCGTAGGCGTAATGTCCGTTGATGGTGAATCCCGAGAAATACGCTTTACGGCCGAATGACAATCCGAGCCAGTGCTTCGATTGCATCCGCAAGTAATCGTTGCAGGTTTCGGGGGTGAACGCATCGCCGAGAACAAGCTTGTGAGCTGCGACAACCGCATCAAGCACTACAGGAGCACCCGTTGGATCTGTGGAGTCGACAAGGCCGTATTCCACGGAGATGCCCGGCTTTACCATGAGTTCGGTTGTGGGGTAAATCAGATAACTGCCGTCAACCTGCGAGGAAAACCAGATGTGTGCGGGTTCGGACAAGGTAAGCCCCCCTTATCAACCAAATCATTAGTGATTCCAATGCGCAGATTGTCGCACGGTGGTAAAAGGGGATTTAGGAGTCTTGATTAGGACTTTCTTATCCAAGATTGCGCTGTGGCAAGTCCAATGAGCCAAGGTCGGTATACTGATGGGCAATGGATGGAATCACGGCGGCTTATACTCGAGTTTGCGATGCTGCAGAGCGCGAGGATTATTCGGACCCCGTGCGGAATGATGGAAGAAAGGGCTTCCTCGCGGAAGCTTCAGGCGAAAGGCGCGCATATGGCAGTTATCGAACCGTTTATAGGCATCATTCCCATCGAAGAGCTCCAGGGTGCCGAAGAGGGCGTTTTCGAAATGCTGCACATGGATCGCGATGATGTCATGGACCAGTTCGATGATGTGTTTGAGGACACCGACGTCAAATGCCGCGAAAACCTCGTTTGCAAGGGCATGTACGTATCGTTGGATATCGAAGGCATCGAAGGAGACGAAGTTCGCCTCCAGGGCGGGGCTGTGCTCGTTAGCCAGCAACTGGCGGAAGTCCTGAGCTGTGCCGATGAGCTCGTGTTTTATGCGATAACGGTCCATGGTTACGAAGAGCTCTCAAAGGATCCGGAAAACTCGATGTTCGATAGCATGTTCTACGATGCCTGGGGCGTCGGTTATGCGATGGATTGCCATCGCTGGATCAAGGCTGCTATCGATGAGCGTGTCCAAGCATGCGGGTTGCATGTCGGCAGAAGCTGGATACCCGGCGAGGGCGAATTAGAGCTGAACCTGCAAAACGAGGTGTTCAAGATCCTCGACCCCTCGCAAATTGGCGTCGAGTTTTCCGAATCGGGCCTCATGCGGCCAGTCATGACCATTAGCGGCATGAAGGGTGCGTCCGCCAATCCCGATATCGAGAGCGCAGGTCAAGACATAGTCTCGTATCACTAATTGGGATACCCGATCGATCGGGGAGCTCGTTGAGGACGAGCCTCTTTGATCATGATTGAGTAGGAAATGATTTGCAGTCAACGAGGATGGAAAAGGGGAGCACCAAATGAGCATGGGGTCCGATGACCGCATTTCCCGCTACATCATGCATGCGTTCAGCAGGTCGACGAAGACCGCGCGCATCCCTCGCAAGAAGCCTGGCAGCATTCAAGTTGCCACAACGGCTCGCATCGTCCTTTCCGTTCAATATGACGGTCGGTTCACGTTCATCCCGTATGCACCTGTCGACATACGATCCGATTCTGCCGAGTGGTATGGATACAACGACAGCATCCCGTACGACAAGGCGCCGTCGATGCTCGACGTCATCACGCAGGCTCACGAGCTCATCTATGGCGATGCGTTTACCGAAAAGGAATGCCGTTGCCTTCTTGACGTGGATGAAAATGGTATCTTGCAGACCGTGATGGGCCTCCCCGGCATCTATACGTGCTTCGTCATCAACGGGCAATACGCCTATGACGCCGAAAGCGAGTACAACAATTTTGGTTTCCGGGGTTTAAGCTATGCCGAAACGCCCATCTACGATCTGGATGTCGTGGAGCTGTTCAGTTTTCCCAATAGCCGCGGCATGGATTACTACACGTACTTCATGGCACCCGACGGCTCTTGGACCCGTTTTGTCGAGGTCGAGCCAGGAGAGCCAATCACTATTCGGCACGAGGGTTTCTTGTTTGTGGTTGGAGGCCCGTTTGTCCACGAGGACCGCATCGAGCGGCGCATGGTCTCTCCGATTCCGGAATCGCAACTGGCCGTCGTTAACACCTCGACATACGAGCTCACCGATATCGAGGGGGCCGTGACTGACGACAACGGCATCGTCACGTTCTCGCTCGATGAACCAGGTGACTATTACATTACCGCTCACAACGGCGTTCCGCCGCGTAACTGGTCGAATCTCTCGTTGCCTTGGCTTCCCGTTATCGTGCGCGAAGATTAGCGCAACATTTGGCGAATCTTCTTGGCCATGTTTGGCAAAAAAAGCGGGGGGCTACCATCGGCAGCCCCCCGTCATGGTATCGAATTAATCGATTTTAGACGATCATCGCCTTGCCGTCCTCGAAGCGGTAGTTCTTGTAGGTGCGGGAGCCGTCGTCAGCCAGGTAATACACGGTTGCGCCGTTCGGGGCGTTCAGAACCTCGATGTCGGTCTCTTTGCCCGACCATGCCTCTTCGGCCGCATTGATGACAACGATGCAATTCTCGTCGTCGTCAGCAACCATGCTGATCTCGCGCGTGTCCTCGTTGATTCCAATCAGATGATACCTCATGTTGAGACCTCCTTCGTGGTGGGTGGCGTGCATCGCCTTCTGGGGCAATTCTATTGAGGGCGAATTAATAAGTTCTAGCAATATTATAGTGTAAATTCTTGAGGTTGATTGAGGGAGCCCCTTGAGAAAACCCAAGCGGTTTTAGACCCCAGCTTTTTAAATCACTATTAAAATCCCTAATGAAATGCGTAAATGGTAGCATTTGCATCTTTGCAACGCGATGCAGTTGCGCAATAGTCGCACTGGAGCATCCTACGCGTTCGACTGTACCACGTAACCTCGATTCTGCGACGCGGAAAGGCGCGATTGCGAGAAAGGCCTGTTGAAACATGCAATCCAATGCAATTGAAAAAATCCATAATAATAAATCTTGAGCAAGATTTACCTAGAGCCAAAGTTTCAAGAATTCCTATTCTGACCTGCGGTTATGTCATAAAATCATTTTATGTATTAGACTATATACACTATTATTTATTGATAATAGAAGACAGTTCATTAGCATGTCGATGAACTGACAATACTCCTTGAGATGATGGTCGATTAGCTAGATTAGCGTTTCCCGTCACGCGCGCGGTTGCGATACTCGCTGGGCGTCAGGCCGCGGATGCTCTTGAACACGCGGTTGAAATAGCTGTGGTCCGAGAAGCCGACGTCATGGCATATATCGCCGATGCTCTTGTCGGTCGTGTCCAGAAGCTCAGAGGCAAGGTTGACACGAAGCCCGTTGATGTAGGTTCTGAACGGCGTGTTGAACTGCTGGGAGAAAATGCGGCTTATATATGATGGATGCACGTACACGTGCTTGGCCACCAGGTCGAGAGACATGTCGTTATCCGTGAAGTTTTCGACAATGTATTGCTGGATGGAGCAGACGAGGTCGTCGTCGATATCGAAAGTGACCTCGGAGCTGTCAATATCCGATTCGAGGCTCTTCGATCGGAAATCGAGGTCTTCGTCAGTTATGAGCGTGCTGGCGAGTTTCGCGATGTCCATCACATACGAGATACTGCCATAGGGAAGCTGCTCGAGAAATTGTTTGATGCTGTCGAGCTTTTCTCCCGAGACGCCCTTCTCAAGCAGATGCTGGTTGAGAAGAAGCTCGTCGGCGGGAGATGTTCTGATCGGGCCGATTTGCAGTGCGGCGACGAAGGTGTTGCCGTCGAATGCGGGGACGATGATGTTGGCAAGGCCGTAGGGGCAGTGGTACACGGAATAGGCCTTGTTTCCCACATTCTTAGATACTTGATCGCGATGCGAGAACAGGTGATCGATATTGCGTTCTTCGCCGGTTAGTGCTTCGAGCCGTTTGCAGTAGCATGCGCCGACGTGGTTCGGCGGCATCTCGAGCGTTATTTCCCGTTCGGGGCCGACGATAGAACAGCTAAATCCGATTGAGGTGCTCAGAACATGTCCCGTTGCATGAAGGCGCTCGATTATGGCAACGCTATCGCTCATATGAAAGAAGCCCTCCTAGCATTGCCAGCCAAACAATGGTCAAGAATCCATGAATGTGCAATTGACGGCACCATGAGTAAGGATATCACTTTTTTCATAGAAAAAAACAATTCACAAATGCGGATTAATTTATTAATCGCTTTCATTCAATTTTCCCATATTCTGCCCAAATCATTGAGGTTTCCAATTACTATCAGCAAATTTGTTTCTTCGATATCTTCCGAATTGCCGTATTGGGCTTGCGTTAGTGCACGTATATCCAAACCCGACTGGTAAGGGCGAGTTTCAGCATATAAGGCATCTTTTAGGTTGGAATTGCCCCAGATTGCCCTTATGAGGCGGGCTTGAATGAAAGGCAAACTAATGCTATCCCGCTTGTCGGCACCGTCGTCTACGAAAGGGGAAGAAATGGAAGAGAAAGGGAGTGGTGACGGCAAGCAGTTGAAGTTCTGGAATCCAGTCTTCATCATCTCGCTGATCATCTGCTTGGCGATTGCCCTTTGGGCAGTCGTGTTCAACGAGAACTTCGCGATCGTTTCCGGCGCGGTTCTCAATTTCCTGGAGGAAAAGTTCGGTTGGCTCTATCTGTTGTCGGTTTTGGCTTTTGTCATCTTCAGCATCGCAGTCGCTGCGAGCAAATATGGCAAGATCAAGCTGGGCGACGACGATTCCAAGCCTGAGTACAGCACCCTCACCTGGTTCGCCATGCTGTTCGGGTGCGGCATGGGCATTGGCCTTATGTTCTGGAGTGTTTCCGAGCCCATCTGCCACATGGCTGCTCCCATGGCTGGCATCGAGGCCGGTACCGACACGGCAGCTATGTTCGCAATGCGTTCCACGTTCATGGACTGGGGCTTCCACGCGTGGGCGATTTTTGCCGTCATGGGCCTCGGCCTTGCGTACACGAGCTTCCGTCTGAAGAAGCCGCAGCTCGTTAGTTATGTTCTCGAGCCGCTCATCGGCGAGAAGAACACGAAGGGCGCCCTCGGCAAGATCGTGGACATCCTTGCGGTGTTCGCCACGGTCGCCGGCATCGTCACGTCGCTCGGTTTGGGCGCCATGCAGATCGCCGCTGGCCTGCACCATATGTTCGGCATTCCCGATGGGATTGCTACTGGCATCATCATCATCGCCATCATTTCTGTCATCTACATCGGCACCGCCGTTGCGGGTATCGACAAGGGTATTGCGACCGTCGGTAACATCAACCTGACGCTCGCCGTGGTTCTCCTGGTGCTGTGCTTCATCCTCGGCCCGACGGTCGACCAGCTCAACAACCTCGTCGGCGGCTTTGGCGCATATATGCAGAACTTCATGCAAGACTCGTTGTTGCTCACCGCCTATGGCGACAACAGCTGGTCGCTCGGTTGGCGTGTGTTCTACTGGGCATGGTGGATCGCATGGGCTCCGTTCGTTGGCATGTTCGTTGCTCGTATTTCCAAGGGCCGCACCATCCGCGAATTCATCGCAGGCGTTATGCTCGTTCCGTCCATCGTGTCCATCGTTTGGTGCTCGGTTCTCGGTTCCATGGGCCTGAGCCTGTTCTACAACGGCACCTTCACTTTCGATCAGCTGACTGCTGTTTCGGCACAGCCTGAAGTTGGCCTGTTCGTCACGTTCGGCGAGTATCCGCTCGGCTTCCTGATCTCGATCATCGCCGTGGTCCTGATTTGCACATTCTTCATCACGTCCGCTAATTCCGGTACGTTTGCTCTCTCGATGCTCACGTCCGAGGGCGTTCAGAACCCGCCGAAGACCAAGATGCTGCTCTGGGGCATCATCCAGTCCATCACCGCTGTTGGCATGCTGCTCGCCGGTGGCCTCAAGCCGCTGCAGACCATGTCGATTGCATCGGCCTTCCCGTTCATCTTCGTCATGATCGCGGTAATGTTCGCAATACCCATCGCGCTTTCGCGCGAGAAGGTTGGTAAACCTGCCGAAGACGCTGGGGGAGAGGCATCAGGTGATGCCGCCTTGCCCGAAGCTGAAGCGGCCTCGTAGCCTCTAATGACTTCAAAAGCTCCGGCCAGCACGTTTTAGCTGGTCGGAGCTTGTTCTTTTTCAACCATTGCAGGATGGAAAATTAATCCTACAAATAAGTGACACAGGCAAGTTTTCAAAACTCAAAGAAGCAGCGAATTCCTAGCCTAAAGAGGGTAGTACCCATAAGATTTTTTTATGGTAGCCATGAGTCTATTGAAGGAGGTCCACATGGCAGCAACGATTGAAGATTTGGCACAAGCAGTATTTGACGGTGACAGCAGGAAAGCAAAGAAACTCAGCCAGAAGCTGCTCGACGCGGGCGAGGCTCCGCTCGACATCATCAACCAGGGTCTCATGGGTGGCATGAGCGAGGTTGGCGTTCAGTTCAAGGCTGGCACGATGTTCGTGCCCGACGTCATGGCAGCCGCTGAGGCCATGTCCGCTGGCGTTGAGCTCGTCAAGCCGCTCATCGCTCACGAAGATATCCAGTCCCTCGGCACCGTGTACATGTGCACGGTTAAGGCTGACCTGCATGACATCGGCAAGAACCTCGTCATCATGATGCTCGAAGGCGCTGGCTTCAACGTCATCAACGGTGGCGTTGACGTTGCTCCCGAGAAGATCGTCGAAGACGTCAAGGAACTCCATCCTGACATCATCGGTATGTCCGCACTTCTGACCACCACCATGCTCCACATGAAGGACACCATCGAGCTTCTCAAGGAAGAGGGCCTGCGTGACCAGGTTAAGGTCATCATCGGTGGCGCTCCCGTGTCTCAGGACTTCGCGGACGAAATCGCGGCCGACGGCTACTCGCCCGACGCCGTCAGCGCGGCGGACCTTGCCAAGTCTCTCGTAGGTGCGGCATAGCCTGTAAAAACGGTTCCTAGTAAAAGGAGGAAAGAGTGTATAGGACAAGAAGTTTGTACACCACCGCCGGATTCCAAGTGCAGCAGCACCTTTTCTGGCAGATGCTGACCGACGATCAGTGCGAGGCCATCGTGAGCACCGCAGAGGAGCTCCTCGAGCGCACCGGTGTTGAGGTTCTCAGCGAAGCTGCTGTCAAGGTCTTCGAAGAGGCCGGCTGCTTGGTCGACGGTTCGCGCGTACGCATCCCGTCCACGAAGATTCAATGGGCTCTTCGCAATGCCCCCAGCCGTGTCACCCTGTGCGACCGCAAGGGCAACCGCGCGATGATGCTCGAGAACAACGAGGCTCATTGGGGAGCTGGCTACACCCCCACCGAGTACTACGATCAGGAGAAGGAAGAGAAGCGTCCGTTCACCTTGGCTGATGTCGAGGAATTCGGTAAGCTCGCTCAGATGCTTCCCAACATCGATTTCGCAACCCAGGGCGGTTTCCCGACCGACGTTGACGAGGCCATGGCTGAGGTTTACGCATTCAAGACCCTGGTCAAGACCACGACCAAGCCGATCGTCCAGCATGTGAGGGGCCTCGCTCAGGCTCAGCCCATCTACGATATGGCTGTTGCTGTCAAGGGTTGCGCCAAGGAGCTGGCGTTCGACCCGTTCGTCGCTCTGCATGTTTCCATCGAAGAGCCGCTGCAGCTCAGCGCTGATGCTCTCGAGGTTATCACGTTTGCTGCCGAGAAGCGCCTGCCGGTCATCGTTTCCAACGAGCTCGTCTCCGGCTTCACGGCTCCTGCCGAGAGCGCTGGCGTCATGATCGTCGCTCTTGCGAACTCGTTCGCAGCTCTCGTTCTCTCCCAGCTCGTCTCTGAGGGTACTCCGTTCATCACCGGCGGTTTCTTCACCAACAACGACACCGTCAACGAGCTGCATCCTGTGGGCTCTCCTGAGGTCAGCCTCCTGGGTGGCGGTTTCGCCAACATCCTGCGCTACCTGCGCATCCCGTCGTACGGCTTCGGCGGTGCCACCGATTCGAAGATCTCCGACGCTCAGCTCGGCCTCGAGTCTGCGCTTTCGACCCTGTGCGCTGGCGTTGCAGGCACCAACGTCATCGCTGGCGCTGGCGTCTTCGAGAGCGGCCTCGCTTCCAACCCGAACCTGCTCGTCCTCGTTGACGAGATGGCTTGCGAGACCGAGCGCATCATGCGCGGCGTCGAGATGGACGAGGATCGCCTCGCCCGCGGCGTCATCGAGTACGTCCAGCCCGCTGGCAACTACCTGGCAACCAAGCACACCCGCTACTACTTCCGTAGCGAGCAGTTCTGGCCCACGCTCATGAACCGCAAGCGTATCGACGACTGGGCTGCTGAGGGATCCCTCACCTTGGGTCAGCGTACGATGAACAAGACCAAGAGCCTCCTGGTCGCTTACTCGCCCAAGGCGCTCAAGGACGACGTGGTTGCCGAGCTCGACAAAATTGCCGGTTAGTAAGGAGACTACAGAATGAGAACAAACCTTCTCGCCAACACTGGCGTAAAAATGAACGTCTTCTCGGAAGACCAGATTCGCGAACTGATCTTCGCTGCTGAGGAGGCCATGTGGCTGACCGGCACCGAGTATCACGACGAAGAGTCTCTCGAGATCCTGCGCAAGGCCGGCTGCACCATCGACGGCATCATCGCGCACATCCCGCCGCACATCACCGAGCGTGCTCTGCAGACATGCCAGAAGCACATCGTTCTGTGCAACAGCCGCACCGGCGAGCGCGAGCTCTTCCTTGAGGGCGGCAATGCATACTTCGGTTCGGGCCCCTGCACCCCGTTCACCCGTAACCCCTACACCGAAGAGCGCCATCGCGCCACGCGTCAGAGCGTTTGCTGGGCCACCAAGGTCCTCGACGCCCTGCCCAACATCGACTACGCCATGTCGCTGGGCATCGTTCAGGACGTGCCGCTGCTGCTCTCCGACCGTCACGAGTTCGAGCAGATGGTGCTGAACACCGACAAGCCGATCATCACCGTGTGCAACGACCAGTATGGTCAGGAAGACAACATCAAGATGGCCGAGGTCATCGCCGGTGGTGAGGAAGAACTCCGCAACCATCCGTTCATCTGCCTCTATGCTGAGCCCATTTCCCCGGGCGTCCACTGCCGCGAAGCCGCGCAGAAGATGGTCTACGGCGCTCGCAAGATGCTGCCCACCATCTACACCCCGTGCATCATGGCTGGCGGTACCGCTCCGGCTACGCTGGCTGGCGTTATGGTCCAGGGTCTGTGCGAGTCCCTGTCTGGCCTGGTTCTGGGTCAGTGCGCACGCGAGGGCTCCCCGTTCATCATGGGCGGCGTTTACACGGTCCTCGACATGGGCTCCACGATCTTCTCGTATGGCGCTCCCGAGCTCGACCTCATGCTTGCTGGTCTTGCTGACGTTGCGCATTACCTCAAGGTTCCGATGTTCGGTACCGCTGGCTGCACCGACACCTGCGTCATCGACGAGCAGGCTGGCGTTGAAGCCGCCCTGTCCATGGCTATGACCAACATGTCCGGCGCTAACTTGAACCACGACACCGGCTATGCCGAGTACGGCACCACCTCCAACCTCGACCTGGTCGTCATCGCCGACGAGGTTTTGGGCATGGCTCGCCGTATCACGGCTGGTATTGAGGTCAACGCGAAGACCCTTGATCTCGAAGAGATTGAGGACGAGGGTCCTGGCGGACGTTTCGAGCCGGCAGAGATTCCCGAGGAGCCGGACGACAGCGTCTTCGAGCCGAAGAACTCGCGCGTCGACTACCAGACCCGTCTCGTCGAGCGTGGCGCTCGCGAGATCTGGGAGAGCAAGGGTGGAAAGACGCTCAAGCAGGTCGCAAACGAGAAGGTTCGCGACATCATCGAGAACCACGAGTGCGAGCCGCTGGAGCCGGCACTTGCTGCGAAGATTCGCGACATGGTCGAGAACGCTGTCGGCCATATGCCGGGTGAATAGTCTGAGTGTCACTTCGAACAACATATAGCTTCTAGATAGAGCGCGGGGAAACTGCCAATAGGCGGTTTCCCCGTTCCTAGGAGTTATAAAGGGGGCAATGATATGTCATTAGTATTGGGTATTGATACGGGAGGAACGTATACTGACGGTGTAGTGTTCGACCGCGTAAAGCGTGAAGTGCTTGCAAAGGCCAAGAGCCGCACGACGCGTGAGGATCTAAGCATCGGCATCACGCGCGTCATCGAAGCCGTGGAATTCGATGATCTTGATAAGATTGAAGTCGTGTCGATGTCGACGACGCTGGCAACGAACGCCATCGTCGAAGGCGCAGGCTGCGAAGTCGGGCTTATCATGCTCGGATATACCCCTGACCCCAAAAAAGAAATCCCTGCGACCTGCATCCGCGTAGTTCCGGGCGGCCACAACGTCAAAGGTTTCGAGAAGGAGCCGTTCGATGAGGCTGCCGTGCGCGAAGCACTTGAGTCAATGCGCGGGCAGGTTGACGCCATTGCCGTTTCGGGTTATCTGAGTGTGCGCAACCCGGAGCACGAGATTATGGTTAAAGACCTTGTCAAGGAAGTGCTCGACATACCTGTCGTGTGTGCACATGACTTGACGCGCTCCCTTGGCATCTACGAGCGCACGGTCACGACGGTCCTCAATGCCAAGCTCATGCCGATCATTGCCTACCTGATGAAGTCAGTGCGCATTTCGCTGGACCGCAAGGGCATCAAGGCTCCGATTATGGTGGTGCGCGGCGACGGAACGCTCATCGGCGAGGAAAAGGCGAAAGACAAGCCCATCGAGACCATGCTTTCGGGTCCTGCGGCTTCCATTATCGGCGCGTCGTTCCTTTCGAACGAGAAAGACTCTTTCGTGTTCGACATGGGCGGCACGACGAGCGATGTTGCAGTCGTGAAGAACGGTGTCCCGCGCATCGACGAGGAAGGCGCCTACGTCGGCGGTTTCCGAACCCGCGTCAAAGCTGCTGCTATCAGCACGTTCGGTCTTGGTGGCGACAGTTACGTCTGGATGGACATGGAGCGCAAGCTGCACGTAGGTCCGACGCGCGTCATTCCTATTTGCGTTGGTGTTTCTGAGCATCCATACCTGTATCGCGAACTCGAACTGGTCGACATTCCGTATGGTTACCTGCTGAACTACGTGCAGGTCGTCGACTGCTTCGAGATCAAGAACCTGAATGCGACCAACGTCTACAGCGATCTTGAGAAGCGCGTTATCGGCACGTTGGAAGATGGCCCTCATAACATCTTCGAGATTTCGAAGAGGCTTGACACCATGCCGAACCTCTTGAACTTCAACCGCCTCGTGCAAGCCGGAGTGCTTGGTCGCATTTCCGTTACGCCGACCGACTTGCTCCATGCAAGCGGCGAAATCAAGATTTGGGATGACGAGGCATCGAAGCTCGCCGTGACCTTGCTCGGAAAACGTTTCAACAAGACGTTTGACGTGTTCTTGCATGATGCTACGGATCGCGTAATCGATGAGCTCGCCTATGCGGCCTGCCAGAGTTTGGTCAACTACGAGGGCGGCGGATTCGACCTTAAGGAGGATCCGGGTGCGTGGTACTTCTTCCAGAAGCAACTGCATCCGCAAGGCGAATCCTATTTCAAGGCGAACACCAACCCCACCATTCCGCTTATCGGCGTCGGTGCGCCTATTGCTCAGTGGTTGCCGCCAATGGCCGAGCGCATCGGCTGCAGGCTCATCGTGCCGCCGCATTCCGAGGTTGCAAACGCCATCGGTTCGGCAGTCGGCCGTGTTATGGAGACCGTCAAGATCCTCATCACGCCTGGCGACAACAACGATGGCTTCAACCTGCACTCCGCATGGGAGAGGAAGTTCTTCCAGGAGCTGGATGATGCGCGTGAATATGGGCGTAAGTTTGCAGAGGACAAAGCACGCGAGCTCGCCAACGAAAACGGCGTCAAGAATCCGGAGATCACGGTTACCGTTGATGACGTTTACGCGACCTCCGGCGACGGCGAAGGCGATGGCGACATCTACATCGAGACCAACATCGACGCTCTCGCGACCGATACGCCCGAATGGGAACAGGAAGAACACAAAGAGCACTTCTTCGTCGATACCCGCGGTCGCGGTATGACGATGGACGATTAAACGTAAGTAGGTGCTATGGTCCGAGTGGCCATAGCACTACTGATATAAGGAACTGGATTGAAAGGTAGGTTCGAGTAATGATTATCATCGGCGAGAAAATCAACGGATTCGTGCCGAAGACCCTCGAGGCCATCAGGGCTCATGACGATGAGTACATTAAGTACATCGCCAAGGCTCAGGCTGATGCTGGCGCCACTTACATTGACGTGTGCGCAGGCGTCGAGCCCGAGATCGAGCATGAGACCATGAAGTGGCTCATGGATCTCGTCCAGGAAGTTACTGACACCCCGCTGTGCATCGACAGCCCCGACCCCCAGGTCGTCGTTGACATGATTCCTTATGCTAACGAGGTCGGCTGCCTGAACTCCATTTCTCTGGAAGGCAACAAGTGCGACGTCATCCTTCCCGCCATCGCTGGCACCGAGTGGAAAGTTGTTGCTCTGACCTGCGACGACGACGGTATTCCCGATGACCCGAAGGTCAAGTACGAAATCGCCAAGAAGATCATGGCCAAGGTTGACGAGTATGGCGTCGATCACGACAACATCCTGTTTGACCCGCTGGTAACCACGCTTGGCACCAACCAGCAGTCGTTCCTCAACTTCATCGAGGCCGTCGAGCTCATCAAGGCTGACTTCCCGGACGTCCACTTCACCAGTGGCCTTTCCAACATCAGCTATGGTCTGCCGTACCGCAAGGCCATCAACATGCAGTTCCTGTCCCTGGCCATGGCCAAGGGTATGGACAGCGCCATCATGGACCCGACTTCCAGGGACATGCTCGCTGCCATGTTCGCCACCGATGCTCTGCTCGGCAACGACAGCTACTGCAAGAATTACCTCAAGGGCTTCCGCAACAACCTGTTTGGTCCCAAGAAGGATTAAGGTACGAGGCGGACAACTCGCTTGAAGCAAGGAGGGCCGAAGCCTCTAAAGGCTTCGGCCCTATTTAATGGCTATGTGAAACCTGGGTCTCTGGCGGGTTTTGCCTATAGAGATGTTTTCCTTTGCCTACTGAAGCTGCATGTGCGCGCACTTTTCCTGCGCTTTGTCCTAGGTGAGATATCCCCTAAGAGATATCCTAGTTTTGCGCATACATGCAACTTGATTAGGCGATTCAGCAAATGAGGTGGGAAGATACGATGATCGAGCGCACTGGACGCGAAGTCATAGTCGCCTGCAAGGCGTTGACTCTGGAAATCGAGCACGTGCAGGAAAAGCTTGGCACGGATATCCCTGTCGTGTGGGTCGATAGGGGCCTGCATAACTTCCCGGTCAAGCTCAATGCGGCAGTGCAGGAAACGCTTGACGGATTGCAGGATGTCGATCGCGTGCTGTTGGGGTACGCGAACTGCGGCAACGCCATCAAGGGGGTTACCGCAGGTGATTTCGAGATCATCATTCCGAAGGTGGACGATTGCATCTCGATCCTGTTCAACTCCCAGAAGGCCCGTGAGGCCTATTCAGCCGAATATGCTTCGATGTTCATGACCGACGGCTGGATGGACGCCGATCACAACATCGTGCAGGAGTACTACTACATGGTGGACAAGTATGGAGAGGAAACCGCAGTTCAGTTCACGGAGATGATGTACGCCCATTATCGGACGATGACCTATTTGGACGCGGGTCTGTACTCCATTCCAGATTTAATGGAAAAGACGAAGATCATCTGCGATATCGCCGAGCTCGAGACGCGGACGCATCCCGTGGAGCTCACTTACATCGAGCAGCTGGTTGCGGGTCCGTGGCCGGAAGACCGGTTCATGCATATCGCGCCTGGAGAGGTGATCCCGGCGTTTTAACGCCATTCCCGATAGTCCCTTCATGCAACAGGGTCAAGGGAGCGATATAGAGCAATCTGCAATGTCCAAGAGATAGGAGAGCATGATGGACAAGCAGCAAACGTACGACTTCTTGACGGCTTCAGGTGTCGAGTACGAGGTCACAGAGCACGAAGCCGTATACAACATGGAGGAACTCGACGCAGTCGACCTTCCGTATCCCGGCGATGATGCGAAAAACCTGTTCGTGCGCGACGATAAGAAGCGCAATTACTACCTGATCACCGTGAGGGGTGACAAGCGGGTTGACCTGAAGGAATTCCGGAAGACCTACGAAACGCGTCCGCTGCGCTTTGCGTCCGAAGACGACCTCATGGCAATCATGAAACTCATCGCTGGTGCTGTAACCCCTCTTGGCCTTCTCAATGACGACGAGCGCAAGGTTCAGCTCTATATCGACGAGGATTTCCTGGCGGGCGAGGGCCGCATTGGCGTGCATCCCAATGACAACACCGCGACAGTATGGCTTCAAGCCAAAGACCTTATCAGACTGGTTGAGGAGCACGGCAACGCGGTTCACGTGATCACCGTATAGATTAGGCGTTTTGCACAAAAATAATCA
This sequence comes from Eggerthellaceae bacterium, assembly GCA_017432445.1. Lineage (GTDB taxonomy): Bacteria > Actinomycetota > Coriobacteriia > Coriobacteriales > Eggerthellaceae > UBA9715. The sequence continues at coordinate 37,410 of JAFRJC010000094.1, read as the reverse complement.
TCAACACTATTTGAGATGCCGTCAGTTTTCGAGCGCCAGACACCGATGTGTCATGCAAAAACGAGCGTTTCATATTGACGAAATGGCTTCTAGAATCGATGATATATCAGTACCCATTGTTCACAGTAATCGTGATTCAATTGTCTAATGGCCCCAAAGAGTAAGTGAGCGTTGTTTTATGGAACTCGGTCAACTGCTTCCCATCTGGAGCATTATCCCGTTTGTCGGCATGCTTTTGTCGATTGCAATCTTTCCCCTTGTGAGAGGTGAATGGTGGGAAAGCCACGAACTGCACGTTGCCGCCTTCTGGGCAGCTGTCTTCCTCGTTCCGTTCATTATCTTCTTCGGACCGGAGATTACAGCCGAGCAATTATCCGAAACCATCGTAGGAGACTACATCCCCTTCATCGTCCTGCTGCTGGGACTGTTTGTCGTTGCGGGCGGCATCCATGTTAAGGGCACGATCGTCGGTACGACACGTAATAACGTCATATTGCTGCTCATCGGTTCGTTTCTGGCAAGTTGGGTCGGTACGACCGGTGCTGCCATGCTCCTGATCCGCCCCGTGCTGCGTGCCAACCAGTGGCGCAGGCACAAGGCGCACATCGTCATCTTCTTCATCTTCACCGTAGCGAACATGGGTGGTTGCTTGACGCCGCTTGGCGACCCGCCGCTGTTCTTGGGCTACCTGCGCGGCGTTCCTTTCTTCTGGACGCTCATGCACATCTGGCCGCTGCTCATCCTGAACATGGTCTTGATTATGATTATCTTCGTCGTACTCGATCGTCGCTTCGTTGCGCGCGAAGGCCAAGAGGGCAAGGAAGCGCTCGAGTTGATGGATGCAGCAGATGAGCGCACGCCGATCGGCATCGAAGGCGGGCACAACTTCGCCTTCCTCGCGCTTATCATCGTGGCTGTCATCCTGAACGGCTCCATCCCCCAGATGGAAATGTTCATCGATCCGGCGACGGGCAAGACGTTCGGCATCGAGATTTTCGGCGTGCACGTCGGCATCGACTACGTCGTCCAGATCGGTCTCATCCTCGTGGCCCTCATCCTGTCCTGGGTTACGACGCCAAAGACGCTGCGCCGTCGCAACAACTTCGAGTGGGCGCCAATCGCCGAAGTTGCCAAGCTGTTCATCGGCATCTTCATCACAATGATTCCCGCGCTTGCGCTCCTGCGTGCCTACGGTGGCTCCATCGGCATCGACACGCCGCTCAAGTTCTTCTGGGCAACCGGTGCCCTGTCGTCCTTCCTCGATAACTCGCCCACGTACGTCGTGTTCCTCACGGCTGCCGGTGCCATCGGCTCGACGGATCCGACTGCGGTCGCGACGACCGTTGGCAACGTTGCACAGCCGATGCTCCTCGCCATCTCAGCTGGTGCCGTGTTCATGGGCGCAGTCACCTACATCGGCAATGCCCCCAACTTCATGGTTAAGAACATCGCCGAGAGCGCTGGAATCAAGATGCCGAGCTTCTTTGCCTACATCGGCTGGTCTGTGGCAATATTGATACCGATATTCATCGTCGACACGATCGTATTCTTCTTATAGAGACAGGAGGCACACATGTACACCAACATTCTCGTTCCCTTCGACGGCTCCGACTGCTCGAGGCGTGCGCTGGCTACGGCAATCGAGATGGGCACATGCGATGAGCCTGTCGACATCACGGTGCTTCAGGTTACGGGCATGACGGATTTCGACTATTCGTCGTTTGAAGTTGCGGCTCGCATGGCCGGATTGGGCGATTTGGACGAGCAGCAAGTCGATACGTTCCGTGAGAGCTACCTGTCTGCCAGCAGGGAGCAGATGCACGAGCAAGTGGCCCAGTATTTCGATAGCTTGCCCGAGAACATCGACGTCAAGATCGTCGTCAAGCGGGGCAATCCGCGCGACATCATTTGCGAATATGCAGAAGAAAACGAGATCGATTGCATTGTCATGGGTCGTCGCGGTCTGAGCGGCATTCGCGGCGCACTCGGCAGCGTGAGCACCGCCGTTCTGCGCGGAACCGATCTTCCCGTTCTCGTCATCAAGTAAAAAGTGCGATTGCCCGCAGCAATCACCGTATCGATATTATTAGAGCAAGTGGATGCCTTCGACGCACAGGTCATTGGCATCCACTAGCTTTAGTATCGCTTCGTGCCATCCGGGCGGGGAATCCCAGGCGGTACCACAGCCTGCTGAAATTTGGCGCGGAATGGTGCGCAGGCGGCCATCGATGCCCGCCTGCTGCGCTGCCTCCTTGAAGGCAAACGCGTCGGAGACGCAATCGAATGCCACGATAGTATGAACCAAACTGTGTTTCATGCGATAAAGAGGGCGCGCGAGGCGGGCCGGGAAGGGATGCGGAGTCGCACATAATGAGAAACCCGCCTCGCACGCAGAAAAAGGGGGAGGAGTCTAGCTTACGGTCGAGCGAGCGTGATGGTGTAAACTCCGCCGCTTTCCTGTACGGACGCGGTGCGGCTGACCCCACGTGACATGCGCACGATGTTGTCGCGTGCCGTTGCGTTGTCCACCAACACCTGAATCTCGTCAGCGGGATTGTCTTTAGCGGCCTTCTTGGCGAGCATGACCGGCTCGGGGCAAGAGAGTCCAGTTGCGTCGACAGTGATCATGGATATCCTTTCTAGGCGGATTGCTTGCGCAGGTTGAGCAAGGCGATTGCGAACAGAACGATGATGCACGCGATGCATGCAATCTGACCATTAGGAGTCGTACCAGCAGCGCTCGACGCCAAGCCGAAGTTGTGCGCGAATGCAGCGCCAACGAGCAGGCCGATGATCGAGATGGCGGAGTCGCCCGATCCCTGGCCGGCCAATACGAGTTGACGAAGCGGGCAGCCGCCCATGAGCGTTGCGCCGAAACCGACGACGTACATGCCGAGGATGTTCCACAGCGCCTCGGAATGGGCGATGGGCTGCTCGGCAAAACCAACGTTGAAACCTCCGGTCACCAAGTTGTAGATGAGCATGCCGACGAACAGGATGCCGACGGTGATGAGACCGGACGCGTCGCGGATGAGGAACGTGTCACGCAGGCCTCCGGCAAAGCACAGGCGCGCACGCTGTGCGAGGGCGCCAAACACGAGGCCGCCGATAAGCGACACGATAACAGGTGCATGCATGCTGCCAGGACCCTCGGCGCTTGCGACGAACAGTGTCGTTACGAGGCTCAAAATGAAGAGAACGAGTGCGACGACGGGAAAGACGAATCCTTCGGTCATCGTGCGGGTGGGAGCGGCCTTGCCGAGCGAGAAGCCGCCTTTGAGGAACATGACGCCGGTGAAGATTCCGGCAGCAAAGCCTATGAGAGCCACCCAGGCGTTGAGATCGCCTGCAGACATGCGGAGCACCATGCGCAGCGGGCAACCCAAAAACACGAGGCAGCCGACCATTACGCAGAAACCCAGCACGAAACGGGTGAACGGCGAGGAGCCGGCAGAGGCTTTGAATTCCTTGGTTCCAAGCGCCATGAGCAGGGCGCCAAGGATAATGCCGACGATTTCGGGGCGGAAATACTGTACGGGAGCGGCCGTGTGAAGCTGCATCGAGCCTGCGGTGTCGCGAATGAAGCAAGCGATGCAAATAGCCATGTTCTTGGGGTTACCCATCGCGGCCAGCGCAATTGCGACTACGGCGAATGCAATGCCACAGACGATGAGGATGACCCGCTCTTTAGTTACGGATTCCATTAACTCCTTCATCCTTTCTGAACATGTCGCGTCTTTCGGAATGCTTAGAGCAGACAAAGCGTTCCGAAGGGCGCAGATGGAAGTCATATTCAATTAAATGTGCAGAATCGCATAGCAGATAGGTGCCGTGATTGGCATGCAGAACGGGGTTGAGACTTCAAGATGCGCGCAGAATGCATCAAAGCGGAACCCCGACCAAACTATGCAAAAGAGATGATACCCCGATTATCTCGAGATGAATACCAGAATTGCGAATTTCCCTTAACGCGATAACGGAATCGGTCAGCGGACGACAATGAGATTATGATGCGAGATGAGTCGGAGGTATGTCCTCTGACTCATCTCGCTATTCATCGTCAGGTGGCGAAACTATGATGCGAGCTCGAGCTCCCTTACGAGGCGCTCACGATCGTCGGGCAGGATGCCGCGCGTGTGCGTCCAATTTGTGATGTAGTCGTTGAACTCGGCAGCGTTGGCGGTGAATTCGGGGCAGTTGACCTTCTCGCGATCGTAGTCGAAGTGGAAGCCCTCGAATCGCAGAGACCCGTCCAAAAGCTCGATCAGGGAACGCTCCTCCTCGAGGCACTCCTCGCGGGTTGCGGGGACGAAGCGCCCTTCGCGCACCCATTTGCCCAGCTGCGTCGTCGGGGATATGCCCATCGAGAAATTGCATATGGAAACCGGGTGCGTCTCGTTGAGAAGCGCAGCGGTGGCGTGGGCGTTCTCTATGCCGCGTCCTGCACCGGCGGCACCGGTCATGATGTGCGCGCCATATTGAATTCCAGCATCGTGCAAACGCGCGATCTGCGCTCGGCATTCGGTGTTGTCGTGGTCCTTGTTCATGAACGCCAACACGTCGTCAAGCCCCGATTCGATGCCGATGTAGAGCAAGGTGTAGTGATGCTCAGCTAGCCATGCGAGCTGCTCATCGGTTTTGGAGGCGATGGAGGGGATGGATGCGTCACTTGAAATGAGCTTGCAAGAGGGTAGATGTTCTTCGATCAGCCCGACAATGGTTTGCAACCGCTCGAAGCTTGCATGGAACGCATTGCCGTCACCGAGCATGATGCGCTCGGGGGCTCCTCCGACATCGCGCACGCGAACGAGTTCGGCTTCAATCTGGTCGAGAGGCAGCTCGCGGTAGCGAAGGTCCTTGAACAAATCGCAGAACGCGCATGCGTTGTACGGGCATCCAACGGAGACGGGTAGCTTGAACGCGCTGCGTTCTCCCGGCGTGCGGCAAATGCGGCCCTCATACTCCATGCTGTCCTCCTCTGCTGTTTAGAAAGTATATGTTCTATCACCCATAATACCATGTGGGGTTTGAGGGATTTGAGATGGGAAGGCAAGCTGCATCTTCGGTATCCCGCCGAACAGTTTTACGACGATTTGTTTAGTGTGTGGACCAATTCGAGCGTCTCCTGCTGAGATACGGCTGCGCAACAGCTCGAAATCTTGAGGATTGTCGACATCCGATGATGATGGGGCAAACGCAACCGTCTTGCCATGACGTCTGCAGATTACAAGAGCTTGTTTGAGTACATCGCCTTGACCGTATCGCCCGTTTACGAACAATTCGGGAAACGGCTCTTTCATGCCCACAAGCCAATAGCCACCGTCGGGCGAGGGGCCAAACACGATATCGACATCGGCAAGAAGCTGTTCGGCTCTGGCGATGTCGGACGGCATAATGTAAGGCAGGTCGCTTCCCAGGAGCAAGCAGGCATTTGCTCCTGTCATGAAAGCATCAGCGATTGCGTTGGACATGCGTTCACCGAGATCAGCGCCCCTTTGAGGATAGGCGACAACTCGACTTTCACCGGGGCTGGTCGAATGCAGACAGCGGTACAATTCATCGAAATAGCGACCGCTATCGTTTGCGGGCTCCTCCTCGTCTGCATAGCAGAACATCATGGTGTGGTCGAGTTTGAGCAGCTTCAGAGCGGTATCGACGATGAGGGCTTCTTGGAAAGCCGCGCACTGTTCGGCTGAAAGCGCTGGTTCCAGGCGGGTTTTGACCTTGCCGGGCACGGGAATGCGAGAAAACAGGATGTGCGCGCAGGTCCTATTAGGCTCCATGGGCGGGCCTCCGTTCGCTTCTGTACCTGCGCGCAAGCTCATCGGGGTCAACCCCTTTGCGATATAAGTGACGCAGGTAGCGCATCTGCGCCATAACCCGGAGTATGCCGCCGTCGTTGAACCTGCGCGCGGAGGTGAACACCTTTTGAGGAAGCTGGCGCGGCCACGATAAAGCTCTAAGACGACGGGATAGCTCGTAGTCTTCCATGACGGGAATCGCGGGCATTCCGTCAACGCTTTTGTAAGCGGAGCGCGTCATGAACATGACCTGATCGCCGAAAGGGATGCCTGTGAGTCGTACGCGAATGTTCGAACCCCAGGCGCCTATGCGCATACCCAAGGAACCGTCGTCAAAGCGAAGCGTTAGGCAGCCCCATTGCGCACCCGTCTCAAGCGCATCGCGTATGGCTTGCATGGAATCTGGTGGCACGATAGAATCCGCGTGCACGAACACGAGCGCATCTCCTTTGGCCTGCTGCGCGCCAAGCCGGCATTGCGCGCCACGGCCTTGCGCTCCGGAAACCACGGTGTACCCTCGCAGCAGGGCAATCGTTGCGTCATGGCTTCCTCCATCAGCGAACAGCACCTCATCGACGCAGTTCCATTGTGCGATTGACTCGAGAAAAGCGGGCAGAGCCTCCTCTTCGTCGAGGGTGGGAATTATGACAGAAAGCCTCATTGCCTACCCGCTTTCAATCGGGTTTGTGTTTCGATCGAACTTTCGCCTTGCCCTGTTGGCAAGGGCGTGGCCTGAATCAGGCTGCTCGTCTATACCGAGCTGTATCGAGACGATGTGGCGGCAATCAGCAAAGCCCAGACGCGAGAACTGGCCGGCGCATGACGCGCAATACGTGTAGATGCGCTCGCCCCCAGCCTGTTCGAGGGCTTTTCTCCCCAGGCGCGTCGAGTAGTCGGCGCCCTTGTTAGCCAGATCGGGGCGAAGCCCGCAGCAAGGCGCATCCTCAAGCGTGATGACACTTGAGAGATCGCAGCGCATACGCAGCTTCTCTTCGGTTGCATGTTCTTTCCTGTCGGAGCAGGGAATGAACAGTCTCCCAGTGCCGAACTCGCCGACATCTTCGACCTCCAGCTCTTCGAGGAGGTCGAAGATGTCGATGAGTTCGCAGTCAAGCTGGCCCTTCAGGAAGGCATGGCAATTTGGGCACACGAGCACGATACGCTCGCATCCGAGCTGTTTGAAGCGACGGTTAAGGTTGTCGAGCACGCGCTGGGCGCTCTTCGCTTTTCCGAAACCCGCCAGCGGGCTTCCACAGCAATCATAGGCAACGCCAATACCGGCATCGTGGCAGAGCTGCGACAGCGCATCCATCGTTCGTGGAAATTGCGAAGGGAAGGCACATCCGGGAAACAGAATTGTGTGGCACGCCTTGTGAGGATAGGACTTGAACGGATAGTGCGTATGTTCGGCGACGCTGAGCAGCCTGGCGATGTTCACGAGATGCCCGCCTTCCTCTTCAAGAACCACGCTACTCCAAACGAGAACGCGAGGAGCAAGAGGGCGATAGCGATGCAGACGATACGGTTCTCATCGTCGACGATTCCCGCTGCGCCAATCGTGTAGGCAGCAGTACCAGGCAGTATGAACAATGCTGAATACAGGGCATAGGGGGCAAATTGTATATCGGTAACGCCATAGGCAAAGTTCTGCAAGTTGAAGGGGAAAAGGGGTACAAGTCGTGTCACCGCGAGCACAAATACATCGTTTCTATCGGCGCCTTCGAAAAGGAACCTGTTAAGAAGCTTGTTTTGGGCGAGTTTGGGTTTGAGGGCGTCCTTGAGGAAGTAGCGTCCGACGATAAAGGAGCCCCATGCCCCGATTGACATGGAAAGCCAGCAGAGCAGCGTTCCGAGAACGGGTCCGAATATCGCGCCAGCCGCCAGCGCGAACAGCACGCCTGGAAGCGCCAGGACTACGCTACCGACAATCGCAACGGCAACGTAGGTCAAACATGCGAGCGTAAGATTCTGGTTTACAAGGGATTCCAGCATGCGCGAAAGTTCGCCGCTTGCAATCCATGTCGACCATGAGAAGAAGTGATCCGCAATGAGGATGCAGATGACGATGGCGACGAATATCCAGACCTTGACGTTCTTCATCAGGCCTCTTCTGCCGGCTTATCGGGCGTGGATTCGCCTTCTTCCATCAGATCTGCGTTGCGGCTTTTGAAGACCTGGTAGATGATGACGCCGAGGATAAATGCTGAAAAAGCGATGAGCAACCCCATCATCAGCATTTGGGCGCCTCCGGTGAGCGTGCCTCCTACGTAAGAATACACAATGGTTGCCGGCAGTTGGCCGATGCCCGTTGCGACGATGAATTTCAGGAAGCTCATACCCGTGAGGCCTGCCGCATAGCTCACGTAATCGAATGATACGAAGGGAAGCAAACGGCAGATGAGGATCGCATGAGCGCCGAACTTCTCGAAGAATTTGTCGATGGTTTGCAGGGTGCCTTTCGTGACGAAATGTGCCACGGCATCGCGGCCGAGGATGCGGGCGATGAAGAAGCAGAGCGTTGCGCCGAGCATAGCCGACGACCACGAGAGGATAGCTCCTTGCCACCATCCGAATACCACTGCATTCGACAACGTGATGACGAAAGCAGGAATTGGTGCTGCCAAGCTTTGCAAAACCATAAGTGCTGCAGAAACCGCAGCGGCAAGCGGGCCGAACGAACGCAGGTATTCAACGACGGCGTTGATGTCGCCAGAAGATAACAGGGCGAAAATATAGCCTATCGATTGGCGCCAGCTGGGGATGAGGGTGCATGCAAGGACGAGTGCGATAATCGCGCCAAGCGTGATCCAACGTACCGTACGCTTTGTCCGGTTGTATTTGTCCTGATCGGAATCGATTTGTGTATCGGCCGGGAGGATGTCCTCAATAGTTTCTCGTTTTGGATGAGTGCCCACGAACTACTCCGTAATAGCTAAGCGGTGCTGCCAAGCGCGTCGATGAAATGCGGACGTTGTTCATGCCGCAAGTGTCAGCTACCCGTGAAGCGGGAGAGGGTGCCGCTCCGATGGAGCGGCACCCTGCGATGCGATATGGTGTTATACGCTAGGAGGTCATCGGCTTGCCGGCTTCGGCCCAGCCCTTCGCTCCACCTTCAAGCGTGAACACGTTAGCCATGTCAGCGCCCATTGCGTTCAGGGCGTTAGTGGCAGCCTGAGCGTACTTGTTGCCCGTGTAGCACATGAGGACGATCTTCTTGTCGGCACCTGTCTCGGAGCCAGTTGCGCCCTTGAGAGCATAAGCGAGGTTTGCGACGGCATCTACGTAGTCGCCTTCTTCAACGGCCTTCTGCATGCTCGCGGCAATAGAACCCTCGATGGTGCTCGCCTTGACGTCATCGGCATTGCGAAGGTCGACGATGATGATGCTGTCGTCTTGATCTTCGATGGCTTTCAGCAGGTCGTCGGCAGCCATGTTCTGCTTCTCGACTTCAGTGTCTTTGACCTCGATGCCGCTTGCGTAGGCCTTGGCTTCAGCGGCTGCATCCGAGACGAACGCGATTGAGTAAACGAACTCAGCGGGCTTGTAGAAATCGATGACTTCGCCATCAACCTCGGCATACGGATAGCCGAAGTCATTGAGTTCGGCGCCAGCTTGAGCCGGCTCGAGCGTGAGATCGCGGCCTTGCGAGTACTCGACGCGTTTCTCGTCCCACTGACCCCAGTAGTATTCCTTCTTTGCCAGAGCCTCGTCGGAAGCTTTGTCGAGCTGGTCGTTCAGGACGGCTTTCAGGACGTCTGCCGGGTCGGCAGGGACCCAGCCCGTGCCGGGAACGTAGAACTCGCACCAGCAGTGCTGGTTGCCCGTGATGTCATCGGCGTTCATGCGGATGCCGAACATCTCGGTGGCGGGGACGCCCGCAGCGCGGCAAAGCGCGACGAACATGGAGTTGATATCGGTGCACTTGCCAGCACGCTGGTCTTCGGAGATAAGGCGGCACACATCGCCGTCGCCACAGCCGACGACGTCGTTGTCGCGCTCCATGTTCTCGTAGATCCAGTCATAGACGGCGCGCGCTTTGCCCTCGTACGTGGCCTGGTCCTTAGTGATTTCCTGGGCAAGGGCGACGACTTCGGGGTCGTCGGCAGCTACCATCTTGGAGCTGCCAAGGAACGTCTTGGCGATATCGGCGGGAACCTCGCCCTCTTCCTTGATCTCGGGGCGCAGCGCTTCGGTTCTGGTGGCATGGAAGGAGACGGTTGCAATGCGGCTGGCAGGGTCGGCGGCGGCATCCCACTCGATGTAGGCCATCTTGTTGCCGGCAGCATCCTCGTTCATCTGGGCCGTGGTCGCGCTGTCTGCAACGATGGCGTCGTCAGTGACGGTCTGGTAGTCGCCGTCAGTTGCGACGGGAACCCACACGCGCACTACTTTTCCCTGGTCGTATTTGGTCATATCGATGGTCGTGGTGACGGTGCCGCTCTGGGTCTTCGCCTCAGCCGGCGCTGTGCTCTCGGCTGCTTCGGAAGCAGCCGACGAAGCGCTTTCAGCCGCCGCGGATGCGGCAGACGCAGCCTCGGATGCCGCCTCGGATGCGGCAGACGCTGCTTCGGATGCGGCCTCGGAAGCGGCGGAGGCGGCTTCAGAGGCAGCCGATTCGGCGGCGGACGAAGCTGAACTTGCCGAACCGCCGCACGCCGTGAGGCTCATAGCCAATAGCATCGAGAAAAAACCGACCGCCAGGATGGCGAGCCTGGAATTCTTGGTCTGAATACGGATCATGTGCCCTCCTAATGTACGCGTCAGCTCGCAAGAGCTTGCAGAAAGAGGTGGAGCCGACAATTCCATATGTGTTTGCGGCTAGCTGAGTCTGGATTGCAGAATCGACGATGCTAGGCAAAAAGCGCGTCATCGCAATCGATGGCGTTTTTGCTGTCCGGCTGAAGCAGAATGAGCACGGACTGTTAACCGGCATGAGAACGCAGAATCTAATGCCGTACATGGAATATAGCACAAAGCGTGATTGAGAGTGCATAGTTTGGAATGAGCGGCTTTCTTATTCAAAAATGGTTTCCTTTCTCATAGGAAAAAACGTCTGTCGAATCCAAGGCAGGCGGGAGGCTTTCAGGGCGATTCGCGCTCAGACCGTTTAATCAGACGGCTTTGCCGATCTCGCGTAGACGCCCGATGGTGTCCGTGCTAAAATCTTTTGGCCATCAGAAGGAGTTTCTGCTACATAGCTCCCAGGTGATGGCAATTCTTCTTGCTGCGGTCTGCGCGCGGCATCAATCGGCTCGGTATACGCATTGTTCCATCTGCAAGCATACGTGTGCTGGTCGGACTCATTTCAAAATTGAATAACGAGAGGGGGAACTGTGAGTAAGCAGTTTTCTGAAGGGATGAGTCGTCGTTCCTTCGTCTCCGCAGTCGCATGCGCTGGGGCGCTTGCCTCGCTTGGCATGTCCGGCTGCGGTGCGTCGTTTTACGAGAAATCAGAGTCAAGCGGCGGTTCGAAGCAGGCCTCATCAGAAGAGAAGATAACCTGGGCGCATTGCTCGCCGAACTGCTATGGCCGCTGCGCTCTGCGCGTGGTGACGAAGGACGACGAGGTCATTCGCGTAGAGACCGACAATACGGGAAATGACGAATTCGGAGATCATCAGATTCGCGCCTGCCAGCGCGGTCGCTCCATGCGCCGTTGGATCAACCATCCCGATCGCCTCAAGTACCCGATGAAGCGCACGGGTAAGCGCGGAAGCGGCGAGTTCGAGCGCATCAGCTGGGAAGAGGCAATTGACCTGATCGCCAACAAGTACCAGAGCGTGCTCGACCAATACGGTCCTGAGGCGGTTATGATCGCACCCGCCAGCGGCGTCAAGGCCCAGAACATCTCTGACTTCCTGGGAAGGTTCTGCAACTGCCTGGGCGGTTACGTCAATCAGTCGGGCGGCTATAGCATGGCCCAAGCGCGCGATGCCGTGCCCTATATGTATGGCGATCGCAAGAACAACTCGACGGCTGACTTGGCAAATGCGAAGCTGTGCGTCATGTTCGGTGACAACCATATAAGCAATAAGCTCGGCGGTGCCGGCGACTGCTACCAGATCACGAATGCTCTTGAAAAGGGCGGAGCGAAAGTTATCGTCATCGACCCTCGCTTCTCGGCGACTGCGGGCATCCGTGCCGACCAGTGGATTCCCATCCGTCCGGGCACCGATGCGGCGCTTGCCCAAGCCATCGCATACGTGCTCATCAAGGAGAACAAAGTTGACCAGGAGTTCCTGGACAACTATTGCATCGGCTACGACGAGAAGACCCTTCCCATAACCGCTCCAGCTAAAAGCGACTACAAGAGCCACATCCTGGGTGAAGGTCCTGACGGCACCGCGAAGACCCCCGAGTGGGCAAGCCCGATTACGGGTATCCCGGTTAAGGTCATCGAGGATTTGGCGAATGAAATCGCCAATACCGATCCTTGCTTCATCATGCAAGGTCTTGGACCCCAGCGCCAGCAGAACGGTGAGCAAACCGTACGCGCCATCTGCATGCTTTCGGTGCTGCTCGGCGGTCCTGGCAAGAGTGGCGTGGGCACGGGCTTCATGTTCGGCGCTGATACGATCAAGGGCGTGTCGGTTCCCAAAGGCGTCAACGGCGTTCCGTTCACGGTTCCGACGTTCATGTACATCGACGCTATCGAAGACTTTACCAAGATTACGAAAAAGACAGCGAATCTCAAAGGTGGCGACAAGCTGCTTCAGCCGATTAAGCTTCTGTTCAGCCATGGTGGTAACAGCCTTACAAATCAGCATGGAAACATCAATCGCAGCCATAAAGTTCTAGGCGACGAGAGCCTGTGCGAGATGATCGTCGTATGGGAAACCATGATGACGGATTCTGCGAAATACGCTGACATCCTGCTGCCTGACCTCATGCCATCCGAGCAGCCGAGTTTCGCTGTTGGCGAGTATTGCGGCAACATGGGCTATGCCATACTCGGCACTGCATGTACCGAGCCGAAGTTCGAGCGCATATCGCTGTACCAGAGCCTCAAGCTCCTCGCGCAGAAGATGGGTGTGGAAGAAGACTTCACGCAAGGTCTCGACGAAGAGGGCTGGCTCGAGAAGATCTACAACACGGCACGCGAAAGCGATGCCAAGCTGCCCGAGTGGGAAGAAATGAAGGAAATGGGCGTGTATCGCCGCCTGCACAAAGACGGCGGTTCGATTGCCTACAAAGATTGGCGCGAGGACCCCGCAGGCCATCCGCTGGCTACGCCGTCGGGAAAGATCGAGGTCTACAGCCAGAAACTGGCCAATCTCAGCGAATCTTGGGTGCTTGAGGAAGGCGACGTCATCAGCCCGATTCCCATTTACGTTCCCGAATCGGAATGGGGCTACAGCGATCCTCGCCGCAAGGATTACCCGCTTCAAATGGTCGGTTTCCACGAGCGCGGCCATGCTCACTCGTCTTTTGTCGCCATCGACGTTCTTCAGAAGGCCAACATGAAGCGCTTCTGGATCAACACCGAAGACGCCAAGGAACGCGGCATCGAAAACGATGACACGGTTCAGGTGTTCAACGAGTTTGGTCGCATGGAAGTGCAGGCCAAGGTCACAGACCGCATCATGCCCGGCGTTACTGCCATGGGGCAGGGCTATTGGTTTGAGGACAACGGCAACGGCGTTGACGTCGGCTCGTGCATCAACACGCTGACGAATTCGCATCCGTCACCTCTGGCCAAGGCGATTCCGGCCCATACCAATTTGGTCCAAGTCGAGAAGGTGAAGTAAATGGCACAGTATGCGATTTTTTACGATCAGTCTCGTTGCAATGGGTGCAAGACCTGCCAGATGGCATGCAAGGATTACCATGACTTGCCTGCCGAGCGCAGCTACAACTACGTGATCGAGTATGAGGCGACAGATGGCTGGAAGACCGATTCGGACGGGTTTTTCATCCCGCAGGGTTTGTACAGTTATTTCGTGGCACTCTCGTGCAACCATTGCGATGACCCGGCATGCGTGAAGGCCTGCCCGACAGGCGCGTGCGCAAAGGACGAGGCGACGGGCATTGTCAGCATCAATCAGGATAAATGCAGTGGTGCGGGCGTATGCGTCACGCAGTGCCCTTATTCCATTCCCGTGATGAACGACGAGACGAAGAAGGGCGAGAAGTGCGATGGCTGCAAGGATCGCGTTGCCGAGGGCATGATGCCGTTCTGCGTCGAAGCGTGCCCGCAGCGCGCTTTGGCCATCGGCGAGGCCGATTCAGTGCCCGAAGGTTTCGAGCGCGCTTCCGTCGCGCCGCTACCCGATCCGGGCGAGACGGGTCCGAACCGCTACATCAAGCTTGCGAAGAGCGCCGAACGCGCCAAGGGCAAGAAGGGCGATATTTCGAATGTCCCAGAATTGAAGTAACGCTATGACTGAGACGATGGATTTCGAGACCGCATCAGCTGCTATCGATATGTTGGGAGCGCTGTTCGGGAACGACCCTAAACGCGATGATGCAGCTGCGGCAGTGCTCGGCTCGCTTGCCGACATGGATGTTGAGGCTTTGGCGGCTGATTGGCCATTCGTGGATGCCGATACCTGCGCTCCCTTGCTGCGACGTTTGCAGGAAGGAGCTCTCGGTGATTCCGATGAGCTCGCGAAAGATTACCGCCGCCTGTTCGTCGGGCCTAATGCGCTGAAGGCTCCGCCGTACGGGTCGGTCTACACCGATCCCGATCAGGTGCTGTTCGGCGCTTCGACACTTGAGTTGAGGTCATGGCTCGATGAAGTGGGCATTGGCGTTGACAATGATGAGGTTGCACCCGAAGACCATATCGCAACCATGCTTTCACTTGCAGCGTGGATCATGCGCGTCAAGCCCGCAGTCTTGACAGAGTACCTTGAGAAGCACTTGCTGACCTGGGCTCCTCATTATCTTGATGAACTCGAGGCGGCGGCAGGGGATGGCTTTTACGGATGTTTGGCCGCTCTTGCCATGCTGACACTTGAAGGAGCGCGCGACCAGCTTGGCCTGCGCATCGAGGTGCCCCGTTTCTACCGATAGGCGTTTTGAACTAATGAAAAGCGAGAAAGGGAAAAGAGTTATGAACAAGAAGCTGCTTCTGGCGAGGTTGCTGACCGTCGTGGTCGTGCTTGCCGCCGCCCTCGCGCTTTGCGCATGCGGCAGCTCTGCCGCATCGGGCTCCGATTCGGCAGCATCGGCATCCTCGGCTGCTGCATCCGATTCAGCGGCATCAGCTTCCGCTGCATCGGCGTCGGCTGCTGCCGCATCTGATTCTGCCGCATCGGCTGAAGCACCCAAGGCAAAGAAGAAGTCTGGTACCGTGACCAATGAAATCGACATGACCAATTACAAGAAGGGCGATGTCATTAAGCTGTGGCTGCCGGTTCCCCAATCTGACGACTATCAGAAAATCGAGGCCGTGAAGACCGACAAGGGCGAAATCATGACCGATGAACTGGGCAACCAGATGGTCTATGTCGAATGGGATGCCAATACCGAGCCGAAAGACCGTACAGTGAAGTTGACCTGGCACGTTGACCGTACTGAGATACTGGCTCCCGAAGTCACCGAGGATGCTTCCAAGGCAGATCCCGAGGCTGAGAAATTCCTCGGTGGTTCCGAAATGGTCGCTGTCGACGACCCTGCAGTCGCCGCCCTCGCGAAACAAATCACTGAAGGCAAGACCACGAATTATGACAAAGCACGCGCCGTGTACGATTGGGTGTTCGAAAACATGGTTCGCGACAACGATGTCAAGGGCTGCGGCCAGGGTGATGTTTGCCAGCTGCTCAGCACCAAGGCCGGCAAGTGCACCGACATCAACTCGACGTTCGTTGGCCTGTGCCGCGCTGCTGGCGTTCCCGCCCGCGAAGTGTTCGGCATCCGCATTAACGCCGATGACATCACCGGCAACCAGCACTGCTGGGCTTCGTTCTACATTCCCGGTACTGGCTGGTATGCCGCCGACCCGGCTGACGTTCTGAAAGCCGTTCTCACGAACGAATGGGAGAAGGATTCTGCCGAGGCTCAGGAAAGCAAGGAGTACTATTGGGGCAACTGCGATGAGAAGCGTTGCCAGCTGACCGAGGGCCGCGACCTCACGCTTTCTCCTGCGCAGAGCGACGGGAAGCTGAACATGTTCGGCTATCCGTATGCCGAAGTTAACGGCAAGCACATCGATTACTACGACACCAAAAACTTCCGTTACACCTATGCGTTCAAGGAAGGTGCCGTTGCTCCGAAGTCGCAGAAGGGCACCGTGACGAACACCGTCGACATGTCTTCCTATGACAAGGGCAAGGTCGTCAAGGTCTGGCTGCCCGTTCCGCAGACGATGCGCTACCAGACGATCGAAAAAGTCGATTTCAAGGCTGACACTGCGTCGAAGGCCGAAATCACGACCGACGAGCTGGGTAACCAGATGCTCTACATTGAGTGGGATGCCAATGCTGAACCCGCTGACCGCAAAGCGACGCTGAGCTTCCATGCAATCCGCAATGAGATACTGGCCCCTGCCAAGGTTCGCGAAGAGGGCGTTGTGCCCGAGAATATCGAACAGTACCTGAAGGGCTCCAAGATGGTCGCGATTGACGACGGCAACGTGAAGGCGACGGCCGAGGAGATTACGAAGGGCGCCGAAACCAACTATGACAAAGCGCGCGCGATTTACGACTGGATTTACGAGAACATGGTTCGCGACAACGATGTCAAGGGCTGCGGCCAGGGCGATGTTTGCCAGCTGCTCAGCACCAAGGCTGGCAAGTGCACCGACATCAACTCCGTGTTCGTGGGGCTGTGCCGCGCTTGCGGAATCCCCGCCCGTGAAGTGTTCGGCATCCGCATGAACGATGAGGACATCACCGGAAACCAACATTGCTGGTGCGCGTTCTACCTGCCGGGAACCGGCTGGTATTCCGCCGACCCGGCCGACGTCCTGAAGGCAGTGCTCAACGATAAGCTCGACAAGACGAGCGACGAAGCTCTTGCAAAGAAGGAATACTACTGGGGTAACTGCGACGAGAAGCGCGTGCAGCTGACCGAGGGCCGCGACCTCACGCTTTCGCCTGCGCAGGACGGCGAGGCGCTGAACATGTTCGGCTACCCTTACGCCGAAGTCGACGGTGAGGCGGTTGACTACTACGCGCCCGATAAGTTCGTGTATGCATACACGTTCGAGCAGGACGCGAAGTAAAGGGTGCAGTACCGCACCGTCCTTCCCTTTAAGTTGGGCCGGCCCTTTCGGGTCGGCCCAACACGGCGGGAACGAACCTTGCCCTATGGCTGACATCTTCGGCAGCAGCTTGAGTTGAAAAGTGGTTTTCCTGGTTTATAGTGCATAGTCTGATAGGATGCTCACATGGATTATGTAGCGACGTTTCTCGAAGGCATCGTCACGTTTGTGTCTCCGTGCCTGCTTCCCATGTTGCCGCTTTATCTCGCGTATTTCGCGGGAGACGCTAACGCTGCTGTGGGGGAGGGCATGACCGACGCCGAGCGCAATCGGCGCGTGCTCGTACGCCTGCTCGGCTTCATCTTGGGCTTCACGATCGTGTTCGTCTCGCTTGGAGCGCTTGCGGGGACGTTCGGACGTTTTCTCGTGCAGTATGGTTCGGCCCTCAATGTGGTGTGCGGCATTATCGTAATCGTGTTCGGCTTGCAGTATGCGGGCATCATACATATTCCGTTCTTGGAGAAGACGCTCAAACCCCAGTCGAACGTGCAGCCCCAGACGTTCTTCGCTTCGATGTTGTTTGGTATCGTGTTTTCGATTGGGTGGACGCCATGCGTGGGCGTGTTCCTAGGTTCTGCTCTTGCCATGGCAGCAGTGTCGGCTTCGGCAACGAAAGGCGTGCTGCTTCTTCTCTGCTACTCGATGGGGCTCGCAATTCCTTTTGCAATTAGTGCGGTTGCGATTGACAAGATCGCCGGTGCCTTTACGGTTATTAAGAAGAACTACAAGACAATCAATCTCGTCTGTGGTTTGCTTCTTGTCGCGATGGGTGTGCTGATTGCGACGGGCTTGATGCAGACATGGCTGCAACTCTTGGCATAGCATGTACGGACTTGCTTCTATAAGAAAGGGGCTACGATGGCTGAGGAAGTTGAACAAGCAACAGGCAAAAAGAAAAGCGTTATTGTCGCGCTCGTCGCACTCGCGGCTCTACTCGTCGTGGCAGTGCTTGCATATTCAGTGCTGCCCAATCTCCAGGCGGGTGCAGCTTATGAGCTCACTCCGACCGAAGAGTCTGATTTGGGCTTGTCAGAGGGCCTTTTGTCCTGTAGCGTCGAGGATTCTGGGGGCGCAACAGTCGTACTCGGCGATCTTTCCAAAGCATCGCAAAAACCCATCGTCATGAACATATGGGCGTCGTGGTGCACTCATTGCATAGAGGAGATGGAAGCCTACCAGAAGCTTTACGACGAGTACGGTGATCGAATCGAGTTCGTGATGCTCAATGTGGTCGATACGCCGGGCGAAGCTCAAAAGGCGCGCGATTTCGTGAAGGAGCACTCGTTCACGTATCCAGTGTATTACGATTCCAATGCCGAAGTGCGTGAAGCGCTTTTCGTCACCGGTATACCGGTTAGCGTAATCGTATCAGCAGACGGTAAAGTGGTGATGAATCGGGCAGGCGAAATCGATTACAACACGATGAAGGCTACACTCGAGCGTATTCTCTAACGCAGAAAGCCATCTTGAACAGGGTGCGGGACAAAAGGGAGTATCCCTTTTGTCCCGTTCGTCGTTCGAAAAAAGGCCCCGGTTCATACCAACCAGGGCCTTAGCTTTACAAGCTCTTTGATTGAAGCTTTGTAATAGGGTGCTTGTTAGCCGAGCAGCTCTGCGACGTCGAGGGCGATCATGTACTCCTCGTTGGTGGGGACGACGAGCACGCGGATCTTGGAATCGGGAGTGGAGATTTCGCGCACCTCGTCGGAGCGGATGGCGTTCTTCTCCTCGTCGATCTTGACGCCCATCCACTCGAGCTCCTTCGCAACGCCCATGCGCATGGTCGGCGAATTCTCGCCGATACCCGCCGAGAAGGCCATGGCGTCAAAGCCCTGGAGGGACTGGGCCATTTCCATGATGAGCTGGCCGGTGCGGTAGTAGAACATGTCGAACGCCAGCTTGCAGTTGGGATCGCCATTCGCAATGCCCGCCTCGATGTCGCGGGAGTCCGAGCTGATGCCCGAAAGCGCGAGCAAGCCGGACTGCTTGTTCATCATGGTGTCGACCTCGTCGATGGTGTAGCCGCCCTCGCGCATGAGGAAGCAGACGGTCGCCGGGTCGATGGTGCCGCAGCGCGTGCCCATGATCAGGCCGTCGAGCGGAGTGAGGCCCATCGTGGTGTCCATGTCATGGCCGTCCTTGATGGCGGCGAGGCTGGAGCCGCTGCCCAGGTGGCAGCTGACGAGGTTGTGCAGATCGTCGCCCAGGAACTCCTTGGAGGCGCGCCAGATGTAGCGGTGGCTCGTGCCATGGGCGCCGTACTTGCGGATGTGGAACTTCTCGACCACGTCGCGCGGGAGGGCGTAACGGTGTGCCTTCTCGGGGATGTTGTAGTGGAACGAGGTGTCGGCTACGACGACGTTGCCCTTGCCGGGGAACAGTTCGCGGCAGATTTCGATCACGTCAGCCTCGGCATAGTTGTGCAGCGGTGCGAGCGGTGCGACCTCGCGGACCCAGCCCAGGCTCTCGTCGGTGACGATCTTGGACTCGGGGAAGTACCAACCACCCTGAACTACGCGGTGGCCGATGCCAATGAAATCTTTGCCAGTGGCCTGAACGATGTCGACGACGTAGCTGGCGGCCGTCTTGTGGTCGGGCAGGGGAACATCCAGCTTCTGCTTGCCCTCGACCGCGATGGACTCGTAGCCCACGAACGAACCGTCGATGCCGATGCGCTCGCAATTGCCCTTGGCGTATACCTCGCGCGTGTCGACGTCGAGCAGTTGGAACTTCAGCGAAGAGCTACCCGCGTTGATGACCAAAACGTTCATGTGTAAATGCTCCCTCCAGTTAGAGTGTGAATGCCTTGTCGGCAGATGCCCGCATCGTATCATAAGCTTTGCCAATATGCATTAATAATCGCGATAATAACGGCTATATGCAGGAAATACACGTTAAGCGTCAAAGCTTGCTCGAAAACCGTTCCATTTTCCGCTTCGTAGTGTCTGACTATGTGACAAATTAACAGAACATAGAGAAATCAAGTGAGATTCCATGCACCGTTTCACTATCATTGCAAAGGCATTGCGCTGAGAGAGGAATGGCGTGGAATCCTTCTTCAAGATAACGGAACGTGGAAGCACATGGGGTCGCGAGACGATTAGCGGCTTTACCACGTTTCTGGCCATGGCCTATATCGTTGCGGTGAATCCCGCAATTCTGGCCGAGGCGGGCGTGCCCTTCCAAGCGGCGCTCACCGCGACGTGTCTGAGCGCGGCAATCCTGACGATAACCATGGGGCTTGCCGCGAACCGCCCGCTTGCTCTCGCACCTGGCATGGGGCTCAATGCCGTCGTGGCTTACACGCTCTGTTTGGGAATGGGAGTGGATTGGCGTGTGGCCATGGGCGTCGTCATGGTCGAGGGCCTTGTCATCTTCGTTTTGGTGCTCTGCGGGCTGCGCCGTGCAATTATGGATGCGATACCCGTTGACTTGAGGCTCGCCATCGGCATCGGCATAGGCGTCTTCGTCGCGTTTATCGGGTTGAAGGGCGGCGGGGTTGTGACCGATGACGCCTCGACGCTGCTCGCGCTCGGCGATTTGAGTTCGCCTGCGTGCATCGTATCGCTCATATCAATTCTCGTGGCGATTGTACTGTACGCGCTTCATGTTCCTGGAGCGCTCCTCGTCTCCATTGTTGCTGGAACGCTCGTCGGCATGCCGCTAGGAGTGTCGGCCGTTCCTACGGAATGGGGATTTGGCCTTGACTTCTCGGCATTCGCCGCGCCTTTGCAGACCGATCCTGCTACGAACATGCCGGCCATTTTGTGGGCAGCCACGCAACCGGGTTTGCTGATCGCCGCCTTCTCGCTTTTGATGAGCGATTTCTTCGACACGATGGGCGGCGTTGTCGCTGTCGGCAGGCAGGGCGGCTTTGCCGACGATCAGGGAAACGTTGATGATCTCCAGCCAATCCTCGCGGTTGACTCGCTGGGAGCTGCGATAGGCGGTTTTCTGGGGGCAAGCTCCGTGACCGTCTACGTCGAGTCGGCGGTTGGCGCTGCCGCGGGAGCGAGGACGGGGTTCTCCAACCTGGTGATAGGTGCGCTTTTCATCGTATGCGCATTCTTCTCGCCGGTAGTTGGCATGGTGTCGGGATCGGCGACGTGCGGGGCGCTCACGGTGGTGGGCTGCCTTATGATGGCTTCGATTGGCGAAATCGATTGGAACCGGTTCGAGCACGCGTTCCCGGCGTTCGCAATCATCGCGGGTATCCCGTTCACGTATTCGATTACCAACGGCATAGGTTTAGGGTTCGTGTCGTACGTCGTTATCATGGTTGTTATCGGCCGAGCTCGCGAAATTAAGCCCCTCATGTGGGTTGCAAGCGTCGCTTTCCTCTTGATGTTCATCTTTGCGTGACGAAGCCGATCAGGAATTGGCT
Organism: Eggerthellaceae bacterium; assembly: GCA_017432445.1. Taxonomy (GTDB): domain Bacteria; phylum Actinomycetota; class Coriobacteriia; order Coriobacteriales; family Eggerthellaceae; genus UBA9715. The sequence continues at coordinate 16,019 of JAFRJC010000094.1, read as the reverse complement.
GCAATTATCGAGACCGAATCCCCCAAGTTCGCTTTTCTGCTCAAAAGCGAAGGGCCCGTCCGCTCTGTACGGACGGGCCCTTCGCTAAGGGGGATGATATGCGTTTTATGCGCGGGCGGCGGCGACGCGGCTCTGAGCCTGACGGCTGTTGGCGCGTGCGAACAGGCGGCTTGCGCCCTTGGCCAGCATGTCGATGGAAGTGACCATCTTGCCGTTCTCATCGATGACAACTGCGCAGCCGCATGCCATGGTGGTGTTCTTCTTCATTTCGTTTCCTCCTTTTGAGTTGCGGCTTGGCGAGCTTTCTCATCTGCTCGTCGCCTCGTTTCTTTCGATGGTTGTACTATGCCAGAAGAAATTGAATCTGAAAAGTGAATATAATAAATGTGAAACATGATAATAAATCATGTAAAAGAGGTTTATTCCAAATGACGAGGGATTTTTAAGGTGTAATAACTGTAGAATGCATCACTATAATAAATAGTATGAATATACGTCATGTAATTGGTTGCCGCTTAGCAATTTGAAACGCGTTTCGGCGAGTTCAATTCTGCGTGATGCGATAATGCAGGAACGGAAAGTCGGGGGAGGGGTTGTTATGCAGTTGGAGCAAAGCGTTGCAAAGCTGATTGAAGAGGCGGCTGTAGAACTTGGCAGACCAGATCTGTTCCGCAAGCCACTTGTGGCGTTCTCTGATGCACATGACGAACGATATGAGGGTTTGAAGACCATCGTGGGCGATTGGGTGAAGACTCCGACGGATTTCCTTTCCTCAGCTCAAACGGTCATCAGCTATTTCGTACCCTTCACACGTGAGCTCGCTGCCGCTCCACGCCAAAGCGAGGGGGTGAGCATCAAGTGGGGTGAAGCGTATCTGGTCGTGAATGATTTCTTTGCTGCGACGAACGAGCGTCTCTGCGCATATCTGCAGGAGCAGGGATTCGAGGCAGCTTCGGTTCCTGCCACGCATACATATAATCCTGTTGACATGAAATCAGCCTGGTCGCATCGAAGTGCGGCGGCAATTGCGAACTTGGGATACTTCGCGGTAAACCGCATGCTCGTGACAGAAAAGGGTTCAGCGGGGCGTTTCTGCACGGTTTTCACGTCTGCGCGCATCGAGTCCCGGCTTGAAGAGCCCGAGAACCGCTGCCCCTATTTGAAAAACGGCTCATGCAGGCGTTGCTTTGACATTTGTCCAGTCGGCGCCCTTCATCCCGACGGATTCGAGCGCTTTGCTTGCCAGGACGTGCTGTTCAAGAACATGGACGAGATTTATGCGCAGACGGGGCTCGAGGAAGCCGACGTGTGCGGTCGGTGCGTCTCCGTCTGCCCGCTCGCGTACTTCGAGTAGAAAGCGAGCCGAGGGAAGGCCGCCTTAGTTTCGTTTCAACTCAATGGGATAAAAAGACGAGCCAGAGAAGTGTTCTCTGGCTCGTTTGCTGAAACGCAACGGAGGCGTATCTTAGTGATGGAACAGGCGCATGCCGGTGAAGGCCATCGCGATGCCGTACTTGTTGGCGGTTTCGATGACGTTGTCATCGCGGATTGAGCCGCCCGGCTCGGCGATGTAGGCCACGCCGGATTTGCGGGCGCGTTCCACGTTGTCGCCGAACGGGAAGAAAGCGTCCGAGCCTATCGACACGCCTGACTGCGTGGCAATCCAGTCCTTCTTCTCCTGCGGTGTGAGCGGGGCGGGTTGCTCGGTGAAGATCTGCTGCCAGGCGCCGTCGCGCAGCACGTCGTCGCATTCGTCGGAGATGTACACGTCGATGGCGTTGTCGCGGCTCGGGCGGCCGATGTCCTCGCGGAACGGCAGGCCCAATACCTTCGGATGCTGGCGCAGATACCAGGTGTCGGCTTTGCTGCCGGCGAGGCGCGTGCAGTGGATGCGGCTCTGCTGGCCGGCTCCCACGCCGATAGCCTGGCCGTCCTTTACGTAACACACCGAGTTGGACTGCGTGTATTTCAGGGTGATGAGCGCTACGACGAGGTCGGTCTTGGCTGCATCGGGCAGATCTTTCTTCTCGGTCACGACGTTGGCTAACAGCTCCTCGTCGATGCGGAAGAAGTTATGGCCCTGTTCGAACGTGATGCCGAAGACATCCTTGCACTCCTGCTCGGCGCAAACGTAGTCTGGATCAATCTGGACTACGTTGTAACGGCCGCCCCTCTTCGATTTCAGGATTTCGAGTGCTTCATCGGTATAACCAGGAGCGATGATGCCATCGGACACCTCGAGCTTGAGGTAGTTGGCCACATCAGCGTCGCATACATCGGAAAGGGCTGCCCAGTCGCCGTACGAGCACAGGCGGTCGGCGCCGCGCGCGCGGATGTAGGCGCAAGCGATGGGGGAGAGCTCGCCTTCGCCCTCGACAAAGTAGATCTGACGGTCAACGTCGGAAAGCGGCAGGCCCACGGCGGCGCCGGCGGGGCTCACGTGCTTGAACGATGCTGCGGCGGGAAGCCCCGTTGCTTCCTTCAGCTCGCGCACGAGCTGCCACGAGTTGAGCGCATCCATGAAGTTGATGTAACCGGGTTTGCCGTTGAGCACCTGCAGGGGAAGATCTCCGCCGTCCTTCATGAAGATGCGAGACGGCTTCTGGTTGGGGTTGCACCCGTACTTGAGTTCGAGTTCGTTCATACTTGGTCCTTTCTTGGGTGGCTATCTTGTTAGGCAATGTAGCTGAGCGTGCAACTGGCGAGTGCGATAGGTCCGCTGCGAACTCGAGCGTACTTTGATACGCGAAGCGGTGAGCAGAAGGACCTAGCGTGCCGCCAGGTGCGCGCTCAGCGGGCGAGGGTTTCGCCGTTCGATAGAACGGCGAAACATTAGTCTCCCAAATTCTTGTTGTACAGCTTAACTTCGCCGTTGATGTTGGCGTACAGCGACACCTTGTTATCGATATTCAGGGCTTCCCACAACGTGTCGGCGTCGGGCAGCTTCACGGGAATGGGTTCGCCGGCGAACGACGGCAGGGGGCTGCCATCGCCTTGGTAGGTGCTGATGAAGTACCCGCATCCCTCGTCGCAGCCTTCGTAGGCGAAGAACTCGCGCACGCAACGGCCGTCGACGTGCTTGAGGATGGAAAGCTCGAACGTGCCGTCGGCGTTTACGATGGCACTGATGCGCGGCGTGAAATTAGGCGCGTCGGGCTCGTACTCGCGCGTCATGCAGGCAGCACGGAAGTCGCCCATCTCGACAATCGTATCAGTTTGGTCGCCGTTGGTCACGACGAGCGCGTCGCCCATGGCGCGCACGGGATGGTAGATGATTAGGCTCGGGTCCTCGACAAGCGCAGGATCGTGCGTTTCGGTGCGGATGCCGTCATCAGTTAGAGCGAAGATGCGGTTGCGGCTGTTGAAGCTGCGCCCCATGATGAAGTAGTACACCATGTCCTTGCCAACGGCGATGCCGCGCCCTGGATAGGGATTGTTCCTCAGAAGTTCGGCCAAATCTTGCATGTGCCCTCCTACGGTCGCGTTCACGATTGCGCCGCCAATGCCTCGAGGACCAGCCGATAATGGAACCGAACCCCTATGGCACCTGCGGTTTGCCCAGACGGTCGGCGTTCTTGACTACGTGCCGCTTCCCCGTGGTGACCCACGTTTAATCCGTCAGTCGCGGCTCGCTTAATGATGCCAGTGTAACACGAATGCTGGCAAGAGGATGTGCCCATAATGAGTTGCAGAACGAGTCGCAGGACTGTCCTGCGACTCGTTCTGCAACTTACTAGGATGACAGGTGGTGCCAAGCATGTTAGATTGGAGCATGTAGAGAAAGGGGCTTCTATGACGCACGTCGTTGTAAATCCGGGTGTATGCGGACTTACCGCCGATATCAAAGCCGAATCGGCTGGAATGGGAGAGGTCAACATCAGCGTTGACACGAAATGCAAGATGATCGCCGACCTGGTCGGGGCTCTAGAACAGCCGGCTGACGTTTTCGCCATCTTGGGGATGTCGGGAGGCGAGCCCACGTTCGAGGAAGCCCGTGAGGGGACGCGGATTCATGCGGCATGCCCGACCATCGCGGGCATCGTCAAGGCGGTGGAAGTCGCCTCGCAGATGGCATTGCCGTGCGATGCCTCCATCACGTTCGTCGAAGATTAGGGATTAAACGACAATTCGTTTCGTTTCCGCTTTTGATCGGAATACGAACTTTCGCCATCCACTTCGCCGAAGATCCAAGCGGTATGGCTGTGGTTGCTCAAATGTATAGAGCGCGCAAAACGGGGCCCATATCAAGTGGGCCCCGTCAAGCTTCTGCTTGTTGTTATCGCGCTACCCTAAGTAATCGACCTGAACTTCGAACCATCCCTTGGGGCTCGTGCACACGGGGCACACCTCGGGTGGCTCGGTGCCTACGACGATATGGCCGCAGGCGCGGCATTCCCAGACCTTGACTTCGCTGCGCTTGAAGACTTCCTGCATCTCGACGCGCTTGAGCAGGGCGCGATAGCGCTCCTCGTGGCGCTTCTCGACCGCGCCCACGTTGCGGAACTTCTGCGCAAGCTCCGGGAAGCCCTCCTCCTCGGCGGTCTTGGCGAATCCGTCATACATATCGGTCCATTCGTAGTTCTCGCCCTCGGCGGCAGCCAGGAGATTTTCAGGGGTCGTGCCGATGCCGCCCAGCTCGTTGAACCAAGCCCAAGCGTGAGCGCGCTCGTTTTCGGCGGTCTTTAGGAACAGGTCCGCAATCTGCTCATAGCCTTCGCGCTGCGCCACTCCGGCGAAGTAGGTGTACTTGTTGCGTGCTTCTGATTCGCCCGCGAACGCCTCCCACAAGTTCTTCTCGGTTTGCGTGCCTGCATAGGGATTAGCCTTGGCAGGCGCGTCTTCCGAGAGCTGGAGCTTGTCACCAGTTGCTCCGCAAATCGGGCAGACGGCAGTTTCCAGGTTCTCGGCTTCGAAAACAGCTCCGCATACCGTGCATTTCACCGTTACCATGACACTTCCTCTCTCTCAATCCGGTCGCAAATCCAAAACCAATGGCGGCGGAAACCCCGATGTTTCACTTGTGTTCTGGAGTTGTATGAAAAAGTGTAGCCAATTGCAGCGGGGGTGTCGATTACCATAGGTTCGAGCGGCAGAATGAAAGCCGTGCTGTTCGAATAGATTGATGGATCGCGGGGCTTTTCCGATGATTCAGTCGCATTTTGATGGGAGTTGAAAAATGGGTGGCGATAGTTCCGCATATGCTTGGAAAGCGTTTGCGGCCATCTGCATCATGGCGGTCATGTGGACGGGCATCCAGTTCAACTGCATGAACCTCTATGCCGCTCCTGTCGTGGAAGACCTCGGCATATCCCGATCCCAATTCATGCTGGTGTTGAGCATCCCGGGCGTAATCAGCGCAGCAATCAGCTTGTTTTGCTTTGGCGCCATCGAGCAGCGCATCGGAATCAGGAAGATGATCCTTGTCGGGGGCACGCTCAATACGCTCTCGTTCCTCAGCTGGACGTTCATGAACTCGATTTGGATGCTCTATCTGGGCGGAACATTGTATGGGCTCGGTTGCGGTATCACGGCGTATACATGCGTATCCGCTGCGGTAAACCGTTGGTTTAAGCAGCGAATCGGAACACTTGTCGGCGTGGCGAATTCGCTTGGCAGTGCTGCGGGTATCGTGTTCGCAGTAGTGATAGCGGCACTCATCGCTGCGCTCGGATGGCGATACTCATTCGCGCTTTGTGCGGCAATGTCGGCTCTTTCGGTTGTGGTGTGCGTGACATTGTACAAAGGAAGTCCAGAAGAGCTGGGCGTGCCTGCGATGTACGCAAACCAGGCGCAGGATGACGGCAGCGAAGCCCAAGCGTCCCGTGGCAAAGGGGCCTTTATCGCAGGAGCCGCCGAAGCCGCCGCCACGCAGGATCTCCCATTCAACCAGGTATTGCGCACATCTCGTTTGTGGGTCCTCGCATTGGGCTATCTGCTGCTTGGAACGGCCACGTATGCGCTTATGAGCACATTGCCGTTGTTCGCCCTCGATCTGGGGTATGGTGACTTGCAAGGCCAGGTGGTAAGCGCATCGCTGTTTGCCGTCGCGGCTGCAATGGTGCCTCTGGGAGTTCTCTGCGATAAGCTCGGGACCAAGTGGGGAATCGCGCTTGCCAGCGTCTTGATGATGGTGGCCGCCCTTGCGCTGAGGGCGACATCCATGTCGTTCGCCGTATTGATGCTTGTTGCCATATGCGCCGGTGCCTCATATAGCGCTTGCGGAGTCACGGTGGGCGTTGGCGTGAAGGAAGCGCTCGGCGAAGTGGATTTCAGCAAGAAGCTTGGCGTTTGTTCTGGATGCCTGTACGTCGGTTTGGCTTTGGGTCCGGCCATCACCAACTTCTTCTACGACATGACGGGCTCATATTCGTCAATCCTTCTGATGTACGCAGTGCTGGCGGTGGCGATAATCGCGCTCTTCTTCGTCGGCATGCGCTCGCAACGGGCGAAGTGATGTTCGGTTGCGATTCCTCTTTTTCCTTATGATAGTATTCTCCTCGGAAGGGAAAATACGACATGAATAGCGGTAAAAACGTTGGAGACAGCACCAAGCCCGGTGCTTTTCGCATTGCCGTGTTGGTGAGCGGTGCGTTGAACTGCTTTGCCATCGGCTCTTGCTATCTCTACGGCGTCTTCCAGCCCTATATCATGTCTTACTTCGATGTGGACTCAGCTGTCGCTTCGACGCCCTTTACGCTCATATGGATGGTCATGACCGTCGCGCAGTTTATCGCGGGCCCACTGCAGAAGCGCATTGGCGTGAAGGCGACGGCTGTGCTCGGCCTCGCCCTCATGGGAGCGGGATGTTTCGCCTGCTCGTTGCTTTCGCCCGATATGGTAGGAGCGCTTTCCATTTTTTACACGGTGATTGCAGGTTTGGGGCTCGGCATCGGCTATAACGCTGTGGCAGCGACGACCGTGCGCTGGTTCCCCGATCACAAGGGCGTGGCGACTTCGGTGTCGATCGGGATGATGGGAGGCGCTGGCATCCTGCTGTCACCCGTGTTCGGGTCGCTTCTCGCCGAACAGGGATTGCAGGTGGCATTTCGTTACCAGGCGCTTGTGTTCGTACCGTGCATACTGCTGACCCTTGCCGTATTCAAAGACACCCCTCCTGGTTACATGGCCGATTTTGTGCCGAAGGGGATAGTGGCCAAGCAGACTTCTACACGGGAATGCATGGGCATACGTGACCTCATGACCACCCGCGATGCTTGGCTGCTCGTGCTGCTGTACTTTTCGCTCGTTCCAGCATATGTCATAGCAAGTTCGGTGTTCGTCAGCTTTGGCGCCGATGCCAAGCAGCTCGACCCGACAGTAGCGGTCTGGTTTGTGAGCGCCGCATCCATCGTCCAGATCATCGGGCGCTTCAGCGTGCCGAGCTTGAGCGATCGCTTCGGTCGTCGTGCGGTGTTCTTCTTGGTGCTCGGGACCATGGCGGTGGCCGTTGCGCTCGTCATCATCGGAAGCAACGTTATCTATGCCCTGGCATTTTGCGCCCTGTCTTTTGCGTACGGCGGTGGTGTCACAGCTATGCCCGCCACCGTGTCGGATAGGTTGGGCACCAAGAACGCCACGCAAAACATCGCATTCTCCGAAATTGGCACGCTGCTCGGCTCGCTCGCGTCGTTCGTCCTCGTCAACACGCTTTCGACAGGCTCTGCCATCGTCGTCGCGGGTTTGGGCGGTGCCATTCTGGGCACAAGCGTGCTCTTCGCCATCTTCGGGTTTGGTGGAAAAAGGCACACGCAATGAGCCAAAGGTGTGTTCTTTGGTTCATTTCCCGATAGGATTTCGATCAACTCGATGTCAATGGTGGCTTAACAGAAGGTTTTACATCCAAGGGTGTGTTCATTTCTGTGCGAATCTGATTAAATCATCGTTTCGTTGTGCCTTTCGCGGTACTCGTCGTCTTTGGACGGCTCCATACGCGCTACAGTACCAACAAGCAAGTTTGTTACACAACGACGTGGAAAGGGATTCTCATGGACGTGCGTAATCTCACCGGATCGATCGTGGCTTTGGTGACGCCTTTCGCAGAAGACGGAAGCGTTGACTTCGTCGCGCTCGACAAGCTGGTCGACTTCCATCTGGAAAACGCCACGGATGCCATCCTGGTGCTGGGAACGACGGGCGAGTCGTCCACGATGACCTTCGAAGAGGACCTCTCCGTTGCCAAGCGCGTCATTGAGCGTGTGGCCGGGCGCATTCCCGTAATCGGAGGCGCGGGCAGCAACGCAACTGCCGAGTCGCTCACGAAGGCGCGCGAGCTGAAGGAAATCGGCGCCGATGGTCTGCTGCTCATCACGCCGTACTACAACAAGAGCAACGAGGAGGGAATCTACCGCCACTTCACCACCGTGCTCGACGCTGTTGATTTGCCGGCGATCCTCTACAACATCCCCGGTCGTACGGGTTGTCAGATCTCCATCGGCAATGTCGAGCGCCTGGCTGCGCATCCCAATGTCATGGGCATCAAGGAAGCCAGCGGCAACATCGCCTACGCCACTGAGGTGGCGCGTTTCGTGGGTCCGGAGTTCCGCATGTACTCGGGCAACGACGACATGATCGTGCCGCTGCTTTCGCTCGGCGGATCGGGCGTCATCAGCGTGTGGGCAAACATTGCCCCGCGTACGGTGCACAATCTGGTGGCTGCATGGCTCGAGGGGCGCGTAGCCGATTCCCTCGCCATCCAGCTTGAAGGCCTCGAGCTCGTACATTCGCTGTTCTGTGAGGTCAATCCCATTCCCGTGAAGGCCGCCCTGGCCATGATGGGCATGATCGAGGAACAGTACCGTCTGCCGCTCACCCCCATGGCTCCTGCCAACCGTGAGCGTCTGGCGGCTGCGGTGAAAGCGGCCGGTCTGATTTAGGCGAGAGTATTCACATTTGCTTTGATGAACAGGTGCGGGGATAGCTCACGGCTATCCCCGCACTTGGCTTTATGTTGGGAAGAACACGTCCCTCTTTCAAGAGAATCGCAAAAGGCCTCGTTCCGATCGATTAGTCGCCGTTTCTGTAACCCAGGTAGTCGATGAAGCGCTTTGTGGCGAGGGGGACGGTTTCGCGGTTGCGCATGGCGAGGGCCAGCTCGCGGTATTGCGGCTCATCGAAGCTCTTCGCGACGATGTTGAAAGGCAGGCGTTGCAAGATCAGGGCTGGCTGCACGCTGATGCCGAGGCCTTTCTCGACCATTGCGAACACGGCGTAGTCGTCCCAGGTGGTCATGCTCGACTGGATTTTGATATCGTATTTTTCGATCATCGCGGCGATGTCGGAATCGCCCTGCCTGTCAATGGTCATAAAGGGATAGGCGCTCAGCGCACGGATGGGGAAGCGGTCGGCGCTCGCCATCGGATGGTCGGTGGACATGACGACTTTCAACTCATCGCGACCCAGGTAAATGGTATCGAAGGCGGGCCAGGTGGGAAGGCGCACGAACCCGCAGTCGACCTTGCCTTCGGCGACCATGTGTTCGACCTCGCTGTAACTACGCGTCGTGATCTCGTAATCGATGTTGGGATAGTCTGCGCGGAAATGCTTGATGATGTTCGGGAGCCAGTGGGTGGCCACGCTCGTCACGGTGCCGATTCGTATGAGGCCTGTTTCAAGCCCGCTCATGGCGTCGATACGTGCTTGCAGTCGACCGTGCTCATCGCAAACCGCCTGCACAGCTGGTGCGAGCTCATGTCCTTCTGACGTTAGCCGCACGCCACCCCGATCGCGTTCGAGCAGCTTGACACCCCATTCGCGCTCGAGGTCGGCGATCATGCGGCTGATACCTGACTGCGAGTAGCCCAATGCTTCGCCCGCCCTCGTGAAGCTACCCATGTTTGCGGCTGTTAGAAACGCTCGATACTTCACTAACGCGCTGTCCATCTCCGCCCTCCTTTAATACGCTCCGTCTTCCAGATATTTGAACGAGTATTACCAGTGGTGACTGCGTCATTTTATCATGATAAAAAATCATGGAAATGATTACAACAATTCAATTAACAACTTCTATGAGTTACCTGTATTCCTTGCCGGTATCTGAGGGCAACAAAAAAAGCCCACCTTTTGAAGGTGGGCTTTCGGGGGAAGTGATATTGCTGCTATGCGCGGGCAGCAGCCGTGCGACCCTGCACCTGACGGCGAGCAGAATGTGCACGCAGATGCTTGATTCCGCTAATCAGAGTATCAACAGACGTGGTGATCTTACCGTCCTGCTCGATAATAACTGCGCAGCCGCATGCCATCATGTTGGTGTTCTTCTTCATTTTGTTTCCTCCTCTACCGAGTTTGCGGCTTCTCGAAGCTTCGCGCTTCGCGCCTCTCTTTCCGATGCGCTTATTCTGGCATACCTAAAAAAATTTGAAAAGCGAATGTTTATCATATATATAATTACAAATTATCATGATAATACAGGTCGATTGCGGGACAGGCGAGGGGATGCATCCGTCCCTGCCCGTTGCAGACGGTTCCCGTCGGTCTGGTACAATTCCTGTTGTTGTGCAAATCGACAGTCAGTTTGGTGGTGCGTGTGGCGGGCGCGAAGCGCAAGTATATCGAAGCGGCATACAATCTTCTTGCACGCGACGGGCTCGAGGGCGTTTCGATTCGGAAAGTCGCCGACGAGATAGGTTGCAGCTCGACGGCGCTCTACCGGCATTTCCCTGATGTCGACAAGCTCATTGCCGTGGCATCCGTTCGCTTTCTGCGCGATTACATAAGCAATGCGCGCATCCTGTCCAAAGTCGACTTGAACCCGATGGAACTCAACTTGCAGCTGTGGGAGTGCCTCGCGTACTACTCCTTCAGAGATGCGGACGTGTTCGAGAATATGTTCTTCAGCGATGCGTCGGGGAAGATGTATTCCGAGGCGCTTGCGGAGTACTTCAGCGTCTATCCCGAGGACCTCGACGGGCTGCGGGATTTCATGCTCGATATGGTGCGGAACGCGACGATAGTCGAACGCGACTCGATTCTGCTCGGAAGGGCTGTGGAGATGGGCATGCTCTCTGAAAAGAGCGCCGATTACCTCTGCAGGCTCGATTCCTACCTGTACCGGGGGATGCTCACGTCGCTCAGCAGCTGCAAGCCGAGCGACCGGGAATTCCGCGAAAGCACCCTGGAGTTCATGCAGCTCATGATCCGCAGCTACACGACCCAGCTCGAGGAGGGGTATTCCATCCTCGTCGTCAATTCCGATTTCGATGTCGCTGCAGCCGGAAACGCCCCCGCTTCGCAGCTGCGTAAATCGTTCCGAGTCGAAGTGACCGTCGTCCCGTGCGGTGGAGCCATCCCATCGAAGGGCAAGGCGACGGCCTAGCGCGATTTAGCGCCTTCTGCTCGCAGTCACCTCCCGAAGCCGTCCAGGCAATCGTCCAACCCGTCAATCCGAGCGTCAGCGAAGGATTCCCGCAAAACGGAGGGCCGGATTGACCGCTCTGTGGGAATCCTTCGCCTTCGGCTCGGGATGACAATCTGAACATCATTTGACGGTCTCCCCCGACATGCGGTCTGCGTTACGGTATCTCAGGCAATCGAGGGAACGCCTTTTGTAGGGCGTAGCTGTCCTTTGGCCAGCCAGCTAAAGGACAGCATCTGGCTATGACTTTTCAGCTAACATGCCAGAAAAAACGCTAAAAAGCGTCGGAGGTTGTTTGTTTCCTAATAATAATTATCACTGATTATTATTTCCCCGAAAAACCCTTGCACCACCCCGTTCGGGAGCCTATGTTATCACTGCTAACATTTTAAGCAACGGCAGTTGGATAGCTTCCAAGGGAAGAAGAGGCAGCTCGGTGGCTGGTGCTAAGCGCAAATACATAGAGGCGGCCTACGGGTTGCTCGTGCGCGACGGCGTCAACGGCGTCTCTATCCGCAAAGTTGCCGACGAGGTCGGATGCAGTTCTACGGCGCTCTACCGGCATTTCCCCGACATCGACGAGCTCATAGCGGTGGCTTCGATCCGCTTCTTGCGAGATTACATCGAAGATGCGCGTATCTTGTCCAAAGTCGAGATGAACCCGCTCGAGCTCAATCTGCAGCTTTGGGAATGCCTTGCCTACTACTCGTTCCGAAACGCCGACATATTCGACAACCTGTTCTTCGGCCATTCGGATGGCGGTCGATATTCTGAGGCAATTCGCGGGTACTTCGAGGAATACCCCGAAGATTTGGCAGGTCTCAAGGATTTCATGCTCGACATGTTCCGCGATGCGACGACCGTCGCCGAGCGGGATAGCGTTCTTCTCAATCGCGCTGCAGAAAGCGGCATGCTCTCCCGCGATGCAGCGGTGTTCCTGTGCAGGGTCGACACGTACCTGTTCCGCGGAATGCTTTCAGATCTGCGTGGCAGGGATCTCGAAGACGATGACTTCCGCTGGGTGACCAGGGAGTTCATGGATCTGCTCATACGCAGCTACACGACTCAGCTCGAGGAGGGCTATTCCATTCTCGTCGTCAAGCCCGATTTCGTGGCAGGAGGCGCTACCCGCGATGCCGACGAACGCTCGTCGTATCGCGTCAAGATAATTCCGGTGAGTATCGGTCCTGCGGCGAAAGGAGTGTCAAGGGCGACGGCTTAGGCCGCCAGACGTTCTGCTTGATGGAAGCCAATCGAGCAGGGAAGGGGATTGCTCCTCAATCGTCGCAGATCGTGTGCCAGTGTTCTAGTGCAATTCGTGAATGGCGCCCCCCATGAGGGCTTTCGGATTATCTCAATTCAACACAGCTCATTGCCTCTGGCAATGATGAAAGGGTCTAAAGAATCAAATGGAACAGAAGAAAGATAGGAGTGTGCTGATCATATCTGCTGCCATTGTCGCCGCGTTCGTCATCTTCGGCGCGGTGGCACCAGAGGCTCTGAACAATGTCGCAAGCGTGCTCTTCGATGTGTTCACGGGTGGATTTGGTTGGCTGTACCTGCTTACAGTATTCGTAATGGTCATTTACGCGGTCGCTATCGGCTTGAGCAAATATGGCAACATCAAGCTGGGGCACGATGACGACGAGCCCGAGTTCTCGAACTTCTCGTGGTTTGCACAGCTGTTCGGCGGCGGCATGGGCATCGGCTTGGTGTTCTGGAGCGTTGCAGAACCCATGTCGGATTTCATGGCGCCTCCCAGTGCCGATCCGCTTACCAACGAGGCTATGCACGAGGCCATGCAGACCGTGTTCTTCCATTGGGGCATTTCCCCGTGGGTCATCTTCGCGGTAGCCGGCTTGGGGCTTGGTTACTTTGCGTTCCGAAAGGACCGCCCGTTCCTCGTCAGCTCTGCGTTTGAGCCGCTGCTGGGCGAGAAGGTGAAGGGTCCTATCGGCAAGGCAATCGATATCCTCGCCGTTTTCGCGACGATTTTCGGTGTGGCTACCAGCCTGGGTCTGGGTACCGTGCAGATAACGGGTGGCCTCAACTATGTATACGGCGTCGAGGCGACCACGTTGCTCAACTGCATCATCATCGCAGGCATCACCGCGCTGTTTACGCTGGCAACGCTTTCGGGCTTGGGCAAGGCCATGCAAATCGTCGCCGACGTGAAGGTGTACCTCTCTATCGCGTTCATGGTGTTCATCTTCGTGTTCGGTGGCGCCGTGTTCATCTGCAGCATCCTCGTCACCGACCTGGGTGGTTATCTGCAGAACTTCATCCACAAGAGCCTGTGGATGGAAAATGGCGATTTCGTTAAGGGTTGGACCGTCTTCTACTGGGCATGGTGGATTGCCTGGGCGCCGTTCTGCGGTCAGTTCGTGGCCCGCGTCTCTCGCGGTCGTACTATCCGCCAGTACCTGTTCGCTGTCATGCTGCTGCCCGCCGGCTTCTGCGTTATCTGGCTGGCCATCTACGGCGGTGCCGCGTTCAACATCGACTCGACGGTGGCGAACGGCGCAATTCAGGCTGCCGTGAGCGCCGACACCACCAACGGTTTGTTCGCTCTGCTCCAGCAACTGCCGATTTACCAGGTCACTGCACCCTTGGCGATTATCCTCATCGTAGTATGCTTCTGGGGTTCGGCCAATTCGGCGACGTTCGTCCTCTCGATGCTCACCGATGGCGGCAACATGGATCCCTCCAAGCCGTTGCGTGTGGGTTGGGGCGTTGCCCAAGGCGGCGTGACCATCATCTGCATCATCGTCGGCGGCACCGGCATCTTGAAGATACTTCAAACGCTTTCTATCGCGGCGGCATTCCCGTACATGTTCGTGATCATTTTCATGATGGTTTCTATGGCTATGGCCCTGAAAGAGGACCCCGCAGTGAAGAAAGGCAAATCGGTTTTAAGCAAGGAGGCAATTCCGCAGAAGGAGTAGCGGATGCTCATAGAAGTGCAAGGTAGGAAGGGAACGACACAGAGAAAGGAAGAAATATGTCTCGTATTCCCACACAGAGCGTCTTGACCGACAATCAGGTCGACCGCATCAACGAAGAGGTCATGAAGATTCTGACCGAGATCGGTGTTGACTTCGAGTACGCTCCTGCAGTCGAGGTGCTGAAAGAGCACGGCTGCAAGGTTGACGGCTCCCGCGTCATCTTCGATCGCAAGTTCGTCGAGGCCCGCATTGCCGAGGCTCCCAGCGAGTTCACGCTCAAGGCTCGCGACGAGAAGAAGAGCACCTGGTGCGGCGACGGCAGCTTCATCCTGACCCCGTCTTATGGCCCCCCGTTCGTCTACACCATCGACGGCCAGCGTCGTGGCACTACCTCTGAGGACTACGTGAACGTTGTGAAGCTCTGCCACATGAGCCAGAACATCAACCACACCGGTCACAACGTCGTCGAGATGTGCGACTATCCTGACGAGATCCGCCACCTCAAGATGATCGAAGCTCACATCAAGTACTCCGACAAGGCCTTCATGGGCGCCGCCCACGGTTCCGTGTGCGCCAAGGACACCGTCGAGATGTGCAAGATCCTGTACGGCATGGACGACGAGACCATCAAGAACACCCCGATCGTCAACACCCTGATCAACTCCATCACCCCGCTCAAGTACGACGAGCGCATGGCTTCTGCTCTCATGACCTATGCTGAGTACGGTCAGTCCAACATGATCTCATCGCTGGTCATGAGCGGCTCCACCGGCCCTGTGACCATGGTCGAGACCCTGTCGCTGCAGCTCGCCGAGACCATCGCGGGCCTGTGCCTGAACCAGTGCATCCGTCCGGGCTCCCCGGTCATCCTCGGCTCCACCTCCGGCCCGGCCGACATGGCCTCCATGGCTCTGTCCATCGGCAACGCCGAAGTCGCCCTGTACACCTCTGCGACCGCTCAGATGGGTCGTTTCTACGGCGTTCCCACCCGTGGCGGCGGCGGCCTGAACGACGCCATCCTCACCGACGCCCAGGCTGGCCTCGAGTCCATGATGACCCTCATGGCCCCGGCTATTTCCGGCACCGCGTTCATCCTGCATGCTGCTGGCATCATGCACTACTACAACGCCTTCTCGTACGAGAAGTTCATCCTCGACGACGAGATCGCTGGCTGGTGCAACAAGTTCATCGCCGGTTACAACTTCGACGAAGAGCGCTTCGTGTACGACGACGTCGAGGAAGTCGGCCCTGGCGGACACTTCCTGTATCAGGAATCCACGATGGACTTCGTCGAAGAACTCCGTCGTCCGCTTATCTCCAACCGCAAGGACTTCGAGGGCTGGCAGAATGCCGGCGCCAAGTCGCTCGACCAGGTCTGCTACGACCGTTGGAACAAGCAGCTCGGCGAGTACGAGCGTCCCGCCCTGGACGAGGCCGTCGAGAAGGATCTCAACGACTTCATCGCCAAGCGCTGCGGCGAGCTCGGCTTCGACGCCCCGGCCATGTACGTGTAAAGCGCAGAGCTCTTCACAAGCATACGCTGACGTAATGCAAGCGGCGGCCCTTCGGGGCCGCCGCTTTTTCTTTCAAGGGTCTTCAACCCTGTGCCGCGCGTAGCGCGGCACATGCAACCACCCGCTGTGCGGGTGGTGGGTACTTAGGCTTTGCCAAAAAGACCCTTCCCCTCTAGCATGGTGATTGTTCAGGTCGCCAAGCCCCGAGGG
>JAFRJC010000093.1 GCA_017432445.1 Eggerthellaceae bacterium | reverse complement strand
GACAGTTCGGTCCCTATCCTCCGCAGGCGCAAGAGGGTTGAGGAGACCCGCCCCCAGTACGAGAGGACCGGGGCGGACGGACCTCCGGTGCAGCAGTTGTCGACCAACGGCATGGCTGCCTAGCCGCGTCCGGCGCGGATAACCGCTGAAGGCATCTAAGCGGGAAGCCGCCTCCGAGATGAGCCCTCTCTCTGGTAAGGGCCCTGGCAGAACACCAGGTCGATAGGGCGCAGGTGCAAGCGCGGCGACGCGTTCAGCCGAGCGCCACTAATAGCCCGAGCTCTTCCTCTCCTCACGCCGGTGCGCACGCGCCGATGTGCGGTCGCCGATGGGACGCCGTGCAGCCGCCAGGGTAGCGCGCTCCGCGCGCCCTCGCACGAACGCGGGAGCGCCCCGCGCGAGTGCGGCCATGGAGGCGGGGATCACCCGATCCCGTTCCGAACTCGGAAGTTAAGCCCGCCCTCGCCGAAAGTACTGCAGCGCAAGGCTGCGGTTGGACAGGTCGCCGCACTCGCGCGGGGCGCTTCTTGCATCCGCGCAAAGACAGCAAGGCCCGTTTCACCATGAAGGTGAAACGGGCCTTGCTGTTTATTGACCACTTACTACTGGTACGATTAATCAGTCCAGAGGTAAATGGTCAGAGAAGCGATTGTTTTCTTGTCGGCGTGTAGAGCCTGTCGAAGTTGCGCGAGGGCATCCTTCATAGCGTAAAATTGCAGGTGCATTTGAAAACGAGGCTAGGAACGCACTACATGCAGCTACAATTCACGCGCCGGACGATCATCCTGATGCTCTGCGATACTGTCGCGACGTTCATGGCGTATTTCCTCGCGTCGGTGCTCACAAATCTACTTGGCGAAGTGTTCGCCACGCACGAAATCTACTTCATGCTCGGCGTGGCCGTCGTCGTCAACTTGTTCGTCTACGCGCTTTTCCACCTTTACAACGACTTATGGGAATATGCATCGGTTGACGAAGTGCTTCGCATCGTGACCGCCGTGGGGCTCGGTACGCTCGGCACGGCTGTCGTGCTCTGGATTCTCGGACAATGGATACCGATTCGAATCTATTTCGTGTCGATGTTCCTCATGGTCTTCTTCGTCGGAGGCACGCGGTTCTTCTTCAAATACAAGACGAGCAAGCGCCACGAGCTCAGAGGAATGCGCCAAGCGATGAAGCGTCCGCGTACGCTCGTTGTCGGAGCAGGCGAGACGGGCTCCATGGCCATCAGTCGCATGCTTAACAAGGATCCGAACATGCCTGGTATGCCAGTGGCGGCGGTGGATGACAACCCCTCAAAGCAAGGGATGCGCATTCATGGCATTCGCGTGGTTGGCACGAGCGATGACATCCTAGAGGTTGTCGATCGGTACGACGTGGAGCAAATCGTCGTCGCTATACCTTCCGCTTCGATAGAACAGCGCAAGCAGATCTATAGCCTCTGCGTGCAAACCGACTGTCTGCTTCGCACCCTTCCCAATATCCGAGAGTTGCGCATCGACGAGGTCAACGATGTCGCGCTGCGCGAAGTGGACGTTGCAGACTTGCTCGGTCGCGAAGAGGTCGTGTTGAACACGCGGCTTGTCTGCGGTTACATATCGGGCAAGACGGTGCTCGTTACCGGAGGTGGCGGATCGATCGGCTCGGAGCTTTGCCGCCAGATGTGCGCGGTTGCGCCGAAACGAATCGTGATCTTCGACATGTACGAAAACGACGCCTACCTGCTCAAGGGCGAGCTCACGCGCGAATACGACGATATCGACATACAGGTCGAGATTGGTAGCGTGTGCGATATCGATCGGCTGGGCGATGTGTTCGCGAAATACCATCCGCACGTTGTTTTCCATGCGGCTGCTCACAAGCACGTGCCTCTGATGGAGATGTGTCCGCGCGAAGCGATACAGAACAACGTGTTCGGGACGCTCAATGCCGTCACGCTAGCCGATAAATTTGAAGTCGACCGCTTCATTTTCATTTCAACCGACAAAGCGGTTAATCCCACGTCAGTGATGGGTGCCACCAAGCGCATGGGCGAGATGATCGTCCAACATTATGCGCAGGAGTCCAAGACGGTGTTCGCTGCCGTGCGTTTCGGTAACGTGCTCGGTTCTAACGGCTCGGTCATTCCCATATTCAAGAAGCAGATTGCCGAAGGCGGTCCGGTGACCGTCACGCATCCCGATATCGAGCGTTTCTTCATGACCATTCCGGAGGCTTCGAGGCTTGTCATCCAGGCGGGCGGCATGGCCCAGGGTGGCGAGGTCTTCATCCTTGACATGGGAGAGCCGGTCAAGATCCTCGACCTCGCACGCAGCCTGATAACACTGTCTGGCCTTCGTGTCGGCGAGGACATTCAGATCGAGTTCACGGGACTTCGCCCCGGTGAGAAGATGTACGAAGAGCTGCTGATGGACGAGGAGAACACGATCTCGACGAAGCTGAAGGGCATCATGATCTCCACGGGCCGCAGTGTTGGCTTCGAGGAGGTCGAGGCTAAGTTGGCGAGTCTGCATGAAGCGATAGAAATGGACGACGAAAGCGCCCTTGAGGTGCTCGCAAAGGCTGTTCCCACCTATACGGTGACCAAGAACGAGGTGTGACGGAGTTAGATAAAGGGAAAGACGAAACCTTTCCCGCATCCTGAGACCAAGGAGGAAGATATGGCTCAGTACGATTACCTGGTCGTTGGCGCAGGGCTTACGGGGGCGGTGTTCGCCCACGAAGCGCGTGAGGTGGGCAAGAGCTGCCTGGTCATCGATCGCCGCGATCATGTTGCCGGCAACGTGTACACCGAGGAGGTCGAGGGAATCCAGGTTCACAAGTACGGTGCGCACATCTTCCATACCTCGATGCGCAACGTGTGGGCTTATGTCAACCGATTCGCGGAGTTCAACAACTACGTGAACAGCCCTGTGGCCTACTACAAGGGCGAGACATACAACCTGCCGTTCAACATGAACACGTTCTCGAAGATGTGGGGCGTGGTGACGCCGGCCGAGGCAAAGGCCAAGATCGACGAGCAGATTGCCGCCGAGGGCATTGAAGAGCCGCGTAATCTCGAAGAGCAGGCGCTTTCGCTCGTGGGGCGCGACATCTTCGAAAAGCTCGTGAAGGGCTATACCGAGAAACAGTGGGGGCGTGATTGCAAAGATCTTCCAGCCTCCATCATCAAGCGCCTGCCATGCCGATTCACGTACGATAACAACTATTTCAACGATCGTTACCAGGGAATCCCCATCGGTGGTTACACCGCTATGGTCGAGCGCATGCTCGAAGGCGTCGAGGTGCGTCTGGGCGTGGAATACCGTGACCTTATCGCAGAGCAGCCCGATATCGCCGAGCGCGTGATCTACTGCGGGCCGGTCGATGATTTCTACGATTTCAAGCTGGGCAAGCTCGAGTATCGCTCCTTGCGATTCGAAACCGAGATCCTCGACGAGGAGAACCATCAAGGCGTCGCGGTCGTGAACTACAACGAGCGCGAAGTGCCTTGGACGCGCATCATCGAGCATAAGCACTTCGAGTTCGGCACGCAGCACAAGACCGTCATCACGCGCGAGTACCCGGCCGATTGGCAACCGGGTGACGAGCCGTACTATCCCATCAACGACGAGCGCAACACGCGTCTGTACCAGCAGTATCGCGAACTGGCCGATCAGGAAGGCCACGTCGTATTCGCGGGGCGTCTGGGCGGTTACAAATACTACGACATGGACAAGGCCATCGCCGCCGCTTTCGATCTCGTCGAAGCCGAACTGGGAGTCGTGCTGTAAAGCTGACAAGCGAAGCGAAGCAAAACCCTCAAAGGTATTTGCGCCATCGTAGAAAGAATGGTGTGTGCCATGGAAGGTTACTTCACATATCCCGATAGCATTGCTGCAGCACCTGAGCGGGTCAGCCGCAGTAAACGCATCGCCATTGTGACGCAGGGCGTGAAGCTTGGGGACGAGACGCGTGGGTACACGCGCTTCAGGGCCATTGCGGAAAAGCTGGTCGAGGCTGGATTTGAAGTGGATTTGATCACGTCGACGTTCCAGCACTGGGATAAGGCGCAGCGTGATACGACCCGTGCGTGCTATCAGAACTTGCCCTATCGCGTTCACTTCGTGTACGAGCCTGGCTACCGCAAGAACCTCGACGTGAGGCGCATCAACAGCCACCGCATCCTCGCACGGAACTTGAGGGGTTTCTTCAAGAGCCGCTTTGCCGACGATTTGCATGCCTACGATCTCATCTACTCGGAGATCCCGCCCAACGACATGGCGCGCGCATGCGCCGAGGTTGCCCGCAGCCAGGGCGTCCCGTACGTGTGCGATGTCAACGACCTGTGGCCAGAAGCCATGCGCATGGCTGTGGACGTGCCCGTCGTGAGCGATGTGGCCTTTGCCCCGTTTGCGCTCGACGCACGACGTACCTATCGCCTCATCAGCGCTGCGGTGGGCACATCGGACGAATACGCTGACCGGCCTGGGCTCGACCGCACAGAGCCATACGAGAAACGCACGGTGTACGTGGGCAACAACCTCGCCGTTTTCGATGAGGGCGCCGCCGCCCGTGCGGGCGAGGTCGAAAAGCCCGATGGAGAAATTTGGGTCATCTACGCGGGCATGCTCGGAGCGAGTTACGATATCGCGACGCTCGTGAAGGCTGTCAAGATAGCCAGCCTCAAAGACAGTCGCATTCGCCTGAAGCTTTTAGGAGATGGACCCGACCGCCAGAAACTCGAGGCTTTGGCCGCCGAGGAATCGGCGCCGGTCGATTTCATGGGATACCAGCCCTATGAAGCCATGGCTGCCTACCTGTGCGCTTCCGACATGACCGTGAACTCCCTCGTGAAGTCTGCGGCCCAGAGCATCGTCACAAAGATCGGCGACTACTGCGCAGCGGGCGCTCCCATGATCAACACCGGATCAAGCCCCGAGATGCGCGGCAAGGTAGACGAGTGGGGCATTGGCGTCAACGTGGTTGCCGAAGACGCGCAAGTGTTGGCGGATGCCATCCTGAAGTTGGCGGCCGACCCCGAGATGCGCTCTCAGATGGGCTCCCGCGCTCGTGCCGTCGCCGAAGAGCGCTTCGACCAGGCGCATTCGTACCAGGTGATTGTAGACCTCGTGCGTTCCCTCGTGCTGTAGATACCGAGAAATGCCCCTAGGACGAATTTCGATGGCGGGGTGACGCTCGCGGCGTTCGCGCGTGTACAATAGAAGGGTTAAAGCTGAAGACGAGGAGCTCACGTGATTCCATTCTCACCGCCCGACATCACGCAGGACGAGATTGACGAGGTCGTGGACGCGCTTAAGAGCGGCTGGATTACCACTGGCCCCAAAACCAAGCAACTCGAGCGTGATCTTGCGCAGTTCGTGGGGACGGGCAAGGTGGCTTGCCTGGGTTCGGCTACGGCGGCTTTGGAATGCGCTCTGCGCCTGCTTGGCATAGGGCCTGGCGACGAAGTCATCACCAGTGCCTACACCTATACCGCTTCTGCTTCGTCGATTTGCCACGTTGGGGCGACTCCGGTGTTGTGCGATGTCGCTCCTGGTTCGTTCGAAATGGATTACGAGCGACTCGCTGCTCTTGTGACTGAAAAGACCAAGGCGGTCATTCCCGTCGACATCGCTGGACGTATGGTCGACTATGACAGCCTGGGCAAGGCGTTGGATGCTGCATCTGGCTTATGGCAACCTGCAAACGATGTGCAGGCGCATTTTTCACGCGTTCCCGTCGTCGCAGATGCGGCTCATTCGCTCGGTGCGTGCAGGCATGGAATCAATGCAGGCCAGGCCGCCGAGCTCACCGCGTTTTCGTTCCATGCGGTGAAAAATTTTACGACGGCCGAAGGCGGAGCCTTGACCTGGCATTCGGACGCGTTTGACGACGATCAAGCATACAAGCGGGTCATGCTGATGTCACTGCACGGCCAGACGAAGGATGCCCTGGCCAAGGATCGCGCAGGCGCCTGGGAATACGATATCGCATTCCCCGGATGGAAATGCAACATGACTGACGTACAGGCAGCGCTCGGCTTAGCCCAGCTGCGCCGTTATCCCGGCTTGCTGGCGCGCAGGCACCAGTTGGTGGAAGCGTACGAGGAGGGCTTGGCCGACGCGAATGTGACTCTGCTCAAGCACTTCGATGGCGATGCCTCGACGGGGGGCTTCTGCTCGAGCTGCCATCTGATGCTCGTGCGCCTGGACGGACGTAGCCGCGCCTTCCGCGACGAGCTGATTGCACGGCTTGCCGAGGCAGGAGTATCTACCAACGTTCACTACAAGCCCTTGCCGCTGCTCACGGCATACAAGGACCTGGGTTTCGACATCGCTGACTTCCCGAATGCGCTTGCGCAGTTCGACAACGAGATCACGCTGCCTCTGCATACGCTATTGACCGACGATGACCTGCGCTTCGTCATCGACGCGTTCGTGGGGTGCAAACAACAGATGGAATCCGAGGGCCTAAGATGAGCGCGCGCAGGCCAACGTTTGTCGGTGCGCTCTCTTGCGCGGTAGCTACCGTCTCAATCGTCGGCGCTGTAGCCGATCAGGTGAAAAACCCCACTGAGGGAACGTTTTACGAGCGATTTGGAAAGCGTGCATGCGACATTGCCATAAGCCTCGTGGCCCTTCCCGTCGTCGGGGTGGCCACTGCCGTTTGCGGTGCGGCTATCAAAGCCGAAGACGGGGGCCCCGTGTTCTACAATGCGCCGCGTGTCGGCAGGGGTGGCGGCGAGTTCACGATGTTCAAGTTGCGCTCCATGAAGGAGGACGCACCCGATTTGGTCATGGAGGATGGTTCCACCTATAACGGCGCAGACGATCCGCGCATGACGCGCGTCGGCGCGTTCATGCGCAAGACGAGCCTCGACGAGTTGCCCCAGTTCCTCAACGTGCTCAAAGGTGATATGAGCGTAGTGGGACCACGTCCTGACCTCGCGCGTGAGGCCGAGTTATACGAAGGCGACGAGGTGCGCAAGCTTTCCGTCAGGCCCGGTATCACTGGGTATGCTGCAGTGTACGGGCGCAATTCCCTTCCTTGGCACGAGCGCTTGGCCTTGGATGTGTATTACGTTGATCGCGTGAGCTTGGGCATGGATGCGAAAGTGTTCGCGAAGACCTTCTCGACGGTTTTCGGCCAGGAGGGCGTCTATGTGGATGGCGAGGCTTGCGCGGATGGTTTGTCGGAAGGCTGTAATCGATAGGAGGCTTCATGCGGTTCTCGATTATCGTTCCGGTGTACAACGCCGAGCCGTACTTAGAGGAATGCCTCGATTCCGTCCGCGTCCAAACATGTGGTGATTACGAAGTCATCTGCGTGAACGACGGCTCCTCTGACGCTTCCTGGGACATTTTGCAGCAGCGTGCGTTTTCAGATAAGCGCATCCGGTTGGTGGACAAGGCCAATGGCGGTCCCTCAAGCGCCCGAAACGACGGAATCCGCCTAGCCCAGGGAGATTACCTCTGCTTCTTGGATGCGGACGACCAGCTCGAGCCGTTTGCCCTCGAGCGCCTGAACCATGCTCTGGAAAACTTCGAGTTCGATGCCGTCGTGTTCGGCTGGTCGTATTTCCCGGCGGGCTTGGCCGATCGGTTCGTGCGCGAGCATACCGCCGTACGAGATGCCGCCTACCCCTCCTTCAAGCCCGACCTCCTTTTCAAGGAGATGTCGAATCCGTATCTGAGGTTAGCTATCCGCCGCGAGGCGCTTGCCGAAAGCGGCGTCATGTTCGATGAATCGCTGCGCGTGGGCGAAGATGCCCTGTTCCTGTTCTCGCTGTATCCTCGTCTTGGGGCCGTGAAACTCATCTCCGAAAAGCTCTACCGTTACCGTCTTCCCCACGAAGGATCGGTCATGGCCGATTACAAGGACGACGTGGGCCATCTGTGCATGTGTGATTTGGACATGGCCATAGGCGTCTTTGCGGTGTGGAAGCGCTATGGGCTGCTCGAGCCATATGGCTCGCAGTTGATGAGCTGGTTCGTGCGCGGCCAGCTCTATACGATCTTGCGCCAGCCCCCCGAGCTTCGTGAGCCCCTGACGGCGCTCGTGAAGCAGATGTGGCGTGCGAACTTCACGAACACCGAGCTCACGTCGCTCGATGTCAACGAGCCTACGGCACGCCTGATCCGCATAGTGCTCGCCGCCAATGACGAGGGGGAGCTCGTTATCTCGGAGCGGGAGCTCTCGAAGGCGCTGCTTTCCTGGCGTATTGCCGAATATGGTGTGGCGGATCTGGCCGTGACCGCCGCCGAGCGCGCTGCGTCAAGACTTCTGGCGCAGCGCCATATGCTCTTGAAGTCGGGAGGCGCGACAGAGGAGCCCGAGTCCGAAGAGGCGCTTTCGCTCACGGCGAAAGAGGAATGGGATATTGCAGACGAAGGGGAGGCGCCATCGGAAGAAGAGCCTGCCAATTTGCAGGATGTGCAGTCGGGCGAAGGCCAAGAGATTCCCGAAGCTGCCGATGAGCCCGGTTCGCCCCTGGTATCGGTCGTCGTTCCCGTGTACAACGTCGAGAAATATCTCGACCAAGCGCTCAGCAGCATCCAATCGCAGACGCTGGGTAACATAGAGATCATCTGCGTCAACGACGGCTCAACCGACGGCTCGCCCGCCATCCTGCACGAACATGCCGACCGCGACAGCCGCATACGCGTGATCGACAAGCCCAACGGCGGGTACGGTTCGGCTTGCAATCGCGGTTTCGACGAAGCGCAGGGAACATGGATCGCCATCGTCGAGCCAGATGACTGGATCGCGCCCGAGATGTTCGAGGCCATGACAAATTTCGCCTCATCGTTTGACCAGGACGTGGATATCGTCAAAACGCCTTATTGGCGCATATGGATGCCCGATACTGACCAGCAACGGCGCGTGAACTGCAGCTATCGCGGGCGCATCAAGCCTGCATCGCAGCCGTTCGCGCTCACCGACCCTGGCGTGACGCACCTGATCATCCATCATCCTTCCATTTGGTCGGCGCTGTATCGCCGCGAGTTCCTCGTGCGATGCGGTATCCGGATGCGCGAGATTCCCGGTGCGGGATGGGCCGACAACCCCTTCCTCGTCGAGACACTGTGCCAAGCCGAATCGATCGTGTACCTGGACGAGCCGTTCTACAACTATCGGGAGGAAACGCCCGAGAAGACAGCCAACACCGCCCGCAACAACTGGCAGGTCTCGCTTGACCGCTGGCATGACATGGCCGATATATACGAGCGTCTGGGCGTTGATGACGAGAACATCCGCCGCGCGCACGTACGCAGGGGATTCA
Source organism: Eggerthellaceae bacterium (assembly GCA_017432445.1). Taxonomy (GTDB): domain Bacteria; phylum Actinomycetota; class Coriobacteriia; order Coriobacteriales; family Eggerthellaceae; genus UBA9715. The sequence continues at coordinate 32,332 of JAFRJC010000093.1, read as the reverse complement.
CGTACATAGGGCTCGTATTGGAATACCACGACCTCGAGTTGGAAGACGATGTCCGCGAGCGCGTCGCATCCGTGTTCGAGCGCATGGACGACGACCTCGTGTTCAGCGAACCAAACATATCGCCTGGCTCCAAGGAGCTGTACGCGAAGCTCAAGGGCATCGATATGCCCGAGGTAAGCGTTCTTCCTTACATGACGGAGGTCGTAAAGGGCGGCTTGTACAACGTCGTGAACACCGGGCCCGCCATGACCCTCGACACCTTGAAGTCGTTCGTTGTCGCACATGCCAAACGCGAGGGGAAATAAGGATTCTTGCTCAGGATTCTGATTCGGGCTGCTACGCGTGGTAAAGTACTATGGTTTTCGTATTGCGCACCTGCAAACCGTTAGAAGGGCTTAGACGATGAATCCCGAACTCGATTTCGTATTGAAGACCATCAAGAGCCGCGACGTTCATTTCGTGCGGCTGTGGTTTACCGACGTTCTCGGCGCCATGAAGTCCTTCGCCGTCTCGCCGTCCGAGGTCGAAGATGCGTATTGCGAGGGCATGGGCTTCGACGGCAGTTGCGTGGCTGGTTTCAGCCCGGCTGAAGAGTCGGATATGCTGGCGTTTCCCGATCCCGAGACCTTCCAGGTGCTACCGTGGCGTCCGTCTTCCAATGCCGTTGCTCGCATGATCTGCGATATCCGCACTCCCGACGGGGTAGCGTTCGAGGGAGACCCGCGCAACGTGCTGCGACGCATGGTAGGCAAGGCGGCCGACATGGGCTATGTGTTCAACGTCGGGCCGGAACTCGAGTACTACTACTTCAAGTCCATTGATGCTCCAGAAGTTCTGGACAAGGGCGGCTATTTTGACCTCACGAGCTTGGATTATGCTTCCGATCTGCGTCGCGACACGGTTTTGGCGCTTGAGAAGATGGGCATTCCCATCGAATACTCCCACCACGAGAACGGTCCGTCGCAGCACGAGATCGACCTTCGCTACACCGACGCCCTCTCCATGGCCGATGCCGTCATGACGTACAAGTTGGTCGTCAAAGAGATTGCAATCGAGCATGGCGTATACGCATCGTTTATGCCGAAGCCCCTGCCGGATGCACCGGGCAGCGGCATGCACGTGCATCAGAGCCTCGTGGATTTCGAAGGTAATAACCTGTTCTTCGATGAGAACGACCCGCTCGGCTACAACCTTTCAGACTTGGCGAAAAGCTATATCGCCGGCATCCTGAAGTATGCACCCGAGTTCTGCCTGATCACGAATCAGCATGTGAACTCCTACAAGCGACTCATCGGCCAGGGGAACGTTCCCGCGTGCCTGAACTGGGCTCGAACGAATCGTTCTGCCCTGTTGCGCGTGCCCGGATACCGTCCGCACAGGCCTGATGCCTGCCGCGTTGAGCTGCGCAGTCCCGATCCCAGCGCCAATCCGTACCTTGCCTTCGCTGCCATGCTTGCGGCTGGCTTGGCTGGCATCGAGGAGGGCCTTGTCCCCCCGGCGCCGCTGGAGGACAAGGCGTCAAACACCCCGGGTTATGCAGTCGACAGCTGTGGCGTGGCCGGTCCGCTGCCAATCAACCTGGGCGAGGCAGTTGACCACTTCGAGAAGTCGGAGCTCATGAGGAAGACGTTGGGAGACCATATCCACTCCTACCTCGTCGAGACGAAACGTGACGAATGGATGAGCTATCTCCGCCACGTCAGCCAGTGGGAGCTCGATCGGTATCTGGCGGTGCTCTGATGAAGAAGCGAGTCGTGTTCATAGCCGATAGCCTGGATAACGCCTACAAGTTCCAGCAGGTGCTCTCGGGGTTCGAGGTGGAGATTGCCGCCGGGTCGACGGTCCAGATCCCCAAGTTGCTCGCGTCGTCGGCCGGCTATGACCTCATCATCTTCGAGGCGCGGGGTTCTGCCCTGCCGAGCCTAGCCGACATCGTCGCCATGGCGGAGGACAGGATTTGCCCCTTGCTCGTGATCGTTGACGCCGAGAACGCGGGGTCCATAGCGCTGCCGGTGTCAGGCGCTTCCGATTTCGTCGTCCATGGCGCCGGGCACGATGAGTGCTGCACGCGCGTGCGGCGGTTGCTAGGAGCGGAGGGGACGAGCGCCCATGCCGACCTCGTCTCGGTCGACGACATGGCTATCAATCTGGCGACGTACCAAGTCACAGTTGGCGGCGAGCCCGTCGATTTCACCTACTTGGAGTATGCGCTGCTCTCGTTTTTGGTGCGGCATGCGGGTCATACCTTCTCGCGCGATGCACTGCTCCAGCACGTGTGGGGTTTCGATTACTACGGGGGCTCGCGCACCGTCGACGTGCACGTGCGCCGTATTCGCGCCAAGCTAGGTCCCGAGCTCGCACAGCATCTCGAAACCGTGCGCGGTGTCGGCTACCTGTGGTCGACCGAATAAGGATGCTCCGTTCTAAAGTTTTCGGAATGGTCAATCATCCCAAGATGATTGACCAGAGAATCATCCATGAGGCCGGATTTCGTTCATCCGTCGCCTGATGTCCAAAATCTCGGGTTGTGGATGATTTCAAACTGGTAGCCAATATGACAAGCGAGGGAAACGCCTGATCACAGCTTCACTCGACTTGGGACAAGTCTCGATAGACTCCGAGGAATCGTCCACAAGGCCGCATTTCGTCCATGCCGCCACCCGTCGATGCACGGAATCGCGCCTCATGGGGGATTCCTGACCCGCTCCCGGGCGATCTGACAGGAAGGCGGGCTTGTTATATTCAGGTTTCTCCTGACAGAACCGCGTGCTCTGCCAACCCCTCACGACCATGTCAGAAGTGGGTTGACAGTCCCGTTTTCGCGACAATAACGTTGTTGAATCGGAAAAACAGGCAAGCGGTGGGTTTCGCGGCTGGCAATTCTGGCATACTAGCCAAGAAGACAGTTCGGGCGAAAGGGTAATTCATGCCTAAGACAATAGCCGTCATAGATGGAAACTCGCTGATGCACCGAGCCTACCATGCGGTGCCTCCCACCATGAACGCGCCTGATGGAACACCCACCAACGCCGTGTTCGGCTTTATGTCCATGCTGTTCAAGTTCATAGAGGTGGCATCGCCCGATGGCATAGTATGCGCGTTCGACGCGGGCAAGCCGAAGTTTCGCATGGAGGCGATGGAGCAGTACAAAGCCCAACGCCCTCCGATGGACGACGAGCTGCGCGTGCAGTTTCCCGTAATCGAAAGCCTGCTGGAATCCATGAACATCCCGGTCGTCAAGGTGCAGGGATGGGAAGGCGACGACATCCTGGGTACGGTTGCCTCGCGCGACGAGGCGCGCGGCTACAAGACTCTACTTGTATCAGGCGACAAGGACGTCAACCAGCTCGTCACCGATCTCACGCATGTCGTCACCACCAAGAAGGGCATAACGGACGTCGTCATCTACGATCCTGAGACCGTTCAGGAAAAATATGGCATCGCTCCAGAGCAATTTCCCGATTACCTGGGTTTTATGGGCGACACCTCTGACAACATCCCTGGCGTGCCGGGGATCGGGCCTAAGTCGGCGCAGAAGCTGCTGACTCAGTTCGGCTCGATGGAGGGTGTGTACGAGAATCTCGACAAGCTCAAGGGAAAGCAGCTTGAGAACATCCGCGATAACCGCGAACTGGCCTTCCTCTCGCGCAAGATCGCAACCATCGTGACCGACCTTGACTTCGAATTGGATGTAGACGAAGTGGCATGGCCCGCCTTCGACGTGCAGGCGGTAACCGAAGCGTTCGGCGCAATCCGCTTCAGCGCGCATCTCGAGAAGCTCTTGCGTCTAGCCGGGCAGGAATCCGGCGTCACTACGAAGCCTCGGATGGAACTTCAGCAACCGTGCGAAGGCGAAGACGCCGAAGCGCTCGTGCAAGAGGCCCTCGAGCAAGGCAAGCGCATAGCTGTGGCTGTGTCCAAGCCCGCTCAGGAATCGCTGTTCGGGTGCGACGTCGTGCTTGCCGCGGCTGTTGAGGCAGACGAGCCTGAGGACGCGGCAGACGAAACCGGCGTCGCAGTGCGCGTTGGCATCGTCGAGGGCGACGGGGCTCTCGATTTGCTCGCTCGCATAGTGAAAGAGGGCGCGTTCGCAGCGCATGATGTCAAGGCGGTTGTCCACGAGGTCTTCCCGCGCGACTCAGCGCAAAGCGCCCTCGTCGAAGAGGCTGATGTCCTGGCCGTAAACGGTTTCGACGTGGCGCTGGCGGCTTATGTGCTGAACTCATCGGCGGGCAAGTATCCGCTTGCAACCCTGTGTTCCGACTACCTGGATATCGAAATGCCGGAGGCGAAGGACGAGAAAGAGGGTGCGGCGATACAGGCACAGGTTGTCCTGGCGTTGGCTGGCGTCTTGGAGGAGAAGCTCTCCGAAGATGACGAAGCCGGCGTCTATCGCACGATCGATCTGCCGCTTGTGGGCGTACTCGCGGTCATGGAGCGTAACGGGGTGCCGATCGATGCCCAGGCGCTTGCCGATTTGGGGGCGAGCACGCAACAGGAAATCGACGCGCTGAAAGAGCGCATCTACGAGCTGGCGGGCGAGGAGTTCAACGTCGATTCCCCCAAGCAACTGGGGCATATCCTGTTCGAGGTGCTCGGACTTCCGCACGGTAAAAAGACCCAGAGGGGTTATTCCACCGATGCCCAGGTGCTCAAGAAGCTCTCCGAAATACACGATCTGCCTGCAACAGTGCTGCATTATCGCGAGTTCGCGAAGATCAAGTCCACCTACATAGACGCGCTTCCGCTCATTGCGCGCAAGTACGACGATGGGCGCGTGCACACGTCGTTCAACGAGACGGTGACCGCGACCGGCAGGTTGTCCTCCTCCGATCCCAATCTGCAGAACATTCCCGTGCGCACCGACTTTGGGCGCAAGATCCGCGCCTGCTTTGGTGCAATCGGCGAGGACGACGTGTTCTTGTCGGCCGACTACTCGCAAATCGAACTGAGGCTTCTGGCTCATCTTTCGGGCGATGAGCATCTGGTTGCAGCGTTCAACTCGGGTGCAGACTTCCACGCGAGCACAGCCGCGCGTGTTTTCGGCGTGCCCGTCGAAGAGGTCTCGCCCCAGATGAGGAGTCGTGCCAAGGCTGTGAACTTCGGCATCGTGTATGGTCAGCAGGCGTTTGGCTTGGCGCAGAGCCTCGAGATCTCGATGGCGGAAGCCAAGGAGATGATCGACCGTTACTTCGAAGCCTATCCAGGTGTGCGCGCTTACCTCGACGATGCGGTCAAGCAAGCTAAGGAACGCGGTTATGCCGAGACCATGTTCGGCAGGCGTCGCTATATCCCCGAACTTGCGGCGCGCAACGCCGTCCAGCGTGGATTCGGGGAGCGCACGGCCATGAACCATCCCATGCAGGGTAGCGCGGCCGACATTATCAAGCTGGCCATGAACGAGGTCGCCCGCCGGTTGCTGGACGAGGGATTCGAGTCGAAGCTCTTGCTGCAGGTCCACGACGAGCTGGACTTCTCGGTGCCAATTGCCGAAGTCGAGCGTCTCAGCGCTATGGTCAAGGATGTCATGGAGTCTGCCGCCGAATTGAAGGTTCCTCTCATCGCGGACGTGTCGTACGGCGCCACCTGGGCAGAAGCACATTAGGTTATGGGGTCTTGTCCCCGACTGCGCTTCGCGCATTCGGGGAATAGTTCTGGAAGTGTGCGCGGGGGCAAGCTAAAGCTTGCCCGGCCTCGCTAAAAACGGCACACTGTGCCGTTTTTCGGGCGCTACATGGGGCTTTGTCCCCGACTGCGCTTCGCGCATTCGGGGAATGGTTCTGGAAGTGTGCGCGGGGGCAAGCTAAAGCTTGCCCGGCCTCGCTAAAAACGACACACTGTGCCGTTTTTCGGGCGCTATACGGGGTCTTGTTCCCGACTGCGCTTCGCGCATTCGGGAAATAGTTCTGGAAGTGTGCACGGGGGCAAGCTGAAGCTTGCCCGGCTTCGCTAAAAACGGCACACTGTGCCGTTTTTCGGGCGCTCAGCCCCCACGAAACCCCCATATTTTCGCGTTGACTTGCTGCCTTTGCGCTGGTAAAGTACTTTCTTGCGCCAAAAGCGAGAAATCGTCGTGTGCGCGGCACAGATGGTACGTCCACACCCTTACGTGCCGTCGTGTTGGAAATGTTCTGATGAAGCAAGGAGAACGTTTATGTACGCAATTGTCAAAACGGGTGGCAAGCAGTATAAGGTCGAGCCGGGCACCGTCGTCAGCATCGAAAAGCTCCCCGCCGAGGTGGGCGAGGAAGTCGAGCTGCCGGTCATCTTCTTCGCTGATGGGGATGTGATTGAGGCCGATCCCGAGAAGGCTGCTGCCACGAAGGTCACCGCTGAGGTTCTGGAACAGTACAAGGGCAAGAAGCAGCTCGTGTTCAAGTTCAAGAAGCGCAAGAGCTACAAGAAGCTGAAGGGCCATCGCCAGCAGCTCACCAAGGTCCGCATCACTGCCGTCGGCGATGCGAAATGGGAAAAGAAGGCAGCTCCCGTGGCCGAAAAGGCCGAGGAAGCCGCTTCCGAGGAATAAGGAGGGACTCAAATGGCACATAAGAAAGGTCTTGGTTCTTCCCGTAACGGCCGCGATTCTCACGCACAGCGACTTGGCGTGAAGAAGTTCGCAGGCGAGTACGTGAAAGCAGGCAACATCATCGTGCGTCAGCGCGGTACCAAGTTCCATCCTGGCGAGAACGTCGGCCGCGGCAAGGACGATACCCTGTTCGCGAAGTGCGATGGCCACCTGGTCTTCACCAAGGGCGTGAAGCGTCGCATCCACGTTCGTCCATTGGTCGAGGAATAGCCGTTCTGGCGAACGGCTATCGTGTCGCCGCTGCGCGGCCACGATGCGCGTCATCTAGCCGTTCAAAACCCGCCTCGCGTACGAAAGTACGCGTCGGCGGGTTTTTTGCGTCTATATGACGCACCTCGTGACCGCTCGCTGACTTTTGCGCGACCTGCGGCTATCATGATTCTTGAGACAGAGAGGTGCGGTTAGTTTTTCGGGAGCAGACATGTTCATAGACAAGGTTAACATCCACGTAAAGGGCGGCGACGGCGGCGCGGGCTGCATGTCGTTCAGGCGCGAGGCCCATGTGCCGAAGGGCGGTCCCGACGGAGGAGACGGCGGGCACGGCGGCGATGTGATCGTTCGCGCAGACGCCGGCGTGTCTTCGCTGATCGATTACCGTTTCAAGCACCACTTCAAGGCGCAGCGCGGAACGCACGGCAAGGGTAGCCGCATGCATGGCGCCCGCGGCGAGGACCTGGTTCTGAAGGTCCCGGTGGGAACCGTCGTGCGCGAATACGACGAGGAGACCAAGGAAGCCGGCGAGATGATCGCCGACCTCACGCACGATGGCGAGCAAGTCGTCGTCATGCCGGGAGGCATGGGTGGACGCGGCAACATCCATTTCGTCACGTCCACGCGGCGTGCACCCGCCTTTGCGGAACTGGGCGAGCCCGCAGCCGAAGGTTGGATACAGCTCGAGATGAAGCTCATGGCCGATGCTGCGCTTGTCGGCATGCCCTCTGCGGGAAAGTCTTCGCTGATCGCCAAGATCTCAGCGGCACGGCCGAAAATCGCCGATTATCCGTTCACGACGCTCGTGCCGAACTTGGGTGTTGCGCTGACCTCCGACGATTACAGTTTCGTGGTCGCCGACGTGCCCGGATTGATCGAAGGGGCGCACGAAGGCCGTGGTTTGGGACACGAGTTCCTGCGCCATATCGAGCGCACGGCCCTCATCGTGCACATCGTGGACCTCACAGGCGACTGGGAGGGTCGCGATCCGCTCAACGACTACGAGATCATCAACCGTGAACTGGAGCTTTACGCCGACGAGCTGGGCCGTCGTCCGCGCATCGTCGTGGCGAACAAGATCGACGTTGCGGGTACCGAAGAGGTGTGCGAGAAGTTGGCGGAGCGCGTCAGAGCCGACTCCATTGCCGCTGCCGGCGGCGATGAGTTCGCCGATAGTCCAATCGATCCGAAGCTCTACCGGATCAGCGCGCTGACGGGGAAGGGCGTCGACAGCTTGAAGAACGCCATCGGCTCGAAGGTCCGCCAGCTGCGCGAGGAAGCGCGCGAAGCCCAAGCTCAGACGGCGGTCTATGATCGCGTGTGGGAACACAAACGCGAGACGCGCGATGCGAAGTTCGAGGTCGTGCGCCTTTCCGATCACGTGTTCCGGGTCGTCGGGCCGCGTATCGAGCGAATGGTCGTGCAAACCGATTGGGACAACGAGGAGGCCATCTCCTTCCTGCAGCACCGTTTCAGGCGCATCGGGTTGGATAAGGCGCTTGATAACGCCGGTGCCTGCGATGGCGACGAGATCCGCATCGTGGGATATGCCTTTGAGTACGAATCGGCTCGCATGGCTGAGGACATGTTCAGCGAGCTCGAGGACTAAGAATCGGTGTAGGCTATCCACGTTTGGCGTGTCTTTCACTTCGAACACAGCGAGGGATCCCCGCGATGCAGCCCATTTGGGCATTCGCTTTGCGGGGATTCTTCGTATGCGCTCAGGATAATCGCGCAGCTCTGGATGACGGTATCTGCAGGTTCGGCACCAGGGTGAAATAAGCCTTGTTGTAGAGGTTCTCAGCACCAACTGGTAAAATGCAATAGAATTCTGTCCTAGCCCCGATCATTCTACGGGGTGGGCGGAAACGCGTCGAAGTATACGCCCGGATTCGGGCGGCGGCCTGGGTTTACGGGCGATGGCAATGGAGGCTCGGTGCAGATGAATCGGGAAAAGAACAGTATCGTTCCGATAGCCATAATCGGTAGCATTATCGTCATCGTGATACTGGTCCTTGGCACTATTTGGATGGGACGCAGTGCAAGCAGGGACACCGAAGAGGCGGTTCGCTCCGTCAGCTTGCTGTACCTCGATGAGCTGGCTGGCCGACGCGAGCAGGTCGTTGAGGACGACCTGAACGACAACATCGAGAAGATGAACATAGCCATCAGCACCCTGACCGAGGAAGACCTGAGCGATATCGAGCATCTACAGGCATTCCAGATGAAGATGAGACAGTTGCTCGATCTGGAGCGATTTGCCTTCGTAGATGAGACCGGCCTCATCTATACCGCTACGGGGACGGAAACGGGTATCGAGCAGTATGCGTTCGACTACGCTACTATTACTGGTCCCGAAGTTTCGGTCAAGGATGTGGAGAGCGAGGATAAGAAGGTCATCATCGCCGTTCCCATGGACAATCTGCCCTTTAACGGGCATGAGCTCGTTGCCTGTTTCATGCAGATCGACATGGATGTAATGCTGAAGGGCGCCTCCATATCTACGCAGAACTCCGAGGCAACGTATTGCAACATCTACACCAGCAACGGTACACCCCTCAGTAACACGGTGCTCGCTGGTTCGGCTGCTGAGGGCAATCTTTTCGATGCTTTGTCCAATGCGGTGTTCATGGAAGGCGATTCTCTCGAAGGAGTCGTCGAGGATTTCACCCAGGGGAGAAAAGGCGTCATTTCATTCAACTACGGTGGCACGAGCGAGGTTCTGAGCTACGTGCCCATCCAGGGGACCGACTGGTTCTTGACCTATCTCATCCGCGAGAGCGTCATCAGCAAGCAAATAGGCTCGATTACCCAGGGCACCATTTACCGCAGCATAGCCCAATCGATTCTGACCGCCCTCGTGCTCATGGCCCTGTTCGGTATCATCATCTGGCAGACCAGACGATCAGCGCGCCTCGCCCTGGAAAATGAGATTTCGGAAGCGGCTAACCGTGCAAAGCGCGAGGAGCTGGAGGAAAAGCTGAGCTTGCAGGAAAAGCTGCTCGAGGAGGAGCGGCGCCGCGTTCAGCAGGACAGGATGATTACAGCCTTGGCTTCCGACTACCGCAGCGTGCAGTACGTGAGTCTGGACGACGATACGGGCATATGCTATCGCTCGGATCCCCTGGCCGAGGAATTCAGTGAAGAGGGGCGCCATTTCCCGTTCCACGAGACCTTCTCCGCATATGCCGAACGGTATGTGGCCGAATCCTATCGCGAGGGCTTCCTGGAGTTCATCGATCCCGAGAATATCCGCGCTGGCCTGGAAGATCAGCTCATCATCGTCTACCGTTACCTGGTGGAGCGAAATGGCAAGGAATCTTATGAGATGCTGCGCATGGCCGGCGTGCGCCATGCCGAAGACCGCGACGACCACATCGTGCATGCGGTGGGCGTCGGGTTTAGCGACATCGATCAGGAGATGCGCGAGTCCATGGCCAAGAGCCAGGCGCTCAGCGATGCCCTTACGGCTTCAGAGGAGGCTAGCAAGGCGAAGACCACCTTCCTGTCGAGCATGAGCCACGAGATCCGCACGCCCATGAATGCCATCATCGGCTTGGACAGCATTGCCCTGAGCGATCCGGACATTTCGCCTCAGACCCGGGATTATCTGGAGAAGATCGGTTCGTCGGCCCAGCATCTGCTCACCATCATCAACGATATCCTGGACATGTCGCGCATCGAATCGGGTAGGATGACGCTCAAGAACGAGGAATTCTCCTTGCCAAAGCTGATCGAGCAGGTCAACACCATCTTCAGCGGGCAATGCACCGAGAAGGGCCTGCAGTACGAGTGCAAGATTAACGGGCATGTCGACGATTACTACATCGGCGACAATATGAAGTTACGCCAGGTCATCATAAACATCTTGGGTAATGCGGTGAAGTTCACGCCCGAGGGCGGCAGCGTCGACTTCACGGTCGAGCGCGTTGCCCAATACAATGGCAAATCGACGCTCAAGTTCGTCATGCAGGATACCGGTATCGGCATGAGCGAGGAGTACCTGCCCCATCTCTTCGACGCCTTTAGCCAGGAGGATGGCACGACCACGAGCAAGTACGGCAGCTCGGGTCTGGGCATGGCCATCACGAAGAACATCGTGGAGATGATGAACGGCAAGATCAAGGTCGAGAGCCAGAAGGGCGTGGGTACCACCTTCACTGTGACCGTGACCCTGCTGGATTCCGAGCGCAACGCCGACGATGGCGAGGGCGAACTCGAGCCCTCTGAAATGTGCGTGCTCATCGTTGACGACGACCCGGTGGCCTGCGAGCATGCCCGACTGGTGCTGGAAAACGTGGGCATCTCCTCCGATAAGGCCCTTTCGGGTGCGGAGGCCATCGAGATGGTTCGCCTGCGGCATGCGCGGCGCAACCCCTACAACCTAATCCTGGTCGACTGGAAGATGCCCGAGATGGACGGCGTCGAGACGACCCGTCAAATCCGCTCCATCATTGGCAACGAATCGGCCATCATCATCTTGACGGCTTACAAATGGGATGACGTGCTCGAAGAAGCGCTGGGTGCAGGTGTGGACAGCTTCCTGGCCAAGCCCCTGTTCGCGTCGAGCGTGCTCGACGAGTTCCGCTCGGCTCTCAGGGCGAAGGGCATCATTGGGCCGAGTTGTGCCAAGGCCGACCTCGTGGGCAGGCGCATCCTGCTTGCCGAGGACGTGCCCGTGAACGCCGAGATCATGGTCATGGTCCTGGAGATGCGCGAGATGGAGGTCGAACACGCCGAGAATGGCCTGATCGCTGTCCAGATGTACGAGTCGCATCCTGCTGGCTACTACGATGCGGTTCTCATGGACATGCGCATGCCCGAAATGGACGGCCTGGAGGCGACCATGGCGATTCGAGCCTCTGGCCGACCTGATGCGTCAAGCATACCCATAATCGCATTGACTGCCAACGCCTTCGACGAGGACGTGCAGCGCAGCTTGCAGGCCGGCCTGAACGCGCATTTGAGCAAGCCGGTGGAGCCTGAGGATTTGTACAAGACGCTTGAGAGCCTGATTCAGGCGTAGCTGGGCGCGTGACGATATTCGCGTCTGCGAGGGCGCGTTGACGAGGAGTTTTATATATGAAGCGTTTGGTGATAAAGATTGGCTCGTCGACGCTGACGACGGGCGATGGGCGCATTGACCAATCCTATCTCGAAGCTTTCGCCCAACAGGTTGCCCAGGTGAGAGAAGAGGGATGGCAGGTCGTCGTGGTGTCTTCGGGCGCCATCGCCTGTGGGCTCGAGCGGCTCGGTATGAGCGGCAAGCGCCCCAACGACATGCCCACCTTGCAGGCAGCTGCGTCGGTGGGCCAGGGTTTGTTCGTCTCTGCCTGGGGCAATGCCTTCGAGAAGTGCGGCATCACGTCTTCTCTCGTGTTGATTACACGCCGCGACACAGCCGACCGCACCGCCTACCTGCACGCGCGCGATACGCTCGAGCGCTTGCTTGATCTCGGCGTGGTGCCCATCGTCAACGAGAACGACACCGTATCGGTCGAGCAGATTCGTTTCGGTGACAACGACACGCTCGGAGCGCTCGTGTCGTGCCTGATAAGAGCAGATTTGAACATCATCCTCTCCGACGTCGAGGGCTTGTATGACTCGAATCCCACGAAGGATCCGGACGCGAAGCTCATCCGCCGAGTGGACGTCATCGACCAGGAGGTCATCTCCAGCGCGGGCGATGCGGGCACGATTATCGGATCAGGCGGCATGATCACCAAGCTCCGGGCGGCGCGCATCCTGGGAGTTGCGGGCATACCGCTCATCATCTGCTCGGGTCGCCGCGAGAACGTCGTGGTTGACGCTGCAGCCGGGCGCGAAGTCGGCACCTTGTTCCCCTCGACGCACGCGGCGCACGAGATCACGCCGCGCAAGCTGTGGATCGCGCTGGGCGATACGGTGCGCGGATCCATCACGGTTGACGACGGGGCGAAACAGGCGCTTCGCGAACGCGGTAGCTCCCTTTTGGTTGTGGGCGTTGCCAGCGTGTCCGGGAAGTTCGAGGTCGGCGATATCGTCGATATCAGGGACAAGAACGGCTACCTGTTCGCTCGGGGACGCGTGGCAGCGAGCCGTGACGAAGCGGAGCTTGCCATGGGCCGCACACGACAGCAGCTTCTGGCAAATCGCCTCCTGGCTGAAATGGCTGACAAGCCTCTCGTTCACCGCGACGAGCTGGTGATATTCGACTAGTCGCCATCAGAGACCTGTTCCATCCGGCCCATGCTCTGCCATCGGTGGTTTTGCATGGAGATGTTTTTAGGAGAAGCTGATGATAGGCGAGCGATTTAAGGCCTTGGGAAGCGATGGGGCAGACGTGCGACTGGGTCTTATGGGCGGCACGTTCGATCCCATCCATGTGGGGCATTTGCGCGTTGCGGAAGAAATGAGGCTTGCACTTGAACTGGATGCCGTGTTGTTCATTCCAGCGGGTAACCCGGTATTCAAAAAAGACCAGAAGGTGACGGATGCCCGCATACGCTTGGAGATGTGCCGTCGGGCCGTTCAGGACAACCCGCACTTCGACGTGAGCCCCATCGAGGTCGAGCGCGATGGCGACACGTTCACGGTCGATACCCTGCGCGAGCTCAGGGATCATTTCCCTCCAAATGTCCGCTTCTTCTTCATCGTAGGTTCGGATTCCGCTATCACGGTGGGGAAATGGCGCGAAGCTGCCGAAATTGCAAAACTTGCCAGCTTGGCCGTCGCCGCGGGGCGTCCGGGTTCGGCGGACGAGGACGAGTTGCGCGAGGCCATTATGGCGGCGGCGCCGTTCGACCTGCATATCGTGCGAGTTTCGCCTCTGAAAGTGGCTTCGAGAGAGCTTCGCGCCGAGCTTGCGGCAGGGGGACAGTGCCGTTACCTGATTCCCGAGTGCGTGCGCTCCTACATCTTCGAGCACGGGCTCTACGATACCGACCGCATCCATGTTCCCCCCGTTTGCGTAGAAACGGAATGCGATGCGTCCGATGTGCTTTCGAAGGCGTTCTTCAAGGCTCGCAAAGCCGAGCTCGAGCAGCGCGTGGGTGCCAAGCGCTATGCGCACTCCCTGGGCGTGTCAGAGGCCTGCGTAGATCTGGCCAAAACGTACGGGGTCGATGTGAAGAAGGCGCGTCTTGCGGGCCTTCTCCACGATTGGGACAAGGGAATGGACGACGACCAGGCTCGGGCTCGCGTTGTCGAGCTCGACATGGTTGACGAAGTGGATCCCTGGGTTGTCGAGTACATGCCACGTGTGCTGCACGGCTACACTGCCGCACGGGCGTTGGGCCGCGAGTTCCCGCAGATTCCCGGCGACGTTCTCCAGGCAATCGACCGACATACGACTGCGGCTGAGGATATGTCCGAGCTTGATATGGTGCTCTACATTGCCGATGCCATCGAGCCGGGTCGCCAGTTCGGTCGCATCGACGAACTGCGAGCCGCGGTAGGCACCGTGAGCCTGGAGGAGCTGTACTACCAAACGTATGAATATTGGACTTTTCTGCTGTTCGAGCGCAGAAAGACCCTTCATCCTGATACGATGCGCATTTGGAACGCCAACGTCCTGCGCCGCCAAGGCAACAAGAAGAAGTAGGGATGAGTCATCGGGCCAATCCCAGCGACTCATTCGGAGAGGAAAGAACCGTTCATGACCGAGCAAGCTACCCCGAAGACATCTGAGCTCACCCCCAAAGATTACGCCATCATCGCTGCGCGTGCCGCCGATGAGAAGAAGGCAACCGATATCGTCGTCCAGAATGTGGGCGAGATTATCAGCGTGACCGATTACTTCGTCATCGTGACGGCGGCGAACAGCCGCCAGGTGGGTGCCATCATCGAGGCTATCGAGGAAGCGGAGAGGCTGCAGGCGGATATCAAGCCGCTGCACCGCGAGGAGACGCGCGACGGTTCGTGGGAGCTGCTCGATTACGGTAGCGTCGTCATTCACGTGTTCCAGCCCGAAACGCGCGAGTACTACCGCCTCGAGGCCCTGTGGAACGATGCTCCGATCATGGATTTGGCAGCTGAGGCGGGCATCACCGACGCGGTCTACTCCGACCGCATAGCGGCCATACTAGGCGAGCGTGATGCTGGCCAGCTTGCGGACAACCGCGTAGCGGAATAATGCGAATGACGAGGCGGCCGCATCCGGCCGCCTTTGTTACTTCTAATTAAAAACCCCTGGGCTGATTGATTGTTTCGGGCAAGATGCTTGTCATTCGATGATGTTTTCATTAGAATAACGACGCTTGACCAGAGCGGAACGACCTCGAGAAAGGTTGTGCTCTATGTCAGGTTTCATTCAGAAGGCGGCTTGTTCGGGTCGCCGTCCCAGCCAGTTTGCAGGTTTTGCGGGGTTTCAGCGCCCTCGCCTTATCGCTCGCTTGCTCAACGAGCGCTCCATTGCGCGCTTCGTGGTCGCTCCGACGGGCTACGGCAAGACGAGCCTTTTGGTGGACTATGCCGAAACCATGTTCGCATGGGCCCACGTGTTCTGGATTAACGGGCATAGTCCTTGTTTCATCAGGGATCTTGACGAAGGGACGATTGCGCGAGATTGCCTGGCGGCTGATAAGGCCGCTCGCTTGGTCGTATTCGACGACGTGCCATTACTCGATTCGCAGCGCGCAAGCTCCTTTTCGGAACAGATAGACGAGCTGCTCGCAGCGCAGTGCGAGGTAGTAGTCTCGTGCACTCCGCGAAACGATACGCTCGGCAGCTACCAGCGCGATCGAACGCGCATAACCGCCTCTGAGCTCTTGCTTGACGATGAGGAGCTCGATTCGGCCCGAAATGCAGAAGAACGCGTGAAGGCGCCTGCGAGCAACGTGCCCGATTCAGGTCGCGTGCCCATGTTGGTTTGGGGTCAGGAGCGAAACGCGGCGTCGGATTTCGTGAAAGCCGGCCTGGGAGAGCAGATGCCCGGAGACCTTCTGCTTGCCGTGGGCGGCATGCTTGCGATGCAGAAAGGGCAGATCGATAGCCTCGAGGCCATCGGCCATCTCGATTGGGAGATGCTGGAAGGCCTGTCCGACGACTACCCGCATCTGGGCTTCGATCCAGATGCCGGACGTTTCGAGGCCCCTCTTATTTCGGTAGATGATTTGGCAGTTGGAATCAAGGGTGCCTTGGGCGATATGGTTTCTGCTTCGCATTTCGACTTCCGCGAACAGCTCGTGGGCGCATGGGCGGACGTTCTCTGCGATTCCGAAAACGAACAGGGACGGGCGTGTGATTTGGTTCGCGTCTTGTGTCCTCGCAGCAAGCGGGCACGCTGGCTGGCCGATCGTGTCAAGCCTTTAGTGGCCGGCGGTTGTTTTCTCGAGGGATTGGCGTTGGCCGAGGTCGTGCGCATGGCTCCAAAAGACGGGGCATCGGACGATCGGACGACTTGCCTTGCTTTCGAAGCGATTTGCAGGGTCATGTTGGGCGACGTCGACGGCTCTGTGCGTCATGCCAAACGTCTGGCATTCGACGATTCGGTTGGCATCGGGCCGCGCATCTGCTGCCTTCTGATATTAGCCCGCAATGGCAATGAGCTGCTTCGCGAGAGGGCCGATGCCGAGATTTTGCGGGAAACGCTGTTCCTCGAAGAGCATCCGCTCGAAGAGGAGTCGCCGTGGGTCCAGCTCGCCCTGTCATGGCGACTGCTGAGCGAGGGAGCCCTCAAGTTGGCACGTTGGTGGGATTATCTCCTCGAGAGAAAGGCGCCTGCACATGTGCTCTGCCTGACTGCCTCGTGGCTCTTTGGGGTGGTTGCTCAGGGATATACCAGTCAGGGTGGCCAGCCGAGCTCCGGTTTGCTCTGCGCAGCCAACCTGGCGCAGGATTACGTGCGGGAAACGATTGATGGCTCTGATGAGGGGAGCGTCGATTACTTTGCAGCTTCAGCGGGGCTCGCCATGGAGCGTGCCCACATCAAGGGCATGCCCTTGGCTTCCGGTCCGCTCACGACTGCTTCCCAGTTGTTGCTGAGGCGCTGGGAAATAGCTCTGTTGGTGCAGAGGGCTCGGTTTGGGGATGAAAGGGAGCGATCCCATGCTGTCGTCGGCTTCAAATCCAGCAGAAGCTCCGCTTTTCCACATGCAGGAGGGGTCGAGGGTGCGAAAGCTGTGCACAACGTGCCAATAATGAATTTGAAGATGTTCGGGCGATTCGAGATATCAATTGGCGGTGAGGTGATCGAAGACCCGGCGTTCAGGCGCAAGCATGTCAGGTTGCTGCTCTTGCTGCTCTCGGTGCATTTGGGCCGCGATATGTCACGCGCCTTCATCGCGAAGACGCTTTGGCCCGATGCCGATGAGGGTCTCGCCCGCCGGAACCTGTACGCCATCTGGTCGAAACTGCGCCACGCCCTGACGCTTTCGGATGGGACCTGCCCGTATCTCGTCCGCCATCAGTTCGGATGCAGCTTGGATTCTCGCTACGTGCATTGCGACGTCGTACGCCTAAACGAGATATGCCGTGAGCTGCTGTTCGGACGCCCGGATTTCAAGGGTTGGACAGCTCTGTACGCCGAAATCGATAGGGATTTCTCCAACGAGCTCCTTCCCTCCGAAAATGGAGGCGACATCGTCGAGCAGATACGCAACGACTGTCGCTCCAGGTTGGTCGACGCGCTCGTGTCGGCAACGCAAAGCGTCATAGATGGGGGAAACAACCAGCTGGCCATATGGTTTGCCCGCGCGGCGGTTGGCCACGACGAGACGCGCGAGGACGCATACGTGGCGCTCATGCAGGCGCAAATCGCAAACTCTCAGCGCACGTCAGCCATGATGACCTACCACAGATGTCGACGGGCGCTCGCCGACCACCTGGGTATGGACCCTTCTCCTGAGACGACGGCGCTTTACGAGAGCTTGCTGGACTCCCTGTAACAGATGGGCTACAGCGATGTTCAGTTTCTCTGCAGCATCGCATCGGGCAACCATATAAAGGCTGCTATATGGTACTGTTTAGAAGTTTGATTGAAACGATTCCAGAAGAAGGACGATACGTAACATGGCAGGGTTTTTCTCGAAATTGCTCCGCGCAGGCGAGGGGCGTCAGGTTAAGCAGTACCAGAAGACGGCCGATCAGATCACGGCGTTGGAAGGACGCATGCAAGCGCTGTCCGACGAGGAGCTGGCGCATCTCACCGTCGAGTTCCGCGAGCGCCTCGAGCGCGGCGCAGAGCTCGACGACCTGCTCGTCGAAGCGTTTGCAGCAGTACGCGAGGCCAGCGTGCGCACATTGGGCCTTAGGCACTTTGACGTGCAGCTCATCGGCGGCATGGCTCTCAACGACGGACATATCGCCGAGATGAAGACCGGCGAAGGCAAGACGCTGGTATCTACTTTGGCAGGCTATTTGAATGCTTTGCCTGGCAAGAACGTGCATATTGTCACCGTGAACGACTACCTGGCCAAACGCGACAGCGAATGGATGGGCCGCGTCTACCGGTTCATGGGCATGAACGTGGGCCTCATCCAGAACGGCATGCGAGGTGAGGCCAAGAAGCCGGCCTACGCCGCCGATATCACGTATGGCACGAACTCGGAGTTCGGCTTCGACTACCTGCGCGACAACATGGTGACCAGCGCTGCAGCGCGCGTGCAGCGCGGGCACCACTTCGCCGTGGTCGACGAGGTCGACTCCATCCTCATCGACGAGGCGCGCACGCCGCTGATCATCTCGGGTGCGGGCAGCGCGGCCGCCGACACGTACAACCAGTTTGCCCGTGCGGTTATGGGGCTCACGCGCGACGTGGACTACCAGATGGACGAGGCCAAGCGTACCATCAACGCCACGGAGCTGGGCCTCGAGCGCATCGAGGCCAACTTGGGCATCGACGATATCTACGCCGACACCTCGGGCACGCTCGCGAATCACCTCCAGCAAGCGCTGAAGGCGCAGTACCTGTTCCACCGCGACGTCGATTACGTGGTCACGAACGGAGAGGTGAAAATTGTCGACGAGTTCACCGGACGTATCATGGAAGGTCGCCGCTGGTCGGAAGGCCTGCACCAGGCAGTCGAGGCCAAAGAGCACGTCCGCGTGAAGGAAGAGAACCAGACGCTCGCCACCATCACGTTGCAGAACTACTTCCGCCTGTACGAGAAGCTCTCGGGCATGACCGGTACCGCCATGACGGAGGACTCGGAGTTCCGCCAGATTTACAAGCTGGAGGTCACTGCCATTCCACCCAACAGGCCTGTCATCCGCAACGACCGCAACGACCAGGTGTACCGCACCGTCGATGCGAAGTTCAATGCCGTAGCCGATGAGATTGCCGCTAGAAACGCCAAGGGCCAGCCTTGCCTGGTCGGCACGGTTTCGATCGAGAGCTCGGAGCGCCTGAGCCGCTTGCTCGACAAGCGCGGTATCCGCCACGAAACGCTCAACGCCAAGAATCACGAGCGCGAGGCGCACATCGTTGCCCAGGCGGGTCGTTTGGGCGCGGTAACCATCGCGACGAACATGGCAGGCCGTGGTACCGACATCCTTTTGGGCGGCAATCCCGAGGCGCTTGCCGAGGACTATCTGCGCAACCGAGGGTTCAATCCCTCAGCCGATCCCGAGCAGGAGGCAAAAATCCGCGCAGCGGCCGAGGAAGCCCTTTCTGCCGACGAGCCGCGCGTGCGCGCCAAGGCAAAGGAGCTGTTGGAGCAGCTGGACGAAGCCCTTCCCGCGCCTTCCGACGCCGATCGCGAGCGCGCCCTGGCCGAAGCCCGCGAGGTTACCGATGCAGAGCGCGAACAGGTGCGTGCAGCGGGAGGCCTCCTGGTCATCGGCACGGAGCGGCATGAGTCCCGCCGTATCGACAACCAGTTGCGCGGTCGTTCCGGCCGTCAGGGCGACCCGGGCGAGTCGCAGTTCTACCTGTCGCTGGAAGACGACCTCATGCGCCGCTTCGGCGGAGACCGCATGGACGGTATCTCGAAGATGATGCAGAAGACGAACCTTCCCGACGACCAACCAATCGAAGCCGGCATGGTGTCGAAGGCCATTGAGAGTGCCCAGCATTCCGTCGAGGCCATGCACTTTGCAGCGCGTAAGAACGTCCTCGAATACGACGACGTCATGAACCTGCAGCGTACGGCGATTTACGACGAGCGCAATGCGATTCTGGATGGTAAGGACATGTCGGACCGCGTTCCGTCGATTATTGCCGATTGCGCCAAGGGTATTGTGGATGAGAACTGCCCGCGCAAGACGACGAGCGAGGATTGGGATACCGCCTCGATCGAAGCATGGCTGACCAGCATGACGGGCAGGGATGATTTCTCTGTTGCGGACGTGGATCACGACGAGGACCCTGCAGTGCTTGCCGGCGCCATCGAGCAATACCTGAACGACATCTACGAGGACAAGCTCGCCGAGGTTGGCCCCGAGATCATGGGTAGGCTGGAAGGCCAGGTTATGCTGCGCATCATGGATTCGCGCTGGATGGCCCATCTGCAGGATATGGATTATCTCCGCACGGGCATCGGCTTGCGCGGCTATGGCCAGCGCGACCCGCTGACCGAGTATCGCGAGGAAGCCTACAATGCCTTCTCGGCTATGACGGGCAACATGTACGAGGACTACCTGCGCACGCTGCTGCGCCTGCAGGTGGCCCATCAGCCTGCCGAGCCCGAGCCCGAAGAAATCGACCCGCTGGCCGGCAAACGGGTGAGCTATTCCAATCCCGAGGCGAATCTCGCTGCGGCAGAGACGCCTGCCCAGGCTGCCCCCGACCGCCGTGCGCAGGCTGCTTCTGCGCCGAAGCCGCATGAGCCCTCAAAACCGACCACGTACGTTAAGGACAAGGATGACCCGTACGCCAACGTCGGCCGCAACGATCCTTGCCCCTGCGGGTCGGGCAAGAAGTTCAAGAAATGCCACGGCATGTACCAGTAGTCGTTGGCATGGCGGCCGCTGGGCTGCATGGCGCCGCGTGACGCCCAGGTGCTCAAGCTTGGCGTTCGGGCTTTTCCTGCGTATCGAAGTACGCGATGGCAGAGGCTCTCTCGCCAGTTTGGGGTACCTGGCTGTCGACTGCTTTGTATACTGTGAAGTTGCAAGGTAATGATGGAAGACGATGCCGAAACAAGGCTCTTTGAATGGAAGTAGACGCTAAGACAATCGATCAGCTTCGTCAGCGCGTGCAGGATGCACGTGCCTACTTGCATGTCGACGAAAAGATCGGAGAGCTTGCCAACCTCGATAAGGAGACGGCGAAACCAGGCTTTTGGGACGATACTGCGCATGCGCAAGCCGTTTCGAAACGCGCGGGCAACTTGCGCGAGACGATTCGCGAATACGACGAGGCAGCCGCCTTGTTCGAAGACGTCCAGACGGCTTACGAGCTCGCGAGCGAGGACGAGTCGTTTGCCCAAGAAGCAGAGGATGCCGCATCCAAGCTCGAGCCCATGCTCGATGCGCTGGAACTTTCGTCGTGGTTTTCGGGTCAGTTCGACGAGGGTGATGCGATACTTACCGTCAATCCAGGTCAGGGTGGAAACGAAGCCTGTGACTGGGCCGATATGCTCTTCAAGATGTACACGAGGTATGCCGAGCGGAAGGGCTGGAAGGTCCGCGTTCTGGATATCACGTATGCGGAGATTATCGGCATCGACCGTGCAACCATCCAGATCGAGGGTCGCAATGCGTACGGCATGATGCGCTCCGAAGTCGGCGTGCACCGGCTCGTGCGCATTTCCCCGACTGACGTCAAGGCTCGCCGGCACACGACGTTCGCATCCGTCGAGCTTCTGCCCGTGCTTCCCGACGATATCGAAGTCAACCTCGATCCCAACGACGTGCGCGTCGACGTATATCGCTCCAGCGGCCCGGGCGGTCAGTGCGTGAATACGACCGATTCCGCCGTGCGCCTCACTCACATTCCCACTGGCATCGTTGTTACCTGCCAAAACGAGAAATCTCAGCTCATGAACAAGGATGCCGCGTTTCGTGTGCTCAAGGCCAAGCTCTACGAATTGGAGGAGGCCAAGCGGGCTGCGGAGCTCGAGGAACTGCGTGGCGAGCGCATGGAGAACACGTTCGGCAGCCAGATCCGGAATTACGTTCTCTATCCCTATCAGATGGTCAAGGACCTGCGCAGCGGCATCGAGACCGGCAACGTAGACGCCGTCTTGGGTGGCGACATCGACGAGTTCGTCGTGGGCTACCACAAGTGGAATGCCGCTCAATAAACCGATAGATGAGACAGGATGTAGAGCACCTTTCTGTCTCGTTTTCGATAGTCCGATTTAAGTATGTTTCGATAGCGTGTATCGGCGAATGGTGCACATCTCCGTCACTGCGCGTTGTACAATTACGCATGTCCGAGAGAAAGGCACGCTATGGACATCGATCGGCTCAACGAGCTCGCAAACGACTTGCGAATCGACATCATCCGGATGGTTGGCGAAGCGGGCAGCGGGCATCCCGGCGGGTCGTTGTCCAGCGCCGATATCATGACCGCCCTGTATTTCGGCGGTATTCTCGAACACAATCCAGAAGACCCTCATGGCCCGCGGGACCGCTTCATCTTGGCGAAGGGCCATGCCGCCCCTGCGCTTTATGCAGCGCTCGCCGAGGCGGGCTATTTCCCCAAGGAAGAGCTCCTGACATTGCGAAAGCTGGGGTCGCGGCTCCAGGGTCATCCCGACTGCATGATCGTTCCCGGCGTCGAGATGTCAACGGGCTCGCTTGGTCAGGGTCTGTCCGTTGCATGTGGCCTCGCAGCGGGTTTGAGGCTTAATGGCGACGATCACGGCGTGTTCGCCCTTCTCGGAGATGGCGAATGCCAAGAGGGGCAGGTTTGGGAGGCGGCGATGTTTGCCGCCCACAACAAGCTCGACAATCTGGTTGCCATCGTCGATCGCAATTGCCTGCAAATCGACGGCAATACGGAAGAAGTCTGCGATCCGGGCGATCTTGCCCAAAAGTTCGCGGCATTCGGCTGGGAAGTCTGCGATGTCGATGGCCATGACATGCAAGCCGTCCTCGACGTTCTTGGTTCCGCGAAGGCCGACAGGAGCGGAAAGCCCCATGCCGTCATCGCCCACACCGTCAAGGGCAAGGGCGTGTCGTTCATGGAGAACAACGTCTCATGGCACGGCAAGGCTCCCAAGGGCGACGAGCTCACGACAGCCTTGGCGGATCTCGGCTACGATGGTCCTGTCAGCTGCGATCTCCCACCGCTCGACCCGTTCCAGTTCTGCCGCAACTCCATGCATATAGTTTCGGACGGCCCCGCAGAGGTCAAGTTTGCCACTCCCGAGCAAGCTGCGGAGAAGAAGGCCACTCGTGCCGGCTACGGGGAAACCCTGGCCAAACTTGCAGACGAGGGCATACCCATCGTCGCGGTCGACGCCGACTTGTCCAGCTCCACTACCACGAAGAAATTCGGAGATGCCAAGCCCGAAAACGCCGCACGTCTTTTCAACGTCGGCATTGCCGAACAGAACATGGTTGATGTCGCCGCCGGTCTGTCGCTTGCGGGCAATGTCGCCTTCACCGCCTCGTTTGCGGTTTTCGGAACTGGTCGCGCTTACGACCAGATTCGCAACTCGGTGTGCTATGCAAACCTCGACGTGAAGATTGCGCCGACGCATGCCGGTATCTCGGTTGGCGCGGATGGCGGAAGCCACCAGATGATCGAGGACATCTCCCTGATGCGCACCCTGCCCAACATGCGCGTGCTCGTGCCGGCGGATTATGCTGCTGCGGCTGCTGCGGTCAGGATCGCCGCAACCACCCCCGGTCCCGTTTACGTGCGCATGGGCCGCGAGGCCGTTCCATGCGTTTACGCAGATGACATGCAGTTCGAGCTGGGTCGTTCCTACATCCTGCGGGAAGGCTGCGATGCAACCGTCGTCGCCTGCGGCCTCGAGGTCAAAGAGGCCCTGGAGGCAGCGGATGCGCTCGCTGCAGAAGGAATCTCGATCGAGGTCATCGACGCCTTCTGCGTCAAGCCCCTCGACGTCAAGACCATTGCAGAGTCGGCTCGCAAGACCGGTGCGGTAGTCACGGCAGAAGAGCACAGCATTCTGGGCGGATTGGGTTCCGCGGTGGCAGAGACGCTGTCCAGGACCGTCCCGACTCCCATCGAGTTCGTCGGAGTGAAGGACGTCTTCGGGAAATCAGGTTCCTACAAGGAGCTCGCTGCGTTCTTCGGTACCGATTCGGCGGCGATTGTCGAAGCTGTGAAGAGGGTTATCGCACGTAAGCAGGAGTGCTAGAATCGAACAGTCATAGTAAACGACTATTCGAACGGAGCATTCTGTGACAGAAGCCACCAACCAGGGGGCGCGTTCCGCTGATTTGTCGATGGCCTTGCCCGTGTTGCAAGCCGAAGACATTCCTCAGCAGGGAGCACCGGTTATCTCGTTTGACCGGGTTTCGAAGGTGTATCCCGCACAGCCGAATCGTCCCGCACTCGACAACGTTTCTCTTCAGATTTACCCGGGCGAGTTCGTGTTCCTCGTAGGGCATTCGGGTTCCGGCAAGTCAACGCTGGTGCGCCTGATTATCCGCGAGCTGCGTCCCACTTCGGGTACGATCACCATCGCCAACGAGGACCTGGGAAGCATGCGCAACTGGCGCGTGCCTTACCTGCGCCGCAACATCGGCTGCGTGTTCCAGGACTTCAAGCTGCTGCCGAACAAGACGGTCTTCGAGAACGTCGCCTTCGCGCTTGAGGTTATCGGAAAGAGCCGCTCCATCGTGCGCACGCAGGTGCCCGAGGTGCTCAGGCTCGTCGGCTTGCAGGACAAGCTCGACAAGTTGCCCGACCAGCTTTCGGGTGGCGAGGCGCAGCGCGTCTCCATCGCACGCGCTATCGTCAACCGCCCGCCGCTGCTCGTGTGCGACGAGCCGACCGGCAACCTTGACCCGCAAACCTCGCGCGGCATCATGGACCTGCTCGAGCGCATCAACCGTACGGGCACCACGGTGCTCGTGGCTACGCACGACCGCGAGATGGTCGACAACATGCGTCGTCGCGTGATCGCGCTGGAGCGTGGACACCTTACCCGCGACCAGCAGAGGGGGGTGTACGGTTCCGATGTCTAGCATCCTGTATTTCTTCAAGCAATCTATCCAGGGTTTTGCCCGCAACTTGTCCACCACGTTGGGCTCCATCATCACGATTTTCCTGTCGTTGTTCATCATCGGCTTGTTCCTCGTCGGCGCGACCGTCGTCGACAACATCGTCAAGTCGGTGGAAAACGAGGTGTCCATCACCGCTTACGTGGCCGATAGCGCCAGCCAAGCCGATCTCGACGCAGTTCAGGCTTACATTGCCGGTCTCGACGGCGTGTCGTCGGTGTCGTTCACGACCAAGGACGAGGCCCTCGAGGAGTTCAAGGCGATGTCCTCCAATGCCGACATCGTTGACGAGCTGGGCGGAAATCCGCTTCCCGCTTCCATCAACGTCGAGCTCTCCGATCCGCAGAAGGTCGAGGAAGTCGCCGGCAAGATCCAGACGAGCGATCTGTTCGCCAAGGTGGCCGACGAGGAGAATCCCGCCGATTCCCTCAAGTACGGTCAGCGCACCGTCGAGCGCCTGTTCCAGGTGACCAACTACCTGCGTTACGGTGGTCTGGTGCTCATCGCTTTGCTGGTGTTCATCGCCTTGGTGTTCATCAACAACACCATTCGCCTGGCCATCATGGCCCGCCGCAAGGAAATCGCCATCATGCGCCTGGTGGGTGCCTCCAACGGCTTCATACGTGGCCCCTTCCTGATGGAAGGCGCCCTGCATGCCATCATCGGCGCAGCGCTGGCCATTGGCTGCATCGAGCTGATCCGCCGCATCGCGTTGCCCAAGCTGCAGGCTTCGCTCGCGTTCCTGCCGATTCAGGTCGAGATGAACGTCTTCCTGGCAATTTATCTGGCTTTGCTGGTGGCTGGCTTGATCATCGGCCTCATCGGTTCGGCCTTCGCCATGCGCCGCTACCTCAAGGTGTAGCAAGAGGGGTTCCCTTCGCCCATGGCAAGCCAGGGTAACAACAACCGAGCTGTTGCGCGCACGCGGAAGATGCGTGCGCGCAATTTTCGTTTCATCAGGATTTTCACGGCGATAATCGCCCTGATAATTGCATTCTGCCTGGGGTTTGCGCTTCGCGGGCACACGCACTTCCTGGCTTCGCTGGGCCTTCCGTCTTCCATCACCGGCATCACCCAAACTGCCACATCGGACAATAATGCGACATCTGAAGATGTTTTCCATTCGCTTTCGGCGCGTGTCAAAGAGGTCGATAAGCTGATTGCCGAAGACAGCCTGGATACCTACGAGCTCGATCCGGCAACCGACGCCGTGTTGACGGCCATCGCAGAGGCCTCGAACGACCCGTTCATGCGCTACTACTCCAACGAACGCTACACCGAATTGCTCACGCAACAAGACGAAGGGTATGCCGGCATAGGCGTGTTGTTCTCGGAGCATGACGGCCAGGCGTACGCAGTCGATGTTTTCGAAGGCTCTGATGCGCAGGAAAAGGGCGTTCAGGCGGGCGACTTCGTGGTGTCGGTGGACGTGGACAGCTCACAGACGTGGTCTCGCGCCGAGGTTACGGCGAAACTTGCGCAAGCTGCTGGTTCAGAGGTCGTCATCACGTGGCGTCGCCCCGAGAAGCCCCTGGCAGAAGGTGGCGAGGAGTTCACCACCACGCTCATGTGCCAGGAGTACGACGAGGCGAACATCACCAAAAAATATGACAAGGACAGCAAGGTCGGCTACATCAAGATTCGCCAATTGACCGAGAACGCGGCGGCGCTCACGAAGAAAGCGGTCGAGGACCTTGCCGATAGCGGTGCGACAAGTTATGTCTTGGACCTGCGCGACAATCCCGGCGGTTACCTGTCCCAGGCGGTAGACGTGGCAAGCCTCTTCATGAAGAGCGGCACGGTCGTGGAGGTGCAGACGAACAACGGCATTTCCGCGAAGAACGCATCGGGTCAGCCCGTGACCGATGCACCGCTTGTCGTGCTGATCAACCAGAACACTGCAGCCGGTGCCGAGGTGATTGCGGCAGCCCTCAAGGAAAGCCAGAGGGCTTCGGCGCTCGTCGGCTCTACCACGCTCGGCAAGGGGTCTGTCCAGGTTGTCTCGCAGCTATCGTTCGGCGGCGCCCTCCGTTACACGGCCGCTTATTACCTTACTCCCGAAGGACATGCTATCGACCAGGTCGGAGTCACTCCCACCAAGCCTTTGGACGCCGATAAGGACAAGCAGAAGAGCTATGCGATAGAGCTTGCCGCATCGTTGGCCTCCGGTGACTAAGCGCCATGCCGAGGAAGCGCTCGAACACACGCGCGACGGCGCATACGTATCCACGCGGTGTTTTGTCGGTCGCCCGCGGCGGGTTCGGTTTCGTGAGAACAGCCGAAGGCGAGTACTTCATACCGGCAGACAAGATGAACGGTGCCTTCGACGGCGATCTCGTGGAAGTGTCGCCTGCGCGTCAGGAGCGCTCCCGCAAGGCACTGGCTCAGGCAGCTTCGTCGACGCGCAGGCGCGAGGCGCGTGTGAAACGGGTTGTGGAACACGCCCATGCCGAAATCGTCGGCCGTTACGAAGTGGCCGAGCCCTTCGGCGTGGTCGTGCCAGAGGACCCGCGTATTCCCTACGACATATTCACCATGCTCAGCGAAAACGGGAACATACCCGACGGGTCCATTGTCCGCGTCGCAATGGAAACCTATCCCAGCCACAAGGAGGCCGCAACAGGTCGGATTGTGGAGGTGCTGGGCGATGCGGATGACGAGCGGGTGCCCATCGATCTGATAGTCGCGCGCTACAAGCTGGAAGGCCCGTTTTCGCAGGGGTGCCTCGACGAGGCCTCGGCAGCCCAACT
This sequence comes from Eggerthellaceae bacterium, assembly GCA_017432445.1. Taxonomy (GTDB): domain Bacteria; phylum Actinomycetota; class Coriobacteriia; order Coriobacteriales; family Eggerthellaceae; genus UBA9715. Next base: position 4,720 of record JAFRJC010000093.1, on the reverse strand, counting down.
CGAGATCGAAAAGGCCCTGGCAGGCAATTACCGCGATCTGCGTGACCGCTTCGTCTTCACCATCGACCCTTCCGACGCTCGTGATTTCGACGACGCGGTGTCGTTGGAGCCATTGGACGAGGGGCGTGTGGATTGCGCACGTTGGCGTCTGGGAGTGCATATCGCAGACGTCTCCCATTATGTTCCCTGGGGTAGCTCAGTTGATTTGGACGCGCGGAAGCGCGCCTGCAGCGTATATCTGGTCGACCGCGTTGTGCCCATGCTGCCCGAAGCCCTCTCTAACGAGCTGTGCTCTCTGAAACCCGGCGAAGACCGGAGGAGCATGACGGTCGATTTGGTGCTGGATGCGAAAGGGCAGGTAATCGATGCGGATATCTATCCAGCGGTTATCCGCTCGTGCGCTCGGCTGACTTACGACCAGGCGCAGGATTGCATGGACGCTGCACGCGTCGGGAAACTTGTCACCTTGAAGGGCGCGGAGGGCCTCGAAGAGCAGCTCGCAGAGCGCCTGTGCAAGCTTTCCCAGCTGGCGAAGAGCCGCATGCACCTGCGAGCGCTGGCGGGCGGGATAGATTTCGACACCGTGGAGGCCCGCGTGAAGTTGGACGGGCAGGGCATGCCGCTTTCCATTGAGCTGAGGAGGCGCACCGAAGCGACCCAGCTCATCGAGGAGGCCATGATTGCAGCCAACGAGGCCGTCGCCCGTTTCCTCCGCGACACGGGCTTTCCCTGCGTGTACCGCACACATGACAAGCCATCCCGAGATAGCCTCGCGGCGCTCGTGCCCGTGCTGCAAGAGTTCCGCTGGTTTTCTGATGTGAACAAAGCGGCTTTCGTGGCGGGCAATCCGCACGAGATCTCACATGTTTTGGAGCTGTGTGCGGGACGCGGTGAGGATGCGCTCGTGACCTCGCTGGTCCTCCGCTCGATGAAACGGGCGCTCTACGAACCCGCCTTGAGCGGGCATTACGCGCTCGCCAGCGATGCTTACGCTCATTTCACATCGCCTATCAGGCGTTATCCCGACCTTGTAGTGCATCGCATGCTCAAAGCAGCGCTTTTCGGACGGCCGCAGAAGTTCGACCAGGAAGTGTCGAACCTCCCTTGGATCGCCGAGCATTCGTCCGAAATGGAGCGGATTGCAGAACGCGCGGCGCGGGATTCCCAAGAGGTAAAGATCGTCGAGCTCATGGAGACCTGCATAGGGCAGACGTTCTCGGGGATGATCAGCGGAGTTGCCCCGTATGGCCTGCTCGTTCGCCTGGACAATACGGCGGAAGGCGTGGTTGCCATCGAGGATCTGGGACATGAGTACTTCGCGCTTGACAGCGTGCGTTACACGTTGACCGGATCCGATACGGGCAAGCAGTACCGCCTGGGCAAGCGCGTCGCGCTCCGTCTGGTCGAGGCCGACAGGCGTACGCGCACCCTCAGATTCAGGTTGGTGAAGTGATGGTCAAACAGGTTCTGATGTGGCTGGCGCTCATAGCGCTGGCGTTGGTCGCTGCCATTACGGCGGTTGTCGTAATCAAGCCGGATTTTGCCCAACCTGTCTTGGAGCGACTCGGCTTGCAGGCAGTGGAGTTCGAGTTTGGCAACGGGGACGGTGTCTTTGCCGACTCCGACGATATGCTTCCCACCGACGAGGAAGAGGCTGCCGAACATGAAGAATGGCTGCGGCAGCATCGCACGCCCCTCATTGCCCGTATCGGCGATGTTGAGTTCAGGAGCCCAATCGCGCCAGCGGATCTGACGGGCGTGCTGTTCCACCAGGCTTCATACGATTACGCGCTCGTGTTCACGACCGAGCTTCCCGAAGCCAATCCCGAGAAGGCTCTGGAGAAGCGCAACACGCGCATCAACCATGACCAGGAAGAGGGGGAATGGCTCGATGCGGAAGCCCTGCACATCTGGCGCACCACCGACACGACGCCAATGGACACCTCCATCGACGTTGGCGCCCCTGCAGGCACCATCGTGCGCTCGCCGGTGACAGGGACGGTCGTGCTGGTCAAGGACTACATGCTATACGACGAAGTCCCCGATATCCGGATACATATTCAGCCCGATGGGGCACCGAACATGGATTGCGTGCTCATACATACGCAGGATCCGCTCGTAAGCGCTGGAGATCGCGTCGAGGCGGGAGTAACCGAGATTAGCCATGTGCGCGATATCCAAAAGGATCTGATCGATGTGCAGCTCTCCTTCTTCACGCCCGAAGGGGTGGGGGGTAACCATACGCACGTGCAGGCGAACGATGTCAACGCGAAGGGATATCGAAAAGAAAGGCTTGACGGAGCGATCAAGGTGGAGGAATAACCTGACACGCATGGTTTCTCGAACCGTTGAGTCGCTTGGGAGCCTCTTCGTTCCGACGCGGGTTAACCGCTCATCGTCAAGGCGTAGCAGCTGCGGAACTCGCCGCCTTCGGCGGCTCAGACAGTCCTCGCTACCGCTGCGCCTTTCCTCCTCGCAACCCACGACGTAGCGTCGAGGCTCCCGAGCGACCTGTGCGTTGGGAGTCTGCTATCATGTGATGAGTTTTTCGAAAGGGTCTCTTGAGTGGCTACGTATCTTGCATATTATCAATCGCCGGCTGCAGCTGATGTGCGCGGGTCGGGCGTGTTCGAGTTCGAAAGCGATGCGCGGGCGAACTCGAAGGACAATTTGCGTGATGCGCGCATGAAGATGCTGGAAACGTTCGGCAAGGACGCGGCTTCTTGGAGCATCGATAGGGTGGAGCGAAAGACAGCTGCCAATGAACCGCTCGATGGTCAGCTGACTCTGGATTTTCGACCCGAGAAGAAGCGTCGTCGCAGGCGCACGAAGGAGTATTGGTGATGGCCGAGTTCTACAGCAAGAAGCGTGAGCGCAAGCCCATTGCCAAGAATCGCCGTGCCTACCACGAGTACGAGATTTTGGAAACGTTCGAGGCGGGCATCGAACTCTCGGGTACCGAGGTGCGTTCGCTGCGCGAGAACAACTGCCAACTCACCGACTGCTTCGCGCTCATCCGCGGAGGTGAGGTGTGGCTGCATAACGTGCATATCGCGCCGTACAGCAACGGCAACATCGCCAACGTCGATCCCGATCGAAAGCGCAAGCTGCTGCTGCACCGCCGCGAGATCCGCATGCTGGAACAGAAGACGCGCGAAAAGGGCTTGACGCTCGTGCCCGTCTCCATGTATTTCAAGGAGAATTCGCTCGTCAAGGTGGAGCTTGCCCTTGCGCGGGGCAAGAAGACCTATGACAAGCGCCAGTCAATTGCCAAGCGCGATGCACAGCGCGAGATCGATCGCGCTATGAAGGACCGTTATAAGTAAAAGGCGTTATCGGGGTCATCCCCTATAACGCTTACGAGTGAGCAGTGGAATGGAGCGAGAGCATGGCCGAGGAATTCGAGACCGTCGAGCTGGAGTATTCTGAAGACGACATCTTGTACTACATCATGGACGAGGACGACAACGAAATCGGATTCGCCTTGGAGGAGGATGGCCAGGAAGTCGAGTACTTCTACGAGGGCTATGAGGCCGATGATTACGAGTTCGTCGAGGAAATAGTCGAACCAGCTAAAGAGCCGGCGCAAAAGCCTGCTCCTGTCAAGACGGAGCCACGTAAAGCCGAAGACATGAGCTATCTGGAGAAGGTCGCCGCTATTGCGGGGCATTCGGGTAACAAGGCGCGCAAGAAGGCCGAAGCTGGCCTCGAGAAGGTGCGCAGCACTGCGGAAGTGGGCGTCGACAAGGTGCGCACGAAAGCCGAAGAAGGCGTCGACAAGGCGACCGAGGCGGTCGAATCTGGCGGCAAGAAGCTCAAGGAGAAGACCGACGACGTAGATCTGGGCATCACGCGCGAGGGTGTTGCCGAGACCACAGCCGATCTGAACGCCATTGCGAAAGAGGGCGCCGAAACTGCAAAGGAGCTTAAAGCCGCCTACGATGACATCATGGATTCGTTCGGCTTCCTCGTGCCCAAGAAGGTGCGTCGCAGGCTCCCGTAACGGTCCGGTGTCCGATTGGCGTTTTCTTAAGACGGCGTATATACTACAGTTCGCGCGAAACGCTTGTTTCGCAAGTACATTGACAAGGTGGAGCCGCGCTGCACCGCGAGTTTGATGCTCAAGATGACGGAAGCCGATCGAATCAGCATCCGAGCAGAGACTCATTAAACGGGGGCGACTGGTTTCGACATGGTGGGTCTGAGGTGAGGAGCAGGTCGTGGTCTCCTTTCCACGTTAAACAGGGGTACTGTCAAATTAATTGGCAAAACTAATCTTTCTGGGCAGTACGCCCTCGCCGCATAACATAAGTCGGCGCGTCAATCCCAGGTGCTTTCCCGCCCTGGGTGCGATGTCATCTTAGGGAAATGCTCGCGCGCACGTAGTCGGTATGGCGCGCGCTAAGATCGAACCGGCTCGGGACGGCAACGCGCGTCGCTGTGCCCAGCTGGCCTTAAAGCAGAACAGCGAATAAGCTTGTAGAGCCTGACCAGGGATCCAGTATGGACCGGAGTTCGATTCTCCGCGCCTCCACCACTCATTCCGAGGGCCGCAGTACGCGGCCCTCGTCATTCGTGGTTCCGGCGCGGAGAATGCCCCGCAGCTAAAGCTCCGGGGCCTTTGCGCTGAAAACGGTTATCACTCGTTTTCGCGGCGCTCCGCGCCGCCGCGCAAACCCCCTTGCCTCCACCGCCTCTTCAAGAGCCGTTCTGACGAACG
>JAFRJC010000092.1 GCA_017432445.1 Eggerthellaceae bacterium | reverse complement strand
GAGACGCCGTCCGATTGCCTTCGTGGGGGAATTCGGGGGGAATGGTGCCAACATCACCCCGAAAACGGCCGTTTTCGGGAATGCGAGGCGAATCCCTCCGCGCTGGCATTGTGCGATACCTGCGGAGGGATTCTCTTGGCGAAAGCCGTCTATCCGACGGCCCGCCTTCGCATCATCATCCGGATGAGCTCGAACCCACCCGACATGATCGACTCGTCGCTGCCGAAGCGGTCCATGACGCGCTCGGCTTCTGCATCGGTGATGTCGCGATCCTCGCCGGTTTCCGGGTCGAACCCCACGCAGACCATGTCGCCGAAAACGATCGAGTAGAGCTCGCCCTCCTCGACCACGTGCGCGTAGTCCATCTGGGAGAGGTACCCCATCTCGGTCATCCGCTTCGTCGCGTAGATCGCCCGGTTCGCCGTATCAAGGGAGGCGCCGAGCAATCCTTCCTCGTTGACGTACACGGCCGGAGCATCTTCGAAGATGTAGCTCGCAGGCTCTATAAGCCCTCCGACGCAGGCCTGCAGCCCGTGCAGGAAGCTGCCATCGCAATCCGCCTCAATCGCCTTGCGGTACGGGCGTCCGCCCACGGGCACGACCATTACTTCGAGTGTTCTCGCATTTTCCATTTCGACCTCCTTGGATCCGGGCCCGCCCTTTGCGGGCCTCTCGGTGCGTGCGATGACGGGGTTCCGGTTGGGTGCAAGGGGGAAAGCGAAAACCGGCAGGCTCGAGTTCCGCGAAGCGGAAGTTTTTCGCGCCTTGCGGCCAGCCGGGTTCGCGTCGAAGATACGCTGCAGCCGAGGCTTGCGGTCGGGCCGAATCCAAGAAGGCGACGGGGTTGTTCGAGAACGCGTTTTCGTTGTCCATGGTGCGGGACTCCTGAACCTGCCGCTCGGGTCTAGCATCCAAGCCGACAGACGGACCAGCACGGAACGAGGTGATCCGCATGGGCGTTGAAAGGCAAAACAGGGGCGCTTACAGCGACAATGACTACTTCCGCATGGGCGCGATGATTGCCGTGGGCGAGCTGTATGATATGGCGGCTTTCAGGGGGATTCTATGCGATGAGGGCGAGGTGAGGTTGTACCTGGAGAGCTTCGGCGTGCGTGGCATGGACGACGTCGACGCGCTGGGCATCAAGGGGCCCTATCGGCACGATTTCGAGCGACTCTACCTGGGAAGGACGGAGGATTAGTCGATCATCGCCCCGCCGTAGAACTCGTCGAACGTCGGGTTGCGCCAGGCGCGCATCGAGTGCGAGACCATGATTGTGCCGTACTTGGAGTCGCATTCCCGCTTGAAGACGCGCTGCCAGTCGCTGTGCGCGCGGCACTCCTCGGGCATCTCGAAGTCGGAAACGTTACGGCAGAAGCGGTAGTCTCTCTTGATTCTCTGCCATTCGGCGGGGGCGATCATCTTGCTGGCCATGTCGGCCTCCTCTCCGGCGCGGGCCCGGAGGGCCGAACCCGCGCCTTCCGTAGACGTTTACTTGCGCGGCTTGATGCGGGCCATGGAGCCGTGGACGTAGTTGTTGGAGTTCCAGCTGAAGTCGCCGTCATGGTCCATCCATGCGACGTACGGCAGGTCCGGGTAGGTGACGTCGGTCTTGCCGTCCTCGGTTTCCACCCACACCGAGATGCGGTTGAACTCGGGCTGCCCGAAGCCCACGACCGGGTAGGCCTTCCAGTCGTCGTAGTGCGAGAACATCCAGACCTCGTCGCCGATCTGAAGCTCGCCCACGGGCACCTCGACGGAGTCCAGAAACTCGCCGAGGCGCTCGCCCTCGGGCATCGAGCGGTCGAAGTCGCGGAGCATCTCGTCGAAGTCGTACTCCTGCTGCTCGGAGAAGCCGTCGTAGAGGCCGACGCGGTCGACGATCTTCCAGCCCTCGATGACGTAGATGCCGTTGTCGCCGGGGTCCATGCGCTCGTCGGTGGTGTACGGCCCGATGCCGACGCAGTTGGTGCCGCCGAAGAAGTTGCCGAGGACCTGGCACATGCGGGCCCAGCCGTAGTCGTCCTTGGACGGATCGCGGTATCCCTTGAGCTCGCAGTAGCGAAGGAGCGGCTCCACGGTGTCCCTTCCGCCGTTCCAGTGGATGTAGAGCCCGACCTTGCGCTCCGGCGTGGTGATGACCGCCCTGTTTCCCATGATGCTGACCTCCTTATGTTTCTGCCCGCCCTTTGCGGGCCCGTTGACGCGGAAGGCGCCGGGGTTCCCGGGGAGTGCAAGGAGGCAAGCGGAAACCCGGAGGGCACGAGTTTCCGATAACGGTGATGGGGATGAAACGGAAAGTTTTCCGCGCCTTGTGCACCGCGGGGTTCCCGGCAAGGATTCGCGGTTCGGGATGCGCGGGCGGGGAACAGGAGGTCGATGGAGATGGGCGGTTGCCAGGACGGGCATGATAGGTTGGGCTATCATCGGGAGGATTGGAATAGAAGGCGGAAAGGGGCTTCCATGGCATCGAGCAGCACGCAGAAGCTCAAGGTTTTGCACCTGATGGACATACTGAGGACGGAGACCGACCCGGACCATGGCCTCACCATGCCGCAGATTGTCGAACGGTTGGCGGCGAGGGGCATCGACGCCGAGCGCAAGGGGCTCTACCGCGACATAGAGACGCTTCGCGAGTTCGGCATGGACATACGTCAGCTCAAGCGACAGCCCGTGCAGTACGCGCTGGCCGAGCGGGACTTCGAACTGTCTCAGCTGATGCTGCTCGTCGACGCAGTGCAGTCGAGCAGGTTCCTCTCCGACGGCGCGTCGAACGCTCTGGTGAAGTCGGTTAGGCAGCTGGCCTCAACCGAGGAGAGGAAGGCGCTCAACAAGCAGGTCCACGTGCACGGCCGCCCCAAGAGGCAAGACCGGTCAGACTTCGTGGCAGTCGACCTGCTGCAGGACGCCATGGCCCGCAAGAGCAAGGTGTCATTCCGTTACTACAAATATGGTGCCGGCAAGGAGCGTGTCGCTCGCAGGGGAGGTGCGGCGCACGTGGTGACACCGGTGAACCTAACGTACTCCGACGGCAACTACTACCTGGTTGCCTATAGCGCATCGGACGAGGAGATCCGCAATTACCGCGTGGACCGCATGGGGCAGATCGTGGTCACAGGCGAACACGTGGACCGAAACGAGGTGATTGCGCGCTACGATCCGGACGAGGCTGCGAGGACGGCCTTCGGCATGTATGACGGCGAGCGGATTGTCGCGACGATCAAAGTAGACGCCGACCTAATGAACGTCGTCGTAGATCGTTTCGGCCGTGATGTTAATGCCGCTCCGACCGATGGCGGGGCATCGGCAATCGTAACCGTCCCCATGCGCGAGAGCCCCGTTTTCTACGGCTGGCTTGCCACGCTTGGAGATGGCGCAGAAGTACTGAAACCAAAAGCACTGCGCGACGGCTATGCCGATTGGCTCGGGGGGATTCTTTGCAAGTACGAGAAGCGCTGAAAACCTGGATTGGCAGACGGCACAAATCCGATGCAAAAGATTGAGTGGGAATAGCCCGTATAGGTTTTCTTATTGCGATCGCATCCCTAGGCTTCTCACGGTCAGGGAGCTGACGGAGGCACACGTGAAAGAGACCGGCGGAAATCACATCGCACCCAAGGAAACGGAGGCGAGGAGCGCTCTCTCGAGTGCTCCCTGGAACTCGTCAGCTGTCATCTGCGGAACCAAATCCTTGATATTCCTCACGCGGGCGGAAACGGACCTCATGGCGGTGCCGCAGTACTTCCTCTTGCCGGGGGCAAGCAGGCGCTCCATCACGTCCAGGTCCACGTCGAACAACACGCTGCCGTGAAACACGGCCAGGTCGCCAGCGTCTTGCAGGATGATTTCTTTCAGCAGATGCGCTCCGCTGGCTACACGGACTTGGAGCGTGGAGAGCGTGGCAGTTCCGAGGAACATCTGACGGTCACGCAGTTCAAGGTGAAGTGTGAACAGGAGCGGTTGGCACAGCTTCAAGAGGCGGCTGTGCTGGCCCAGGCCGAGGTTGACCGAAGGAACAGGGAGGCGACAGCTGCCGAAAAGAAAGCGGCCCAGGCCAAGGCCAAACTAAACGATGTGGCCCCCATGCTGAAAGGCATGGAGAAGCTGGCGGAGGAATTTTCCAGCGACCCGGAACAGGTCTTGCCAGAAGCGGGACCGCTGGAATCGGCCAGAGCCTACCGGGAGAAAAAGGCCAAGCCCTTATGGGCGAAGATCGTCAAGGTGCTGCGGTCTGTCTATCGGGCCTACTACGACCTCAAATCCAAATTTGAGCGGCTGCAAGCGGACTATGGCCGGGAGGTCAGCAAAAACAGCACCTTATCAGAAAGAATTTACGAGGTCTGCGCCGAGAGGGACAGTCTAAAGGGAAAGGTCAGAGACTATGAGCGGGTCAGGCGGGCCATTGGCCCGGAACAGGCGGACAGAATATTAGAGGCCGCTTACCAGCAGGAACAGGCTGAAAAGGAACGGAAACGGGCCGCAAGGCAAAAAGCAAGATTAGGCGCACGATAATCACCAAAACCGGAGGGTGTTCCAGTGAATGCCCTCCTGATTTATTTGGGGAATCGGGTAAAATAATTTCTTGTTTTTTAGAGCGTACTATGATATACTGCTATTATCCTGATTTGAGGAGTCTACCAAATATGCGGCAAGGTATTCTTAAATAAAATTTGATAATGGGCGCAAAAATGTTTGCCCCTTGCAGGGGCTTGGTTTTTGTACCCAATTTAAGAATACTTTTGCCTTTTTAGTAAATATCGTGACGGACAGCGGCTTATGTAAGCCGTGCATACTTCTGTGTGTCCGAAGTCATGATCCCCAGCGGTAAAAGTATTAGCCGCTGGGGATTTTTGCGCCCATTTGGGCCTTGTATGGAGGATAGACATGAACATTATCAATATTGGGATTCTTGCCCATGTAGACGCTGGAAAGACAACCTTGACGGAGAGCCTGCTATATGCCAGCGGAGCCATTTCAGAACCGGGG
>JAFRJC010000091.1 GCA_017432445.1 Eggerthellaceae bacterium | reverse complement strand
GGCGGAGCAGCTGCGGAACTCGGGCCCTTCGGGCCCTCAGACAGTCCTCGCTCCCGCTCCGCCTTTGCTCCTCGCAGCCGAAGAGAGTCGCAAAGCCGCCTCTCCCCGCCTGGGCGGCCGGGCGTCGGAACCGTATGGGCGGTTGGAATGGATTAATTCTGCATGAGCGCCTTTTCGAAAGAGCTCTTGCGCACGATTACCCGCAAGCCGGGGCGTTTCTTGGCGCTGTTGGCAATCGTGGCGCTGGGCGCGGGCTTCTACGCCGGCTTGCGCATGACCGCGCCCGATATGGACATCGCGCTCGACCGCTACCTGGATGACACGCGGGTCTACGACGTGCGAGTGGTTTCCACCATGGGTCTAGAGGAAGCCGACCTGCAGGCCATCGGTCAGCTCGAGGGCGTCGAAGCTGTCATGGGCGCCTACCAAGCCGACGTGTTGGGGCTGTTCGGCGAGCTCACGTACACGACCCGTGTGCATTCGCTCCCTGCTGCGGCACGCAGCTCGACTTGCGAGGTGGGTTCCAAAGTGGAATCGGATGACGAAGCTTACCTCAACCGGTTGATATTGGCCGAAGGGCGATGGCCGGAAGTGGAAGGGGAGTGCGTGCTTTCGGCCGACCGCGTGTTGAGCCAGGGGATTCAGATAGGCTCATCCATCAAATTCACGCAAGGCATAAGCAAGCTATCCGATACGTTTTCGGTGAAGTCTTACACGGTGGTTGGCAAGGTGCACATGCCCTACTACGTGTCTTCGGCTGCCATCGATCCCAGCTCGCTGGGTTCGGGCGTGGTGCAGCAGGTCATGTACGTGAACTCGGAGAGCTTCGCGTCGAGCTTCCCCTATACCGACGCCTTCGTGAAGGTGGAAGGCGCCGATGCGGCGTTTTACGGAACCGAGGATTATGATGCGGTCGTGGCGCAGACGAAGGAGCGCATCGAGGGCATCGCGGAAGAGCGTTGCCTGGCGCGGCGCGATTCGATTGAAAAATCGCTATACGACAACATGACCACTTACCGGGGCCTGCTGGATTTGGCCGAGTTCCGCCTGTCGCATACGAAGGCCGAGATAGACGACCCGGAAATGCCCGAGTGGCTGGTCATGGACCGTTCGAAAAACGTGGGCATGGCCTCGTTCTCAGCCGATGCCGACCGCGTCGATCATATCGCGAGCATCTTCCCGCTCATGTTCTTCCTGGTGGCAGCTCTGGTGTCATTGACCACGATGACGCGCATGGTGGACGAGGAGCGCCAGCTCATCGGCACGTACAAGGCGCTTGGCTACACTCGTTTGCGCATCACCTGGAAATACGTTGCCTATGTGCTGCTGGCAGCTTGCATCGGATCGGCAATTGGCATTGCGGTGCTCACGCGCGTGTTGCCGGGCGTTATCATGAACGCCTATGCAATCATGTATTCCGTGCCCGCGGCCAGCTTTCCCGTCAACGCTGGCATCGCGGCCCTGTCGGCCGGGACCGTCATCGGCATTACCCTTCTAGCCACTTGGGCTTCTGCGACCGCCACTTTGCGCGAAAAGCCGGCAGCGCTCATGTTGCCGCGGGCTCCCAAGGCGGGCAAGCGCACCCTGATCGAGCATGTGACGCCGCTTTGGTCGCGCTTGTCTTTTACTTGGAAGGTGACTTGCCGCAACCTTTTCCGCTACAAGAAGCGCCTCATCATGACCGTAATCGGCATCGCGGGCTGCACGGCGCTCCTCCTCACGGGCCTCGGGCTCCACGATGCTATCAATGACATCATCGATATCCAGTATGGCGAGATCATCAACTACAACGCGCAAATCACATTGGAGGACGGTGCAGATGCCGACGAGCGTGCGGCGTTGGAGGCTACGCTTGCGAAGACGGGTGCCATCGAGTTCTCGACTCCCGCTTTTACCGAGACCATGCTGGCTTCGGGTCCCCGCGCGCATGACAAGCGCATCGATGTCGTGGTTCCAGCCGACCCAGACACCTTCGCGCAGATGAAGCTCTTGCGCACGCGAGAGGGACACGAGCCTTTAGATATCGAGGAGAGCGGTGTGCTTCTCAACGAGAAGATGGCCCGAGAGCTGGGAATCGGCGTGGGCGACGTCATCAACGTGAGCCCGCAGGACACTATGGGCAACGCTACGTCGACGGTTTACGAGTTTAAGGTGGGCGCGCTGTGCGAGAACTACATCTATAACTTTCTCTACGTGTCCCAAGAAGAGTACGAGCGGGTGGTGGGGAAAGTTGCTCCCATGAATGCTCTGTATGCGAACGTGGTTGCGGACGAAGGCGTACGCGCAAAGCTCGACGATGTCCTTGGGGAATCGGACATCGTGAAGACCCTCGCCTACAATGACGAGGTCATCGATACTTACAAGACAATGTTGCGCAGCGTCGACCTGATCGTTGCCGTGCTTGTCATCTCAGCTGCGCTTTTGGCCTTCATCGTGCTCTACAACCTGACCAACATCAACATCGAGGAGCGCATCCGCGAGATCGCGACGCTCAAGGTCCTGGGTTTCACGCGTCGCGAGACGAACGCCTACATCTTCCGGGAGATTGCGCTCCTCGCCATCATCGGCGCGGCGATAGGCCTGGTCTTGGGCACCTACCTCGAAAGCTTCGTCGTCATCACGGCCGAAGTGGACCAGGTGATGTTCGGCCGTACCATCCATCCACCCAGTTTCGTAGCAGGGTTTTTGCTCACGCTTGTGTTTTCGGCCGTGTCGATGCTGTTGATGCTTCCGAAACTCGCCCATGTGAACATGGTCGAGAGTCTGAAGTCGAACGAATAAGAGCAAACCAGGACAAAGGGCCGAGTCTCCTTGGCTCATTACGTGGTTATTATTCGCGTCTTTCGCAATCTGCCAAGCTACGCTAGAATAGGTCGTTGCGTCACCAAACCCACGAGGGAGGAAATAGATATGAAGGTTGTAAAGAAGAAGCAAGCTGACGGCCACGTGCATCTTGATGCGACCGCGTCCACTTCCGAGGTCAGCAATGCGCTGAACATGGCTTCTGAGCAATTCTGCGCGCAGATGAACATTCAGCCGGTGGCCGGGAAGAGCCCTGCCGAGGTCGTATCCGAGCGCCTGGGCATCAAGGATCTGGATTCCGTCGTTGCCCCGCAAGCTGCAGAGATGCTTGTTCCCCAAGCTCTCAACAAGCACAACCTCATTCCGGCGTTCACCCCTCAGCCTAAGACCGAAATGCCCTTGAAGCGTGGTCGCGCCTTCCAGTTCACCCTCGATGTGCTGCCCAAGCCGACCTACGAACTTGACGACTATAGCCCCATCGCATTCACGATTCAGCCCTTCGAGTCCGACGAGGCCGAAATCGACCGCCAGATTAGCCAGCTGGCCCAGCAGTACATCAGTTTCGTCGCCACCGACCCGCATCCCGTCGAGAAGGGCGATGCGGTCCTTATCTCGATGAGGACCACGAAGGACGGCGAGGAGATTCCAGGCCTCACCACCAACTCCCGCAGCTACACGACCGGTCTCGACCTCATGCCCGTCGGCTTCGATGAAGGCCTCTTCGGCATGGAAGTGGGTGAGACGCGCACGTTCACCTTCGAGGGTCCGGGCCTCGACGAGGATTTCAACGAGGTCATGGAGAGCTACGAGACCACCATCACCCTGCTCGAAGTGCAGAAGGAGGTCGTACCCGTCATCGATGACGAGTGGATCGCCAAGAACATGCCCATGTACAAGGACCTCGCCGCAATGCGCGCCGATTTCGGCAAGAAGATCGACGAGCAGCGCATGAAGTACTACGACGACTACAAGCGCAACCTTGCCGCCGCCGAGCTGAGCAAGCGTTTCAAGGGCTCCATCCCCGACGAGATTTACGAGGGCAGCATGGCTGAAGAGCAGCGACAGCTGCGCAGGCAGGTTGCCAATTCGGGTATGTCCTGGGAGGATTTCTGCGAGAAGCAGGGCGGCGAGCAGCAGGTGCACATGACGCTCATGGTTTCGATGCGCAACAAGCTCGTCCAGGGCTACTGCCTTGATGCTTATTACAAGCACTACGGCCTGTCCTACAACGACGAAGACCTCGACGATTCCTGCTTCCAGCTCAATCCGCGCAACCCCCATGGCGTGCGCCTGCAGATGGAGCGCAACGGCCTGGGTTTTGCTTTGCGCGAGGCCGCCGAGCGCTTGCGCGCTTGCAAGCATTTGGTAGAACACGCTGACATCACCGTTGCCAAGTCCGGTGGTACCGCCTCCCAGCCCACGTTCGTCAATATGTAGCGGCGATTCGCTCGGCTTTTCGGTTACTGTTGCGAGGCGTCCGTTTTCGGACGCCTCGGTTTTGCAAAATGGAATTGCCGCCCATTGGCGTTGATAGCTCGGTCCTGTTCGCCATCGACTAAAGAGTAGGTGTTTTGAACATATGAAAACCGCTGCCGCATCCCTGCTTTTCGCCATTGCCCTCGTGCTATGCATACCTTGTGTAGCGTTCGCCGCTACTCCCGGACTGCAGGGGGGAACCGTTGTCGTGGACGCTCAGGAAATTGGTGGAAATCCTGGGAAAGCCGCGCTGTCGAAGTTCAAGAGCGGTGCGGCGGGCAAGATTTTCGCCGTAGCCGCGAGCGAAGAGGGCATTGCGGGCTATCGGTTCCAAATTGCTCTGGACAAGCGCTTCAAGGTCGGCCTCAAGGAAAAGACGGTCAAGGAAAATGCCGCGACGTTTATAGGCCTGACAGGGAAGAAGAAGTACTACGGGCGAGTCCGCGCGTTCAGCGTCGTCGATGGCAAGGCAGTTTGGGGTCCGTGGTCTGCGATTAAATCGGCAAGGGTCACCCAGGCGCTCATCGGCGTAGCCAGGGGAGGCACGGTGGGCAACGCGAAGAGGTGGATTGCCAGAGGAGGAGCCAAGGTCGTTACCATCAACAGCGCGAAGGTCGATCCCGCAAAGTATGACGGACTGGTTTTACCGGGCGGTGGAGATATCGACCCTGCGCTGTATGGCAAGAAGAGGAACAAACGCTGTTTCGGCATTGATCGGAAGCTCGACAAGTTTCAGATAAGCCTCACCTTGAAGTTCGCGAAAGCAGGCAAGCCCGTCATCGGATTGTGCCGGGGCGCACAGGTTATCAACGTGGCCTTTGGCGGGACCCTGTACCAGCATATTAGCGGTTGGCATATTGGGTCTCGTAAGGTGAAGATAGCCAAGGGCTCGTGGCTCTATAATATGTTCAAGTCAACCGAGATTACCTCGCACAGCCATCACCAATGCGCCCTCAAGCTCGGCAAGGGGCTTAAAGCCACCCAATGGGATGCAAGGGATGGCCATATCGAAGCCGTCGAGCATACCGAGTACCCCGTTTACGGTCTGCAATGGCATCCCGAACGCATGGGTTCCCGCGGTACCAACATTGCCAAGAAGTTCCTGAGGGTCTGCTCCAAGTACAGCACTCCGCGCAAAGCAACGAGCAGCTAAACGCCAGCCTCTTGGCGGGGGAGGGGCGCTGGGCCTCTGGGGCTGCCTGGCGGCGAAGGCCGAGTGGGAGCGAGCGGCTAACGGGGCGGGAGACGCCAAAAGCGTTGAAGCGGCTAAACGCTAGCCTTCGGGTCGGATAGGCCCGTCGGGCCTCGCGAGCGCCCCCGAAAAACCGCGCCCATAAGAAAGCGGCAACACGGGCAGCCTCGCTTTTCTCCAAAGCGTTGAAGCGGTTAAACGCTAGCCTTCGGGTAGGTTGCTGCGCGCGGGG
>JAFRJC010000090.1 GCA_017432445.1 Eggerthellaceae bacterium | reverse complement strand
ATCCACGGTGCGCGGGGTGCTGTTCGGACTTGGCTTCAAAGACGCCGACATGAGCCGCCACACGAGCGAGGTCTCGGGCGGCTGGCAGATGCGCCTGGCGTTGGCGAAGCTTCTGGTGCGCAATCCCGAAGTGCTGCTTCTCGACGAAGGCCTCCAGACGGGCGATTTCCTCAAGCTGCTGTTTTTGCTCGGCCTTGAGCTGCTCGATTCGCTGCTCACGAGCGCTCAGGTAGGCAGTGTAATTACCCTTGTACAGGTTGACTTGGCCGTTGTCGATTTCGGCAACGCGGTCGACCATGTTGTCCATGAACGCGCGGTCATGCGAAACGACGACGACCGCTCCAGAGTATCCGCGCAAGAAGCTCTCCAGCCAGCGCACGGATTCCAGATCCAGATGATTCGTAGGCTCGTCGAGAAGCAGCCCTTCGGGATTGCGCACCAGAAGCTTCGCCAACGCCAGGCGCATCTGCCAGCCGCCCGAGAACTCGCTCGTGTGGCGGCTCATGTCGGCTTCTTTGAAGCCAAGTCCGAACAGCACCCCGCGCACCTTGGATTCGATGGTGTAGCCGCCGAGTATTTCGTAGTTGTCGCGCGCGCGACCGGCGGCGGCTAGCTGTGCCTCAGTTGGATTCGCGCCAAGCTCGTGCTCGAGCTTCCTCAGACGGCGCTCGGCTTCAAGAATCTCGACCTGGGACGAGAGGACTTCCTCGAACACGGGGTTGTCCCCCATCTCGATTGCTTCCTGCTCCAGGTACCCGATGCGTGCGTCCTTGGCCAGCACGATGCGGCCCGAATCGGCATCCTCTTGCCCAGTGATGATGCGCAAAAGCGTCGTCTTTCCTGCACCGTTGGGGCCAACTAAAGCCAGGTGGTCATACGCTTCGAGTCGCAGGTTGACACCCGAAAACAACGTACGTCCTCCAAAGGACTTCGACAGTTGTTCGAGCTGAAGAATCAAACCTTATCCCCATTTCCAAATGCGCCGGAACATCCCGAGCCTTGTTTAATGCGTCTCGTGAAACTCGCCTGACATACAGCGGAGCGAGCAGTGCCGAAGGGCGCAAGATTCGTGGAATCGTGCGGCCGACGCGTACTTCGGTACGCGAGGTCGCAGGATCACGCGAAGATGACGCGCATCGGTGCCGCGCAGCGTGCAGAAAAAAGGCCGTTCGAAGAACGGCCTTTTTAAATGTCTGGTGGACGCTACTGGATTTGAACCAGTGACCCCCGCCGTGTGAAGGCGATGCTCTCCCGCTGAGCCAAGCGTCCATACTGCGTTTCAACGCAACGGCTATTGTACCGCCACCATTTAAGCCACGCAAGCGCCCTTCGCAAAATCCCCTCGAATGAGTCTTGGGATAGCCGGACGCCCGCATTGCCATAAGGGGATTCGGGCTTGTCCTCGACTAACCTTTGAATGATTTAAAACAGTGTCTGCGGAATCGCCCTCACCCCTTACGCCAATGCGGGCTGCTGGCTATCACACAGCCTTCTTCCATCGAAGCATACCCTGTGACCAACGCTATGAAACGCCCGATTTCACCCCTGGAGCTAACTTGTCGTTAAGAGTTGTCAGGCTGAATGAAGAGCGCTCGCTTGCCGGCTTTCTCGTAAATGTCCTTGAAATCGCTGTAGTCGCGTTTTACAAGGCCAACGAGGGAGTCGCTCACTTTCACGTATGCGTATGCGGGAGCCGGTGATGCGCTCGAGGAATTTGATGATTTGGAGCTGCTCTCGTCGTCTTTCTTTTTAGAAGCCGCACTGGGCGAGGGGCTTTGCGCAGCAGCGCTAGAGGATTTTGAAGCGCTAGACCCTGATGCGCTTGCCGCTGAGCTGCTCGACTTGGAGCTCGCAGCGCTCGATGACGAGGTGGAAACTCCAGAGGAGGAGCTTGTTGAGCTCGCAGACTTGGAGCTTGCAGCGCTCTTGGAGTTTTCGGCCGAGTTCTTAGATTTGACACTAGCGGCACTCGAAGAGCTTGCAGCCGAGCTGCTAGGCTTGACGCTTGCGGCTCTCGAAGAGCTTCCAGAGGAGCTCGGAGAGCTTGCGGCCGAGCTGGCTGACTTAGCGCTCGCAGCACTCGAAGAACTCTTGGACGCGGAGCTGGCGGAACTTGACTTGGAGCTGGAAGAGCCAGACGAACCAACAGTAGCGGAGCTTTGAACCGAAGCGCTAGATGAACTCGCGGAACTGCTCGACGCCTTGCTCGATGCGCTCGAAGAACCCCTGGCAGCCGAACTAGAGGAAGCGCTCGCACTTGATGCGCTCGACGCGCCTTCACTCTTATCCTGCGACGCGGAGCTGCTTCGAACCTTGCCTTCTTCGGATTTCTTCCCGCTATCAGGTTTGCTCTTCTGCTCGGCAGCCTTCTCCGTTCCGTACATCACGACACAGTGCTCGGGCTGATACCAATCGCTTCCTACGTAAGGTTCCACCATGTCGTCTGTCGTCCAGACCAAAACGGGATATCCCAGCTCGACCAGTGCGCAGAGAGCCTCGAACGATGAGCCCGTAAGATTGTACGCCTTGGCACCGCCCCCATTGTCCTTGAGCCACTTATTTGCGGCATTGACGATGCACGGGGGGAAACCTCCCCCGTCGCCATAAGGTGAGCCCGTATAGTATTTGGCCGAATCACCGCCGTATTCGACATATTTATCGGCAATTTCAATCGGGTCGGCATCGTCATAGCCCATGCTGTGAAGAGCGACCGTTAGCGAGACGATCTCGCAACCGGATGGCAGCAAGTCCCTCTGATCGATGAACTCGATATCGGCAGTGTAGCTGGGTGGATTATCGACAAGTTGCACCATGCGCTCGTCGCTGATGTCGTAACCCCTGACTTTGAGGCCTTTCAAACCCTCGGCTTGCTTGAGCTGGCTGCCAAAGCGCAGATGATCGGCGCGCTCTTTGTTCGCTTGGCGCGTTTTCGCCTTCGCGATCGCAGCCTCCTTTTTAATGCGCGTCCACGCGGATTCAAACGTTAATCTCTCTTCACCGCGAAGAGCGTTGACGGCATCGCTCTCCCCTGCCGCTTGCAAGAAAGCCTCAGCTGCAGAACCTTCGGAGGAGCCGTCTGCCGGTGTGGCGACAGAAGCGTCCTCTTTCGGGGAGCTCGAGAGGACTTGCCCGTTTTGGGTTACCGAAACCTCATAGGTCACCGAAGGCGCGCTAGCGTGCAGAGCATCCGATGCTTTCCCGCCGTTTGCGCCAAACAGGGCTGCTGCAATCCCGTATTGGACAACCAAGGCGACGATTAGCGGCAACCAGACCAGATTTCCTATTGGCCGTTTGTCTTCGCCCTTATGCCCAGTTTCCTGCATCTCGGCTCCAGAATACGCTGATTACGCCGTTCGGGCATATAGTACCCGAAACGGAGTTTTTTCTCTGGGAAAACCTTGCTCATCGCCGCAAAACGCGACCTCACAGAACGTGATTCCAAGCTAGATGAGCACGCCGTTGCAGTGGTCGACCTCATGTTGGATGACTTGAGCAACCCAGCCTTCGAACGAGCCCGATTGGGGCTGCATCTCCTCGTCTTGCCAGCGCATTTCAATGCGCCTGAAACGCTTGGCCTCGCGTTTTCCCGGCAATGACAGACAACCCTCTTCGGCGAGGTATTCGTTTTCCGCAGAGGTTATCTCGGGATTGATCATCACGTTGATTTCGCCAGAGCCGTCCACGAAGGCTATGATGCGTTTACGCTCACCTATCATGTTTGCCGCCATGCCGATGCATCCGCCGAGATTAGCAGCCAGCGTGTCAGCCAAATCACGTGCAATAGGCAGGTCAGCCTCAACCGCAGGCTCACTTAGCTGACGCAAGAAGAATTGTTTTGTCATTATCGGCCTGATCATGAACCTATGGTAACGCAACTAGAGGAATGATTTCCTGGTGCAATCCGAAGGAACGGTTAACCAACAAGGCAAGCATCGAGACGCGCCTCTATATCTGCGCGGTCCATGTTGCGGCCGATGAACACGAGCAGTATCTGACGGTCGCCGCACTTCTCGTCCCATCGGTTGAGGATGCCGGGGTTCTCCTCAAGCACTCGAGCCTGTTCGTCGGCGGGAAGCGATGCCACGAACGGGCCGTTGTCGATGAACGAGCGCTGCGTGCCTGCTTGCTCGAGCAGATAGCACACGTCAGGCTGTTCGCTTACCCACACCATGCCCTTCGTGCGGATGATCGAGTCAGGCCAGGCGCCGGCAAATTCCGCGAATTTGTCAAGGTCGAAAGGAGCTCGCCGGTCATATACGAACGAGGAGAATCCGTACTCGAGCTCGTCGTCACCGTGATGATGGTGCCCATGACCATGGACGTGCTCATGCTCGTGGTCATGGTCATGGTCATGGTCATGCTCGTGGTCATGCTCGAGATCTTCGGGGCTCTCGCTCTCTTGCATCGCCTGCGTCAAGATGTCGAGCCATGTCGCCGACTCGAAGACGGCGTCGAAATCGAAGCGGCCCGTGTCGAGCAGCTCTTCGAGCGGCACGTCACCACGTTGAGCCTCTATCATCACCGCGTCTTTTTGCAGACTGCGCACAATGGCTTTCACCTCGCCGAGCTGCTCCTCCGTGATGAGGTCGGTCTTGTTCAGGATGATGGTCGAACAAAACTCGATCTGCTCGACGAGCAGGCTCTCGACATCGTCCTCCTCAAGATCCTCGGCAAAAAGCCGCTTGCCGCCGTCGAACTCGTCGATCATGCGCGCGCAGTCGACAACGGTCACGATGTTGTCGAGCGCGAGAGGCGCGGCGGCCTCAGATGAATCGATGCAGAACTCCGAGATCGTATAGGCAATGGGCATTGGCTCGCAAATCCCCGAAGCCTCGATGACAATGTAATCAAAATCTCCCGTATCGGCGATGCCGCCGAGCTGTTCGGCTAGATCATCTGCCAGCGTGCAGCATATGCAACCGTTGGTGAGCGGGATGATGCTGTCAGCCTGCGAGAAACCCCCTTCGCGGATGAGGCTCTCGTCGATGTTCACCTCGCCGATATCGTTGACGATGATCGCAGCGCGCAGATTGCGGTCATTAGCGAGTATATGGTTGAGCAACGTCGTCTTGCCCGCACCGAGGTAACCAGTCACGAGGATAATCTTCACAGGTTCTTGCCTATCGGGCATGCCAGCCTCCCGTACTGTTTCTTCTACAGATTGTCGCGCACCCACTGGATATTGCCCATGACGGTGGCGATGAGCTCCTCAGTCGAATCGAACTTGATCATGGGACGCAGAAATTTCACGAACTCTATGGTGACATCCCGGCCGACGAGATCGCCCTCGAAATCAAGGATGTGCGCTTCCATATCAGCCGTTGACGTGGCCTCGAACGTTGGCGAAACGCCTACGGAAACGGCGGCCTTGTAGCGCTTGCCGTCAACGGTTGCATACGCCGCGTACACGCCTTCGCCGAGTACGCGATCATGTGGTTTAACCTTCAGATTCGCCGTTGCGAAACCGAAGTCTGCCCCTTCGCCGCGCCCGCGGTGCACCGTTTCGCGAAGCGTGTAAGGATGCCCGAGCAGCCTGGTGGCCTCGTCGAGCTTGCAGTCGAGCAGCAGCAAACGGATGCGCGTGGCGGTAATCGGCGCGCCGTCGGCGCTTACCAAATGATGCGGATGGATCTGACAACCCGAGCCGCTTCCCCATTCCAACAGCGTTTCAACGGTCCCAGCAGCCCGCGCGCCGAAGCGGAAATCCTCGCCGACGTGCAGATGCGCAGGCGCGCCATTCGAAAAGGCGCTCTCGAGGAACTCCATGGGCTGCTTGGAGAAGAGCTCTTCTGTAAACGGGAACACGACCACGTCGTCAACGCCCGATGCCTCGAGCGCCGCAAGCCGGTCGGCGTTTCGCATGAGCTTCTTGAGACGGTTGGGATGAAACACCTCATCGGGATCGATGTCGAACGTGATGGCAATGACGCGCGTCCCAGACGCTCTCGTGCCGATTGCCTGGTCAATGAGGTACTGATGGCCTGTGTGAAGCCCATCGAATACGCCGAATGCACACGAAGAGCCGGTGAAAAGCCTTCGATCAAACGTATTGTCGACGATGTAGAGCGTCATATTCCGTTCCGTTCCAGCCAATGGCAAAACCGGACCAGAAGGAAAGCTCCCCTCTGGCCCAGCCGAATTACCCGTCAATTATATGCGAGCAAACACGCGCTGCGCCTGATTCGACAGTTCGCACACGATGAGTTTTGGTTCGTCGCAATCGCAGCGAGAATCTGGTAAGGGAACAGGTCCCTGTTAGGCTTTACTCGCTATCTGGGAAGAACGCCTCGAGCACAGGCTTGTCCATTGGCTTAGCCGCCAAGGAACCGACGACCATGAGAACGAGCGCAACCGTAATGCCAATCGTGATCTGATGAAGCCCCGCGATCTTGAAGCCCAGAGCCATGGTCACGCAATATGCGAGCGTACCGCCGCCCATCGACAGGAGCGCCCCTGCGGCATTCGCCCTCTTCCAGAACAGCCCGCCCACGAGCACCCAGCAAAACGCCGTCTCCAGGCCGCCGAACGCGAACATGTTGATCTTCCAGATGACATCGGGCGGCACGACGGCAAGAGCGAACACGACCGCACCGACGACGAACGTGATGATCTGGCTTGCGCTCACGACTGCCTTCTCGGGAGCGCGCTGGCCCTTCGCCTGAACATGGTGCAGCCACAGATCCTTGACGATTGCCGACGAGCTCGCGATGAGCAGGCTGGATACCGTGGAGATGGATGCGGCGATGGGCCCGATGATGGCGATGCCAGCAAGCCAGGGCGGTAATGTGGTCACGATGGCTGTAGGTATGATGTTGTCGACGCTGCCACCATAATCGGCCAGATCGCCCGTGAGCACGCCGGCCGAGAGAACTCCGAGCGCGGTGACGCCGATCATCATGGCACCGCATATTACCGTGCCCCAGATCATGGCGGAATGAAGCGATTTCGTGTCCTTGTAGCTCATAGTGCGCACGACGCTTTGCGGCAGGCAGAACGTGAACACGCCGACGAGCAGCCACTGCGTGAAGTACAGGCCTATGGGCATGTTGCCGCCCGAAAGAGGTTCCATCATCTCGGGATGGTTCGTTGCGATCGTGTCCATGATGTTGGCGTAACCGCCGCCTGCGGAAAGGATGCCGCCTGCCAACACGACGATGCCGAGTATCATGGCGATGCCGCACAGCGCATCCGTGAACGCCACACCCCGGAAACCGCCGATGGTCGTGAACAGGATGGCCGCGATGCCGAAGATGGCAAGGCCTGTGACATAGCTGTAGCCCGTAACCGCCTCGAACAGTTTCGCGCCGCCTACGAACTGGGCAATCATCGTCGTTGCGAAGAAGATGACAAGGATGGCGGCCGACAGCACGGCGAGCGCGTTAGATTGGTAGCGCTCGCGGATGACGTCGATTACGGTAACCGCGCCGAGCTTGCGGCTGACGAGCGCCATCTTCTTGCCGAGGATGCCGTACAGCAGAAACAGTGCCGTCACTTGGACGGTCGCCATGTACACCCAGCCCCAGCCGATCGACCATGCCTGGCCCGGTCCGCCCACGAAGCTCGAGACGCTGCCGTACGTGGCGATGGTGGTCATAGCCAGCACGAACCCGCCCAGGCTGCGGTTGCCGATGAAGTACTCGGTGACGAAGCCGCCACCTCCCGCCGCTGCCTGACGGCGTGCCAAAACGGCGACGACAAGCGCTACGACGAGAAAAACCGCGACGGGAAGCAAGCCTGCGATTGCGATGCTATGCATGCTCCTCCCCCTTCGCCTCCAAGCTGGTCGAATCGTCGTCTTCGTCAAGATCGAACCCAACGAAGAACCTTTTTGCAAGCACCACCACGACGACAATAGAGCATATCCAGGTTCCGACCGTTCCGCCGATGACCCACAGAGGCGTGTGGAACAGCGTGACATCAAGCCCCGAAAGACCGAATCCGCATACGATCCAGACGACAATCGTCACGACCAATGCCACGATTGTGGCGATTGCCTCGCGATTAGCCTGTTCGTGCTTTTGCCTGTAGGTCAGCATCTCCCGCCCTTTCGATATGACGCACGCTGAAGAAACATGCATGCCGCCTTCGCGCGCATTGCTCAACTATGATACAGCTCAGAGATCAAGGCAAGACCGAACTGCGCGTCCTCACCCCCTCCTGACCATGCGGCTGACGGCTCCGGGGCGCAGCATCCCCATCGGGACCTCGACGTTCACGCCAAGGATGAGCTTGACTATCCAAAGGAAGAAAACGAGCACGAGAATCGGTATGATGCACGAAATCACGATCATCACCGCGACAGCCTCGATGAAATTGCCGATCATGTTCTGAACCCACTCGAGCGCATCGCCCAGCGCGCCAGCAGCGCTTCCTGCGGCATTGGCCAAGTCCTCCACGCGTTGCTGGAAGAACTCGAGGATGTTCGTCGCCTCGTCGCGCTTGGCCTCTTCACTCGTATCCTCCGCTGCCTCTGCTGTGATCTGGGCAGCTTGTATGGTGTTGCTGATCGAATCCTCGTAAGTGGCCTCAATCTTGTCGGAGACCAGCACGCTGACGGGAACCGTCAAGACGAGCGCAACCCCGAGAAGCGCCAGCTTCTCGGCGAGACGCGCGAGCGGCCGTCTGAGGCCGGGCCTCCTGCGTATGAGGAGCGCACCGATTGTCAGTATGCAACTTGCTGGTATCAGGATGGCAAACGTCGCGAAACCGAACGTGGTGAGAAGGTATTTCTCCAGATAGATTGCCGTGAGTATCACAAGGAAATCGCCGCTGAGGTCGGCAAGCCTCTCCGCGAGGGGCGTGCACGTGTCATCGGGAATCGCCGAAAGCGCAGCCGAGGCGCCCGTGGATGCAGCGGTGAGCGCAAGCACGGTGGCCTTCTTGCTGTCGAGCGACTCTATGGTCTTCGAATAAGCATCGGGCGACGAAAAGATTCCCGACAGGAGGAACGCGGACAAAACCGCCACGATGGCAAGTACGACACTCGCTATGATCCTGTTTTTCAGAGGCCATTCAGAAATCGACGCACCTTCTGCGATTTCTTGCAGGTCCTGGCTCATGCCACCTTCCATCTGCCCCTCCCTCGAACGCCGATGGGTTAAACGATGCTGCGCTCATTCTATTGGCGGGAACGAGGAAAGGGCGGTATTGCTACTTGATGGTCACTTTCGTCGCAATCGGCCGAAGGCAAAAGACCCCCGCGAAGCGGCGCAATCGGGCAAAGCGCTTCGCGGGGGTCATGTGCTGAGTTCGTAATTGCAGCGTTGCAAATCTTGGGAAAAGGCGCGTTACAGCTCAATCCGACCAAACTTCGCGAGAAGTTCGGATGCAGCGGTGCAAGCGTCGCAGTTGCAGTACTTCGCGCCTTCTTCCTTGCGCTTCAACTGCTCTTCGAGCATCTTCGCAGCCGCCTCTTCGCCAAACATGCTCGCCGCCGGACCTTGCGCAAAGGCGATGACGCCGTCAATTGTGGTCGGACGCCCTTCGAGGATGTCGAGCAGTTTGGCCGTGGCGTCTTCGACGGCGGCGTCGCTGCTATCGGCGGCGACAGCTTCCTTCCAAGCAAGGGCCGCGTCTTTGGTGACCTGCGTGCTGGCACCCGATACCGACAAAACATCTACGCGCTCTGCCACGTAATCGAACAGTTCCTTCTCCATATGCGAACCTCCTCAATCGACGTTTCCACACACACTATTATGATACAAAACCTTCGACGTCTCTGTATCACTTGACGAGGCCAGCATGTGCCAGGTGGTAGAGCATGGCCTGTTGGAGCTTACCGCTCGATGGCAAACACCTCGGAAAGTCCCGACATCTCCATGACTTCCCATACTTCGTCACGCGGGTGCAGAAGACGCATCAATCCGCCGCGTTTTACTGCGAACTTGTCGGTGGCCACCAACACGCGAAGCCCCGCCGACGCGATATAGCTCACATCCGCCAGATCGATGTCGAGGTCGCAGACGCGATTGGGCAGGCTCTTTGTTGCCGCATCCAAATCCGGAGAGGACTGCACGGTCAACTTTCCAGCCAGCGCGATAGTTGCCTTGCTCCCATCGACAGTCGTCTTTATATCCATGACGCTACCCTTCCCAATCCAGGCGCTGGCGCTCCACGAGCTCGGCGAACAATCCGCCCTTCTCTATGAGCTCCTCGTATGTACCCTCTTCGGCAATGCGCCCACTGTCAACTACCAGGATGCGGTCGCAGTGGCGAACGGTGGAAAGGCGGTGCGCCACCACGACGCGCGTACATTTCAGTGCGGCGAGAGAATCGCTCACGTGCTTCTGGGTCTTGTTGTCGAGCGCGCTCGTTGCCTCGTCAAACATCAGTATCTTGCGTTTGCCGCATACGGCACGTGCGATCATCAATCGTTGGCGTTGCCCGCCCGAGATTCCGCCGCCGCCTTCTGTCACGTACGTCTGCATGCCCATGGGCATCTTTCGGATATCATCGGCGATACCTGCCACTTCAGCCGCCTCCCACGCATCGTCAAGCGTGGCAGTGGGCGTGGAAATCATGATGTTGCTGGCAATGTCGCCCATGAACAGCATGCCGTCCTGCATAACCACCCCAATATGACTGCGGAGCGATTGCAGATTAACTTTGGCGACATCGTAGGGCCCGTAGAATACAGTTCCGCGCTCCGGCTTCTCGAACCCCAACAGCAAGCGCAGGATGGTGGACTTGCCGCAGCCGCTTCTGCCCACAAGCGCGATGTACTCGCCCGGGCGCACCTTGAAGGAAAGGTTCTTCAAGACGTAAGGCTGATTCTCATCGTAGCGGAACGACACGCTCGACACCTCGATGCCGCCTGTGAGCGATTCGACGCTTGGCTTGTCCTCTGCCGTTTCTGGCTCGGCCTCAAGCACCGGAGCCACAATATCGAGCATGGGGCGAATCTTGGCAACCTGCGTGGCGACGCTGGCAAGAGCCATGATGGCTGCGGTCACCTGACCGTATGCAACGTTGAAGGCCATATAGTTTGCCACGGAAACGCCGCTCGTCCCCGCAAAGTAGTAGATGACGATGTTGCCGAACAGGCCGATCAAAGCCACAAGCGAGGGCAACGCGAGGATAAACGCCGGGCGATTGTACGCGGAGAACGCATAAGTCGCGTAACTGCGCGCCCATTTGGCGAAAGCACGGTCTTCGGCGCCAGCGAGCTTGATTTTTTGCACGCCGTTCAAAAGCGCCGTAACTTCGCCAGAAAGTTTCGTGGATGCTACCATCGACGCAGATTCGTAACGCATCGTGACAATCGTTGCGACAACCGTGAACGCTGCTTGCAAAACAGCCACCAGAAGCGCGGGCGCAGCGAGCGATGGGGCATACACCCCGATCTGCGCGATGTAGACGAGCGAGAGAACCACCGAAAGCCCCGATCCGAGTATGATGGAGGCAAGCTGCTGAGTAATCGTCGCCACGCAGGAAACACGGTTCGCCAAGTCGCCCGACGAGTACTGCTTGAAAAACGTGCTCGGAAGCGCCAGGACGCGCGCAAACGTTGCAGCTTCCGCCATCACGTCGAGCTTCGTCGAAACACGCGCCATCACGAGATTGCGACAGGCGTTAATAAGTGCGGAGGACACCGCTACGCCCAGGAGCAACGCCCCGATGGGCAAGATGAGTCCGACCTGGCCGCTTGGCACGACAACGCCGAAAGCAACCTCATTTGCCCAGGCAGGCGCGAGACCCACCAGAGTAACGGCAAGCGCTGCCACAAAAACGAGTAGGTAATCGGCGCGGTCGAAGACCCGGAAAATGAACGACGTCAGGTCACGGACCTTGAGCGGCTTGGCAGGGAGCGGTCGATAGAACAGCACGGCATCGGGCTCGATGCGTCGAGCCACCTCGCGCGTCACGTGGACCTTGGTTCCTGTCCCAGGTTCCCAGTAATAGTAACCGCGCACACTACGAGGCAGCAGCGCCACGGTTTCGCCAGTATCCAGATGAGCGAGCATCGCGCCGAACGCATGCTTGTACCAGTCGGCTTCGAGCCGTACGTTGCGTCGCATGGTTCCGGATGGGCGGCAGAGCCAGTCGATGCGCTCATCAACGCTCTTCACGCTTTCTGGCACCGTTCCGGGCACAACCCCGATGTACTTCAGGCACGCCTTCGCGGCGCCATCGGCCTGCTCCACGTCGCCGACCGTGAAACGAGGCGCTTCATTGAACCCTTTCACGCTCGCCGCAAGCTCGGCATAAGCGCGCTCGGTCATCTCGGCATCGAGCCGGGCACGCACTTCGATTTGCGATTCCAAGAACCTAGTCATTGCGCACCAGCTCCGCATAGGCACCTTCAAGCGCCATGAGCTCGGAATGCGTGCCGCGCTCAACGACCTCGCCATCGTCGAGCACGATTATCTCGTCGCAATCACGTATGGTGGACAGGCGGTGCGATACCACGATACAGGTGATCTCACGCTCTCGAATGCGGTTGATTACCCCTTCCTCGGTCTGAGCGTCAAGCGCGCTCGTCGCCTCGTCGAGAACTATGATGGTGGGATCCTGGGCCAGGACGCGCGCGATTTCAAGCCGCTGCAATTGTCCGCCGCTGTAATTCCGTCCACCGGGCAAGAGACGGCTCCCATAGCCACCCTCGCGCTCGGCGATCACATCGTGGATTCCGGCATCACGGCAAGCCAGTATCACTTCGTAGTCCTCGATAGAGCGATCCCAGAGCTTGATGTTGTCAGAGACGGTATCGTCGAAGGTGACGATGTCTTGGTCCACGACGGCCAATGACCCGCGCAATACTGGCCGGGGGATATCGTGAAGGGGAACGCCATCGAAGCACACATCGCCTGCCCACGGGTCGTATAGACCCGAAACGAGCTTGGCTATGGTCGATTTCCCACATCCGCTCTCGCCTACAAGAGCCACCCATTGCCCAGGTTCGAGATGCAAGTCGAACCCCTCTATGAGCGGAGGTTCGAGCGGCGAGTAGCCAAATGTCACTCCCTTTAGGTCCACCTGTCCTCGAAGCTTCTCGCGATCGAGCGCCGATGCGTCGATGGGATCGGCCGGCTCTTCGGAAACATCAGCTGGGTAGCGCATGACATCTTCGACGCGCTCCATCTGCGTCTCCGTCTCCTGCACCACTTGACCCAAGTTGATCAACTGATTCACCGGTGCCATGAACGATGCAAGGAATCCCGTGAAGGCGAGCAGCATGCCCGGCGTGAACGCGCCCTCGACGATGAGCCATATGCCCAAGACGAGCACGGCGATGTTTACCGCTTGCGTCATCAGCTGCGGCACCATGCCCAAATACTCGTTCAGCCGCGTCGTGCGGATGGACGCTTCGTTGACAGAAGCCTGGTAGCCGGCCCAACGCTCGAAGTATCCCCTCTCGGCTCCAGCGGCCTTGATGGTCTCGATCATCTGGATCCCGCCAACAGTCGTGGCATACAGCTTTCCAGACTCCATCATGCTCGCACGGGAGATGTTGATGCGCTTCTTCGCAATATAGTGGGCAAGCAGGGCATTAGCCACAACGGCGAATAATCCCACCAGGGTCAGGAGAACGCTATAGCTGAGCATTACTACCAAATACAAGATGAGCATGACCGAGTTGACGAGCACGGGAGCAAGCTGTCCGATCAGCATGAACGCAATCGACTCGTTCATGGATTGGCGCTGTTGCAAATCGCCCACCATGCGCTGCGCGTAGAACCCCACTGGAAGATGCAGCAGATGGCGCATGAACCGAGATGAGCTCACAACGGCTATTTTGCCCTGTATGCGTGCCAAATAGACGGCATTCACAATGGCGACGATACCGGTCAAGATGGCCAGCACCAGCATCACCGCAATGAGCGGCGCGAGCCATCCGGGGTCTTCGCCCGTGAGGATGCGGTCCATGAAAACCTTGCCAAGCGATGTGTTTAGCACCGCAACGAGCGAGGTGATTGCCGCCGTCAGCATAACCAGGGCTATGGCAGGCTCCAGGCCCTCGAGGCGTTTGCGGGCATACTTCAGCGCATCGGGTTTGCTTCCGCCCTCTACGAAGGCATCGGTCCTCTCGAACACGAGCACGATACCGGTGAAGCTCTTGTCGAACTCCTCGATGGAAACCTTTATCTGACCCCGCGCTGGATCGTTTATGAACGCATTGTTCCCCTTGAATCCCCGCAGGACAACGAAGTGGTTGAAGTTCCAGAAAATGATGCAGGGAAACGTCCCCTTCCGACGCAGTGCATTGGTCGAAAACGTCATGCCCTTAGCGGATAGCCCATAGGCACGCGCGGCTTTCAAGACGTTGGACGCCTTGCTGCCATCCCGCGAAACGCCGCAGTCTGCGCGCACCTTTTCGAGCGGCACCCATCTGCCGTAATACGCTAGGATCATGGTTAGGCAGGCGGCACCGCATTCGAGCGCCTCCATCTGCATGACTTGGGGAACTTTGGCGATTCTCCCGGTCATTTATGCGTTGCTCCCGAAGATCAGCGTAATAGGAGCGATGCGTTCGACCGTAATGCTCACCGTCAACGGCACGCCGTCAGCTAGCTCGGACGTGTCGCCGTCAAAGGTCACCTGATAAGCCCAATCGCCAGACATGAGCGTGCTCACCAGATAGTCGCTCTTTAGAATCTTTCCAGCTTCGTCTCGCGAAACGGGGATGGGTGCCACCTTTGCAACTCTCATCTGCTCTCCGCCTACGAATGCGTCGTCCCCCTCGTGGACCTTCGCCGCATCTTCCGCAGTAAGGAAGCACATCGCGTTGGAGCCTACGGAAACGCCCGTGCTCGAGACGCTCGTGGTCACGGACCCGAGCACACCCCAGGCAAGCAGCCCCGCCAACAACGCCAAACAGGCCGCAAGCACCACCCATACGTTAGGATTGGTCACTCTTACGAACTTATCCAAATCGTCGGGACTGCGCAGCCTCTGGGTTGCGTTCTTGTTGAAAATCGAACTTGAAGCATCGACCATGTGCTAGCCCCTCTCTGCGACCTCACGCATCTTAGAGAGTGCACGGGCGAGCTTCGTGGATATGGTGGACTGGTTGATGCCCAGCTCATTTGCGATTTCTACATTACGCATGCCTTCGTGATACTTCAGGGCGACGAGCTCCCGCTCGTCGTCTTCCAGGCATGCGAGCAATTGCTTTACGGTCTCGATATCGCAGGCAGCGTTTTCGTGGCTATCCTGCGCAAACACGTTTTCGGGCGCGTCTTCTAAGGCAACCGCCGGGCGCTGCTTGCGGAAATGGGAAACCATGCAGTTTCTGGCAATGGCGGTGACCCAGGTACCGAACTTGGCGCGCTTGGGGTCGAACGACGCAAATGAGCGCGCTGCCTTCAGGTAGGCTTCCGAAACGACGTCTTCGGCATCGGCGTCGCTGGGCATGCGAACGCGCACCCAGCCGTAAACGCTTCCGTAGCTCTCAAGGTAGAGGCGCTCGAACTCGCGCGCATCGTCATCCCTGCCCGCAGGGGAGATAGCCCGCCTATGTCGCGCTTTCCCGCTCGTGGCAATCCTTCCCAACAAATCGACCTATCTGGTGCGAATTGTAGAGACATTACCGCAACAAAAGCGTCTCATCGCAGGTCAAAAGCTTGGAAGAAGCTGCTTGAAATCGATTTCGAGCGAAATCTGCTTCGGAGCAATCGATCGCCTTAGGGATAAGCGATCGGATTTACAGCTTGCTCAGGAGCGAAGCCTTGGTCGCCTCGGCCCAGGAATACTGGCTCATGTACTCTCCATGCCAGGCGTTCACTGCCAGAGGATCGTCGGCGAGGAAGTCGTAGTAGTCGCAGGATACGTTTCGCACGTCGATCCCCAAGACTCCGCGTCGCCTCACAACCACGTCGGCATGCCCACAAGCCTCGAGGGTCTTCCTCAGGTCTGCCACAAGCGTGCGCAAGTACGAACCACTCGCACCTCTACCGCCCACCGGCTCTTCCCAAATAGCGGCTTCCACTTCGCGCAGGGGCACAACGGCACCGCGGCGGTCCACCAGATACGCGAGCAGCTCCTTAGTCTTAGCGCGCTCGAAAGCCACCGCCCGGCCCCCCGAGAACACCTCGAAGTCGCCGAAGCAGCGTACGACGAGCCTGCCATCGCGATCGTCGATGAGCAATGCGGGCGGGAACCGCAGGTTTTCCAGTTCCGCCGCAACATCAGCCGCCGTGATGGGCTTCATCAGGTAGCCGGAGCTGTGCAGGGCGAACGCATCTGCCATGTACTCGCCGAAACCGGTGGCAAAGATGACATTGACGTGCGGATTGAGCCGCTTGAGCTCTCGTGCGAGCGCAACGCCGTTCATGCCCGGCATGTCGATGTCCACGAACGCCACGTCGAACCCGCCCGCATCGGGACGCGCAAGCACCTCGCCTGCCGACGCGCACGCGACTATCTCGGCATCAGGCTGAGCTTCCTCGATTGCGCGCACGAGCACCTTACGCGGCATCGCCTTATCGTCAACGGCGAGAATCCTCATTTGCCAGACCCCCCGGAAGACTTGGGGATATGCAAAATCACAGTCGTGCCGACACCTGGTTCGCTCGTCACTTCCAGCGTTCCCCCACACATCGCCTGCAGGCGAGATCGCGTGTTGGCAAGGCCGACGCCGTCGCTGGAACCGCCGCTTTCGGCATCGAAGCCGACACCGTCATCGATGATGGCAACGGTGAATTCTCGAGCCTGCTCGCGGGTGCGCACGATGACACGACCGCCTTCGATCTGACTGCTCAACCCGTGCTTCACCGCATTCTCGACGATCGTCTGGACCGACAGAGCCGGCACGCTGAAACCTGTAGCCTGTATGTCCAGCTCATAGTCCAAGCGCCCTTCATCGGACATCCGCTCCAACTCGAGATAGGTGCGCACATGCTCCATTTCGCGTTCAATTGGAACAGGAGAAGTATGCTTGAGCGAATCAAGGTTCGCGCGCAGGTAGCGCGAGAACGAGGAAATGGCCTCTTTGGCTTTCTCGGTGTCCTCATCGACCAATCCGTAGATAGTATCGAGCGTGTTGAACAGGAAATGCGGCTGGATTTGCGACACCATCACCGCGATACGGCTCTCGGATACCTCCACACGCGACTGCACAAGCTCTTCGGTGCGCGCCACCAGAACGCGTGATGTGTGTTGCTGCATTTCGAAGAACACGACGATTAGCCCCATCACGCCCGCAACGATGACGAAGTTCAAACCGTATACGAATGCCTGGACAATCGACGCGATTATGGGTACGACCGTGTAGAACAACAGGCACGCCAGCGCACGCGCCCCAAGACGGCGCCCGTTCACAACCGCAAGCACGGCATTGACCCCATCGACAATCACGACGAAGGCAGTCGAAAGCCAGAACCAATCGCTGCGGCGATAGAGGTTCCCTTCGTCTACGGAGAAAAAAACACCGGCCAACGTGAGCACGCACATGATGCCAGCTACAACACTGACGGTCAGCGCCCACGATCGGCAGGCTGATCCTCCCACTTCGCGTATTCGCGCGCAAAGATACCAGGTGAGCACTGCGACTAGAGCGAAATTGCCGATAAACGTAGCGTAGTTGCCCGCATAGACCGCGAACTGCGCAAACGTGCCTTCTTGCCCTCGGAACATGCCGGCAACCGCATCACCTCCCGAGGCGATGATCTCGGCCGCGAAACCAGCTAGGAGCAGGCTTCGATAACGGGCGTCCCCTCGGGCATACAGCAACACGCACCCGATGCCGATGGCGCAGAATGCCACACCCCAAAGCTCGATTGCGATGTTGAGTTCCCGTACGCCGAACAAGCGGTGTTCCTCTCCTGGCAGCCCGCCGATGTGCGGACGCGTCAGCAGGTCACATCACCGCCTGCGGGGTCCGATATCCTAGGGCAGATCCTTGGTATCCCTATTATCGCCGAAGAGGCTGCGGGAATCCATGCCCGCTTCTTCGAATACGAAACTGCCCCCAGCAGCAGCGAGCAGTTCGAGCTCTTCGTCGGGCACGACCATGCACTCATCGCCCATGTTCAACACGGCGAGGCAGCTCGCGAGTAGATTGTCACGGAACGTCTCGGTGCCGATCGAGAAGTCCAGCTTCATCAGCTGTTCGATCATCGATTCGAACTCTCGCTCGCCCACGTTCCGCCTCCTCTCGCAAAAATTACAATCCGTGGCATTTTCCACTTATACGTGCCATAGTCGAAATTCGTCCCGACAATCTGAAGAGTTTTTCGCTCGATTGCATTTACGAGTCGAATGCGGAGCCATACGCTTTAAGGCGCCGTCAGACTATGGGATGTAGGTCCGCAATGAGGAGCGCACCAAATGTAGCGTGATATGCGCTGCTCACAACAGCATGAGGTCGCATGTTTGCGCTCTGCCATATGCCTGGGATTGCCCTCGAACACCCCTGCGCCATTCCCCGTTTCGCTTTGCCATTGTTACGAATAAAATGTTAGTATTATCATCAAATGTTACGAATCCATTCTTTGTAATCATGGAGTTGCAGTGCATGGCGGCAGAGAGAATGGGCTGGGTGCTTTGAAAGACGAAATCGTAGCGTACTGGAACGCTCGCGCTGTAAGCTATTCGTGCGGTGTAATCGACGAACTGCATGACGAGCGTCGCGTGGCATGGGCGCAAGTGCTCGTGGAACACTCGCATGAAGCGCTGCATCATGCGGCAATGTTGGGACGCCCAGCACATGCGATCGACTTGGGATGCGGACCCGGCTTCTTCAGCTCGCTTCTGGCAATCGAAGGATGCCGCGTAGACGCGGTCGATTCCAGCCTCGAAATGCTCAAGCACGCCCGGAATAACGTCATGCGGGAAGCACCCGATGCCGACGTCACGTTCACCTGCTGCGACCTTCTCGACCTTCCCTTCCCAGATAGCACGTTCGACCTTGCCGTATCGCGCAACGTCACATGGCTCATGCAACAGCCCGAAGCTGCTTACGCCGAATGGCTGCGCGTGCTGCGACCAGGTGGCGTGCTGCTCGTATTCGACGCCAACTGGTACCGCTATCTCAGCGACGAGAGCGTCGATATGCAACGCCACGATGACCAAGACGGAAAGACAATCGAAGAATGGCGCATCGAGGCACAAGCCACACCCGATCAGGAGAGACGCTGCGAAATCATTGCGGAGCAACTCCCCCTGACACCGGTGCTACGCCCTGCATGGGACCTCGAGACACTGCGCGGTTTTGGCGTTAGCTCGGCACATGCCGACGAGCTCATTTGGGAGCGCGTTTGGACCGAAGGCGAAAAACGGTTCTATCACACGTCACCTATGTTTCTCGTGAAATCGACGAAGTAGCTGGTACGTCATCGCCGCAGTTATCATTGCGGCGTCGCTCACCATCCCGTTGGCCGCGTACCGAAGCCCATGCTCTAACTCTGGAATTGCGCGTTGTAGAGCTCTGCGTAGAAGCCGTCACAGGCAAGCAATTCCTCGTGGGTACCCTGCTCCACGATATCGCCCTCGCGAATGACCACGATCAGGTCAGCATTGCGGATAGTGGAAAGGCGATGCGCGATGACAAACGACGTGCGGTTGGCCATGAGGTCATCCATGGCCTGCTGGATGCGCTCCTCGGTACGGGTGTCAACCGAGCTCGTGGCCTCGTCGAGCACCAGCATGCGGCGATTGGCCAAAAACGCGCGTGCAATGGTGAGCAGCTGGCGTTGGCCGGCACTGATGTTGCTGGCATCCTCGTTGATCATGCAGTCGTAACCGCCGGGTAGCGTTTCGATGAAATGGTGGGCGAAAGCGCTGCGCGCCGCTTCCTCGATCTCCTCGTCGGTCGCATCGGGCTTGCCATAGGCGATGTTCTCGCGCACCGTGCCGTTGAACAGCCAGGTGTCCTGGAGCACCATGCCGAACATCTTGCGCACCTCTTCGCGGGAGATGTCGCGCACGTCGACGCCGCCGATGCGGATGGCGCCACCCTGAACGTCATAGAAGCGCATGAGTAGCTTCACAAGCGTTGTCTTTCCAGCACCCGTGGGGCCGACGAACGCAACCGTCTGGCCTTCACGCACCTGTGCGCTGAAATCCTTGATGATAGGGACGTTGGGATCGTAGCCAAAGTGCACATGGTCGAACTCCACATCGCAGGACAGCTGCGCGGTATCCACATCGGCCTGTTCTGCGCCCTCTTCATCCTCTTCCAGAAACTCGAAAACGCGTTCGGCGGCCGCAGCCGTCTGCTGGAGGACATTCGCCACTTGCGCGAGCTGCGTAATGGGCTGGGTAAAGTTCTTCACATACTGGACGAAAGCCTGGATATCACCGACGGTGATGATGCCGCGCGTCGCGAAAACGCAACCCATGATGGCGACCACGATATACGCCAGATTGCCCACCAAATCCATTGCCGGGCGCATAAGGCCCGAGAGAAACTGGGAGCGCCAAGCGCTGTTGAACAGCCGCTCGTTGGTGGCATTAAACTCGTCGATGGCCGCTTGCTCGCGCCCGAATGCCTTGACGATGGCATGGCCGGAGAATGTTTCCTCGACTTGACCGTCGATGGTGCCCAGATTTGCCTGCTGCTCATAGAAGTGCTTCTGCGAGCGCTTCACGATAACGTTGATGAGCGCAAGCGACGCCGGCACGATGAGCAACGCCACCAACGTCATGGGCACGTTGATGTAGAGCATCATGGCGATGACGCCCACGACGGTTACAACCGAACGCAGAAGCTCCGACAGGCCCTGGTTGAGGCTCTGCCCCAGCGTGTCGACATCGTTGGTGATGCGCGAGAGCGTGTCGCCCGTTGACGTGCGTTCGAAGTAGCCCACCGGCAAACGTTCGATCTTCTCGGATATCTCACGGCGGAACTCGTAGCAAGTTTTCTGCGAAACGTACGTGAGAATCCAGCCCTGCACGAACTGGCAAGCCATCGAGAACAGGTAGATGGCCAACGTGACCATCAGGATATGCCAGATGGCTTCGAAGTTAATACCGCCCGTGCCGGCCACTTTGGCCACAAGCCCATCGAACAGCTCGGTCGTGGCTTCCGAGAGCACCTTCGGCCCGATGATGCCGAAGACGGTGTTTCCGATTGCAAACAGGAAAGCCGCTGCCACAGCAAACTTGAACCGTCCCAGAAAACGGATGAGCTTGAAGACGGTGCCCTTGAAATCGCGCGCCTTCTCGGTGACGATCATGCGCCCGGCGGGACCGCCTGGCTTGTAGCCGCGCTTCTTTCGCTGCGCCGTCTGCTCGAGTTGGCGTTGCTGCGCGTCATCGTATTCGCTCATGACCGTTCACCCCCTCCCGAAACGGGAAGAGCCCGGCCGCTGTCCGCGTCCAGTTCTTCGGGAGAAAGCTGTGAGTAGGCGATTTCTCTATACTGCTCGCAGCCGCGCAACAGCTCGGCATGCGTGCCCTGCCCCACAACACGACCCTCGTCGAGCACGACGATCCTGTCGGCCTGCATGACGGTGGCTATGCGCTGCGCGACGATGATCTGCGTCTTGCCCGGCAGCCGCTCGGCAAGCGCGCGGCGCAGCGCGGCGTCTGTCTTGTAGTCGAGCGCGGAGAAACTATCGTCAAACAGCAGCGCCCGCGCATCACTGGCCAGAGCGCGCGCAATTGCCAGCCGCTGCCGTTGACCGCCGGAAACGTTGGTGCCGCCCTGGGTAATCTCGGCGTCCAGCCCATCTTCCTTGGCCTGCACCAGCTCGCTTGCCTGTGCGATGTCGACCGCTTCGAGAATGCGCGCCTCGTCCATATCGTCGGCGCTGAAGCCGACGTTGCTCGCAATGGTGCCAGTGAACAGGAACGCACGTTGCGGCACATAGCCCAGCTGCGCCCGCAGGTCATGGAGTTGCCAAGCGCGCACATCCACTCCATCGACCGTAACGCTGCCCTCGTCGACGTCATAGAATCGCTCGATCAGCTTCAGGATCGTCGACTTGCCCGAACCGGTGGGCCCGATGATGGCACAGGTCTTTCCCGCCTCCGCCATGAAGGTCACGTCCGAAAGCACGCATTCGCTATCGTCGCCGTAGCTGAACGACACGTGGTCGAACGCGATAGTCGCGCCAATAGGCCTCCCTGACGCCGATGAGCCCTCCGGTTCCGATGCACCCTCTTCGGTCGCGGGCGCATTGCAGATGGCGGACTGACGCGCTGAATCCGAAATGGAGACTTCCGCCTCGAGCACCTCGTCTATACGGCCTGCCGAGACGTCGGCGCGCGGCGCAATGATAGCCAGCATCGAGAGCATGACGAAGCCGAACATGATCATCATCGAATACGTGATGAACGCGATGAGGTCGCCGGTCTGGATTGCGCCGATGTCGACCTGCCCTGCCCCCACCCACACGATGGCAATCGAGACGACGTTCATGATGAGGAAGATGGTGGGCATCATGAACGTCATGACGCGGTTGGTGAACAGCTGCGTGCGCATGAGGTCGGTCGAGGCGACGTCGAAGCGTTCCAGCTCGGTGTCTTGTCGACCGAAGGCGCGTACGACCTGCACGCCTGTAAGGCGCTCACGCGACACCAGGTTCACGCGATCCACGAGTTTCTGCATGATCTTGAACTTGGGCATGGCCAGCATCATGAGAATGGCCACGACCACGATGACCGCGAGAATCGCCACGCCCACGATCCAGCCCATCGAAGAGTTGGTGCGGGCTACCATGATGATGCCGCCGATGCCGAGAATAGGCGCAAACAGCACCATGCGCATGAGCAAGATCGACATCATCTGAATCTGCTGCACATCGTTGGTGGCGCGCGTGATGAGCGACGCAGCCGAGAACTTCTGCACTTCGGCATCGGAAAACGCCATGACCTTCGTGAACAGGCGGCTACGCAGTTCGCGGCCAATCTTCGCGCCCGTGCGCGAAGCCACAAGGCCCACGAGAACGGAGATCAGAGCCCCGAGCGCGACGAAGCCCATCATCTTCAATCCCGTAATCAGCAGGTACTCCATCTGCATGGCGCCCATGTCGTAGCCGAGTGCCTCGTATTCTGCACGGGCCGCGGCAATACCGACCTGTTGTTGCAGGTCTTCGGACACGTCCTCTGATGCAAGCCCGTGGACTTGGGCCAACGGCAACGCAAGCGCTTGGTCTATAAACTTGTCCGCATCGCCTTGCGCCACGAACGTATAGCGTTTCGCGCCAAGCGGGTTCTCGGCAGGAGCCTCCACCTGAGAATCACCTTGGGCCGGGGCCCTTCCCCCATCCAAGTCTTCCTCTGGCTCGTAAGCCTGTGCGAGAAGCTCGCGGTTCTCGGGTGACATGAGGGAAAAGACCGCATCGTAGGTATCAGCCGAGAGCTCGCGGGGGGCCACTCGCTCGATGCCTGATTGCTGAATGCCCACGTCAACGATCTTCGACGTGTAGTTCGGCAACATGAGATCGCAAAACGCCTGGCCAAAGAGCAGCACGAAAACGAGCGCCACCGCGCCCTTGTGCTTACCCAGATACTTGAACAACCGCATGCGAAACCTCTCGAAGTGTTTCGCATAAGTTTAGCGTTTCGGCAGGTGATACTTCTTTACAACTTGTTCACGCACCAAGCCTTGCCCGGAGAATGCCTGGTTGCGCCTTTAGAACCGTTTTCGAATGATTTCGGCGGCGACAAAATGCGACGATTAACGAGAGCCGCATTCTTCGCGACGCCTCAAGGAAAGGCCTGCTCGATGCTCGCTAAGACTTCGGGACGTCGATGCTCCAGTCCAAGATGGGCCAGCTACGCCGTTTCGCGATATGCGACAATCCCGTGTTGGGACTGACGGCGAAAGGATGGTTTGCCGCAGCGAGCAGCGGCTCATCGGAATGGTGGTCCCCATAGGCGTATTCCAGAACCCAGCCGCCGTCGCCGAAACGGCCGTCGCACCAGTGCTTGAGGGCAACGAGCTTTTGCTCTCCCTCGATGGGCTTACCGTCAACCTCGCGGGTGTAAGTCCCGTCTTCGGCCACTTTCATGCGAGTGGAAATCTGATACTGGAAAGGATGGCCCTCCATTGCACGGAGGACAATGGGCTCGAACGAGGCAGACACGACGATGACTTCGCATCCCTCTTCGGCGGCCTTGCGCATTGCTTCGTCGGCTTTGGGACGAAAGCGCTTCGCTATGCACTCGTCATAGAACGAGGTCAGATAACGGTCGACCTCTTCTTTAGATCTGCCCTCGAAAGCCGTGAACACCTGACCGCGCACCCATGCCTCGTTCTGCGGCAGATGCCATTTGTAGGCGATACCCCAAAGGGCGATTTTCGCAGAGGTAAGCGGCGTAATCCGACGCTCGGCAATCAGCCGCCTCACCAACCGCGTAGGCGATGAGCCTTCGATTGACGTATCGTCAAAGTCGAAGACCGCAATCTTCACCTTGTCTGTATTATCTGTGGCTACCTGTCCCATAACTGAAGTATTGTACCAAGGAGCCTCTCCATCTGGCAAATGCTTGATGGGTCCCAGCCGATTTCCCTCGGCATCCTGCTATCGACTACATGCAATGGGGCGCTCTGAACCGCTCCCCTATTCCATCCCCTATTTCGCCGCCCTGATCCGCTTCTGGAGATCGGCAAACTTCGCTCTGTCATTCGCATCGTCAAGGGAATCCGAGCACAGGGAATCTGCCATGTCGAGGTGCTTAGCCTTGTCGGCGCCCTCCATGCAAAGGGCGCACAGGTAGATTCCGTTCACGACGTCGAAGAGCCGCTCTTCTGAACTGATGCGGTTGAATGTATCCGCTAGGGCCTGGATACACTCCGCGACCATGTCGGAGATGACTGCCCTATTGGCTATGGGGTCCTTTCCCTTAATTTGAGCAATCCGATAGCAAGCCTCTGCATGGAAGCTGTCGAAGATCCTTCCCTCCATGTCGCAATGGAGGAATAGAAGCCCGGTTTTCGCTTCGCCCTCTCTGATTTGATCCAGCCCTGCCCGGTAGCATCGCAGCGCATCGACGTCATTCCCCGCCTCGCTGTAGTTGAGCCCTGCCCACTGGCTACTAATCCCCGCAGCGTTGAAATGCTCGGAATCATCTGGCTCCTGGATTATCAGCCTCGTGTTGGCATCGAAGGCTTTCTCCCAATACTGGGCGGCCTGCGCCTTATCTCCCTGTTCCCTAAACCCAACGCCGATCTGCACGTAGCTGTGATACAAGATCAAAAGGTCGCGAACCGTCCACTCCCGCTCGTCGATGCCGCAAATGTTTTCGGCAGCATGGAGGTAATGGTTCCGTGCGTGCAGGTCCTTCCCCTGTTCGGCGTACTGCTGTGCAAGCTGGAGGTTGAGCAGCGCCGTCTGCCTGAGATCTACAGAGTTCATCTGCCCATCTGGCAGATCAGGTGCAGAAGCGCTTTTCTGCGCCGCCTGTCCCACCGGCGCCGATTCGTCCGACGAGTCACGCTCCTTGCCCCGTCCTAAGACCGGCAGCTCGATTACCTCTCCCTCTGGATGTTCCTCGTCAGGCGGTATCACCAGCCTCCCGGTGAGGTTGATCTCGCAAATCGCCTTCTTGAGCGCAAGCTCCCGATAGCCGGTCTCCTCGACGAGGTCCGTCAGGATGTCGAGCGCTTTACGGTAGCACTGCTGTCGCTCCTCTGCGTCATCGCTGGTCTCCGCGAGGGCGCAATAGCATACTTCCAACCCATCCCGATCCCTGACCGTCCGGGTCTCCTCGGCCAGCACCGTGTACAAATCGAGCGCCTTGCGATAGCACTCCCGCGCCCCGGGCCGAGAGCTCTTGTTCCTCAAATCTCCCAGCAAGAGCCACGAAAGGGCGATGGCGCTTCGCCTGTGCGCAACCGGCTCGTCTTTTGCCAGTTCCTCCCGAATCCGCAATGCCTCCAGAAGATGCGACTCCGCCTTCGCCATGTCCCCTTGACGCCTGGCCAGGATGCTCCTGCGCTCCTGCAGGATTGCAGCCGTATCCGAGTCGCCCTTGTGCCGAAGCGCCGTTTCCGCCCTCTGATAAAACCCGTCCGCTTGCAGGAAATCCTGCTTCTCGAATTCGTAGTAGCCTCGGTCGAGTAACGCATCGATCGCTCCGTTTGCAGACCAGGGGAAATTTGTCCCTTCTGCCAACAGGACAGCTGCCTCGCAGGTGTTGACGGCTTGCGGGATGTCCCCTGTGATCTTGTAGATCTTCTCCAGGTTGCGAAGGGCGAAATACAGCTCGCGACCAGTTCCGCTATCCGATTTCTTGCCGTACTCGTCCATCCAAATCTTTACAAGCTTGAAGCGCCAGTACGTAGCCTCATCGAAATTCCTGGCAACGCCGTCGCCCTTCTCGTACATGTCGGCCAGCTTTTGCGCTGCCACCGAAAGCCCCTTCTTCGCGGCTCCGGTGATAAGGGCAACCGCCCGCGCATGGTCGGTCTCGACATCGATCCCCTTCAGGTAAGCCAACCCGATGCAGAAGTTGTGCATCGGGTCACCGGAGTTCTCCCCGAGCGCAACTCCCTTCAGCTTTCGTTTGAGCTCTGCGAAGAACGCCTCTTCCCGGCCCGGGTCAACGAGGGCTGGGATTTCGGGATAAGACCCCTCGAGCAGGTCGAGCTCATCCCCATTGAGCTTTCGGACCTCTGCGGGCAGAATCGGCCTGCCTTGCGATCTCGCTTCGGGATACTCCACTTGCTGGACATAGTTTTCCTCATTGACGATGTTGGGCGTGACCGCCAGGAGGAACAGTTTGCTCGCGTGCAGCATTCTGGTGATGGATTCGCTGAAGGATTTACCCGGAACGAGGAACTCGTCGTACCAAATGGCGATATCCCGGTACTGGTCGTTGCGGTGAATCAGCCGCATCAGCGCCTGGGCATCCTCCCGGTCCTTCTTGCGGTAGCTGAGGAACACGTACGCATCGAAAGCCCTCCTCACCATCTCGGCTTCTTGTTCCCCGACGAGTACCGATTCCAGGAAACCTTTCAGCTTCTCGTCGAACCCGATGGCCGTCAAATCCTTGTTGCCCTTGTCGAGATACTGCAGCGTACCGAAACGCTTCGCGTACTTTTCGTCAAGCCCCTCCTCCTGCAACAAGGGCAGAATCGGGATGTGATGCTCCAATGCCAGGGGGAATTCCACATCCATAGCCTGGTTGGGCTCGTCGAGCAGCCGCTCGGTAACTGCGATGACGAACAGCTGCATGCCGTCGGTGATAAACTCCCGCAACTCTTCCTTCGAGTATTCCAACGTGACGTCCCGGTAGCAGATCACGCAGTTCTGAGTTTCGAAAATATCGGCGGCGATTTCCTCGAAGCAGTGCCCGAAATCCTTCGGATGGCAGGCGAAGTAGATTTTCGGTTTCCCGTGCGGATCGGAATTTCCCCTGGTCCTGATACGCAGGCCTTTATCTTCGCTGCTGCAGATGATGTTCATGGCGCCTCCCTCACGCGACCTATACGGCGACATGCAGATTCAACCTTTCTCAGGTCATCATGATAAGGCTGACTCGAGCGCTTGCGCGAACGAGCCGCCTACTGGCGCTTCTTCAGAAGCTTACGGCCGATGAGGATCGAGATGAGGGCAAACAGAAGGGCGAGAATCAGCCACACAACGCCCATGGCCACCCAAAACGCCGTTGGCAGAGCGCAGATGAGCAGCGAATCATAGGGGAATTCCCAGTTCCCTTGACTGAAGAGCACGCCATGGAACGCGGTGAAGAAACCCTGGAAATCCAAAGCCGCCCAAACGGCAAGCGCCACGAACAGCACCATGACGAGTACGCCTGCCGCCAGGAACACGGCCCCCAACCGGCG
Organism: Eggerthellaceae bacterium; assembly: GCA_017432445.1. GTDB lineage: Bacteria > Actinomycetota > Coriobacteriia > Coriobacteriales > Eggerthellaceae > UBA9715. Next base: position 15,516 of record JAFRJC010000090.1, on the reverse strand, counting down.
CCTGCGCCCCGTAACGCCCGTGAAGATGAGCCCGGCAAGCGCAAGTATCGCAGCTGCGATGATCACCGGATACGACAGCCTGGCAAGGACGTAGCAATCGTCAAGATGTGAAAGCTCTGCCTGCGAATAGCAGTAAACTTCAGATGCCCCGTTGAACGCCTCCCGAAGCTGCGTGAGGCTCGTGCGGTCGGTCACCTGGTCCACTTTGGGGAAGCCAGCCGATGTCGTGCTGGCGGCTGAATAGCCCACGCTTCCGCGGAATTCCACATCAACGTCGTAGATGGTCTGGTACAAGGCAAGCAGATCGTGCTTGCCGAACGCGTAGTCACGCGTCGCATCGGCCACCGTCGCCAACTGGTTGCGATCGAAAGGTGAAGTTGCATCGTCTGAGAAGACCCACGAGAGCCCATGCGTGACGGGCGAGGCAACACAGACGGCAAAGCCCCCGCCGACGAGGGCGAACGCCAGCATGATTGCCGTCACCATGTTGATTATGACTTGAATCGCTTTCATGCGCTTAGTGTATCACCGCTTGCAGGAAAGCGGACCCTTGTAACCGTCTTGATTCCTGCGAACTCTACGTCGAGCCGCTGGTACCCAGCCCCACAAGACCCGTTGATTTACAGGTTGCAGTCAACCCAGATAACGGCGCTCGTGAGATCGCCCATGGGCTGGCTGATGATGGGCTTGGGGCCAAGGCGCGCGAAGACGCCGCCGAATTTCCCGTTGAACGTGTAGAGGCCGGGCATGTTGTTGTAAAACGCCGTCTCGCGTGGAATGTCAGCATCATCGGCAATGAGCAAGTCGTTGCAGATCGGCAGCAGTTCGGTACGGTAGGGCGTCAGGTACGTCTGGACGAGGAACGGCGCACCGGCCTTGCCGTTGCTGAAGCGCTCGACGATGTCTTCCCACTCTTCTTGGGACCACATCTGGCCGGCGTAGACGTCGTGAGCGCCGTACTGGTCGGTCGGCTTGATGATCCAAGCGTCCTTGTTTGCCCGCACCTGCGCCAGGTCGATGTGCGCGTCGTCGAGGAACTTCGTCTGGGGAACGTACTCGTCGACCAGGCGCAGCTCGTCTTCCGTCAGCATCTCGCGCGTTTCGGGCCAGAACACCGCGTCGAAGATCTGCTTGTCGTGCACGATATGGCCAGCGAAGCTCCCGATGAGCGCCACTACCCCGTCGCGCACAGCCGAGATCATGGGCTGGCTCGCCTCCCAGTTGTTCAGGACGTCGTTGGTAACCGAGCGGCGCCAGATGGCGTCGATCTTGCGGCCCTTCGCATCGCGCAGCTCGCGCTTCTCGGCGTCGTAGACAAGGTCGCGCACGTCCTCCACAAGGCAGGGGTAACCGTGTTCGCCGAAGTAGCGCGCATACACGCGGAACTCGTCAACCACGGCGTTCTCCATGAAGTCGCAGATGGCAAACGTGGGATGCTCGACCTTGTTCTCGAAAGTCTCGTAGATGCGTATGAACTCTTCGACCCAGGGATTGAACAGGTCGGATGTCTGTAGCTGGTGACGCGAGGCGAATTCGCGCATCGTGGCGGATGGAGCCAGCGAGATGTTCAGCTCGCGGTCCTCGTTCATGCCGGACGAACCATCGGCGTTCCATTCGCAGAAGCCGCCCGTCAGGTCGTCCTCGTTCAGGAACACGTCGAAACGCGCGAAGGGCAGCAGCGCATCGTAACGCTGCGGGATCAGGATAAGTTCGCGCAGGCGCTCGTCGTAGTCGAACAGCTCACGATACGATGGGTCATCCAGGTAGCGGCGCATGACTTTCTCGCAGATACGGTGCGACGTCTCGGCAAGCCATTTCATCTTGTCGTACGTCTCGCGGTCGAACAGGCGCGGCACGAAAGACGATTCAGCCTGGATGTAGTGCACAAGCGCCGTCGAGTTCTCCATGTAGGCAAAGGCGTTCTCGCGCCCGGGCACGTCGCCATCAAGCGATTTCATGATGTCCAGGTATTCGCACGTGTAGGCGGTGTTCTTCGTCATGTTTTGCTCCTTTTTGCCAAGAGAGACTCATCCAAGCGGATCGTTCCCGTTGATGACTTTTGCTCAGGATGACGCAGGGTGTGCCAAGGCACATTTCCCTAAGTGTAGCAGTTGGGGTGCCGCCTTACCCATAGAGTTCGGGGCGACGATGGTCCAAGACGGGCATGGCGGCGCGGGCAGCGTCGATCGCAGCTAGATCGATATCGGCAACGAGGAGCTGCTCCGCTACGCCAGCTGATGCCAGCTCTTCTCCCAAGGGACCGAACACGCAGCTATGACCGGCATAATCACGCTGCGCTTTGCCGAATCCGCGATCGCAACGCGAAAGACCGGCTACGAAGATCTCGTTTTCGATCGCGCGGGCAGCGAGCAGCGTGCGCCACTGTTCGACCTTGCGCGAACCGTCCACCCATGCCGCTGGGTACACGAGCAGCTGGCAACCCGAAAGCGCTGCCGTGCGGGCAAGCTCGGGAAAGCGCACATCGTAACAGATGCCGAGCCCCAGCTTGCAAAACGGCGTATCGATGGGCGCAAACAGTGAATCCCCACCGCTGATCTTATCGGATTCCTTCACGAAGTCGGTATCGAAAAGGTGCGCCTTGCGGTAGATGCCGTGACGCTTGCCTGCATCGTCCACGACGACGGCCGTATTGAACGGAAATGTGCCGCCGCGCTCGTTGGCCGTGTAGACCATCCAGATTCCATGGCGGGAGGCAACCTGGTCCACCGCCTGGCAAAACGGGCCGTCGAGCGGTTCGGCAGCCTTCGCGAACTCCTCGGGTGACTGCTCGAAAGGCGTCATCAGGGATTCGGGGAACACGAGGAGGTCAACTTGCGCCTCCTTCGCTCGCCCAGCCCATTCGTCAACCATGCGCACCACGTCGCCATCTGCCGGATGGCAGCATTGAGCGAGTCCAAGCTTAAACCCCACAACGCCCCCATTTTACGTCCCTGACCAGGTGGCATTATCGCGATAAGAAGCGTTTCTCTACATGCCACTCCGCCGGCGGATGTGCTATCCGCGGCTCTCGCGAGCTGCGAGGAGCGCAGGCGCGGCGGGAGCGAGGACTGTTTGAGGGCGCGAAGCGCCCGAGTTCCGCAGCTGCCGCACCGAAGCGACGAGCGATTAGCTCGCGCGTGCCGCGAATAGCACATCCGCCGGCATCCCAACCAAGTACAGTACAAAACCCATGTTAAACCCGCGCAGGTCTGATTCGTCATCTTGTAATGAGTTATTATTCATGTTTTGGGAAATGAAAGCCACGCAAGAAGGGCGAGACCCTGCATTGCAAACGACAGCGAAACGAGAAAACACTTCCCGCAGGCCTGCTGCAGTAGGAGGCCGGACGGAATCGACCGCGAAGGCGAAGCACGCATCGCAGAGGGTCTTGCGCCCTGCAGAGCAGCGTAGGCGCAGGTCGCATTACGTTGCTGCGCTCGATGGCCTGCGTGCGTTTGCCGTCCTCGCCGTCATTTTCTACCACATGGGGCTCGACTGGGCGCCAGGCGGCCTCATGGGCGTCACCATCTTCTTCGTAATATCGGGCTACCTCATCAACGGCCTGCTCGTGGCAGAATACGAGACGAGCGGCACCATCTCGCTGCCGAAGTTCTGGTTGCGGCGCGTACGACGCATCATCCCGGCAGTGCTGCTCGCTCTCGCGGGCACGCTCGTGCTGTGCGCGCTCGTTAGCCCCGCGCTCTTCGCCAAGGCACGCGCCGACCTGCTGCCATCTCTGCTCTTTTTCAACAACTGGTGGCAGATCTTCCATAACGTGTCGTACTTCGAGGCTGCGGCAGCGCCCTCGCCGCTTACGCATTATTGGAGCCTGGCAATAGAGGAGCAGTTCTACATCGTCTGGCCGTTGCTGCTCTTGGCGCTTTTCAAGCTGCGCCTGCCGAAGAAGGCAATTGCAGCGGTCGTGGCCGTGCTCGCGGTGCTCTCCGCTGGGGAGATGGCCTTGATGTACAGCCCCGCTGCCGACCCGAGCCGCATCTACTACGGCACCGACACGCGCGCCGCAAGCTTGCTCATCGGCGCGTTCCTTGCCTTGGTCTGGCCATCCACGATCTTCGGCCACCGTCGTGCTCAAAGTCAATCTGCCGGTGCGAACGTCGCGTTCAACGTGATGGGAGTGGCCGCGCTCGCGGGGCTCGTCGTCGTGGTGGTGGCAACGTCCAGCTATACGCCTTTCCCCTACCGAGGCGGAATCGCCTTGGTATCGGTGCTAACCGCCTTGCTCATAGCGGTGCTGGTCGTGCCGAACACCTGGGTGGCGCGCATCCTTCAGCTCGAGCCGTTTGTATGGATCGGCAAGCGCAGCTACGGCATGTACCTGTGGCACTACCCCATCATCTTGGCGACGTCGCGCATCACCTCCACCGTCGAGGTGCCCTGGTGGGTACGCATCGCGCAGATCATCGTCATCTTTGCAATCTCCGACCTCTCCTTCCGCTTCGTCGAAACCCCCATCCGCTCTGGTGCGTTGCGCCGCTGGTGGAAAAGCCGCCGTGAAGCTAAAACGGGCACAGTAACCGAAGGCGTGGATACCCCTTCGGCTCGCCGCTCATCGCGTCTGCCGCTCGCACCGGCCACGATTGCCACCTGTGCAGCCCTGTTCTGCGGCGCCATTGTGTCACTCGCGGTTATGCCGCCGGCGACGTCCGCCGTGCCGATTAGCTCGAGCTCTTCGCAATCGACAGCTGTCGTATCTTCGACAGCTACCGCCATCGGATCCTCGGGCTCTTCAAGCGCGACCGCCAACAGTAACGCCGCTTCCTCGGATGCCTCGGCCAGTGGCGCCACCCCATCAGGCATCTCGACTGCCAGTTCAACTTCATCATCGGACGCGAACGCCTCCTTGACCGCTTCGGGCGATTCCCAAGCAACCAGCGCCACATCGAGCGACGCCAATTCAAGCAACTCGGTGTCAGCCTCATCGGCCGAGAGCGCTTCCAGCTCGTCCGAACCCGCGGAGGCTTCTTCCTCTGCAGGCTCCACCTCCATCGGGACGGCTTCGACGGGTTCGGAGTCCGCTTCCACTTCGAGCGCAAGCTCGTCGGAGAGCGCCTCCTCCTCTACTGTTAGCTCGTCGGCAACCTCGTCCGAATCTCAATCCTCGGCTGACTCATCGGCTGCAGACTCGTCAAGCTCTGCCAGCTCCACGAGCTCCGAGCCAAGCGATTCCTCATCGTCGACGGGCGCAAGCTCGTCAGCGGCGGGCGAATCCGCTTCCGCATCCAATTCGACCGATTCGGAGAGCTCTGCAGCAAGCACGCCGATTGCAGCAGGCACATCCGAGGAAGCCTCTTCTGCAGACGCATCGGATGCGTCTGAATCCGCCCAAACCCTTTCGCAGCGCATTGACGCCGCCGTAGCCAGCAAAGCCCAAGAACTCACCGACGAGGAACGCGAAGCTGCCGCTGCCGTGCTTTCCGCGGCAGAAGAAGCTTCGAAGCCTCTCACCGAGCGCGTGGGCGAGGCCGTAGCTGCAAAGAAGGAAACCCTTACTGACGAGGAGCGCGAACGGGCGGCTGATGAGCTCCTCGGCGTCATAGGCCATGCAGTGCAAACCGTCAACAACCAGATTGACGAATCCATCAAGGAAGCCGAGCGTCAACGCCGGGAGGATACCTACAACGAGCTGTTCAACACCGAGCACCTGAACGATGCCGGCGCATTGATCTTCGACCCTCTGCTCATCGGCGACAGCGTCGCAGCCGGCTGTGAGAACGAGTTTTACCGCATGTTCCCCTACGGCCACAGCGACGCCGTCGTTAGCCGCAACATCTGGGAAAGCCCATACCAGTTCTATCTCGAGAACAACCAGGTGGGCGAATACGTCGTGTTCTGCCTGGGTACCAACAACGCCGTCGTGGACGAGCAGATCGACGAGATCCTCAACATCGTCGGTCCCAGCAAGAAGGTCATCTTGGTCAATATCCGCTGCCCGCGCGACTGGGAGGCGCAAACCAACCGAGCCATCGCCGACGCGCCATCGCGCCATTCCAACGTCGTCGCCGTCGTGGACTGGTATGGCGAATCTGCCGGTCACGATGAATACTTCTACGAAGACGGCATCCACGTCAACGACGCCGGCGCCAAAGCCTACATCGCCCTCATCCAACAGGCCATCGAAAACTCAATCGAATAGGCGTCATAGAGGGACAAACCCCACTGCAGCTTGGTTGCCAACAGCAGCAGGATGACCCCACTGCAGGGCTTCTGAGCGCCCCGCTTTAACCATGCCCACAAAAAAGCGGCAATGCACGCAGGCGCAGATGACACTGAGCGAGAAAGCCAGGCCATCGCCCCTAATAGCCGCTTTCTAAAGCATGGTTAAAACGGGGATTCAAGCGAAGCGGCCCTGCAGTGGGGCCATCCCGCTCTGTTATCCCAATCCCTGCAGGAACTCGAGCACCGCTTGCATGAGCTGTGCGTCGTCCTGTGCGGCGAAGTATTTAAGCGGCAGGCGCAGTTTGCGCTTGTCGGCTGTATAGGTTGCCCGTGCGCGGCGCAGCGCCGACATGTCGTCACGCGAGATGTCAATAGGCTCCACCACGAGCTTGCCCGCCACCACAGCCACGAGATCGATGTGGTGCTCGAAGGCATATGCCTTGATGCGCGCCTTCGTGAACAGGTTTTCTGCCTCCTGCGGCATCTCGGGACGCTTCGCTCGCAGCTCTTGGTAGATCTGCTCGACAAGCTGCGGGGCCGAGGCTGACGCGATACGCCGGCACCACATGACGCGCTCGTCGGCGTCGGGCACGTACTCTTCGGGCAGCAGCGCTGTGCCCGGCAAGTTCACCGTGATGTCGGAAAGGGCAGGTGGAAGCGTGTCAACAGCCTTCAGGTTGCCCTCGCGCGTGGCGTTCACGGCCGTAGCCAACATCTGCGCGAACAAGTCGAAGCCCACGGCAGACATGTTGCCGTGCTGTTCGGCGCCCAGCATGCTGCCGGCACCGCGAATCTCCAGGTCGCGCAAGGCGATGCGCATGCCGCTGCCCAGATCCTGATGCTCGTTGAGCGCCGTCAGGCGCGCTACGGCCTCCTCGGTCAGCGGTATGTTGTCCGGGAACATGAAGTATGCGTACGCCTGCGTCGACGAACGGCCCACGCGACCCTTGAGCTGGTACATCTGGGCCAGGCCGAGCCGCTGAGAATCCTCTATGATCGGCGTGTTCGTATGGGGGTTGTCGATGCCGCTCTCGATGATGGTCGTCGCCACGAGCACATCCAGAATACCGGCGCTGAAATCCTCCATCACACGCTCGAGCTCGTCTTTGCCCATCTGGCCGTGCGCCACGCCCACGCGCGCCTCGCCGGCCGCCTCCTGCACGCGCGCGACCGCCTCGTCGATGGAGCGTACGCGGTTGGACACGTAGTACACCTGCCCGCCGCGCGCAAGCTCTCGGCGAATCGCGCCGCTCACCACATCGGGATCCCATTCCCCCACGTACACGTCAACGGGACGGCGCTCGTCGGGAGGCGTCATGATCAGGCTCATGTCGCGCACGCCCGAAAGCGACATCTGCATCGTGCGCGGGATGGGCGTAGCCGACAGCGTCAGCACGTCGACGTACTCGCGCAGGTTCTTCATCTGCTCTTTGTGCCCCACACCGAAACGTTGCTCCTCGTCGATGATGACCAGGCCGAGATCGTGCGGGTTCACGTCACGCGAGAGCAGCCGATGCGTGCCCACCAGGATCTGCACGCTGCCATCGGCGAAACCCTCGAGCGCGGCTTTTTGCTGTGCTGCCGTACGGAAGCGGCTGAGCACCTCGACGCGCACGCCAAACGGCTCGCAGCGCTCGCGGAAGTTCGTGAAATGCTGTTGAGCCAAGATGGTCGTAGGGCACAGCACCATGACCTGCTTGCCGTCCTGCGTCGCCTTGAAAGCCGCCCGCAGCGCCACCTCGGTCTTGCCGAAGCCCACGTCACCGCAGATCAAGCGGTCCATCGGGCGCGCGGATTGCATGTCGGCCTTCACATCGGCGATAGCCGCCAATTGGTCGGGTGTCTCTTGATAGGGAAAGGCGTCTTCCATCTCGAGCTGCCAGGGCGTATCGTCGCTGAAGCGGAAGCCCTGCACGGCTGCACGGCGCGCATATACATCTACCAGGTCGAACGCAAGCTTCTTCGTGGCCCTGCGCGCACGGGCCATGGCACGCGACCAGTCGGCTGTGTTCAGGCGCGTGAGACGCGGCTCGGCACCATCGGGCCCGACGTAACGCGTCACGCGGTCGAGCTGTTCCACTGGCACGTAGAGCTTGTCGCCCTCGGCATATTCCAAAAGCAGGTAGTCGCGGGACGTCCCATCGACCTCCTGTTGGACGAGCCCGGCGAAATGCCCGATGCCGTGCGCCGCGTGCACGACGTAATCACCTGGCTTGTATGGGAACGTGATCTCGGTGATATCCACATGGCGCGTGGGCTTGCGCGATTGCGAGCCTTGCGTGTCGGTGACGCTGATCATGGCCAGGCGCGCCTTCGGAATGATCATGCCAAGCGGGATTTCCACGTCGACGATGTTGACGACCCCGCGCTTGAGACGCCGCTTTCGAATCTCCTCGCTCGTCGTCTCGTCGGATATGCGCAAGGCGGCCTCGCGGGAAAGCGCGTTGTTCGGATGATTCGGACCCTTTTGGTCGGAAGCAGCCTCTTCCATGACGTCGAGCCGCTCCGTGAACGCCAGCTCCTGATCCGAAAACGCAAGCTTCATGTCTTGGCGTGCGCGGTAGTTCGGCGCAGAGAACACGACGGTGAAATCCTGCTCCACCAGCTGACGCAACCGCCCGAACAGCTTGTCGGGATGCCCCGCCACCTCCACGCGCTTAACGGGCAGCTCGTCGTCCACGCCGCCTCCCACGCGCATGAGCGAGAGGTAGGTCGCACGCTGTCCTTTCCCGAAACTGAGTTGTGCCGGATCGGCTATCAGCCCGGCGAGGGCGATGTTGGAACCATGCGATGCCGCCGTTGCCTCCTCGGAGGCGTGCGCCACATCATCGAAGAGCGAGCGGGGCTCGATCATCGCAGTCAGCGTCTCCTTGCTCGCATAATCCCCCAGCGTAACCGTCTTGTCATAGAGATAGGGCAACAGCGCATCGGCACCGTCGAAGTGAAGCCCGCCTTCCAACTGCTCGAGCAGCTCGCGCAAAGCCGGGTTCGTGCGCGCTGGACGCTTGAGGGCCTCGACGGCGCGCGCCTTCATGGCCGATGTGCTTAGATATTCACGTACAGGATATATCTCGACTTCGCTGAGCGCCGAGATGCTCTGGCCCGTCGAGGGCACGATGCGCCTGATCTCATCCAACTCGTCGCCGAAGAAGTCGAGCCGCACCGGGTAGGGCAGGTTGCCGGGAAAGACGTCGATGACCCCTCCGCGAACGCAGAATGTACCAGGACCTTCGAGCTCTCCAGTGTTCTGGTAGCCACGCTCCTCCAAAACACGCGCCACATCGCCGAACTCGGCCATGTCGAGCTCTTCGGCGCGCGGCATATCCGCGAGTTCGCAGCCGACCGAAAACGCGAGCGGCTCGTGAATGCCTGCCTGCACAGGAGGGAGCGTGCGCAGCAGCGCACGCGCCGATGCCACGACGATGACCGGCTCTGCCATTGCGAGGGCATGTGCCGCCCGCATCCGTCGCGCCACTTGACGCGGGTCGGGAGCTTTGGAGCCCCACGGCACATCGCTCCGCTCGGCGAAGTGCAGCACGCGCTCGTCGCCCACGTAGGCGGCCACGTTGCGTGCAAACGTGCGGGCGGCCTCCTCGCCCGCCACCATGACGAGCGTCGATTGCGGCCTGTGCGTGAAGCGCGCGGCAACCATGAACGGCCGTGCCGAAGATGCCACGCCGAGAGTCGCGTCCTCTCCCGCATCGAGCTTTCCCCAGAACGTTACCAGCGCGTCCGAGCGCTCGAGCGCATACGTCAGCGAATCTATGAGCACACGCGCCTCCAAACACCAAAAGGCCGCAAAAACGCGACCACCCGATGGATCATTATTACCTAAACCAGTTTAACGCAAGCAAATCAGCACCCCAGGGGTAATCGACCACCCCTGGGTAAATAATCAACGCTGGAGAGTGGGAAGCTTGGAGGCTTCGATGATGCCTTCCGCCAGGCTAGCGGCCACCGAGCTGCGGCGGTTCAGATACTTGTGCAGGCTGCTGGAATTGTCGATGAAGCACACTTCCATCAGCACGGCAGGCACCGACCCGTTCACGACGGTGATGTCGGAACGATGCGAGGTGCCGCCATCGCTTAGCCCCACGCTTCCCACCAGCTTGCGGTGGATGATGGAATTGAACGCGGACGACCCCGTGGCGCCGTGCGTCCCCACCATGGTCGACGTAGTCGAACCGCCGCCAGCGTCGAAGTGGATGGACAGCACGACATCGCATCCCAGCGAACGCGCCTTGGCATTGCGCTGCGAGTACGGGACGCTGTAGTTGACGCCGTTGAACACGCGCACGTCGCTCCCTGAAAGCTCCTCCTCGATGCGATTCGCGAGGTCTTTCGTCAAAGGCGCCTCATCGTAGCCGCTCCCCTCAGCACCGGGGTCGTAAACGCCCCAGCCCGCAGCGTTGTTCCCATGGCCCGCGTCCAGAAACACCGTGAACCCGTACGTGGGCACGAGAATGAAACGTTGGGCTTTGTCGGAATCGCCTGCCGCCCGAGCCTGCAAGGTCAGCTTGCCAGCAGTGGCATCGACGAACTTGCCAGTTGACGCAGACTTGATCTTGAACGTTCCCGTTCCCAAATCCAAGACGAGCTTCCACTTCTTTGCCTTGCCCGAAGCACCCTCTGTCTGCCTGAGGATGCTCTTCGACGCGCACACGAACTGGCATGACTGCACGCATTGCAGATGGTAGGACGCACCGACTTTCTGCAAACGGATCTTCTGCGCCTTCGCTGACGAACGCTTGGCAAGGACGATCGGGGCTTTCGCCTTCTTCGATGCGCCTTTGACCGCAAGGCCCTTTCTCGGAGAGGCCACGCTGCGGATAAAGAAGCTGTGCCCGTCCTCGACAGGCTCGGCCTTGCGCAGGCGGAATTGCTGAGTTGCAACCGAATCGACCGGCTTCAACACAAACTTAAGACCTCCGCTTTTGGTTTCTACCACGGTTAGAGCAAGATTCGGATTCGAGGCCGAGCAGAACCGCAAGCGGGCGCCCTCCTTGACAAGCTCCCAACGCTGTTTAAGCGTGGAGCTTGCTTTCGCCTGCTTGAGAACGGCGCCAGGCTTCCCTTTCCCGGCCACTGTGAGCACCATGCGCGAGCGCATGTTGCGAAGCGTGTAGTAACCCGTGGACTTGTCCTGCACTACCAGCCATTTCTGCGACCAGTTACCCTCCTCGCGACCTGCGAGCACCGCCTTGGCACCCGCATTTGCCGAATCGCCTGCCACCGAAACCGCGAAACCCGGATTGGAAACGCTGCACAAGTAGTACAACCCATCTTTCACGACGGCCATGCCCGCGATGCGAGCCGCCTGCTGATCCTCGGTGCTTTGCTCGGCTTCAGCGCCTTCTGCAGACTGGCCTGCCTGTAGGCTCGCAACCGAAGCGCCATCCTGCGCATATGCGCAGGAGAAGCCCCAGGGCATCGATGCAATCATCAATGCGCACGCGAAAACGCCCAAAGCGAGCACGCAAATCGTCAGCATGGCCTTTGCATGCCATCCGAGATGCTGAGTCAACAGACCACCTGCCTCGTTCGGAGGAGAAATCACCTGCCGCCATTGTACAATTACCCTTGCGCATCATCACCCCGACGAAACGAGGTTTCCAATGGCAGAATTCATCTACGTGCTCGAGCGGGCGCGAAAGGCCCATGGTGACAAGGTCATCCTGGACGACGTCACGCTGGCGTTCTATCCCGGCGCGAAGATCGGCGTCGTGGGACCCAACGGCATGGGCAAGTCCACGCTGCTCAAGATCATGGCCGGCATGGAGGAGGTCAGTAACGGAGAAGCACGCCTGACGCCCGGTTACACGGTAGGCCTGTTGCAGCAAGAGCCTCCCCTCAAGGAAGACGCCACCGTGCGCGAGAACGTCGAGGCCGCGTTCGCCGACGTCATTGCGAAGGTGAACCGCTTCAACGAGATCAGCGCCGAGATGGCCGACCCGGATGCCGACTTCGATGCGCTCATGGACGAGATGGGCAAGCTGCAAGATGCCATCGACGCCGCAAACGGCTGGGATCTGGACTCGCAGCTTTCCCAAGCCATGGACGCGCTGCAATGCCCCGACCCCGACGCTCCCGTGAACGTGCTTTCAGGCGGCGAACGGCGCCGCGTGGCGCTTTGCCGCCTGTTGCTGGAAGCGCCTGACCTGCTTCTCCTGGACGAGCCCACCAACCACCTTGACGCCGAGTCGGTGCTGTGGCTCGAGCAGTTCCTGAGCACGTACCCCGGCGCGGTGCTTGCCGTGACGCATGACCGCTACTTCCTCGACAACGTGGCAGAGTGGATCTGCGAGGTCGACCGCGGCACGCTTTATCCCTACAAGGGCAACTACTCCACGTACCTCGAGACGAAAGCCGCCCGTCTGGAACTTCAGGGGCAACAAGACGCCAAGCGCGCCAAGAAGATGAAGGCCGAGCTCGAGTGGGTGCGCTCGGGCGCAAAGGCGCGCCAGGCGAAGGGCAAGGCGCGTCTGGAACGTTACGAGCAGATGGCCGCCGAGGCAGCCGCCCGCCGCGACGTCGACTTCACCGAGATCCACATCCCCGCCGGTCCGCGCCTGGGCAACAAGGTACTCGTGGCCGAGCACCTCTGCAAGGCCTTCGGCGACCGCGTGCTCATCGACGATCTCTCCTTCACGCTGCCGCGCAACGGCATCGTCGGCGTGATTGGCCCCAACGGCGTGGGTAAGACGACGCTGTTCCGCATGATCGTGGGCGAGGACCAGCCCACGTCTGGCACGCTGGAGCTGGGCGAGACCGCAGTGCTGTCCTACGTCGACCAGAACCGCGCCGGCATCGACCCGAACAAGAACGTGTGGGAAGTTGTCAGCGGCGGCCTTGACTACATGAACGTCGCCGGCACCGAGGTGCCGAGCCGCGCATACGTCGCAGCATACGGGTTCAAGGGATCCGATCAGCAAAAACCCGCTGGCGTGCTCTCCGGCGGCGAGCGCAACCGCCTCAATCTGGCGCTCACGCTGCGCCAAGGCGGCAACGTGCTGCTGCTCGACGAGCCCACCAACGACCTGGACACCGAAACGCTCACGAGCCTGGAAGCCGCCCTTGACGAGTTTTCCGGCTGCGCGGTCATCACGAGCCACGACCGCTTCTTCCTCGACCGCGTCGCCACGCACATCCTGGCATGGGAAGGCGACGACGAGAACCCCGGTCGCTGGCATTGGCATGAGGGCAACTTCGAGTCCTACCAGGAAGACCGCGTCCGTCGTCTGGGCGCCGAAGCCGCCAAGCCCCACCGCCTGCACCGCAAGCTCACACGAGATTAACGAGATGAGCCGGAGGCCAAAATCTCCGGCTCGTTTTCAAAACGGCAATCTGAGATAAAGACGTCAGCTTAGCCTATGGCTGCCAACTCGCTGGGCGCCCAGCCGTTGTTCGGCCATATGGGAAGACTGTTGCTCATATCGGTCCACAGGTCGAGGATGTCCTGGATCTGCTCGGGTTCGGGCATGAAGCCGTTCTTATCCAGGATGTCGAACAGGCGCTGCGCGGCTTGGTTCATGACGCCCCACTTGGCATCTGCTATCAGCTCGTCCATCACCTTGTCTGCGAAGAAGTAGTCATCGGCCGTGGCGGGCACATGTGCGTCAAGGTACTGGGTTAACGCGATAGCCGGAGCCTGTCTCAGCTTCCACTCGTACAGGTTGGTTGCGGAAAGCATGTCGGCATCGATTGGGCGCGGCTCTTTCCCCTCTTGCTGCTTGAGCAGGTTCTCTAGCAGGTCACCCAATTCGCCGCGGGTAAAGGGCTCGCTCACGTAGCGGTCGTCCTCGAGGCCCATGACCTCCTCGTAGGCCCAGAACAGCTCATAGTGCAAAACGTACATCTCGCGGGACGGCGTTTCCAGCAGATCGTAGTTGGCGATTTCCTCGGCCACTGCTTGTATGATCAGACGAATGATTTCCTGCAAGGTTCCATAGCCCTCGGGATAGCAGCGCTGGTATTCGGAAACGACATCGCCGATGGGCACGATGCCGCGCAACTCGACCATGATGTCGACCAATTCGACGAGCTCGCGGTAACGGCGTGCCTTCTCGATCGCGCCATCCCAGTCCAGCTGCCCGGCAATGGCCAGTATCTCGTCGGGCATTACGAAGCTGAAGGTCTCGCCCTCGTGGAATACGTAGCTGAAGCCCAGCTCGCGCAGCGGGAGCTCGCGCAGGGAGACGATATCGGCCTCGGCCACATCCCAGCGGCCGCCCTTTTCGGAAAGCGTGCGCAAGGCGGAAACGTGATGCTCGGACAGGTCGTCGAGGATTACCTGGACGGACTCGACATTGGCAACTCGTGCCACGATCGCCGGAATCAACTCCTCGCCATCCAGCGTATGGGCGCCCTCCACGCCCAAATACTTCCCAAAACGGCGCACGTTGTACACGTTTTCGGCTTTCAACAGTTCGGCAAGACTGCTCGTCAGGGGGATTTCCTCGCAATCGTCATCCAGAAGGCTCACCAGATGTTCCGTGATGGCATCGTCGCCCCTCGCCATACGATCCCGGATGGCCTGCTCGCGCTCCTCAAAGGACAAGCCCGCCAGCACGCCGCAGTGCTGCTCATAGTCTGCAGGGTCGATGTCGTCTTCGTAATCCCCATCGTAGTCGTCGTGGCCGCCATAATCGTGACCGCACCCGCAACCCTCATCATGCTCGTTGGAGAAGCGCCCGCTCTCGAGGTCTGCCAACATATCCTCGGTGTCACGCGCCAGCTCGCGCTCGCGCAGGAAAGCAGCCGTGCGTACCAGCTCGTCAGCCGTGCTGACTATGAGACCCTCTTCGTAGATGCGCTCGATCTCCTCGTCGAACAGCTCGAACATGCCGTCGCCGAATTGCACGAGGTGGACTTTGAGATAGTCCGCGTAGACGATGCGACCGTCAAAGGGCAGGAGGGTCGTGTGGACGGAGGCGGGCAGTTCGCCGACCGTCTCGGAAACCTCCTTTGAGAGGCCCGTAACCTCGAAGGCAAAGCCTCCCCCGATAAACCGGATCTCGCCATCGGGAAACACGTCGATCAGGAAGGTGTCGGTGAGCCCCTCGCGCCACGAGGCGATGCAGTCCAGCTCGCCCGCAGTGAAGCCCGACGGGTTATCACGCACGAAATCGTCGATGACGCCCAGGTTCTGCCACAACTCGAAAGCCACTTCGGCTTGCGCCTGGTCGTTGATCCCGCGCACGCCACCAGCGCTAAGCTCCGCCTCCCCCACGACGTGAAGCCGCTCGTTGGCGTATACCGTCAGAGCATCAAACAACGTGAAGAAGCGCCTGCACTGCAACCTCGACAGAACCATGAGACCTCCTTTGGCCCGCTTGCGTT
>JAFRJC010000089.1 GCA_017432445.1 Eggerthellaceae bacterium | reverse complement strand
GCCGGTTTCACCGGCCTGCCACGAGTCAAGGGGCCATTGGGCCTGAACGAAGTGAAGGCCAGGGACTTGAGTCCCTGGCCGGCACCATCAGGGTTATACCCTTAGAGCAAACCACCCGCTATGCGGGTGGTCATGATTGGAACGATTTAAGCGTCTGCTAACGCAGAGATACATGGTTGCGGCTTGTAGGGCGAGAATGCGCATGAATCGAACAGCGCTTTTCAAAAAGCGTGGAACTACTGTCACAAACTTGAGTTTTAACAAATTATTTTTAGCAGTTAGCGTACAACGGAAAACGCGAGCTGGGGTTTTGCAAAAGGGCTATGGCTCAAGATCAACAAAAGCAGGCTGATTTGTCGAAATAATTTGTTAAAACTCAAGTTTGTGACAGATTCGAGGCCCAAATCGAAACGAGGTAGCAAATATGTTGGATACAGGCAGGGGCGCCGGGTCGCAGAGCGCTATCCGGGTTGAGGTTCTGGGGTCGAACAAGGTTTTTCCCAGAACGGTGGCTTCCCGAGAGGTCGGTTGGAATCCTCTGGGTGTTTTCTCGCCACGCAGCAGTTTTGTCGCTTACAGAGGTCAAGCGTAGGGCGATAGTTACGAGGATTCCAAAAGCCTTCTTGGCAAAACCCGCCTCTGGACAACGATGGCGCTCTCCTGGCAAAGATGGTTCAAAAATATGTAAAATCGGTGAAGTGAAAATGGAAACGATTTCAAGAGGTGTGACGTGGGCATTTTCAGAGAGGGATGTAGTTGCGTGTGAAACGCTGTGCAAGATGCGGCGAGCCCACAAGTTGTTGTAGGGGATACGAAAACAGACCCCAATAAGAGAGCATTCGCGATCAAGATAAACATGTCTCGCTACGTTTAGTAGAGTTATATCATGCAAAGCCCCAGCTCAAATCCAAGAATATTACCGAGTAAAGCCGTCAAAGACCACCGATATTGTCAACTAAATCGCCGTTTTTTGTCATCCTGAGCGCAGCGAGGGATTCGCAAGAAGCGGTTTACCCAGGTCATCGCGTTGCATAACCGATTGGCCCTCAGCCTGAAATTGCCAAAACACTAATGATCTAGGTCAGCTTTAGACGGTTTCAATTTCGTTAATTTGCCCATACAACAGGTGTAATAGCCTGTTGAAAAGGCCATAAAGTACTTTTATACTGTCCTACTTAGGTATGCTATGGCAAAAAATGGGATAGAAATGCAGCAGAACAAAGAGGGGTTGTTTAATCTTTTGCAGCTTGCAGGCACTGTGCAGCTGCAATTTTTGACGTAAACCAAGCAATTTCAGCACAGGTTAAAGTAACGCCTTGCTCGTGTTGTAGAGTGCAACCAAGGTTGTATCGCTATCTGTGGAGGTATATCGCAGATTAGCAAGAGGGGAAAGACGGAAGAAGCAGTACGTGCGTATAAGCCTCAAGGCAAGCGCACGGGCGGCAGGCTCGAAAGCAAGCAGCCGCCACACACGAAGGGCGAGCGAAAGAAGCGTTCGCGGAGGAAAAAGAGAGAAGCGCTTACATATATATAAGTAAAGCGTAGACGGATACGTTGAAGAAGCAAAGGAAGAGTGCGGCGATGAGCAAACACGAAGAGATGAAAGCCACGCAACACAAGCACGATCTGGCCGACAAGCGCGGCCTCCAACAAAGGCGTAACCATTTGGTGGCGCTTTTGGGTTGCATGGTCGTGCTGATTACCGCGCTTGCGCTGATGGTGCCTGCTATCTCCATCACGAAGGACGTCGCGGACGAAACGCCTGGCATCGAGGTTCAGTCCACAGAGGATGAGGCCTCTGCCAACGATGGAGTCGAGAGCACAGAGCCCGAGCCCGCCGCTGAGGAGCCTGCAGCCGAGGAGCCGGCGCCTGCCGCTGAGGAGCCTGCAGCCGAGGAGCCAGCGCCTGCCGCTGAGGAGCCTGCAGCAGAGGAGCCGGCGCCCGCCGCTGAGGAGCCTGCAGCAGACAACGCTGTTACCACTCAGAACAATAACGACTCCGGCGATGCCGACGACCTCATCGTCGGCGGTGATGCCGCGGACGATGACAACAACGGAGCCGGCTCCAACGAATCCTCCAACGCCGAAATCGAATCCGCAACCGCCAGCTCCGTAGGCGCAATCGATCCCAATTCCGACTCCGAGATGCCGGCCCAAACCTTTACGGCCGATCTCAAGGATGCCGATGACCGCGTCGTCCTCACCGTTGCAATTGACGCTCCCGAGGGCGCTCTTCCCGCTGGCTCGTTCCTGAAGATCGAAGGTATTGCTGCCGACAAGGTTTTGGATAAGGTAGAAAAAGCCATCCAGGCCAAGAACGAAGAGGAAATTAAGGTTAAGAGCCTCACGGCAGTCGATATCGTCTTCAAGGACGCTGACGGCAAAGAAATCGAACCCGCCAAGGACGTGGAAGTCAAGATTACCACCAAGGATATCAACACCTACAACGATCCGGTTCTAGTGCACGTGCTGGACAAGTCCAAGGAAAGTTCCGAGGGCAAGAAGAACGATGCCGAGATCATCAAGGACGTGAAGATCGTCAACCAGGACGAGGACGACAATACCGAGGGCACCGAAGACACGATGAAGTTCGAGTCGGCGGCCTTTAGCCCCTACGTTGTTGCCGAGTACGTGCTCGCTGCTGAAATCGACGAGAATACTGAAGCCGCTGCAAACGAAGAAGCTTCCGAGCAAACCTTCGAAGGCGAGGCTGGCGACATCACGGTGAAGGCCACCGCTCCTGCGGGCGCCTTCGACGAGGAAGTCAGCATGGCCGTGACCGCCGTCGACGCCGAAGACGTCAAGGATGCCATTTCCGCAGCCGTGGAAGAAACTGGCAACGTTGCTGCAACCAGGATTGAAGCCGTGAACATCGCGTTCTTGAACGGCGAGGGCGAGGAAGTGCAGCCGGCTAAGCCCGTCAGCGTCGTTATGACCAGCTCTGCCGCTCCTGAAGAGGGCGACGCTGTAGTTGCGCGCGTGGACGACGAAGGTACGGCTTCTATCGTCGAGCAGTCCGTTGTCACCACCGCTGCCAACAAGGCGGCTTTCGACGCCGACAAATTCTCGACGTTCGCTCTTGTCGGGGTTGGACCCGCGGTTGAGCTGGAAGAAGAAGACGTTACTATCACGGCTACTGCAAGCGATGGCGCAATCGTCGAAATTACGGGCAAGCTTCCCAAGGGTGCAGTTGCTTCGATCAAGCCGGTTAAGCTTTCCAAGAAGGAGCTGATTGCGTATTACGGCGCGGACTTCATCGAAGCTATCGACGATATGGTCGTCTATGACATTTGCATCCTTGTGGACGGCGAGGAGTGGGAGCCTGACGAGACGGTGTCTGTCGTCATCAAGAGCCCGGTAATTGAGACGAAAGAATCAAGCGAGGAAATCGCAGTCTCGCACCTCGAGGATAAATCCAAGACCGTGGAAACCATCGAAACCGAAGTCACGGACGAAGGCGACGTCGCCTTCAAGACGGATGGCTTCTCGCTCTACGGCCTTTACACCTACACGGTGGACTACTACCTGAATGACAACGAATACCATCAGCCCGGCAACACGAGCATGATGCTCTCCGAGCTGTTCGAGCACTTGCTGGTCCTGATTCCCACGTCCGAGGTCGAGTCTGTTGAGTTCTCCGACTACACACTGCTGCAGATCGACCAGGAGGGCGATGATTTCAAGATCACGTCCCTGAAGCCCTTCACCACCGACGAGCTGATGACGGTTCACTTCAAGGACGGCTCGTTCCTCACGATCATCACGAAGGACATGCTTTACGCTAATTATACGTACGAAGCGAGCCAGCTGACGCCGTACACCGGCTCGTTCAACTACGTAGGTCACTACAACATCTTCGGCGGCGGCAACGGTGTCCCTTCGGTCGTTACCGAGCTGCCGGATAATTGGTGGGCTGGCAATTATGGCGGCAACAGCTACTGGACTTCCGATGCCCATCCGTCGGACGGCGGTGTTACGGTAACATTGCCCAGCTTGCAAGGCAAAGCCATTGGCAACGACCAGAACGGAGATCCGCTTGTTGCGGAATCCGGCAAGTTCAAGAGCGGTTCCAGTGCCGATATTACTTGGAGTGGCAACTTGGAGCAGGCATTCATGTCCTTCTCTTGGCTGTACTACTTCGGCACGGCCTCGAATAAAACACATGCGATTTTCGATGTAAAGCTTTACGCACCGAACGGGGACTACACAACCGTCGTACTCAATACCGATAGCCAAACGAACGACCCCCGCGATCCGGAAACTGAAGAGACCACTTCTGCTTGGCGTATGCTGTCCTTTGACGCTACGAGCTTCGTTGGCGCCCATGGAAAAGGTACGTACACCATGGTCGTTACAGTAGAGCCGACACCGGGTCATACCACAATCGGTTCGTATCTCTCCGACATGGGATTTACCATCTACGGCGTCACTGCTGACAGCTCTCGGCCCATGTCAGCAATCGCGGGCGTTGTGGACGAGATTATGATTTCTCAAAACAGCTCTGGCCTTCCGAACATGAGCGCTAATGTCTCCTTTGCCGAACCCATCACTCCGCGTGGAAATGGCAAGGCCTGGTTCAACTGCCAGGGTGGCGAGTACATTACCGTGACAAGCGGCACTGAGCACGACAGGGATTACCTTGAGGCAAAGACCAAAGACGGAAGGTATTTGAAGTTCGGCGAGGATGCCGACGCTGATCATCCCGGTGACATCCCTATTTCGGGATGGAACTGCGAGGACATCGCCAGTCCGAACCACAACCAGACGAACCCCGATGGTCTTGTGGGATACAGCAATCGCTGCTCCTTTGGCTTGGGAACCTTCACTGGCTTGCAGGGCATCGGCGAGATTGAAGGCCTCAGGAAGAGAATGGTAAACGGCAACGACTGCTTCGGAAGCATGATGCTCCTCATCGAGATCATGCCTGCAGAAGGCACCGTTGAGGTTAAGAAGAAGCTTGAGTATGACGGCAACGGCGTGAACGACAACCTCCCCAACGCTGGAGCTGAGAGGATTCTCACGTTCCATGTCGAACCCACGGGTGGTGCTCCGGTGCCGTTCAAGGTCGTGGGCGGTGTAGAGGTTCCCAACCAGAACTTTGAAGCCCATTTCCTTCCAGGCGCCCAAAGTGGAGACGAAGTGCTCATTGAAATGGGTACGTTCCGATTCAGGGGTGATGACATTCCTGATGTCGCCAGTGGCAGCGGCCCTTGGTACTTCACGTATGATGTCACCGAGACTAGGACAGGAAGCATCGAGCCGTGGATCTATGACGAGAGGACGCTCCAGCTCACGTTCGAGGTTGGTGTCAACGAAGCCGACGGCTCGTTTGTGATCAACGATTACGCCTGGTCGGTTAAGGGCGATCCGACGGATAAGGATAACTTCTTCAAGAACAACTATGTCCTGCCCACGGAGCTGTCTGTTAACAAGGTTGATGTGGATGGGAATCCCGTCAAAGATGCAACGTTCGTTCTTTACAAGGATGCGGCTTGCACGCAGGTTGCCAATGTTTACACCAACAAAGCAAGGACAACTGCGCTGACAGCAGACGGTGTTATGACTGGCGAAGATGGGCTTGCGCACTTCTATGGAATTAAGAAGACCGACTCGCCTTATTACTTGAAAGAAAAAGCTGCACCGACGGGCTATGTCCTCGACAACAAGGTAGTCACGATTACCTATGACTCGACCAACGATAAATGGGTGTATCAGGTTGAGGGCGAAACGACGCAGCACGACCTGACTCCATCCGTGTCCACAACGGAAGACCTAGGCACGATTTCGCTAACAAGGGTTAACAAGCAGTACTTCGATATCAATCTCGTGAAGGTCGATGCGACCAACACGGCAACGAAGCTGCCTGGTGCCAAGTTCAAGCTGGAAAGATCGGATACGGTTGACGGCACTTACACGGTGTATACGGCAGACACCGCACACTCCACCAGCGGAATTTACACCACGGATGCAAACGGCACGTTTACGATGACTCTGCCGGATGGTTACTACAAGCTTACCGAGACCCAGGCTCCGCAAGGTTATGCTCCTCTGGAGGCCCCGGATGTACCGATTAGCTTCCAGGTAATCGATCGACCGGCATCTGAGGGCACCAAGGTCGTATTCACGGATACAACCAATGTAACGTTTGATCAGGATACGCTGACATTCACGGTCAAGGACAAGCCTGAAAAGAAGCTGGAAGTTGTCAAGAAATGGTCGTCAAGCACCTTCGTTACCACCCACGGCAGCATCTATATAGCGCTTTACCGTGAAGATGCTCAGCATAATCTCACCTACATCGACAACACCTTGACGGAAATAAAACCGACGACAGGACCGGTCACCTTCTCCTTCCAGAGCCTTGACGGGATTGTTGTTCGCGAGGTAGAAGTCAGCGGCGACACGATTACGCGAATCGTTAAGGATGGAGAAATTACCGCGGTTTCCGGCGAGACGACGACACTTGGCTCCAATGCGACCGATACCTATGTCGTCACGTACACCCAGGGAACTGAGAGCACAACCAATAATGTGACGAAACGAACTGACACCATAACGAACACCATGCCGAAGCTGGTGGTCAACAAGAACAATGCGGACAATGGCGAGAACAACAGGCTGAAAGGCGCGAAGTTCAAGCTTACGTATGCCAATGGTGACGTTGTAACCGGATATGAGAGCATCACGTCAACGGATCTCACAAACGGCAACTTGTTGAATGGCATCTATCTTTCCAACGGAACCTACTATCTCGTTGAAACGGATGTACCGCAGGGTTACAACCCGCTCACCTACCAGGTTGAGCTGACGGTTACTGACCAAAACGGAGCCACGGGAGTGATTTCTGCCGGTACGAAGCCTACAGGTCAGGCGACCATTAACGATGAGACCGCAACTGACAAACTGGTGTACACGTTCACGATTCACAACACCACTGGTACCGTCATTCCCAACACTGGTGGTACCGGAACGCTACCTTATACATTGAGCGGTATCGCGCTCGTAGTGGTGGCCGCTTGCATGTACGGCTTTGGATCGAGGCGCAAAAGGGAAAGGGGGTCGCTGAAATAGGCCTCTGATGGCGCTTGTCGCGCCGAGGTCCGAGCCGCATCAACTGAGGGCATATTCGCGGCAATATTGACGAAACACCCCTCGTAAAAGAATTATTGGGTAATTTGTAAACACGGAAAAACCTACGCAAGAAAGGGAAGGATGGAAATGAAGCACATGAAGAAACTCATCGTGGCTGCTCTGGCTGTGGTGACAACCGTTGCGCTCTGCGTGCCAGCAGTTGCGTTCGGTGCGACTATCACCATCACTCGTGACGATACTTATGCTGGCTCTGGTGGCCGCACGTACACCGCCTATCAGGTGCTCGACGCCGACACTGCTTTGAGTGGCACGAATACTCAAGGAAACAAGCAGCCGACTTATAATCCCGATGGTCCGATTGCTTACACCATGGCGAAAACCAGCCCTTGGGTGACTGCCATGACAGCAGCAAGTCAGACTTGGTTCGATGTTAAGCTTTCCGCCGACCAGTCTAAGTACGTCGTCACCAAGAAGTCCACTACGACCGATTCCGATGGTGCTGCAATTGCTGCATATCTGAAGGCAAACATGCCCACAGGACTGACGGGAACAACTATTACGCCTGGCACTGCTACTACCGTTCCGGGTAATGGTTACTATCTGATCGTCGCTTCTGATGGCGCAACGAACCTGACGCTCGTGACCACTGACGTGACCATCGTTGAGAAGAACACGTATCTCTCATCCGGCAAGACGTCTCCGCAGACCAGCCACTTTGTCGGCGAGAAGATTCCTTACACGGCCACTGTTAAGATTCCTGCCGACGCAGATCCGACCAAGCCCATCATTCTTCATGATACGATGACTCCGACTGGTCATCTGCAGTTTAACAATGACGTTACTGCCAAGATTAAAGATGGCGATACTTTCAGCGGTTTTGAAGTAACCGTCGACCCCTCTGATGGACATACCTTTGATCTCACGATTACTGCGTCAGCTTCTGCACCGATAACCAATCTTCTTGGTAAGGAAATCGAGTTTAAATATACTGCAACCGTATTGAAGGCTGCGGCATCCGCTGAAGGTCTCGTAAACGAACTCTTTGCTGAAGAAAGTGGTTACAAGACCACCCCGGTTAAAACCTATGACTACACCTTCGACTTCGATTTCCTCAAGACATTTGCAGGAACAACTGAAGCGAAGACCGCCAAGTTTGAGCTTCGCACGGATGCCGACGACGCTTCGACGGCTCTTAAGTTCAGCGCCGATGGCACTAAATACACCAAAGATGATACCAACGGTAATACCGTAATTACCGTCACGAACAACAATAAGGTGACCTTCCATGGTCTCAAGGAAGGTGTCTACTGGCTGGTCGAGACCGAAACCTCTACTGGCTTCAACCTGCTTACCGCACCTGAGAAAGTTGAAATTGTTGACACCACGGTGAAGCCCATCACCGATACTACGAAGATTACCTACACCGTTAACGGCAAGGAGCCGACCGTAGCTGTCACGATCGAGAATCAGAAGGGCACCGTCCTGCCCTCCACGGGTGGTATCGGAACCACGATCTTCTACATCATTGGCGCCATCCTCGTGATCGGTGCAGGCGTTGTGCTGATCACCAAGCGTCGTGTTGCCAAGAGGAACAAGAACGACGAGCTGTAATTCAGCTTAAAGCATGAGTGCTTGACCAGAGCAGAGAACGGCGCGGGACAACACTCCCGCGCCGGAATCCAGAACCTGGTCTTGCGTGAGGTTGTAACGATGGGATGGGCTGAAGGATTGATAAGCTCCAGTTCATCC
Organism: Eggerthellaceae bacterium; assembly: GCA_017432445.1. Lineage (GTDB taxonomy): Bacteria > Actinomycetota > Coriobacteriia > Coriobacteriales > Eggerthellaceae > UBA9715. The sequence continues at coordinate 22,360 of JAFRJC010000089.1, read as the reverse complement.
CAGCATACGGCTGCTCGGCGGGCATAAGGCTTATACCTGGCAAGCAGGCGTATGTACAAGACTAACGGATAGATATAAAAGACGAATGACCAACGGACGCAACATATCTGAAGCGGCCACCTCGCCTGAGGAGCACGAGGCGATGGTTTTGAGGCGCGTATCGCAGAAGGGAGCACCCGCGAAAGCCGGGCGGCATCCACATGCGCCAAAACCATCGACTGTTATCGCTGTTGTCGTGTTGGTTGCGGGCGTGGGGATCATCGCGTACCCGACGTTTTCGGATTGGTGGAATAGCTATCACCAGACGCGTGCTATCGCATCGTATGTCCAGGCGGTTGAAGACACAAATCCGGCCAAGATTCAGAAAATGTTGTCAGATGCCGAGGATTACAACAGGCGGCTGTTCGAGAAAAGCAACCGGTTTGATATGACCGAGGCCGAAAAGGCCGAATACGAATCGCTGCTGGATCTCACTGGTACGGGCATTATGGGATACGTGCAGATCAATTGCATCAATGTGGACTATCCCATCTACCACGGCATGGAAGAGAATGTTTTGCAGATAGCCATCGGGCATTTGGAGGGCACTTCGCTTCCCGTAGGCGGCGAGTCCACGCATTCAGCGATTTCAGGACATCGCGGGCTGCCCAGCGCCAAGTTGTTCACCGATTTGGATAAGGTGGTGGAAGGCGACACGTTTACCATCACCGTTTTAGACCGTACCTGCACGTACGAGGTCGATCAGATTCGCATCGTGTTGCCAGAAGATTTGGCGAATCTGAGCATCGAACCTGGTTCAGATTACTGCACGCTGATTACCTGCACGCCGTACGGCGTCAACACGCATCGTTTGCTCGTGCGAGGGCATAGGGTCGAAAACCTCGTCGATGCCGATGTGATTACGGCTGAGGCTTTGCAGATTCCGCGATATATTGCAATTGCGGCAGTTGGTCTTCCCATACTGTTTGCATTCCTCGCGGGCATGCTGGTGTACTACGCCGTGCGCCGCCCAGCTATGAGCAGGGAGGAAGTTGAAGGCGTTATAAGGGAGTCAATTCGCGATGGCGAAGAAGATAGGATAAGGAGGTAGAGCCCGTGCAGATCATGACGAAACGCATTGGCGCCATAATGCTGGCTGCGTGCATGCTGGCCGTGCTCGCATTTGGGGGAGCCATGGCCTGGGCCGAAACAAGTCAGGCGGGTAATAACAGCCTGACGGTACAGCTTTCGGGCGCTGCCTACAATGATCAGAGCGTGACGGTCGACATCACAGCAAGCGATGTCGAGTACGACCTGTATCAGATTGCATCGGGTGAAAAAGACCCGAGGTTTGATACTTGGAATTACACGTGGGATATCACGGCGTTTGCTAGCTTGAAGGATCAAGCAGATGTAGCCGATAGCGCATCGGACTGGCAGGATGTTGCAGATGCTGCAGCAGCCCTTGTGGAGCAGAACAGCATACCCGCTGACAAGCAGGGAACCGGCGGCACCGCCATAAAGGAACTGAACAACGGCCTGTTCCTGGTTATTCCCCACGAGACGCTGTCGGATAAATACAGGTACACGTTCGTGCCCTCTATCGTCGCACTGCCGACCAAGGAACCCATCGAGGGTGCAGATCCCGAAGTTGTAAAGCGCGACGGATACGACGTTAACTACCCGGTTATCGGCACGGCAGTGGAGTATGGCGCGTGGAAGAATGAAGCTACGATTTATCTGAAGTTCGAAGTAGTACCCCGGTACGGATCGCTGATCATCAACAAGAACATTCAGTCGATTGCGGGCACGATGGCGAACTGGAAGAAGGCATCGTTCCACTATCACATCGTGAGCACCGCGGATTCGCCCTTCGAATACGATAACTGGGCGTCTGTGACCGTGACGGGTGAGGGTGACTTCCAAGGCCCGCCGATACGCCACATTCAGGCTGGCACCATTGTTAAGGTGACCGAGGTCTACGAAGGCGCGGATTTCACGGCGGTCGGCAGCACCGAATCGGATGCGGTGACCATCATCGCCGACAACGAAGACGGAACAATGCCCCAGAATGTCGCGCAGGTGTACTTCACCAACACCAGCGACAAGAAGATCATCGAGGGCAGCGGCATCCAGAACGAGTTCACGTGGCAAGACGGTGACTGGCAGCTGGCAGCAACGCCCGAGTCCGGTCAGATAAACGAACCGACAGCATAGGAAGAGGGGGACTGTAAACATGAAACGTAAGATACTGTTGGCAGCTTCCCTGGCCGTGGCTCTAGTTCTTGGCATGAGCATTGTCCCGGCAGGAGCGTACTTCACCGACACGACCGAGACCAACGGTGGCGTGGACGTGACTATCACCCCGTCGACCGATATCCACGAATGGGTGACTCAGGGCGTCAAGCATGTCGTGATTTCCAACGACGCAGATGCCACTTCGGCCGTGTACGTACGCGCGGGTGTCTTCACGTCGGTTGAGGTTGATATCAGCCACGACGGTTGGACTGGTCCTTCCAACGAGGCCTCTTGGGTTGGACCGACTGACCTCGGCTGGTTCTACTACGACCAGATCCTTCAGCCAGGCGAATCCACGGACAGCGAGCTGATTGTGGACACGCTCCTGAGGAAGAAGGCCGAGCAGAAGCCCGAAGAGGGCGTGAACTTCAACGTCATCGTGATGTACGAGGCGACGCCGGTGCTCTATGACGCCGACGGCAACCCGTACGCCGACTGGACGCTGACCCAGAACGAGAAACCCGCTGAAGGGGGGAACTAAGCCATGAAGACGATTTTGCGTTCTCCCGCATTCACCGTTGCGCTGTTCGCGCTGGCGGTGGTGCTGCTGGGCTTCGGCACAGTGGGTGCCGTGCAAGCCGCGCCGACGCTCACGTCTGGTGACTATCGTGCACAGGTGCAGTTGACGGACATTGAGACGGCTATTGTGGAAAACGGCACTGTGCGCGAAGGCGACAACAAGCTGCTCACCACGCTTTTGGCCGACAATGGCGACGAGAAGCTGAAGATCGGCAAGGCCTACAAGACGAGCCTCGCCGTGCGCAACACGGGCGACATCGACGAGTACGTGCGCGTGACCGTGCGTGCATACTGGATGAACAAGGCCGGTACCAAGGTGCTCGACGTTGATCCGAGCCTTATCAAGCTGAAATTCGGGACCGGCAGCGGCTGGACGATTGATGAAAGCGCTTCTAAGGGCGAGCGCACCGTGCTGTACTACAGCAAGTCGATTAAGCCGGGTCAGGACACGAGCTCTTTCGTCGACTCGGTGACCATCGATGGTGCCGTGGCAACTGCCGTTACCGACCGTAACTACGACTACAACGACCTTCAGTTCCGCGTCGAAGCCGAAGCCGATGCTGTGCAGACGCACAACGGCGAAAAGGCTATGACGAGCGCATGGGGCCGTACGAATTAACGGGGAGGGCTAGGAAACATGAAACGATTGCAAATCTTGGTCCTTGCTGCGGTGGTTGCCGCATTGATGCTAGCCGTTCCAGGAGCAGCTTTTGCTGAATCCCAACAGGGTTCGAAGTGGTCGGTGACATACACCTCAGGCGGTCAACTGAATGATGACTTCTCCCAGCAGGGCTATGCAGACGACATCAGCGGCTTGCAGCCTGGCGATGACATCACTTTTACCGTGACGCTGAATCATGAGAACGAAAAGACAGCTGACTGGTACATGAGCAACGAGGTTATCAAATCGCTCGAAGCCGGCAAGGCAGAAGGTTCGGCTTACGAGTACCTGCTCACGTATTCGGGAGCGAGCTCCAATGCGAGCCGCACGCTGTATGACAGCCAAGCGGTAGGCGGCGACAACACGTCTGGTCTGAAGGAGGCTACCGAAGCAGGCGGCCTGGAGGACTTCTTCTTCCTGGAGAACCTCTCAAAGGGTAAAAGCGCGACCGTGACGCTGAAGGTGACGCTTGATGGCGAGACCGAGGGTAATGACTACTTCGACACGATTGCTCGCTTGAAGATGCAGTTCGGCGTGGATCCGAGCAAGTCGAACGACAACCCGCCCAACAACAATGTGGTGCGTACTGGTGACGAAACGAATCTGTTCCCGTTCTATGTGGTAATGGCTGTGAGCGGCTTGGCACTGCTGGTAATTGCGATTGCGATGGTTCGCCGTCGTCGCGCAGACCAGACGGGCGGTTCACACGCGCGCTAGATGCATGCAAGCGTGACATATTACACGAAGTAATTGTCACATACTGAGATCGATTCGAGACAAGGCGGGCATTCCCGCATAAAGCCGCAAGGCGGCGGAACGGAGTGGATGATGGACATTAAAACCACGGTAAGGCGCGCGATTTGCGTCCTTTGCCTGGCGCTGGTCGCGGGGCTGATGTTCGCGCTGCCTGCATATGCGACGAAGGCCGACACTAACTACACGTACACCGTGCGTGTCTTCCCGGGCAATATCGGCGAGTGCAGCGCAGGCGACAGCTTGAGCAAGGACGGCATTGCAGCGGGCTCCGTCGAGACCTTCACGCGCGACGCTGATGGCAAGACGCTGACATATAACGGCGGAACGATCACGGTTCCTGCTGATAGCAAGTACTACATCAAGGGCGTTCGCAAGAGCGGTCAGGATGATGGCATTATGGCCAACACGGTGAACGAGGATATGGACTTCGTCGTCGACTACGGCGTGAAGGGCGACATGGTCTCGTACACGATCCACTTTGTGGAGTATCAGACCGGAAGGGCGCTGACCGCTGATAATAATCAGACGGAAGTTACCTACTATGGCAAGGTTGGCGACAAGCCGGTCGTGCCGTACGAGCACATTAACGGCTACCGCCCGCGTTACCTGAACATCACTGGTACGCTTGGTCCTGAGGGTACCAACGACTGGACGCTCGAGTACATCAGGATCACGACCGGTGGCACGACCGGTGGCGGCGGAGCAGCTGGCGGCGGCGGAGCTGCCGCTGGTGGCGGAGCAGCCGCTGGTGGAGCCGCAGCAGGCGGTGCCGCAGCTGGTGGAGCCGCAGCCGGTGGCGCTGCTGCAGGCGGAGCCGCAGCTGGTGGAGCCGCAGCTGGTGGCGCTGCTGCAGGCGGAGCAGCCGCTGGTGGAGCCGCAGCCGCAGCGCCTCCCGCAACGGAGGAGATCGGCGATGTCGACAACCCGTTGGCTAGCGGCAACGAGGGCGAGGCCAAGACGCCGACGACCCCCGAGCCCGAGAAGGTTGAGGACAACCCGAATGCCACTTCTGGCGGTGGCATCCCCGTTGGGCTTATCTACGGTGGAGCGGCTGTCATCGTCGCTGCTGTCGCCGCAGCTGCCATCATCCTGCGCCGTCGCAACAGCTAATTGCGGGTTTCGCCTCTAAGACGTAAACCGATACAACCGCAAGCGGCCCCTCGTCGGAGGGGCCGCTCCTTGTGTCGTTAATGAGCAGGGGAGACGCTCTTTGACCCATTTGTAGTTCAGCAAATCAATGTATTAATGGGGTATTCGTCTCATTGATTGTGTTTGGGTGGCGATTCTGCCATGGGCAGTACAGGGGAAACGCGGCATGTTAGAATTCGGGACATGCTAAAGGGAAGACGTCGGGCGATAGATGAGCTGCGACGATGATGAAGGTATTTGGGGAATAATGGCGCGTAAGACCAAAACCAACCAGAAGACGAGCGCGAAAACTGGCGGAAAGGCGCTGCCAGCGTTTTGCAACGTATTGGGAACGCTCATGCTGATTGTAGTCATCGGGCTTTGCGTGCCGTTGACGATCCCAATGCTTCTGGGCTACCAGGTGTTCGACGTGGTAAGCGGCAGCATGGAGCCGGAAATCCCCGTGGGCAGCGCCGTGTACGTGAAAAGCGCTGATCTCGAAGATATCCAAGAGGGCGAAGTGATCGCCTTCCACGACGGTGACAGCGTGGTTGTGCACCGCGTGGTGGAGAACCACACCTCGCTCGGCGAATTCGTGACCAAGGGCGATGCCAACGTCCATGAGGACTTCGAGCCCGTGCTCTATGAATCGGTGGTCGGCCGCATGGAGCGGCACGTGCCGATGGTAGGCGCGTTCATGGCCATCTACGCGAGCGTGGCAGGAAAGATATACCTGCTGATTGCAGCTGCGTGCGGCGTGATGCTGAACCTCGTTGCAAGTCGTATGCGCGAGACACGTCGGGTGAAGGAGCTGCAAAGCCAGTTTGCCGCCTCTAGCGAACTGCACCCAGATGAGGGGCGAGGTGCAGGCGCAGTTCCGGGCGCCGGAGCAGCGCTGTCGCAAAGTACTGGTTCGCTTTCACGCGAATCTTCAGGTCAGGGATATGATTCATCAGCTTCTTATCGTCATGCGGCAACGGCCTTGCATGCGGAGAAAAAGCGTCGCGGTAACATCGTGCGCGGCGTGGTGGTGGCGCTGCTGGCAGTGGCCTTCCTTGGTTCGGCGGGTGTTATAGGTTTTGTGAACTGGCAGTACCACCTAAGCGACTCACTATATGGCGATGCGACCGACAAGTATCTTTCCGAGAACGACCCTTCTAAGACAGGCGCTGGCGATAAGCCGCCCATCAATATCGACTTCGAATCACTTTGTGCCAAAAACCCTGACGTCGTCGGCTGGATCTATTGCCCGGGCACCGTCATCAACTATCCGGTTTTGCAGGGCAAGACAAACGACGACTACCTGCATCACGACTACACTGGCAACTACAACATGAACGGCTCGATCTTCGTCGACTCCGGCAATGCGCCCGGTTTCATGGATAGCAACACGATCGTCTACGGGCACAACATGGACTCTGGCTCGATGTTTGCGTCGTTGGAAAAGTGGGGCGAGCAGGAGTATTACGAAAAGCATCCCATCATGTGGTTGCTCACGCCTACGCAAGACTACAAGATCGTCCTGTTCAGCGGCCACCACACAAATGCGTACTCCACCATGTACCAAATCATCCACCAGCCCGGTGAGGAGTTGGCCGCCCTGCTCGGCGAAGCTCTTGTCGAGTCGGGCTTCCATGCGAACGCCCAGCTCGATACCACGTTGGCCAAGCTCGCTGCCATGAAGGGTATAAATCAGAGTGAAATCCAAGTCGACAAAGGCCAATTACCCGTACTGCTGGATGCTGAGAGCCGCTACGTCATGCTTTCCACCTGTGCCTACCTGTTCAACAACGACCGCTACGTTCTGCATGGCAAGCTCGTTCCCGTTGCCAGCGTCGGCGGCAAGGCGAAATAGCGGGCTTCTGCACCTCGCGAGGTTCTCGAGGTGTGAATGCCACAGATTTACATAATTGGGGAGTCGACGTTATGCTGACCCCCCCTGTTTATTTGGCAAGCTAGGACATTGGTGCAGCAAAATACGTTTTTCATTTGGAAAACCAATCCCGTCATCCAGGCAATAGAGTAGATTTTGGCCCATGTTGTCAAGTTAAAGGCATTTGGCGGCAATAGGTCGGCGCGTTTCGGATACAATAGGAAATCGTTTCCGGCCGACAGGGTTATTCATGGTTTCTCGCAACAATTCCAACCGCTCTCTTTTGCTAAGCACGACGCTGGCATCTGTTTTGCTCGTCGCGCTCATTTCGTTTGCATACACAGTTTTCGCCGCGCAGCCCGCATTTGCCGAGGACGCGCAGCTTGTTGCGACAACGCCCGCTGAAACCGACTCGACCAATTTTACAGATGTAGTTGCCGAGCAGCCCAGGAAGGCAAAATACACAACAGTTTCCGAGATTAAACTCAACAAGACGAGGGGCTCCATCAAGAACAACGGAAAGCTCAAGCTTGAGGCCGCGCTTGTGCCGGTCGATCCAACACTGCCCATCAAAAGGACGAAAGTGACCTGGTCTGTATCGAAGCCCAAAATCGCTCGGGTGAGCGAGGACGGTGTTGTGCAAGGCAAGCGTACAGGCACGGTGAAGGTGACGGCAACCGCCGCTAACGGCGTCAAAGCCACCGCGACGATTAGGGTCAAAGTAAACAAGGCGAAAATGGCGAAGCGCATCCCCGTGCTCACCTATCATCGCATCTGCTCGGATAAGGCGAAAAGGAATGTCTATGACTACACGAACACTGCTATCTCTGCAAGCCTGTTCAAACGCCAGATGCAGTGGTTAAAGAGCAATGGATACCATACCGTCAGCACCGAGGAATTCGCCGACTGGCGCATCGAAGGAGCGTTCCTTCCCAAGAAAAGCGTGCTAATTACCATCGATGATGGGCTGTATGAAACCTATCACGTCGCCTATCCCATACTGCGCAAATACAATCTGAAGGCTACGTCATTTGTCATCGGTATCCATGTGCCCAAGAAGACCGCGGAGTACAATCCCTCGGTTTGGTGGGATCGCTATATGGGCCGCGATGCCATCAGGGAAGTGCGCAAAGAATACCCCAATCTGGAGTTCCAAAGCCATACCTACAACATGCACCATCGCTATGGCGAGTACGGCGTGGCGAAGTACTGGAGCCGTAGCAGCATCGACGCCGACTTCGAAAAGAACGCCAAGTACGGGTTCACGTCCATAGCCTATCCCTTCGGCCATACGTCGCAGCATCTGTTGGCGTCTGTGCGCGAAAACCCAGACATTCGCATCGGCTTTGGCTACATGATGTATCACCCGGCAACGCGCACGTCGCCGCGCTATAACATTCCGCGCTTCAAGGTGTTCGGCGATGGTGGTCTGGGTGGCTTCAAGAGCATCGTCCGCACCGCCGGGTAAACAAATCTATGCGTTTAGGGCATCTTGGCGAGTGAAAAGGGTTCTTCGACAGGCGATTTTCAAAATTCCGCCTAAATTTTGTCACAAAAACGAGTTTTAACAAAACTGTTGAGCCTTACGAAAGCAATTTCTGGAATGTGGTGCTGGATTACGTTGTAAATACAACGTAATCCAGCACTAATTTGTCCAGAAAGGGTCTGTTGTAGTAAATAAATTTGTTAAAACTCGTTTTTGTGACAGGAATCGTGGTTTTCAGCGAAAAGAGACGCACAAAGGAGCCTATCAGGCGCCAAACGACAACGAGGGTGCAATTCGCGAACTTGCCAGAAGCAGAGGTTGTGGGCGAATGTGCAGCATAGGAGCCATTTACCTCGCATTACCCTATAATAGGAACGTTGCAAACAGACCGGCCGAGACAATGCGTGCTTGGAATCAAGGCCAAGGTGCGCATTCAGGACGATAAGAGGAGAAGCAGGCAGATGAAAGCATACAATCCGCTCGAGATCGAGCCGCGTTGGCAGAAGATTTGGGCCGAATGCGGTCAAGACAAGGTCCGTGAGGACGCGAGCAAGCCCAAGAAGTACGTGCTCGAGATGTTCCCGTACCCGTCAGGCGATATCCACATGGGCCACGTGAGCAACTATACCTACGGCGACGTGCTCGCCCGTTTCGCACGCATGCAGGGCTTCGACGTGCTGCACCCCATGGGTTGGGACGCATTTGGCCTGCCGGCCGAAAACGCCGCCATCAAGCACAAGAGCCACCCCGCGAAGTGGACTTATGCCAACATCGATACTCAGCAAGCCAGCTTCCAGCGCATGGGCTTCTCGTACGACTGGGACCGCAAAGTCGTGGCGTGTGACCCCGAGTACTATCGCTGGGGTCAGTGGATCTTCCTGAAGATGTGGGAGCGCGGGCTGGTGGAGCGTCGCAACTCGCCAGTGAACTGGTGCCCGGATTGCGGTACCGTGCTCGCGAACGAGCAGGTCATCGAGGGTTGCTGCTGGCGTTGCCATCATGAGGTGGAAAAACGCGACCTCACCCAGTGGTACTTCAAGATCACCGACTACGCGCAGGAGCTGCTCGACGATCTCGACCAGCTCACCGGCTGGCCGGATCGCGTGAAGCAGCAGCAGGCCAACTGGATTGGCCGTTCCGAAGGCGCAAACGTCGACTTCATCCTGTGCGATAAGGAGGGTAACGCGCCCGCCGAACCCACCGACGACGACATCATCACCGTGTTCACCACGCGTGCTGATACGCTGTTCGGCTGCACGTTCTTCGTGCTGGCACCGGAATACCGCGATCTGCCCGAGATGGTGGCCGGCATGCCCAACGAGCAGGCCGTGCTCGATCTCATCGAGGCCGCCAAGAAGATCACCGCCGTCGAGCGCGCGCAAGGCGACCACGAGAAGCACGGCGTGTTCACGGGCCGCTACGTGGTCAACCCCATCAATGGCGAGAAGGTGCCCGTATGGGTCGCCGACTACGTCGTAGCCGACTACGGCACCGGCGCGGTCATGGCCGTGCCCTGCGGCGACCAGCGCGACTTCGAGTTTGCGAAGAAGTACGACCTACCCATCGTTCCCATCATCCTGGAGGAAGGCGACCCGCTGTTCTCACAGCTCAATGGTGTTCAAGAGCGCATCGTGACCAGCGTTGACTGGGGAGAGGCCATGGAGGCCCAGGGTATCCTGGTGCAGTCGGGTCCCTACACCGGCATGGTCGGCGGCAAGCACTCGCCCGGCGAGGATGCCGTGGTCCAGGCGCTCGAGGATATGAATCGCGGTCATCGCACGGTTGAGTTCCGCTTGCGTGACTGGCTGATCAGCCGCCAGCGCTACTGGGGCAACCCGATTCCGGCCATCCACTGCCCGACCTGCGGCGTCGTGCCCGTTCCCGAAGAGGATTTGCCAGTGCGCCTGCCCGAGGACATCGACTTGGCTGCCGGCGAGACGCTGGCGACGCATGAGGGCTTTGCCAAGTGCACCTGCCCCAAGTGCGGTGGCGAGGCACGTCGCGAGACCGACACAATGGACACCTTCACGTGCTCGAGCTGGTACTACCTGCGCTATACCGACCCGCACAACGACACCGCGCCGTTCGATTCAGCGCGCGCGAACCGCTGGATGCCGGTCGACCAGTACATCGGCGGCATCGAGCACGCCATCCTGCATCTGCTGTATAGCCGCTTCTTCACCAAGGTGATGCGCGATATGGGTCTGCTCGACTTTGACGAGCCGTTCACCAACCTGCTGTGCCAGGGCATGGTGCTCGACGCGAACGGCGAGGTCATGTCGAAGTCCAAGGGCAACGTCGTCAGTCCCGAGGAGATGATCGCCGGTTACGGCGCCGACGCCGTGCGTGCGACCATGCTGTTCATGGGCCCGCCGGACAAGGAAAAGCTGTGGAGCGAAGACGGCCTGGCAGGCATGTTCAAGTTCCTCAACCGCCTGTGGCGCATTGTGTGCGACCTGGTGGGCAAAGCCGATGACAAGACGCTCTACGACGCATCTGCGGCTGCCGAAGGCGCGCACGCCAACGCCATGGCCATGAAGCGCGAGCGCCATCGCGTGGTAGGCAAGGTTACGGCCGACATCGAGCGCAACAACTTCAACACGGCGCTGGCCGCCATCATGGAGCTGGCCAACACCACTGCCGCGTTCCTGCGCCTGAAGCCCGCCGAGCATCGCCTGAACTGCGAAAACGGCGGACCGCTCTGCCGCGACGTGGCGGAGTCCATCGTCAAGATGATGGCTCCCATCGCGCCGCACTGGGCCGAGGAACTGTGGCACGATGTGCTGGAGGGTGAAGGCTCGGTGCACGACCAGCCGTGGCCGACGTTCGATCCCGAACTGGCCAAGGCCGACGAGGTCGAGCTTGCCGTGCAGCTGAACGGCAAGGTCAAGGGCCGCATTACTGTTGCTGCAGACGCCGACGAGGACACTATCAAGCAGGCAGCGCTCGACAACGTCGCCGCCCTGACCGATGGCAAGACCATCCGCAAGGTAATCGTCGTCAAGGGTAGACTGGTTAATATTGTTGCATCTGCTTAACAGCAGATGCAACTGCAGCACGCTACACGGCCCCATGTACCCCGCCTTCGCGCTGCGAGCTTCGCTCGCGGCCCGAAGGCCGCTTCGCTCAACTCTCCCGCGAATTCGGGGTACCTGGAAGCTGCTCGCTTTGTAGGTTGGCAAGGCTATGCAATCCTACCGTTTTTTAAACGGTAAAGTGGCAATTGGTTGGCTTATTAGAAGCGCCGTCATATAATAGCGGCGAAATGCTGGTATTTCCTAGGCTAATGCCGTAAGGGGGAATGATGAAAATATTTGGAATGGGCGGGCTTGAACTCGTCATCATCTTGGTGGTCATTCTGCTGATTTTTGGCCCGAAGAACCTTCCCAAATTGGGCAAGGCGTTCGGCAAGACGGTGAGCAACCTGCGCGAGGGCATGAACGAGGGCAAGAAGAAGGAAGTCGAAGCTGAGGCGGAGGATGCCGCCGAGGCTGTCGAGGAAGCCGCTGCAGAACTCGAGGGCGCAGTCGAGGAGGTTGCTGTCGAAGCCGAGGATGTTGCCGAAGCGGTTGATTCTGCAGAGTCCGACATCTCCGCAGCTGCCGAGGAGGCGGTTGCCGAAGCAGCTGCTGCAGTGGATGAGGCGTTCGATGCGGCGGACGAGGCTCCCAAGAAGGTCAAGCGCGTCGTTCGCAAGAAGGTCGTCGCCGAGGAATCCGATAGCCCAGCAGAATAAGAAAAGAACTGGTAGCGAAACCATGCGGTGCCCACGGCAAAAAGCTGCGGGCACCGTTTTGTATTGAGGGTGGTGCGAATCATTCGGCGGGATTAGAGCGTATGGGGGTTATGCCACGATTCGCGCCCGATTCTAGCGGTACTGCAATTGAGTCAAGAAGACGAGAAGCGATGACCGCCTAGCGCAGGTCCGTTGCCCAACGGCGGGCGAGCGCTGTTCATTCTACGATCATCTACTCCACCGAAATCATCTTTTCGGTCATCTGGGCCACCCTCCTTCCTTCCGAGATCGTTGCCTCGCCGGAAATCACCCCGCACCTTGTGGGAGGATGCTTGCTTGTCGTGCTCGGCAACCTAATCGGCGACATCGTATCTAATAGCCTGAGGTGGTCATCCATTGCAGGGTTCATCGGCAATTTTGCCTATCCCTTCCTGTTGTACCTGTTCTGGACGAAAATCCGAAAGAAGCCCTTTAGTCTTCGCACCGGGGGCGCCATTGCCGCTCTCGTAGCGAGCTTTGTTTTATGCGCCCTCGTGCAGACAGCCATCATCACGCCAGCGGTTGCGTATTTTTATCCACAGGTAGATATCCCCTACTCTGCGGCTACGGTGTTCTGCAACGCAACGCTTTACCCCATAACCTTCTCGATACCGTTCATGATTCTTCCTCAAGAAGAGCTTGGTTTCGTCCCAGTCGGCTCCCACAATAGTTTCGAGCTGGGGCTTACCAAGAGGCCGCCTCGCAAACTGCGCTTAACGAAAACCGATTCTGACAAATAGGCTCATCGTGGGAAACGATGGCCGTTTCGGTGCGTCTCGATGCAGAAAGATTGTTTAGCCTGAGGGATGCTTCATTGCCTGGAATGCGGCAAAAGCTTCTATGATTGAGTTTTATGAGGCTTGTCGATGGTTAGATCGAAGCTCCAGAAGCAGATGTCGCGCGTAGCCGCCTGGAAGAAGACGAGGCCGGTTTCTTGTATTTCGCCTTCATGGTCAACGTGCGCGCCTTCTTGCCCACCTCGACGCGTACGCTTTTGGCCTTCGACCATCCTTTGGGGGCGCTCACCTGCTTCACGGTCACCAGCACGCCTGCGGGGATGTTGGAGAACTTTTTCGTGCGACCCGCCTTCAACAAAAAGGTCTCGCCACTGTTTACTCCTCCGTATGCCTTTCCGTCAGAGAACGTGATGCGATATTCGAGCAAATTTTTTCTCGGGTAGCGCTTTGAAGCCGGCACCGATTTTACAGCGACCGTTGATTTCGCCTGCTCGAACACCCACTTCTTCTCGACGAGGTTTTTCGTGAGATTCCATTTTTGTACGGTGATCTGCCCGTTTTCTTTGATGGTGAGCGAATCGGCATATGAAATGCCGTTGCCGGCGCGATACGCCGAACACGCATTCACGCCGATGCTTCTAAACGAATACTTCGTATCTCTGGAAAAGCCGACTCGTTTAAAAGGCGTTGTGGTGCAATCTGGTTTTGCAACCTGGCACTGCTTGCTCGAAGAATACTGATGCTTATGCCCCGAGACGTAAATGACGTTTGGGTAGGAGCGCAGGATGCCCATGAGCTTGCTGCGCATATTTAGCGCTGAGTTGTCGTAGGGATAATGACACACGACGATGGCCATCTTCCCTTCGCGTGCGGTTACCTGCAAACGTGAGTTGAGCTGCTCGAGCATTTCCTTGGTTATGATGCGATACCCATTGGCCCGCACACCGCCCACCGTAATGACGTTTGCTGTTTCGAATTGGGTGAACGAGGTTGTCGAGCCGCCGTTTACCTTCAAGAAGTTCGCGTATCCCCGCGCCACGGTCAACTCCGGGAAATGGCGAAGATATTCGCCATTTTTGCCTGTGTCGTGATCGCCGAGGGCCTGGATGTGAACCGGACCGTCGAGGATGCTGCTGCAAAGGGATTCCCACTCGTCGTAAGAGTCGGACGCTCCGCGGTCCGTCAAATCGCCTGCAACGCAAACGGCCTTGAGGTTATCGAACTTGATTGCCCAGTTTAGAGCGTGTTCGGTCTCTTTGTATGATGGCTTGTACGGTTGTCCCAGATGCGTGTCGGCCAACAGGGCGAAGTCTTCTGGTGTTGCAAATGCCTGGCTGGGGGTTGCGAAGAATAGCGCCACCGCGCAAACAGTGATCGCCGCGAGGGCATAGCATCTCAGCGTCCTTGCAAATCTTGTAACGGCTTCGAATTCCATGAGGCCATTGTATCATCCACCCCCAAGCTCGACCCGTTGTCCGGTGTGCCGAAACCAATCACTCGTCCTGGAGGCAGATCCCGCCAAGGCGTTGATTATTGGTCAAAACCCCAAGCGCGCGAGAGCGCCTCGATACCCGGTTCGATATCGTTTTCGGCTATGCCGGCGAAACCCACGAGAACGTTGCGCCAATCATCCGGCACCCTTTGAAACCAGTAGAGGTCCGTCGGATATACGCGTACTCCCACAGCCGCAGCAGATGAGACGAGATCCTCTTCTGCACGGCCATCGTGCGTTTTGATGAGCGCGAACAAGCTCGAGGGGTTGGATATCACGTCCACCTCTGAGCCCATATGCGAATCGATTGCGTCCAGAAGCCGTTTGCATTTGCGAGCCATGGCGGTCCTCATCTTGCGGAGGTGCGCCCGCCAGTGGCCTTCGTCCATGAACAGAGCCATGGCTGCCTGAGTTTGCCAGGGAACCTGGGGATGCGAGTCTCGATTCCTCTCGAGCCACTCCAGTGCGAGCCGCGGGGGCAGCACGGCATAGCTGAGGCTGACCGCCGGCGTGAAGGTGTTCGAGAAGGTTCCGAGAGTGATGATGCGGCCATTGTGGTCGAGCGTTGCAAGCGGCGGCGTGCGGATAATTCCAGACTGAAGCTCCCAGCCATATTCGTCATCGATGATGTACGCGCCTGTTCGCTCCGCCCAGTCCACAAGCTGTTCGCGGAATTCCGAAGGCATGGGCCGGTTCGTGGGAAACTGGCATGCGGGCGTCGTGAAGACGACATTCGCTCCCTTGAGTGTCTTTTGCGCGTCTTTCCAGCTGGGGAATGGTTCGACGGAGAGGGGGGAGACGCCAAATCCCTGGGCGCGCAGCAATCGCGCCACTTCGTCGTAGCCGGGGTTTTCCATCACAAAGCGCGTCTCGCGAGCATCGAGCAGCCCGGCGATGGCAGCGACTAGAGTTCGCGTTGTTGGCATGACCAGGATTTGCTCGGGTACGCATGCGATGCTGTGCTCGTCGGCGACGTGTCGGGCGATTTGCTGTCGCAGCGCATACAAACCTTGCGGGTCGTTGTACAGGCGGGCTCCCTCGGAGCCTTCGACGAAGAAGACCTCTCGCGAAATCCGAGCCCACGTCGTAAAGGGGAAGATTGACTGATCGACAGCGTCATAAGCGAAATCGTAACGGGGCTTCTTCGCGGTGGTGTGCGCCGCGCGCATGAGCTCGGCAATTGCCTCGCGGTGCTCAGGAGTGTACCGCTCCATGGGATTCGCCGACGCGTCGCTGATCGCGCATACGGTATAGCCGCTGCCCCGCCGCGCGCTGATATAACCCTCGGCGGTGAGCTTCTGGTAGGCGTATTCGATGGTCGTGTTGGAAACGCCGAGGTCGCGTGCGCATTTGCGGATGGAGGGGAGCTTCTTGCCAGCAGGATATAAGCCGCTTGTGATGCCGTCGGCTATTTGGGAGAACACTTGGAGATAGTACGGTTCGGAACTGCTCTTGTCGATTGAAGGCATAGTCGGCTCCCGTTGGCATCGGCGCTGTCTTGCTGAGCATAGTAGCCGCAACGCCAACGATTTCAGTTGTATTTACAACAAAAGTAGCGATTGGCAATGGAAAAGCGTCATGGTTGATTATCTAAAAAGTGTGTCTTTACCTTGCGTTTTATCTGGGAATACCATAGTCATACTTGGGTATTGCTTCGCGAGAGGAGCCCACCATGAAGAGCAAGAAGCTTCACATCACTATCATCGCTTTAGTCGTGGTGGCGGTGGTCGCCGGAATTGCGGCATGCGCGCCGAAGGCGAACACGAACGGCTATGGCAATCCGACTCCCAATGTCGCCCAGGCCGATGTCTCGCCCACGCCCGACAAGTTCGGCGTCGTGAAGGCCGACCAATGGAAGGACGCGTATCCTTACGAATACATGTCCTACTTGGCAAACGCCTCCAACACGCCCCCTGCAGCGGATTACCTCAACACTTCCGATGACGCCTGGTGTGCCGAAGGCGCTACCAAGGAGGACACTACGTCCGCTCTTCCCGAAGGCTGGGAGTACGTCGATGCGGGCAAGTTGGATTACCTGGAGACCAACCCCGAGATCAAGACGCTCGGCAAGGGCTACGGGTACGCCAAGTACTACACCGAGCCCGCGAGCCATGTGTTCTCGCTCTGGTCTGTTTCGCATAACGGACGCGTGAACGATGGCACCAAGACCAAGGCTGCTTGCATCACCTGCAAGTCGCCGCAGTATTCCAATCTGGTCGACATGGAAGGCGAAGAGGTTCACCTTCGTCCGTTCAACGAGGTCATCGGCCAGCTTGACGAGAACATCAGCTGCGCGAGCTGCCATGCCAACACGCCGATGAAGGACGGCAAGGTCTACCTCGAGGTTGACCGCGCCGAATGGGTACGCTCGATGGGCGAGGATGCCGGCAACACCATCGAGGGCGAGGTTTGCGGACAGTGCCATTGCGACTACTCCATGGCGCCTGGGACCAGCATCCCGACGAGCCCCTATGACAACGGCCGCAAGGACATGGTTCCCGACAAGGCCCTGCAGTGGTATGACGACCACGAGTTCGTCGACTGGACCTACGCATCCACCGGTGCGAAGATGCTGGCCATCCGTCATGCCGAGTACGAGTTCAACTACGGCGGCGACAACGAGACCCTGCCGATGGGCTCGCACATGAACCAGCTCGGCTATGATTGCGCAGATTGCCACATGGCCACCGTCGAGGCCGAGGACGGAACGGTGTACGCCGACCATCACTGGATCAACCCCACCGAGAACGACGAGCTCATCGAGCGTGATTGCAAGAGCTGCCACGCCGACCTGAAGGCCGAAGTCAAGGCTATCCAGGAGGACATCGATGGGCAGACGACCGTGCTCGGTCAGCGCTGCGAGAAGTTCATCCAGAACTTCGAGACCAAGGTCGCCACGATGCAGGACGATCCGAACAAGCCCGGCGAGCAGGTTCTCATGCTCGACGAGGCGTTCGCCAAGAGCAACGGCATCGATGCCAAGACGCTCGAACGCTTGCAGTGGATTCAGCGTGCGTCGTGCTACTACTGGAACCTCGATGCTGCTGAGAACAGCGAAGGCGCCCACAATCCCGAGTATTACCGTTACTGCCTCGACAAGGGCAACGAGCTTCTGGACGAAGGCGACAAGCTTCTGGGCATGAGCTCTGTGGCCGCCTAACCGAAACCGAATGCTAGACCAGCCCCCTTGAACGGGGGCTGCGACCCATCCGACGAGCGCTCCGTGCGAATAGGGGTGCGGGGAAGGGGAAACGATGAGCGAAGAGAAACAAACTACCGAAGGCCAGCCGAGCGAGAAGCGCAAGAGCAAGAAGCTTCCCATTATCGCCGCGGTCGTGGTGGTGATCGCTGTGGCGGGCATCGGCTTCTGGAGTTGGCATGAGACACCGGGTTTCTGCGCGGCCTTCTGCCACAACATGGACCAGTATCTGGAAGGCTACGAGCAGGAGCAGGGCGTTGCCGGCGTTGACAAGTACGGCAATGAAGTGTCCAACACGAATGCCATGATGGCCACGATGCATCGAAACACCAAGGCGACGGCCATGCCAGAAATACGTTGCATGGGTTGCCACCACGCCATCATCGGCGAGCAGATTAGCGAGGGCATCGGCTGGGTCACTGGCAATTACCTCGATCCGTTGGACGAACGCGTGGGAGAGCATCTGACGTCGTGGTGGAATGAGCCAGCCAACAATTTCTGCGCCAATGCTAACTGCCATGTGTACTTGCTCGGCGATGATGGCGTATTGAGCTATGACAAGCTCGAGGCTTCTACGAAATCCCGCGAATTCAACCCGCACGAGCGCCATCACGAGAATCTTGCGCTCGAGTGCACGAGCTGCCACAAGGGCCATCGCGCGTCCACCATCGTCTGCACGGGCTGCCACCAGCACGAGAACGTGCAGCTTCCCGATGGTTGGGTGACATACGCCGAGTCCCAGGCGCTCATGAAGGAGGCGTTCGCGGCTTAAGCTCCAATCAGGCTGTTGGCGTCAAGGCGACGCAATCATTTCAGGGGGTTTTGCATCATCTCCGAGTACGGTGTTTCATATCCTCCTAACCTGGTACTAAAACGATGTGAAATCCCCGAAGCGTTTGCGTTGCCGAATAAGACAAGGTCCCCATAAAGGGGACCTTGTCAGTTGCTGGTGGCTAAAGGGGATTGGGAAATAGGCCCTTGAGTGTTGGCGGCAGCGGCCAAAAAATCATCCACGAGGCCGCATTTCGTGCACGCGCCGCCTGCTAATGCACGGAATCGGGGGTTGTGGATGATATCGGTTCGGCATACGAGAAGCCCACGGAAGGAGCGCCTGTTCATAGCCCTGCGGGGCTCCAACGGGCCTCTGGAAACCCTCCACGAGGCCGCATTTCGTGCATGCGTCGCCTGCAAATGCACGGAATCGGGGGTTGTGGAGGGTTTTGAGTCCCGACCTCGTGCTATTAAGGCGCCTACACTTTCACGATGCTAACAGGTAGTATGCTGTTTTTGGCATAAGCATCCCGTTGCAGATCATCAGCCTTTAACCACGACCTTGAGCACGATCGTCTTCGCCTTGGCCGCCTTGTAAGAGGCGTTTGCCCGAGCAGTCAGCTTGACCTTGACTTTGTAAGTGCCGGTCTTCAACCCTTTCTTCAATGTGACCTTGCCCGTCACCGGGTTGACGGCGATCTTCTTCCCGCCAACTTTGTTGGCTTTCGTGAACCTAACGCTCGTCTTGGCGGATGCTTTTGCGAGCTTCTTCAGGTTGACGGTTTTATTCTTGGCGAGCTTCTTCGTTTTCTCAGATGCCGTAAAAGTTTTGCTTATGCTCTTCTTTGCGGAGATGACCTGGGACGCCTTGCCGATTTTGAATGTGGCGAAGTTCGAATCGGTGAAATTGCCCATTCCCTTTACGACAACGATGGCCGTGCCCACCTGAACGTTGTCCTCATAGCTGACCGAGTAGTCGGTTCCCTCTCGAAGAACGAGAGACCCGGCTTTCACCTGGGGCTTGGGCGTTATCGCCTTGCCGGTGTACGTTGCGTTGACGACAGTCACCGTTGCCTTTGCGAGCGAGCTGGAGACGATCTTGAACGTTGCGCTTGCCTGGCCGGAATACGATCCGATGCCCGTGACTGTGGCCGTCGCGGTGCCCACCTTGACGTTGTTCTTGTAGGAGGCGACGTAGTCGACGCCTTCCTGGAGAATGGTGTTTCCCCTGCGCACGAGCACGGTTGGCTCGATGGCGCTGCCCGTGAATACTTGGTCTTGCACCTTGACGGTCACGGTGCTCATCGAAGCTTGCTCGATTTCGAAGGAAGCAGTCGCCGAGCCGACGTATTCGCCCTTGCCCGTCAGCGTGACGGTTGCGGTGCCGACGTCGACGTTGTCCTTGTATGACACGCGATAGTCAGTGTATGGGTCCAGTTCGAGCCCGTTGAGCATCACCGTCGGCTGCGGTTTGAGCGCCTTGCCCGTGTACAGCTGGTTTTCAATCTCTACAGTGGCGTTTTCCAGAGATGCGCGGCCGATTCTGAACGTTGTCGAAGTGGAGCCGGTGAAGCTTCCCGCACCGGTTAGCGTTACCGTCGCGGTGCCTACGTCGACGTTGTTCGCGTAATCCACCGTGAAGTCCCTACCCGGTTTCAACGTCTGTGTTCCCAGAACGACTGTCGGCTGCGGGGTCAGTGCGCTTCCGGTAAAGGCTTGGTCAGCTATCGTGACCTGTGCGTTCTCGAGTGAGGGCGAGACGATTTCGAAAGTGCGGCTGACCTGGCCGGCATAGTCGCCCTTGCCCGTGAGGGTTACCGTTGCGGTTCCGATGGCCGTGTTGTCTTTGAAGCTCATTTCATAATCTGTGCCCACTTCAAGGCCGGGGATTGTCACATCGGGCGCAATCGGCCTTCCCGTGTAGACGTACGCCGCCTCGGGCCACGTAACCGATTTTTCGTAAAACTCCAGGTCGAATAGGCTGGGGCCCGCAGTGGTGTTCGAGATGTAGGGGATGTTGGCGTAGGTGAGGGTGGAAAGCCAGGTGACGCGATTCCAGCGAATCATGTCGAGCGTGTTGATTGCAACGCCTTTGACCTGCGATGACGAATACGAGTCGCCGTAGATGTCGCCGATGCCCCCGAGCGAGCTGATGACGTAGAGCTTGCCGTTCTCCTGCCCCAGGTAGAGCATCTCGTGCCCGCCCCAGAACAGCACGGTGCCGAGCGGCATCTGCGCGATGGCAGCGGCTTTATGGGCATCGTCGAGCCCCGAGAGGTCGTATGAGCGCACGGGCAGGTTCATCTGCCAGGTGGTATTGCGCGCGAGCTCGAGACCGAAGCACTTGTACACATCGCGGACGTAACCCGAGCAGTCGTTTGCCTCGAGCATTCCGCCCCATCCGTACATCTGGCCGAGCGAGTTGAAGGCGGTGTCTGCGATGTTTTCCGACGTCAAAGGAAGGTAGCCGCTGTTTACCTCGGCCGATTGGGCGATAAGCGCAAGCTCTTTGGAGTAGGTGCCGTCACCGTTGCGCACGGGCAGGTAGCAAACATAATTGTAGAAAGCCGAGCGCGTCCCGACCTTTTCGAGGGCTTCTTCGGGGCTGCTCAGATCGACGCGCTCGAGCACGGTGCCCATGTACAGCATGCGATCAGCCGTGTTGGGCGTGACGCGCGTCTGCTCGGTGCGCACCTTGTAACCTGTCACAACGAGCTCTTGGCCTGCGGGAATGTCCCATGCATCCAGCCATTCCGTCTTGTTGGCGCAGATGGCCACGTCTTGGGAGGGAACCCATGCCGCACCCATGCACGATGAGATGCACAGGAAGAACTTCCCGTCGACAGATTGCGTGCGCACGATGAGAGGCTCGTTCACGCGCAGGGCGGCGAGGTAGAGGTTGTCGTCATCGTTGTCGCCCGGCGTAAGTCCCAGCATTCGGTTGGTGGGATAGCAGCGCATGGTGGTATGCGTGGTGACGATGGCGTACTGGCTGGGGATGTTCGGCGCCGAGCCGTCCGTGGGGTAATTCGCCAGAATCGCCGCGGCGTCGGCTTCTGTAAGGATGTTTCCGTTTTCGTCTTGGGCCTTCCCGACGAATTCAGAGGCCAATTCATCTGCGGCGCTTTTCTTGAGCGAAGCCTGTTGGCCGGCGCTGTAATAGTACTCGCGCGCATCCTTCAACGGCTGCAGCATCGTGCCGTCCGCTTCGATGCCGGCCCGGTTAAGCGCGTCAATGGTTGCGCGGTCGGCCAGCACTTCGTCAGGGTTGCTTTGCTTGTCGCTCCAGTACGAGGCCTGGGTCATTTCGTCGGTCACGTCGGGGAACAGGGAGATGGATTGCGCGACGAGGTCGGCGCGCGCCGTGTCCACCAGCCCGAATGCGGCTATAAGGCCGATTGCGATCGCCATCATGGCGGCTCCGATAGCAGGCATCAGATGCGATGTTTTCGTGCGAGTTCTTTCGTTCATGGTTTGCGCTCCTCTTAGCTGAACGATACCTCAGAAGGGAAACGCCCCTGTTGCGCGGGCTTTACGATTCTCCCATATAATACGCGTTTCGTGCTTGAATGGCTCCGTATATGGCAAGGTCCCCAACGTGTTGGGGACCTTGGTAATACTTGGTGGTCGAGGAGGGATTTGAACCCCCGACCTTGTGCTTGTAAGGCACCTGCGCTCCCGCTGCG
>JAFRJC010000088.1 GCA_017432445.1 Eggerthellaceae bacterium | reverse complement strand
TGAATACGACCGGGCCGAGGGAAAGTCCGTAACGTGGCTTCCAGACCGTCACCAGCGCTCCGTGGTGAACGAAATGCGGTTTGCGCGCATGCGTCAAGAAGACGCATGCGCCTGCAAACGTCTGCGGAAAGCCCCAGGTGGCTTGCCATAATAGATATGCCGCATGGCGGATGTGCATAGCCTAGGCGTATCCCATTTCGTCGACCTGGTCCTCGTCAAGCCCGAAGTAATGCGCGATTTCGTGGATTACCGTCTTGCGCACCTCTTCCAGCACGTAGGCACGAGAACCGTCCAGCCGTTCATGCGGCCCCTTGAAGATGGTGATGGTGTCGGGGTAATCGCCTGTGCCATAGCCCATATCGCGTTCGGTCAAGGCGAGGCCGTCATAGAGCCCCAGCAAATCGCCGCTTTCCGTGAAGTACCCATCGCCATTGAAATCCTCTTCCTCCGGCTCGTCAGCCACCACGATGGCGACGTTTTCAAGTTCGTCGAGGAATTCATCCGGGATGGAGTCGAGCGCGTCTACGATGGCAGACTCGAACTCCTCATCGGTTAGCTTGATCATCTTCTGCTCCGCTCTGTTACCGCCGATTGTTATCGAAACACAACCTACACGCAGTTTTCTCTCGCATTGCATGGTACCAAAGACTGTGAGCGGGAAGGCGAGATGGGTTATCTGGAAGATAATCCCACTCTGCATTCGAAAACGTAACGAAGTTGAATGATTTACCACGCTAAAGTTGACCCATGCTCGCGGTATAATTCGGTTCAAGGACAAACCGACCGATAGGAGAACACATGGCTTCCCAGGATATCGTTCAGCAATTGGTGAACAGCGTAGTCGCCAACCCCCAGCTCATGGGCAACTTGGCCGAACATCCCTACTCGACCGTCAGCCAGGCGACCGGCCAGGAAGAAGTTTCGCGTGACGAGGTCAGCGAGGCGCTCGCTGCCGTTGCGGCGCTTGCCAACGGCCAGCAGATTGATTTCGGTAACCTTGCCAGCATCGCGGCTAGCCTGCTAGCCGACAACGGCGGCAGCGCCCACGCCCTCGCGCAGTCGCTGTTCGGCGAGCCGGTGGCTGTGTCCCAGTCCACCGCCACCGAGGCCGATCCTATCGCCGATATGATCGGCAACCTGGCAAACGTCGCCTTCGGCCAGGGCGTTGCCGGGGTCAACTTGAGCGACGGCATTGGCCTGGATGACGTCATCGGCTTGGCCGGCGCTATCCTGGGCGGCAAGAAGTAAGTCTTCGAATTCGAGGTTCTTAGATGTGCGGCGGGCGCTTCGGTGTTCGCCGCGCTTATTTCTCCAACCAAAAAGAGGCCGTTCCTTTTTGGTTTATCGACGCTCGTTGTGCCATATGCTGTGGTCGAATCGTTACTATCCCCAAGAAGCGTTCACACCCTCATCACAGCTGTTGTTGCGCCTGTGGAGTTTAGCGCGGGCTGGGCGGCGGACGGGCGCGTTCACCTGGGCGCCATGTTACTATTTATGTCTATCCTGAATGTAGATACGCCCAACTCGGAGGGTTTGACATATGTCCATTTTTGACAGGTTTTTCAGCTTGGGCGGCAACAGGTCGGCCGACATGGCCATCGACCTCGGTACCGCCAATACACTCATCGCCATTTCAGGCGAGGGCATCGTCGTGAACGAGCCTTCGGTCGTGGCCATCGAGAAGAGCACGCATCGCGTGCTGGCAGTGGGCCACGAAGCGAAGAACATGATCAACCACACGCCCGATGCGTTCTCGGCAGAGCATCCGCTCAAGGACGGCGTCATCGCCGACTACGACGTGACCGAGGCCATGATTTCCGCGTTCATCAACAAGGCCGCGCCGCGCAAGTACCCGTGGCAGGCCAAGCCTCGCATCGTCATCTGCATCCCTTGCGGTGCCACCTCGGTCGAGAAGCGCGCGGTGTTCGAGGCCGCCATTCAGGCAGGTGCGCGCCAGGCCTACCTCATCGAGGAACCCATGGCAGCTGCGATGGGCGCCGATCTTCCCGTCACCGAGCCTACCGGCTCCATGGTCGTCGACATCGGTGGCGGCACGACCGAGGTCGCTGTCATCTCGCTTGGCGGCATCGTCACGTCCAGCTCGCTGCGCTTGGCGGGCAACAAGATGGACGAGGCCATCCTCATGCACCTGCGCGACTTGCTGGGCATCAAGATCGGCGAGCGCACGGCCGAGGTCATCAAGATCAAGATCGGCTCCATCCTTCCTTTCGAGGATGGCCGCGAGCGCGACATGATCATTTCGGGCCAGGACATGGTCACCGAGCAGCCCAAGGAGGTTACGATCCAGTCTGAGGACGTCCGAGAGGCTCTCATAGAACCATGCGAGGACATGGTCATCGCAATCAAGGAAACCTTCAAGAAGACCAACCCCGACCTGGCAAGCGACATCATCCAGAACGGCATCCTGCTCACCGGCGGCGGTGGCCTGCTTTCCGGCTTGGACCGCTACCTGACCGACCAGCTGGAGATTCCGGTATGGGTGAGCGAAACCGCTCTTACCAACGTCGTGACCGGTTGCCTCAAAGTCCTCGAGACCCCAACCGCCTTGCGCCAGACGCTCATGAGGACGAAATAGGAGACGTCGGGTAGCATGCCGACGTTCGTACAACAGAGCAACGGGCCTTCCATGGCCCGGCGCGTCTTGTTTGTCGTGCTCATCATCGCAGCATTGGCGATGTTGGTCGTGTACGCCAACGAAGGCGACGAAGGCCCCCTGCATTCCGCGCAGTCCTCGGTTATGGGCGCGACGGGTCAGGTCGGGGGGCTTGGAGCGGGCATCGGCGCTGCGGCCGAGTCTGCCAGTACCGCCGCAGCCAACGCAACGGCTGATCCCAATACGCTCGAAGGGCTGCGTCAGCAGAACGAGGAGCTACGCCAGCTTCTGGCCGATGCCGAGGAATACCGTCAAGAAGTCGACCGTCTACGTGGCCTTTTGGACATGAAGCAGGTCTCGGCTGTCACGGGTCCCGTCGCGCATGTCATCGGACGCTCTACGAGCGCCTGGGACCAATCCATCACGATAGATTTGGGTTCCGAGGACGGCGTGGTCAGCGGCATGACGGTCATGGGCTCTACGGGCGTCATCGGTCAGGTGTCGCGTGCCGCCGAGCATACCTCCACCGTTCGCCTGCTGACGGACCCTAATTCGGGTGCTGCCGTCATGGTGCAGTCCAGCCGCGCGAACGGAGTCGTGCGCGGTTCGCTCAACGGCTTGCTGTACCTGGAGGATATCGACGAAGACCAACTGCCTGTCGAAGGCGACGTCATCTTGACATCGGGGTTGGGCGGAAGCTACGAGCGTGGGTTGATCGTGGGAGCCGTAGTGAGCGTCGGCGATTCCACTTCGAACGCCGTGAACACGATCATCGTCAATCCCAACGATTCCGCCGAGATGCTCGAAGAGGTCATCGTGGTATTCAAGGCGCCCAAAGTGAACGTGCCTGCAACCTCGTCAGATAGCGCCGATACACAAGATGGCGAAACGCTTGCGCTCGATGGGCAAACGGAGAGCAGCGATGTGAACGCCGTCGAGGAAGCAGACCCGACGGAAACCGCGTTGCAGGAGGCGTTGCTGGCGCAAGAAGAGCAAGAAGCCGAATTGGCGGCTGACGAAGACCAGAATTACGAAGAGTACGGAGAGTACGAAGAAGTCTAATGCGCCGAAGGCGGGTTGGCAAAAGGTAGGATGAGGGTAGCGTGTTGGGTTCCGAGCGCATATTCGTGATCGTGGGCGCGTTGGTGGCCGTGGTGCTCCAATTGTTTGTGGCCCCCTACCTGTCCATAGCCGGTGCCGTACCCAATTTCCTTTTGGCTTTCGCGATGGCGGTTGCCATTGCGCGTGGGAGCTCGGCGGGTTGCCTCCTTCCGTTCTTGTTGGGGCTCGTGTACGACTTCGTCGGAGGCGGTCCAGTTGGCGGCATGGCGCTCGTGCTCATGCTAGTTTCGGTCGCTGCTGCCCGCGGTTTCCAGCTCGTCGACAACGACTCCTTGTTCATGGCGCTTGTTCCCCTGGCTGCTGGAGTGCTAGTGGTCGAGGTGGCATACGGGGCTTTGCTTCTGGCGCTTGGATACCAGGCGTCTCTGGCAGATATGCTGATCTACCGGGCGTTCCCATGTTTCCTGTACGACTTCGTCCTCGGATGCATACTGTATCTCATCGCCAGACGCTGGGCTCGTCCTGCGGGCGCGGCACGCGTTGAGCTCACGCAGTTGCGCTAGGGGCTGCGCCATGGCAATAGCGGTTATCGTCGGAATCGTGACGTTTGTGGTGGCGGCGTTGGCCGTCGTCGCGTTTTTCGTCGTGCGTGCCCGCCGGCGAGAAGACGACCCACATCTTGCAGGCCATGGGAAGAGCCGTGACCAAGTTAAATCTATCGACAGCACGGGCATCCTCTCAACGGGTCGGGGCACTCTGCGCGGCGAGGAGGGCCGCCATGTGCGTACGACCAAGAAACCCGCAGACACCACGACGGGCCGTCCAAGCGAGGCCGTGCGATCGCGTTTCGTGGCAGTGGGCGTTTTGGCTGCCGCTGTGTTCGGGTCGCTTACGGCCAAGCTGTGGAGCATGCAGGTGCTCGGTGCGAGCGCGTACAAAAGCGAGGCCATGCAGAACAAGTACTCCACGGTGGCGACGCCGGCCCCTCGTGGTCTCATCTTCGACAGCGATGGGCTATTGCTCGTTAACAACAAGACCACGATCACCGTGTTGGCCGAAGCTTCGGTGGCGGATGACCATGATGTGGTGCAGCGCCTATCGGCGGTGCTGGGCATTCCCTACAACATCGTGCGCGCCCGCATATTGGACCAAAGCTCGGGTGCGCAGAGCCAGCGCGTCGTGACATCGGACGCGCGCCAGCGCGACGTTGCGTTCATTGCCGAGCACTCGGATGCATTTGATGGCGTGACCGTGCAGCAACGCACTGTGCGCGAATATCCCTTCGGCGCGCTCGCCTCGCACGTTTTGGGCTATACGGGCCCCGTATCGGAGGACGAGCTCGCCAACGTTCCCGAGAACCGCTCCATCGAGCTAGGCGACACCGTAGGCAAAAGCGGCGTCGAGGCCTTCTACGACAACCTGCTGGCTGGCGAGCACGGTCAGCGCCGCGTAGTCGCCGACTCTCAAGGACGCGTGGTCGAAATCGAGAGCGAGACTCCCGCCAAGCGCGGATCTGACGTCTACCTGACCATCAAGGCGCCGGTGCAGTACGTCGCCGAAACGCGCCTGGCCGAGCTCATCGCGCCGAGCAACGTCATCGGGCTCGGCAAGGGAGTCGGAGGCGCCGTCGTTGCCCTGGATGTCACCGATGGCAGCGTCCTGGCAATGGCGAGCTATCCCACCTTCGAACCCGCAACCTTCACGGGCGGCATTGCGCAGGACGTATGGGATTTGTATTCGACCGAGGAAAGCTATTATCCCCTTTTGAACCGCGCCATCTCGGGCACGTATCCGGCTGCGTCGACCTACAAGGCCTTTACGAGCTTGGCGGGGTTGAAGTATGGGTTCGCGAACACGAAGAAGACCTGGCAATGCGCTGGTTCGTGGGACGGTTTCAACTCGGGCGACTGGCAGAACTGCTGGCTTCTCTCGGGGCATGGCAACATCAATCTCAACGATGGTATTCGCGTCTCGTGCGACGTCGTGTTCTATGAAATCGCGAAGGACTTCTTCTACGCTGGCGTCACCCAGGGTGGCGATATCAGCGATACCGCCATGCAGGAAGAAATCGCGAAGTTCGGGTTTGGCAAAGCTACCGGCATCGACCTTTCAGGCGAGGAGCCGGGACGTATCCCGACGCCCGATTGGAAGGCTCAGCACTGGAGCGACGTGCCCACCGAAGGCCAATGGCGCGGTGGCGATTTGACCAACCTGGTCATCGGGCAGGGTGACGTGCTCATCACGCCGCTGCAGAATGCTGTTGCGTATGGCGCAGTGGCCACGGGAACGTTGATGAAACCGCACGTGCTCAAGGAGGCGCGCAATTCCCCGGAAGCAGCACCGGTGACGTTCACCCCTGAAGAGCTCGGCGTACCCGAAGTCGACGAAGCCAACTACAAGATCCTGCGCGAAGCGCTCAAGCTGGTCTCGGCCGATTCCCCTGAGGTTACCGCTGAGTTCATGGAGTGGGGCGTCGACGTGACGACGGTCTCCAGCAAGACGGGTACCGGCGAGGTGGCTGGAAAGGGCGATGTGGCCTGGTACGTATGCTACTATCCACAGGACAAGCCGAAGTACGTCGTAGCATCCTGCATCGAGCAGGGCGGCGGCGGCGCGCTCGTCGCCGGTCCAATTGGCGCAGCGGTGCTCGGCGCAATCCTGGCGTACGATAAGGGTCAGCTGACCGAAGTCAAGCGCGTGCCTGGTTCGAGCGGGAAATCAGTTGCCGTGAACTTCGGCAACCAGGCAAGGTCGGACTAGTTGATGGGAGGTGTAGGCGGTGCCAGAGTTGACGAACGTTCGCATGAATAGCGCGGCTTCGACGCAGTCCACGAAGCGTCGCCGCCTGCCGCTTCCTGCTATAAATTGGCCGTTTCTCCTGGTAGTGGTTTTGCTGGTGGGGTACGGTCTTATCGTGGTGTATTCCGCCGTCAACGCAAACGAGGATTACAGCTTCTCGCGCCAGGTAGCGGGCGTTGCCGTGGGAGCCATCGCCATGGCCTTGATATGGGCTTTCGACTACCGCCGCTTATCTGAGTACACTACCTTGTTCGTCATCCTCAACGTGCTGCTCATCCTCTCGCCTCATGTACCGGGAATCGGCGTCAACACGATGGGTGCGACCTCGTGGATCAAGCTGGGTCCCTTGCCCCAGATACAGCCAGGCGAGTTCGCAAAGATTACCGTCATCTTGCTGGATGCCAGCATCATGGCCCGTTACCAAGGCCGACTCGACGATTTGCGCGAGTATTGCAAGGCGGTTGGGCTTATGCTGATTCCCTTCGTCTGCATTATGACCCAGCCTGACCTGGGAACGGGGCTTGTGTATCTGTTCATCGCCGCCGTGGCGCTTGTTGTGGGTGGGGCAAGGTTGAAGTACCTGCTCGTGACGCTTGCCATTTGCGTGGCGCTTGTCGCGCTCGTCTTCGTCCTCGACGAAGTCATCAAGGGCTCGACGGGCGAATACAAGCTGCTCAAGCAGTACCAGCGCGATCGGTTGCTCGTGTTCATGAATCAGGACACAGCAGACCTCACCGACGAGGGGTACAACCTGCAGCAGGCGAAAGTTGCCATCGGTTCGGGCGGCCTGTTCGGGCAGGGGTACATGCAGGGCTCGCAGCATTCGCTGGGCATTTTGCCCGAAGCGCCCACCGACTTCATCTTCTGCGTTTTGGCAGAAGAGCTCGGTTTTTTCGGTGTAATGGTTCTGCTGGGGCTCTATGTGGCGCTGTTTGTAATAGGATTTCGCATAGCGAGCGTATCGGGAGACATGTTCGGCCTGCTCATCGTCATGTGCGTTATCGGTATGTGGCTTTTCCAGATACTCGAGAACATCGGTATGACATGTGGGCTCATGCCGATTACCGGTATCCCGTTGCCGTTCATGAGTTATGGTTCGTCGTTTATGGTCGTGAACTTCGCGCTCCTGGGCTTTATGGGTTCAGTGTGGTCGCGTGGCAAGGAAAGTGCGAATAGGGTGGAATATGCAGCTGCCAATTGATCTGAAGGCTCTTCTCGATGAGATAACCGACATCAACAAGGCGCGTTCGACCGAGCTCTCGGTGAGCGTGTATATTGACGACAAGGCTCAACCTGACCTTGCGGCCCATGTGCGCACGGCCTTTGCCTCGACGCTCCCCACGGTGCGGTTGACGCTGTCTTACCTGGATGGCAATTTTGCTCCCCACGAAGGCGACGACTTGGCCGTCATCGTTGCAGGGCCGTCGCGCGGTATCGGCGCCGCAGCGGCTGCGCTGCGCGCTTCGGGAATTCCCGTCATGGTCGTTACCGCCTCTCCGTCGGCGGTTGCCGAACTCGCCTCGGAGCGCGGTTTCAGCGTGCCCGAAGCCGATCTCGTCTCGCCTCCTACTGAGGAGGGCGAAGGCGAGCCCCTGCCGTTTTCCGAGGAATCTGCTCGCAAGCTCGACGAGCGCATGGGCAGCTGGGTTGTCGCGGTAAGTCCGGACAAGCGCCTGGCTATGGCTGTGGCATTCCCCTTCATGCGCCGCCCGCTGGCCAAGGAAGCCGTCCAGGCGACCTCGCTGCAGAATGCCGGTATTGGCCTCGTTCCGATTATCCCTGGTGCTGACCTGCCGATTTTGACGCTCAATCAGGCGAAGATGGTGCTGCAGATCGCGGCTGCCTACGGCCAGGAAATGGACAAGAGCCGCGTTAAAGAGCTTGCAGCAGTGGTGGGCGGAGCGTACCTGTTCCGCGTCATTGCTCGCGAGTTGGTGGAATTCGTGCCGGTTTTGGGTTTCCTTATCAAGCCCGGCATCGCGTATGGCGGAACG
This sequence comes from Eggerthellaceae bacterium, assembly GCA_017432445.1. Classification (GTDB taxonomy): domain Bacteria; phylum Actinomycetota; class Coriobacteriia; order Coriobacteriales; family Eggerthellaceae; genus UBA9715. The sequence goes on along the minus strand of JAFRJC010000088.1, from coordinate 64,591 downwards.
GCAGCTGTGGGCAATGCAGCTATCGAGTACTTCGAGGGCGGTCAGGACGCTGCAGGCGTGCACAACGTCGTATCGCGGGCCACGGAAGTGGGAACGAAAATCGTGAAGGACGTTCGCGAGAAAGGTCCCGCAGCCTTCCCCGATTTGACCGGAAAGCTCAAGGATGCAGCCGAGTACATCCCTGTCGTCGAGGGCAAGGTCAAAGAGTATGCTCCCGTGGTTGCCAAATTCGTGGGCGATGCTGTCGGCACCGTCGTGGCAGCTTCCAAGGGTGCTCACTAACGCATACGGAAATCGCAGATCATTTACCCAGGAGCGGTCAATCGCCCCTGGGGTGGTGGTCATGTCGATGATTATCATGGGTGATGACGATGGGCGAGCCTTATAGGAGCATATGGGCGCAGGTGGCACCGTTGGTGGCGCGTGCTGAGCGGCCCTCTCGCTACATCAACCACGAGTGGGGAAGTTCCAGCAAGCTCGACGCCTCCTTTCGCTTTTGCATGGTTTATCCCGATACGTACGAGCTAGGTCAGGCTAACCAGGCGGTTCGCATTCTCGTCAACGTGGTGAATGCACAGGATGGAATGGCTGCCGAGCGCGGGTTTTTGCCTGCTGCAGACATGTGCGATGCCCTGCGCGACCAGGGTCTTCCCATGTTCTCGATCGAGGGATGCGCTCCCTTGCGCGCTTTCGACGTCATCGGCATCACGTTGCCGCACGAGCTAGCAGCCACCAATGTGCTTGAAGTGTTGGATCTGGCGGGCATCCCCGTTCGTGCTGGCGACCGGACGTGCGACGACCCGTTTGTAGTCGGAGGAGGGCCATGCGCCTATAACCCTGAGCCTTATGCCTTGTTCTTCGATGCCATCAACATCGGAGAAGGGGAGCAATCGCTCGTCGAGGGACTCCAGCTCATCCGCGAGGCGAAGGAACAGGGTGCTTCCCGGGATGACATCCGACGTGCCTTGGCGAACCTCGAAGGCTGGTACGTGCCGCTCCTGTACCGTTGGCGTAACGAAGAAGAAGCGCAGGCGGCCGGCTCGTGGATCGAGCCTTTGGAAGAAGGGCTGCCGACCACCATCACTAAGCGCGTCTTCGACGGTTTTGCGCAAAGCCCTGGATGGGAACCTTGCATCGTGCCCTTTGCCGAAGCCGTGCACGACAGGCTCAACGTCGAGATTCTGCGCGGATGCGCGCGTGGGTGCCGATTCTGCCAGGCGGGCATGATGTACCGTCCCGTACGAGAGCGCACTGCCGACAACATCGTGGCATCGGTGGTGGAGGGGCTTGCCCAGACGGGCTACGATGAAGTTTCCCTCACTTCGCTCTCGTCGACCGACCATTCCCAGATTCGCGAGATCCTCACCCGTCTGAACGAGGTTTATGCAGGCAAGGGAGTGCGCATCTCCATCCCTTCGCAGCGCCTTGATTCGTTCGGCGTCGACATGGCGGGGTTGGTGGCCGGCCAGAAGAAGGGCGGCCTGACGTTCGCACCCGAAGCGGGCACCCAGCGTTTGCGCGATGTCATCAACAAGAACGTGACCGAAGAGGATCTGTTCGGCGCTGTGGACGCCTCTTTCGCCGCAGGCTGGCGGCGCTGCAAGCTGTATTTCATGATTGGCCTTCCAACTGAGACCGATGAGGATGTGAAGGGTATAGCACGCCTCGTTCAGCAGGCATATGACCATGCCCGGGCGGTCGTTCCAAAAGAACAGCGCGGCTCCATCCAGATTGGCGCCTCGGTGGCGCTGTTCGTTCCCAAGGCCCAGACGCCGTTTCAGTGGGATGGGCAGATTCCGCCCGACGAGGCGCTGCGCCGCGTGAACTTGCTGCGTCATTCGGTCAAGTACCGCGCCGTATCCATCAGCTGGCATGATCCCAAGACCAGCTTCGTCGAGGCGGTCATGAGCAGGGGAGGTCGTGAGGCGTCGTATCTGGTCGAAGAGGCATGGCGCCGCGGAGCGCGCTTCGATGCCTGGAGCGAGCACTTCAACGAGCAAGCTTGGCGCGATGCGGCATCGGCGCTAGCATTCGACGTCGAGGCCGCGGCACAGACGAGCTACCCGCTCGATTACGTCATGCCGTGGGGGCACATCAGTTGCGGAGTGTCGACAAAATGGCTTGCTCGCGAGCGTGACCGGGCCGAACGAGAGACTACGACGCCTGACTGCACCTTCGGAAGCTGTTCGGGTTGCGGTGCGTGCATGCGGTTGGGATTGGACAACGAGCTTGCCGAGCCACGCGTGGGAACGTGCCAGCCAGCCGAAACCCCCGATTCATTCGAAGGGGGGAGTGCGCGATGACCGACCCCAATGCACCAAAGACGTATCGCTTGCGCTGCACTTACGTCGAACAGGGCCGTTTGGCCATGCTGTCGCATCTAGAGGTGGCGCACACGCTCGAGCGCACCGTGCGGCGCGCTAAGCTTCCCTTTGCCATCAGCCAGGGTTTCTCGCCGCATATGAAGATTGCATTCGGTGCGGCGTTGCCCGTTGGGGTTGGAAGCACCTGCGAGATCTTCGATCTGCAGCTGACGCGCTACGTACCACCTGCCGAGGCCCTTGCCGCCTTGCAACAGGCCAGCGTGCCTGACCTCATGGTGCAGGACTGCCGTTACATCGAAGGGAAGGCGCCAGCGGCAAGCGTGGCCTTCCCGCTTTCAACCTACGAAGCCATCTTCGATGGAAGTCCGACTGCAATCGAGGCGCCCGAAACGGTTTCGGTTGTGCGCAAGCGCAAGGAGAAGACCCTCGTCGTGACCGATTATCTGGTCAAGCCTTTCGAGATAGAGGAAAACCGGGCGACGTTTGCGCTCAGGGCCCTGCCGACGGGCAGTTTGCGTCCCGACGTGCTGTTGGCGCACTGCAAAGTCGACGCCGCCGTCGTTTCTATCACCCGCATCGCGCAATCCGAGGAACGATAGAAGAACGCCGAGCCTCGCCGCAAGGGCGAAACTCGGCGTTTCCAAGTGATTATAAGGCGGGTTTACACTGAGCGTGCGTCAGCTCTTACGCCTCTTCCTCGCCGGACCCATCGTCGTAGGACTCACCGTCGTCCTCGTAGGTCTCATCGTAGTTGACCTCTTCCTCGCCGGAATCTTCTTCGTAGTAGACTTCCTCATCGGAGCCGTCTTCGTAGTAGACTTCCTCGTCGGTGCTTTCTTCGGTCAGCTCTTCGTCGGTGTTCTCGTCGGTGTTCTCATCGGTGTTCTCGGATGCGGCAGAGGCAGATGCCGAAGAGCTGCTTTCTGTTTCGGTGAGCTCGCCAGCGGGGATGCGGGTGGGCGTGTTGTTGTCGCCGAGTACGTCCACGTTGCCCTGGATCTTGGAATTTTGGTTGATGTTGCGGATGTCATACTGGTAAGAGTCTGCGTCGAGCATCCAGCCGTTTGCGGAAAGCGAGCTGTCGATGATGCAGTACTTGTTGTCCTTCTTGTTCGTGACGAAGACCAGGCCGTGGTCGCCCCACGCACCGCTCTCCAGCGCGACGACGCACGGCTCAGCTTCGGCGTCAGAGTAGCCGAAGTACTTCAGCACGTATTCGACGACGGCTGCATAGTTATAGCAGTTGCCGGAATCACCTTCCTCGAAGTACTGTTTGGCGTACTCGATATCCCAGGTGGGACCCCAGGGGCTTTGGTTGTTCTGACGCTCGACGTAGTCGGTGCGCGATACGTAGATATAGGTATCGTACGCGTTTTGATCGTAAGTGGCGCCGTCGGTGGAGTGCTTGTCGCATACGTCCTTGATATAGGCGTCCAGCGTGCTGTCGCCAGTGGTGAAAGTGCCGTCGTCGGTCCAGGGGCTCGCAACGCCCTGCTTGGCGGTCGTGCTGGAAGCCTCGGAGGAAGTTGCCTCAGAGCTTGCGGCTGAGGAAGCGGAAGCCGCCGAAGAAGTCGCCTTGCTTGCCCCGCCGCTCAAGGCGCCTGCAGCGCAGGTCACAAGATTGGCAAGGATCAGTACGACGATAAGCGCCGCGGCGATGAGGATGCCGCGTTTGACCCAAATGTTGTCTCCGGGCAGCATGTCCATGATGTTCTGGAGGGGACCGTCGCCCGAGCTGCCCGAGACGGTGCTTTGCTGAGCGATGCGCCTGCCCTCCCCGCTGCCAGTCGAAGTCGTTCGGCCTTCGTCGGTTCTTGTCCTGCGCGTGGCGTAGTCGTCCGATGCATAACCCGCGCCGTCATCGTTGGCGCTGCGGCGGCCCGAGCTAGCGCGCGTGCTGTCGTCTCGGGAGGTGGAACCGCCAGAGGTGCTTCGGCGGTTCGTGGTGTAGCTCCTGCGCGTCGGAGTTGTGCGCCTGGTGGGGGTCGAGCTCGTGCGAGATGGGCGCTCCTGCTGCGGTTGATAGTCGTTTTCGCTCATAATCGCCTTCCTAGAACTGGTTGTATATGAAGTCCGCCGATGCGCCGAATCCCGAAAATGCTACGAAGAGGAATAGGCCCACCAGCGCTACTGCCGTGCCAAGTGCAATTGTTGCACACGCGAATCGGTTATGTCCGTTTATCCACGATTGAATCATCTGAATACGAGTAGGTTTCTTCTTTTTCAGGGCCATCATACACCGTCCTGTGCAAATCGGTAGAGGCTCTCTTCGACATCGACCCATCCCGTCCAGCCGAAGTGCACGATCTCGTACAGGAAATACTTCTCGTATTCACGGTCCGAGAAATCGGCTAGCTTGGCGGAATGCTTTGCAACTATTGAGCGGACGCGCTCGTAGCTGGCCGCGCGCGTCTCTTTTCCTATGCCGATGTAGTCGTAATACGGCCCCATCTCAGGTGAGAGCACCACGAGCACCTCGATGCCGCAAGCGTCGGCGATGTCCAGGAAGCAATTCAAGTCATCGTATTCGGGGGTGTTCGAATAGGTTTCGTCGGCCCTGCTGTCTTTCGCGTCGGCGAGTGCGGGCTCGAGTTGGTTGGTGTAGAACGCGTCCTCTACGCCCCAGTCGTTGGTGGTGCTCATCTGCTCGCCAGTCTTGATTGCCTCTTGTCGTAGCGCCTCGAAATCAGGGGTGGCCGGATTCTCCTCGTCGACGAGGTCGATTCCCTTTGCGCGCACCTCGATGAGGCCTTGTCGAAGCTTGAGGTCGTCGAGCGCCTTGAGAGCGAAGGCGTTCAGATAATCCTGGGGAAGCGAGGGGTTTGCGGCGTTCAGCGCGGTCTCGTCGATACCGAGCTTTTCCAAACGGGATCGCACGTAGGCCTTCGCCTCGTCGGGCACCTGGGGGTTGGAACAGAAGCCGTTGTACAGCGAATAGGAGAAACGCGTGCCGAAGGTATCGGCATCCTGACCGCCGTCGACAAACCAGCCTGGCGTCACGATAAGCGCGACCTTGTTGCGCGGGATGCCTGCTTGTTGGTAGGCCCCCAATGCGATGGCATGCCATAGGCTCTGGTCAAAGGCTTCGCCTATCAGCATCAAGCGCAAACCGTAATCGGCCGTGCCGAAGACCTGCGCGGGCACTTGGGGCACAATGCGCTTGGGTGTCGACAGCTCCGACGAGCCGAACACCAGAAGCGATTCTTCGGTCATGGCCGATTCCACGAACTCCACGCTCGAAGACTTCGCGCCCGAGTATACGTAGCCATAGTCGATTCCCTCGCGCGTGAGCGATTGCGCGGGGAAGAGCAGGCACACGAGCGCTATGACTCCCAGTGCCAAGGCCACGCCCACCGCAAGGGCGGCTAAACGGCTATGTAAAACATGCGGTTCCACGTTTCTTCTTGTCAGCTCCCGTTTTGCGGTCGAGGGGAAGGTTCCTTCTCGACCGTGCTTGCAGCCGGTTACGTCGCCGGCCGAGGTCGGCGTCTGTCTTACAGGCGCTCCTGTACGCGCTCGACGATCTTGTTGACGCTGTTCATCTCCTCGCGCTCGAGCTCGGTCGGGGCGATTGCGATGCCGAACTCCTCCTTCAGGCGCACGAGCAGCTCGATAGCGCCCAGCGAGTCAAGGACATCCTCTTCGAACAGGTCGTCGTCGCGGTAGTCGCCGATTTCTTCCTCGCCGGTGATATCGATGAGCAATTCGATGATGCGCTCCTCGATGTTTTCGTTAGCCATGTCTTTCCTCGCTTTCATCTTCCGTGGAAAAGGGTTTGAGCCCTCTCCCCATTATCCGAGCGGATTATGGAACACCTGACCACTGAACAGGGCCATGCCGAACACGACGGCGACCATGGTGACCGCCCACGAGCACAGCTTGAACCATTTCTCGCGCCTATGCTTCTTGTAAAACCCCCACTTGCGCTGCATGAGTTCGCATCCGGCCAGAAGAAGGCCGTGGTACAGGCCGTAGACCAGGTAGTCGACGGTCAGCCCATGCCAAATGCCCATGAGCGTCATGTTGAGCACGAAACCGATGCAGGCCGTTGTGACCGAGGACTTGAACCACTTGTGCTCGATGGCCGCCGCCGAGAAGCGCATGAAGACGAAATCGCGCAGCCACGTCGACAAGCTGATGTGCCAGCGATTCCAGAAGTCCTTGATGTCGATGGCCAGGAAGGGGGCTCGGAAGTTACGGGGCACCTCGATGCCCAGCGCATAGCCCAACCCCACTGCCATATGCGAATACCCTGCGAAGTCGAAGAACAGGTAGAGCGTGTAGCCCAGCGCGTACACGACGTTCGCCCCCGTAGCTGCCGCAGGCGTCGCCGCGCCGATGACACTGGGCAAAAACCACATGGCCCACTGGCCTACGGGAGCCCCAACGAACTTGTAGAGCGCACCCAGCATAAACCAGCCCGCGCCTCGGTACAGGAGCTGCAGGTATTCGTCGCGCGTGCGCTTTGCGTTCAGGTCATCGACGAACTTGCGGCTGCGCAGAATGGGGCCCGAGGTAATCGTGGGGAAGAAGACCAAGAAGTACAGGTATTCTAGGGTGCCCAGATCCTTGATCAGGCCGTCGCGTATCTCGATGAGCACCTGTACGGCCTTGAACGTGATGTAGGAGATGCCGATGAAGCCCAAGAAATCAGGTTGGAACAGCACGCCCACCTTGTAGACGGCAAGCGGCGCGATCTGCAGGGCCAAGGCGATGCGGTACAGCGCGATGCGCTTCGGATGGGGTGAATGAGCCGAAGAGTCGCTGTCAGTGCGTGCGGTCTCGCTGAACAGGTTGGACACCCAACGAGCAAGACGCAGGGAGAAAACCAGATAGCATGCAAAGAAGACCAGGCTTTCAATCGAGCGGCTGAACAGCAACAGCAACATGAGCACCGACGCGCCTAAGCCATAGCGCCCTAGGGGCTTCTCGTTGACGCCGAGCAGCACCGCGATCCCGACGATGGGAACGAGCAGGATGAAGAAGGCTGGCTCGGCGTAGAAACTCATGGCTAATCGGTAATCAGGGCGGCGAGCGCCTTGCGGTCAGCTTTGCCGCTGGGGTTGAGCGGGAACGCGTCGACATATTTGAACGCACGCGGGACCATATAGGATGGGATGGTCGTGCGCAGGGCGGCCTTAAGACGCTTCGTGAGCGCAAAGCCTGCCTTCTCGTTCGGGTCTGCCAGAACGAGAAGCGCCACGAGGTGTGAAATCGCTCCGTCGCGCATGGAGGGAAGCACACAGGCCATGTGCACTTCGGGGAGTGCGCAGAGGGCCGATTCGATGTCGCCGAGCTCGATACGGTAGCCGTGGAGCTTAATCTGCAAATCGTAGCGGCCGTGGTAGTAGTACAGGCCGTCCGGCTCACGCGTCACCTCGTCTCCCGTACGGTAGGAGCGGGACTGCCCGGCCAGCTGTTGCGGGCAGCAGCCGAAAGCGGCCTGCGTGAGGTCGTCGCGCTGCCAGTAGCCTGTCGCAACCGTGTTGCCGACGACGAACAGCTCGCCATGCTCCCCGTCGGGAAGCGGCTCGAGCGATACGGGGTCGAGCACCAGAAGCTGTGAATCCGGTTTAGCGTAGCCGATGGGAAGCGCGCGGTCGGCGCTGAGCATCTCGGGCGTTATCTCACATAGCGTCACGAGGTCGGTCGATTCGGTGGGGCCGTAGCCGTTGAACACGCGCAGGCCCGGGAAGCGCTTCTGGGCAAGGCGCACGGTTTCGGGACGGAGCACCTCGCCTGCGAGCAGCATGCGCTTCAGGTTGGGCATGAGCTGGGCGTCGAAGGATTCGTCGGCTAGGCACTGGTCGACAAATGAGGGGGTGGACACCCATTCGGTGGCGTCGCTCGTCCCAAGCGCCTCGAAGGCCAAGGCCAAGCTCTTGTCTGCCTCGTCCTCCAGGGCGAACAGCGTATCGCCCCTCGTGAGGCCTGCTGCCATGTCGGTGAGGCTCACGTCGAAGGTGAACGGGGAGCGGTTGAACCAGATGCGCTCCTCGTCGACGGCGAATTCGCTGTCCATGAGCCACTTCGAGAAGTTGTCGACGCACTCGGTCGTAATCTGGACCCCTTTGGGAGTACCCGTGCTGCCCGAGGTAAACAAGATGTAGAACAGGTCGTTTTCGCCGACGCCTTCCAGCGTTGCGTCTTGTGCGGCGCAAAGTTCGTCCGCAAGCTCGGCTTGCAGCTCGGTCACGTCAAAGCAAGGGCGTTCGAGCGCGTCTTCGAGCAGTTGCGGGATCGTCCCGATGGTGTCGAGTACAACCGTGGGGCCCAGTTGTCCGATGATGGAAGCCACGCGGTCGCGTGGGTACACGACGTCGACGGGAACGTAGGCATGCCCGCTCTTCACGCAGGCCATAAAGCAGACCAGCATCAACGGAGATTTGTGGCCGTACACGACAAGTGGCGTTTTCGGCGTGATGGAGTCGTTTTTCGCAATCCAATGCGCGAGCGCATCGGATTGGCGCTTGAGCTCGCTATAAGTAATAGATTCTCCGCGGCTATTGTAAAAAGCGGTCTTTTGGGGAACGCGCTGGGCTTGCGCGTCGATGGCGGCTTGGAGGCGGCTTGCCATGGGCGCTACGACTTCCGAGCTGGCAGGTCGTCACCGTAGCAGTTGTCCTGCTCCTCGTCGTCAGCTTCGTCGGTTGCCTCGTCGGAAGCGGCGCTGTCCGAAGATTCGGCGGCTTGCGCCGAGGTGGCCTGCTCGCTCGCGGCGCTGCTCGCAGAGCTGGAACCGCCGCAACCTGTGAGCGCAAAGGCGCCGAGGCAGGTGACGAGCGCAATGACAAGGGATAGCGTGAGACGCATGATGTGCTGCATTTGTACTCCTCGATTCGTATTGTTCATGCAAAGAGAAATCTTACCATATTTGGTATGCCCTACACTTCTAACCTACTAAAAGGCCACGGCCACGGCAATGTTCGCCGTTATTATTGCGGCTTGGCCAGCCGGGCGGGCGGCCGTAGGGGGATTCGGGCATGGCTTCGACCAAACACTTGAATGGTTAAAGTTTGTGTCTGCAGAATCGCCCTCACTCCCTGCGGCCGCCCGCCTGGCTGGTCTGGCTATAGATGGCGACTGCCTGCTTTACGAATCACACGACCGTCAGACACGGCTCGAAGCAAGGTTTCTCCTTGGCTAGACTCAAGGGCTTTTAAGCTGCGGGTGCGATTAATCTTAGTATTAAACGCCCGTTAATTTCCCCACGATACGGCACGAGGGAGTAGAATCTGGAAGTAGCAGAAATGACGACAGGTAAGGAGATGATAACTTTGGAAAAGAAAGACCTGGATTGGGGTAATCTCGGCTTTAACTACATGCCTTGCGATTACAGCTATGTGAGCAACTACAAGGACGGGGCCTGGGAAAAGGGTTATCTGACCGAGGACCATACGCTCACCCTGAGCGAGGACGCCGGGATCTTCCATTACTGCCAGGAGGTCTTCGAGGGCCTGAAGGCCTACACCACCGCAGACGGCTCCATCGTGTGCTTCCGCCCCGACCTGAACGCAAGCCGCATGGCCGATTCGGCCCGCCGCCTGGTCATGCCTGCCTTCCCCGAGGACGAGTTCGTCGAGGCCGTCAAGCAGGTCGTCGCCGCGAACGCCGCTTGGGTGCCGCCCTACGGCTCGGGCGCCACGCTCTACATTCGTCCGTTCATGGTCGCGACGGGCAACGTCATCGGCGTGAAGCCTGCCGACGAGTACCAGTTCCGCATTTTCGTTACGCCGGTCGGACCTTACTTCAAGGGCGGCGACACGGCCGTGAAGCTGACCATCTCCAAGTACGACCGCGCTGCCCCGCGCGGCACGGGCAACATCAAGGCCGGCCTGAACTACGCCATGAGCCTGCTGCCTGTAACTGAGGCCCACGATGCCGGCTACGCCGAGAATCTGTACCTCGATTCGGAGAGCCGCACCTACGTCGAGGAGACGGGTGGCGCCAACGTCCTGCTCGTCGATAAAGAGGGCACCTTGGTCGTGCCTCAGTCGCACACCGACTCCATCCTGCCCAGCATAACCCGCCGTTCGCTCGTGCAGGTGGCGCGTGACGTGCTCGGCATGAACGTGGTCGAGCGTCCCGTGAAGTTCGAAGAGGTCACCAACGGCGATTTCGTCGAGTGCGGTCTGTGCGGCACCGCGGCCGTCATCAGCCCCGTGGGCAAGATCGAAGCCGAAGGCGTCGACGTCGCCTTCCCCGACGGCGTCGAGACGAGCGGTCCGGTCATGAAGAAGCTGCGCGAGACGCTCGTGGGCATCCAGACCTGCGAAGCGGAGGATCCCTTCGGCTGGGTGTGCAAGATCGCGTAAAGCATACAAGGGGACAGTTCCCTTTGGCGCTTTTCTGAAATCGGGTGGATGGTCGGGCTCCGAGAGCTGCCATCCCCCAGGCAGTTGGCTCTACCAGGATCTCGGCTTGGGGTCCTGCGAAGCAGTAACAGGAAGTTATGTGCATGGAAAGGAGCTTCATATGAAGAGTTTCGTCGCCACATCTACCGCCGCAACGGCAGCCGAGGCTGGCAAGGAAGTCGCTGCGAAGGTTGCAGCAGGCATCGAGGGTGCCAAGGTCGCCATGACCTACGGTAGCTGTGATTACGATTCCGCAGAACTGCTCGCGGCAATTGCCGGGGAGCTTCCCGGCGTGCCCGTGCTGGGCAACACCTCGTTCACCGGCATCATCACTCCCGAAGGTTACATCGGCGGCGACAAGCCCTTCGTGGGTATCCTCGCCCTCGGCGGCGACGACGTGGTCGTGGGCACGGCAGGGGCTCCGCGTGACGCCGACAAGTGCGCCCGCCGAGTAGGCCAGATGCTCGCCAAGAAGGCCATGGAGGCCGCCGGCAAGGACTGTGCTCCCACCTACTGGTACATGGCCGCCTCTCCGGCAGAGGAGGAGCACTACATCAAGGGCGTAACCGACGTCATCGGCCGCGTTCCATTCTTCGGTGGTAGCGCTGCTGACAACGAGATTGCCGGCAAGTGGTGGCTGTACAGCGGCACCGAGTGCTTCCAGGACGGCTGCATCGTGGCTTTCTTCTACACCGATGCTCCCATGGTCAACAAGTTCACGGGCGCCTATGCCGAAACCGACAAGTTCGGCGTGGTCACCAAGATGGACGGCGAGCGCGGCATCGCCGAGATCGACGGCAAGCCGGCGCTCGACGTGTACGCCGAGTGGCGCGGCATGAGCACCGACCAACTGATGGGCGGCGATCTGCTCGTCGCATCCATCGTGGCTCCGCTGGGCGTGAAGGACCGCCTGGGTGACCTCACCGCCATTCGCCACCCCATGAACGGCAACGACGACCACTCCATCGCCGTGGGCGCGCGCGTCGTCGAAAAGACCGCCGTCATTTGCATGGACGGTAGCGTTGACGGACTAATCGGCTCCATTGCCGAGGTTTCCGCGGATTTGAAGAAGCTCGCCGGCAAGATGGACGCCCCCGCTCCCGCCGCCTACTTCTTCGTGCACTGCGGCGGACGTCGTGCCGCCATCGGCGACCGCATCGGCGAAGTGGCTGACTCCTTCATCAAGGAGGCCGACGGCGTGCCGTTCCTGGCCGAGTTCACTTTCGGTGAGTACGGCTTCGAGCAGGACGGCTGCAACTCCATCGGTGGCTTGATGCTGTCGTTCACCGCTTTGGCCTAAGCAGCCACCACGCGAAACCTGGAGCCCGCCTAGCACCGAAGCGGGCTTTGGCTTAAAAGCTACCGGCCTTAGCTTTGCATAAGGAAGGGAGGGGTCGATGAGACCCCTCCCTTTTCGTTAACCCATCCGATGAGCCGAAGAACGTATCTTCGGCTCATCTTGCGATTCATCTAAGCCTGCTGGGTCGAAGGCTGGGCGCTATCGCTGGAACCGCGCCCCATGCCGCCCTTGGGACCATGGCTGCCATGGCTGCCATGGCCGCCTTGCGGGGCCTCGCCGCTCGGCATTTCGCCGCTCGGCATCTCGCCTGAAAAGCCCTGCTGGTCGCCGAACCCGCCTTGTCCGCCAGGGCCGCCCATCATCATGGATTCGGCGATCTCGCTCACCTGTTCTCCATTCACGGTCACCGTGCCGCCGTTCAATTCGCCCTTTGTCACGAAATCGAAGGCGAACTGCGCCGTGATGTCGACCGTGCCGCCGTTGACTATGAGAGAGCCGTTGGAGTCCAGGGCGTCGGTGTCGCCTGAGCCCATCGTGATGGCGACGGTGCCGCCGTTTATCTCGATGGCGACGTCGTATTCCGTTGACTTGGCCGTGGCGTTTATTCCGTCATCGCTTGCGTTGATGGTAGTATTGCCGTCGTTAATCTGCACATACGTGCCCTCGATGCCTTCTTTGGCGTTGATGTTGAACGTTCCCCCGTCGATTTGCACGACAGCATCGCCTTCGATACCGTCGCTTCCAGCCTGGATGTCGAACGTTCCACCTGCGATGAACACGTAGCCAAGCGCCTGGTCATCGGTGTTTTCGGCGTGGATGCCGTCCTTCGTCGCTTCGAGATTGAACGTGCCGTCGGCTATGCGCACCGAATCCTTGCCCTGGATGGCATGGTTTCCTGCGACGATCTTGTAGGTGCCACCCGTAAACTTCACGTCGTCCTTGCCCACGATGCCGTTGTTCGACGAGTTGATGGTCAGGGTGCCTTCGCCGTTGAACGCGATGTCGTCTTTGCTGAAGATGGCGCCGTCCACGTTGCTTTCGGAATCGGTCGAGGCGAATTCGCCCGTAACGGTCAATTCGTTGCTCGAGCCCGCCGTCGTGGTGACGAAAACCTTGTCGGCGGATACGACGTAGATGGCGGGCTTGCCTTCGTTTGCGATGCTCAGCCCATCAAGTACCAGCTGTACCTTCGCAGCATCATCGGCATTGATTTCGACGGTCACGTTGGTTGCCGTGCCGCTGAGCACGTAGACGCCTTCCTCGGTAATGCTCACGTCTTGATCGTTGCTTACGGCGATGGTCTTGGCGTTGGAGGTGTCGGCTTGCTGCTCGAGGTCGCGATCCGTGAACATGTCGGATGAATCCAAAACCGTGCTTCCCGAAGCAGCTGCGGTGGAATATGGCGTTTCAGATTCTGCCGATTCTCCAGATGCGGAAGCGCTCGTTTCGGATGACGAGTCGTTCGCCGAGGAATCGCTTGAACTCGAGGAAAGGTTGTCGGATGCTGTGCTTGCGGATTCGGAGGATGCTGTTGCCGTGACCGTTGTCGAGGAGGCCGTGTCAGATGCCGTCGACTGATTAGCATTGGAGCACCCGCTAAACAATCCTACGCTCAGGGCTGCGCAGATGAGGATGGACATGGCAAATCGTTTCATGAAATTACTCCTTTGCGTTGTTTCCTGCTGTCGGCGACATCCTATCCAGCAAATCTGAATTCGCCCTGAAACGAGCGCGAGGTTACGATGCGTTTCTTTTCGGCCATCCTTCTTTGTCGACATCCCGTCTGGGCGGCCCAAGAAAAGCAACACAATACGCCATGCTAGCTACCGCAATCCTGGCTTGTAGTTTTCTAAACTGGGTTCTTGAAATACAATAACGGTGTTGGTTTTTTTGAACATCCTGCGTCGAAGTCGACGCAGATGAACGCCCTAGGCAAGAACGGAAAGGAAAGGCGCCATGGCACGTTATAGCAGGATTTTCGCAGCTCTCGATGGTGGGAACACTCAGGAAGCGGTTTGCCGCCGCACGCTCTCGATTGCGCACGACAACAACTCCGACGTGCTCTTCGGCAATGTCATCGATTCGACGGCGTTCAATACGGCCGGCATCGGCGATGAGGGCATCGTCGAGACTCAGAAGGAAGCTATCCAAACTGCCCTGGGCCGCTATTTCAGGCGTTCCGCAAAAGACGAATGCATTCCTTCGGTGGAGCTGAAGGTGGCTGTGGGCAGCGTTGCCGACACGCTCGAGTCTATGATCGAGCCGTTCAACCCCGATTTGGTCATCTGCGGCGTACGCGGTCTTTCCAATATCAAGTACGCGTTCGTGGGCAGCGTTTCGACGCAGCTGGTCCGCAACATGAAGTGCGACGTGCTGGTCGTGCGCCCCGAAGCAATCGAAGGCGTCAACTACGACGAGTATCCTGGCGAGGACGAAATCCAGGCCTAATAAGCATCTCGCCATTACTGGGGGACAGCCCTCTTCGATGGCGAGAGAAAGAGCAAAAGCGAGGCGCCGCCCATCTGGGCGGCGCCTTCTCGTACGTTGATGGGGCTTGACGCCTATGCGCTATTCCACAATGACGTAGTGCACGTACATGGGGCCATGAACGCCTTCCACGCGCACGAGCTCGATGTCGGCGGTGGCGGAGGGGCCGCTGATGAAGCAGACCTGCGAGGGGAGCTTCTCGTCTGCGGCATAGGACTGCATGACCTCGAGCATCGTGGGGACGATGGTAGCCGCGTCGACCACGGCGATGTGCACGAGCGGCAGCAAGCTGATGGCACGTCCGCACTTCGGATAGGTCGGCTGCACGATCGTGGCGGACTCGGCGATGCCGGCCTTTGCGTAGGTTACGCCGTAAGTGGCGTAACGTGCCTTCTGCACGTTCGCGTCTCCGACGGCCTCGTCCCAAACGTGTACGTCGGTGACCTTATCGCAGGCCTTCAGGGCGTCATAGAGCCCAGCTTCGGCAAACGCTTCCTCGTCGGCGCACACGACGGTGCATGCCTCGCCGGTTTCGGGTTCGCCTGCGCCGACGATCTCGGCGATGGCCTTGGCGAGATCGGCCTTGGCGCAACGCTTGGCCTGAACGCGGATCTTGGCGGCTTCGCTTTCGAACAGATCGACCAGCTGTGCAGCCGAGAGTCCGTCGGTTACGCGCTGTGCCTTGAATTCCCATTCGGGCACTTTAATGGCAACGGCTACGTCTTTGCGTCCGAGCTGTTCGGAGATGGGACCCAGCAGGTCGTCGAGCGTCTTGTTACCCAATGCCATTACTGCTCACCACCTTTCCCGTTTTTAGCTTGTTCTTTCTTGTGCTCCTTGAACCAAGTGCGGAAGCGGGTCTCGGAGAGAACGTCGAAGTCGCGGGTGGACGTCCAGCCCTTGACGACCGGGATCCAGACGCTGTTCTCGTCGAGCGCGTCCTCGCCGCGGGCGATTGCCTTCATGACGGGACGTCCGGCCTTCATGGCGGCCAGGTAAATGGGCTTGTTGGACCAGAACAGCTCCAGGCCCTTGAAGATGGGCACCTCTACGGCGTGGTTCTTGCCCTGTTCGACGATGTTCATGCGATGCTGGCGGATGAGGTCGTGGATGGGGATGCCCACTGGGCAGTGCTCGGCGCAAGCGCCGCACAGCGAGCAGGCGAAGGCCATGGTGTCGATCTGGTCGTAACCAGCTAAGCCGGCCGTGAGAACGATGCCCATGGGGCCGGGATAAATCGAACCGTAGCCGTGGCCGGTGATGTGACGATACACCGGGCAGATGTTGAGGCAGGCGCCGCAGCGCATGCAGCGCAGCATGTCCTTGAACTCGGAGTTGGCCAGCGTGTGGCGGCCGTTGTCCATGAGGATGATGTGCACTTCCTCGGGACCGTCGACCTCGCCCGCGCCGCGCGGACCGCTGTCGAGGCTGAAGTACGCCGTCATCTTGGCGCCGACTGCGCTACGCGGCAGCAGAGCCAGCATGGTGTCGAGCGCTTCGAGGTCGGGGATGATGCGGTCGATGCCCACGAAGACGATCTGGACCTTGGGGAACGAGTCGACCATGCGCCCGTTGCCCTCGTTGGTGACCAGCGTCACCGAGCCGGTGGAGGCTACGGCGAAATTGCAGCCGCGAATACCGACTTCGGCTTCCATGAACTCGTCGCGCAGGATCTTGCGCAGGAAGTGCGTAATCTCCTCGGGAACAGACGAGCCGGTGTAGCCGCGCTTCTCGCGGTAGATGTCGGCGATGGCGTCGCGGTTGAAGTGCAGTGCCGGGACGACGATATGCGAAGGCTTGGACTCAGCAGTCTGCAGGATGTTCTCGGCGCAGTCGGTCTCGGTGATCTTGATGCCGGCGTTCTCGAGCACCTCGTTGAGGCCGACTTCCTCGGTCATCATGCTCTTGGACTTGACGGCGTAGGTTGCGCCGTGCTTCTCGAAGATGTCGAGCACCTCCCACAGAGCGTCGTCGCCGGTGGGAGCGTAGTGCATGACGCAGCCGTTGGCTTCGGCGTTGGTTGCGAACTGCTTGACGTAGTAGTCGAGATTCTCGGTTACGTGGTTGCGAACTTCCATGGAATGCAGGCGCAGCTGTTGCCAGCCGTCACCCATTTCTTCCACGAGCTCGCCGCGCTTGACGTAGAAAACTTCCTGGGCGGTGCGAATCGCATTGTGCTTGAAGTCGTCTTCAAGGCAGTCGGACACGCGCTCGCGCAGGGTTTTGTCAGTGTTGTATAGGATTGACATGGCTACTCCCTCGCATCCAGGATCTGGGCGATGTGCATGACGCGGATGTCGCGGTCAAGCCTGCCGTCGGAACGCATACGGGACAGCGCGCCCTTGATGTTCATCAGGCATGGCACGTCTGCGCCGCAGATGACGTCGGCGCCGGTCTCGATGATGGTGCGGCATTTCTCGTAGACCACTTCGCCGGCGATTTCGGGCTGCTTGAACGAGAACGTTCCACCGAAGCCGCAGCAACGGTCGGCATGCTCCATCTCGCGATACTCAAGACCCTCAACCGCCTGCAGGAGCTGCAGCGGCGGCTCGACGATACCGAGAAGACGCGTGACGTGGCAGCTCTTGTGGTAGGTCACCGAGTGATGGAAGCTGGCGCCTACGTCAGTGACGCCGAGGTGGTTGACGATGAAGTCCGTGAACTCGAAGAAGCGCTCGCCGAGCTTGCGGGTGCGCTCGAGGTAGACGGGGTCGTCCTTGAACACGATCGGATAGTCATTGACTATGGCGTTCATGCACGAGCCAGTCAGCGAGACGATCGTGTCGTATTCGCTGGTCTCGTACGCGTCGACAATCATTCTCGCCACGGTGGCGTTTTCCTTGCGGTAGCCCGAATTGATCAGGCCCTGACCGCAGCAGATCTGGTCGTCGGGCATCTCGACGTCGCAGCCGAGACGCTCCAGGACATTCACGGCGGCAATGCCGATTTCCGGGTAGATCATGTCGACCATGCATCCCGGGAAGAATGCAACTTTCATACGGCCCCTTTCTCTTCTTCTTATCCCTTAGCAGTTTGCATTCCAAGCTTAAATGTGATTATAGCCGCAGAGCGGCCACTGGTTACCGGAGGGCAATCCACTGATAATCGCTTCCAAATGATTCGATGCGCGGGAGGGACGAGCCCTCCCGCGCATCGTTTGCGCTTTACGGCAGGATGAAGGCGAGCACGGTGGATTGCGCGCCCACGAGCAAGCAGAGCAGTACGAGGAAGGCGACCGACCAGGGGAGGACTTCCTTCATGATGTCGGCCTCGCGGACCTGCGTGGCGACAGCGGCGATGGCCAGCGACTGCGGGCTGATCATCTTGCCCACGACGCCGCCCATGGTGTTGGCGGCCAGGAACAGGTCGGGGGTGACGTTCTGCAGTGCCGGGTTGGCCATGGCGGCCGAGTACTGCAGGCCGGCGAACAGGGCGTTCGCGCTGGTGTCAGAACCGGTTACTGCAGTGCCCACCCAGCCGAGCGTGGGGGAGATTACCGGGAAGATGGGGCCAGAGCCCGAGAGGAACTCGCCGATGCAGATCGTCTGGCCGCTGAAGTTCATGACATAGGCCAGCGAGAGCACGAGCACGATGGTCAGCGCCGAGAAGCGCATCTTGTAGAACGTGGAGCCGATGGCCCTGACGGCGGCGCCCATGGTCATCTTGTAGCGGCCGTTCTCGGTGTTAAGCGTGTACACCATTGCAGAAATGAGGCCCGCAAACAGCAACATGGTGCCAGGCGTGGAGAGCAAGTTGAGGTTGAACGTGGTGCCAGGGTCTATGCCGGCAGCGCTCAGAATCGTTCCGCCCGAAATGACCGGCCAGGGAATCTTGACGTCGGTCTGGGCGAGGATGTCGGGGATGCCCAGCTTGCAGATGCCGAACACGACCACGACGATGAGGTAGGGAACGAGCGCCATGAAGGTGCGGCCGGCGTTGAGGTCGGATTCGCCAGACTCGGCGCGGGGCGGCAAGCCAAAGCGCTCGCGTACGCCGTCGACGCCCTTCGGCTTCCAGACCTTCATGAAGGCCACGCAGGCGATCATGCCGACGAGCGAGGCGATGACGTCGGTGAGCTCGTAGGCGAAGTGGTTGGAGCACCACCACTGGGTGATGGCGAAGCAGATGCCCACCACGAAAGCGGGCACGACGCAGTCCTTCGCGCCCTGCTTGCCGTCGAGGATGATGACGAGCAGGAAGGGTACGAACACGGCGAACAGGGGTGCCTGGTAACCGACGATGGCGGCGACGTGCGTGGCAGTGGCCGCCGCGTCGCCCGTGATGCTGGCGACCATGTTGCCGGCCGTGGTGATCGGCGTTGCAACGGCGCCGTAGGCAACAGGTGCGGTGTTGGCCAGCAGGACGGTCAGTGCCGCCTTCTTGGGCTTGACGCCCAAGGCCAGGATCATGGTAGCGGTAACCGCGATAGGCGCGCCGAAGCCGGCGAGGGCCTCGAGAAGGCCGCCGAAGCAGAAGGCGATCATCATGGCTTGGATGCGGATGTCGCCGCCGCCGACCTGGTCGAAGAACTTGCGCAGGTCTTCAGAGCGGCCGGACACGACCGTGACCTCGTAGAACCACACGGCCATGCAGATGATGAACACGATGGGGAAGGCGCCGAACGCAGCGCCTTGGGTGGCAGACACGAATGCAAGCCACGCCGGCATCTGGAACCCGAGCACTGCGACCGTAATTGCCACGACGAGGGCGACGACCGCCGAAACGTGTGCCTTGGCTTTGACGCCGAGCAACATGATGAAAAAGGTGACCAGCGGTATGCACGCCACCAGAGCCGAAAGCCCTAGGCTGCCCGCTACCGGGTCCAGTAGTGCTTGGAACATGCTTTCCCCTTCAATTCGAATGCTTCGCGGCTTAAAAGCCAAGACGAAACACGTACCGAACGCCTATGAGGCGCAACGGAGCCTCCAAACTCCGTTTGTGCAATTGTACGAGAAAGATTGGTTTGATTTGGGATGCGTTTGCCGTTAGAGACAAAGTTTTAGGCAGGCGGTATTTTCAGGCGTAAATGACGCAAATTCTCAGAGTTGTTTGGGCGGGAAGGGGTGCCTGGCACCCCTTCCCAACGAGGTTTTACACTGACTAATAGTTGCCTGCGAAGCCGGCGAACTCGGCGGGTGGTTCGTAGCTGGGGAAGTAAGAAGCGAAGTCCAAGTTAAGGTATTGGCACAGGTCCAGCAGTTCGACCATAGTGCCGTCGTTGACGGGGATACCGTTGGCGCGGCGATCGGCCTCGGCGAGCACTTCCTTCTGGCCGTGGGTGTAGATTTGGTCGGCGCCTTCGGCAAGCGCGCTTTCGCGGAGCTTTGACAGGTAGTCGGAAAGATGTGCCTTGATGGCCTCGGCATCGCCAAATGCTGCCGGGTTGATGGCGGCGAAGCAGTGGCAGATTCCTGTCTTGTCGGGGAAGGTGCAGCATTCGTTGCTCGTGACGCCCAGCGACAAGATGGAGCTGAACAGCTCAGCCACCATACCCCAACCGTAGCCCTTGTGGCTGCCCAACTGCTCCGTCGCCCCGCCCAGAGGCATGATGCCGCCGCCTTTCTTGCCGACGATGTTGGCAAGCACCCGCGGCGCCTCGTTGCTTGGTGCGCCGTTTTCGTCAAGCGCCCAGCCGTCGGGCAGTGGCTTTCCCATCTTGTTGTACATCTCGAGCTTGCCGCGAGTGACGACGGTGGTCGAGGCATCGAACAGGAAGGGGTAGGGCTCGGCGGGTGCGGCAATTGCTATAGGGTTGGTGCCCAGCATGGCTTCGCGGCCGAAGGTTGGCACCATGATGGCTTCGGAGTTTGTGCAGGAAAGGCCGATCAGCCCACGTTTTGCGGCCATCTGCGCGTAGTAGCCGGCGATACCGTAGTGGTTGGAGTTGCGGATGGTGACGATGCCCACGCCCGTGCTCTCGGCCTTGCGGATGGCCTCGTCCATTGCGAACACGCTGATGAGCTGGCCCATGCCGGAATGGCCGTCGATTACGGCGCTTACGGGTGTTTCGAATGCGATTTCGGGGCGCGCTTCCAGGTGGATCTGACCTTTTTCGAGACCCTTGTGGTAGCGCACCATGCGCTGCATGCCGTGGCTTTCGATGCCGTACAAGTCGGCCGTTAGCAAGACGTCGGTTATCTGGTTGCTCTCTTCTTCGCTGAAGCCGAAAGCTCCGAACACGTCAGTGCAGAAACGCTCCAGGGTTTCAAGGCTCCATGTTACGTATGCCATTGCATGCCTCCAAGTTAAGAACTGTTCAAACTGTGTCAGTGTAGCGCAAAAGAAACGCCCAATTGTGTCGGGCGTTTCAGAGATTTCGTGTTTGAAGAGTTTGGCAATCAGTTACCCCAGGGGCGATTGATTGCTCCTGGGGTGTTTGATCGATTTGATGGGGCAATTTAAGCGAGCTGCTCGCCAGCTTGCGGGCCGGGTTTGGACGAGAACACGCTCTCGATGTGCACGAAGCAGCCGCCCTTGGCCTTGATGGGCTTGCCCATTTTCTCGAATGCGGCGTCGACCCAGGCTTTCTGCGCCTCGAACTCGGGGCCTTCGTTGACGTAACGGACGGTGCCGTACAGCTCGTAGGCTTCGATGCCCTCCCAGAAGACGATGGATACCTTGGGGTTCTCCTGGATGTTGGCAAGCGTCTTCTTGAAGAATTGGTCGGAGAGGTACACGGTCTCGTCGTCGATGACGGTCTTCATACCAACGATGCAACTATTGGGCTGACCATCGGCGCGGGCTGTGCTGAATACGACATCGGGGACTTTCTTGAAGAGCTCCTGAACTTCTGCGGACATGATCGCCATGGTGTTCTCCTTTCACGTTTGACATCTGCACATGATGATACTTGCCATTATAGGCGAATTCCCACGAGGTCCTTCACCACCTCGCCAGCCAATATCAGGCCGGCTGCAGGAGGCACGAAGGAGACCGAGCCCGGCACGCCGGCGCGGCCGAACTTGTCGGCGGAAGCCCCGGGTGTCTGGAGCGCTTGCTCGCGGTAGGCTTCCTGCGCCTCGTCCGAGGGCGGTAATGCCGGTTCGGTCGAGTAGACGACCTTCAGCTTCTTGACGCCGCGTTTGCGGCACTCCTTGCGGATGATCTTGGCGAGCGGGCAGATCGACGTCTGGTAGATGTCGCCAACTCTCAGCGCGGTGGGGTCGAGCTTGTTGGCCGTTCCCATGCTTGATATGAGGGGTACGTCCGTCGCCTGTGCGCGCTCGATCAGCAGCAATTTCGCCGTGACAGTATCGACGGCGTCGATTACGTAGTCGAACAACGCCAGGTCCAGCTCGTCAGCCGTGTCGGGCAGATAGAAGCACGCGTGCGCCGTCACGTGGCATGTGGGGTTGATGTCGGCGATGCGTTTTGCCATGACATCAGCTTTAAGCTGGCCGATTGTCGAGGTGAGGGCAACCGTCTGGCGGTTCACGTTCGTCAAGCTCACGCGATCGTGGTCGATGACGTCGAGGGCGCCCACGCCTGCACGGGCCAACGCTTCTGCGGCCGTGCCGCCCACTCCGCCCAGGCCGAAAACCGCCACGCGGGCATTCGACAGCACCTGCATCGCATCGGATCCGAGCAGCAGCTGGGTGCGTGAGAATTGGTCGAGCATCGTTACGCCTGCTCGAAGAACAGTTCGTACCAGCGGATGAAGACGTATATCGTCCACACGTAACGCCACAGGCGCGTCTTGCGGCGGCCGAACCAGATGGGGTGAGCCACGCGGGGTTTCTTGCCCATAAGCGCGTCGAGCAGGGCGCCGATTTCGTCGACATTGAAAAACTCGGCGGCGGTATCGCTTGCGAACGCGCGAACGATGTCGGCGTTGGCCTGCGGGTCGGCGAGCCACTTCCGGACAGGCACCGGGAAGCCGAGCTTCTTGCGGTATGCCACGTTTTCGGGCAGCACGCGTGATGCGGCAGCGCGTAGCGCGATCTTGTTCTTGCCAGGACCATCTGCCTTGAAGCGCGACGGCATGCGTCGGGCGATGTCGAAAATGCGCAGGTCGCAATAAGGCATGCGGATGTCAAGCCCCGTGCCTCGAGCGATTTTCGTCGAGTTGAAAAGAATGCTTCCCTCGAAGTAGCTGCGCAAATCGACATAGAGCATCCACGACAGCGTGTCATATTGCTTGCCTGCAGCCCCACGCTCGCGCATGAACTCGGTGGCCGAGCGCTCGGGATAAAAGCGCTTGAGGAAACGCTTCAGCTCAGCGTCGTTCATGATGTAGGTGGTGCCGTAGTACACGGCGTCTTTCGCGCTGTAGCGCCCCGTGTTCTCGTATATGCTGTAGCCCGCGAAGAACTCGTCGGCGCCTTCGCCCGAGAAGCACAACGTCGATTTCCGGGCCACTTTCTTACAAGCGCTGAACAACGCCAGGCCGGCCGGGTCGGCCGAAGGTTGCTCGTAGGCCAACAGGAATTCGTCGATGTCGCCGAAGAAGTCGTTGGGAGACACGCTAATTCCCTCGAAACCACGCCCTAGGAACTGCGCCGTTGCGCGCGCATCCTCCTCTTCGCTTGCTTGCTGGTCTTCGTACGCCACGCAGTAACCCGTCTTCGCCTGGCTCTTCGCCATGATGTAGGACGAGTCCACGCCGCCTGAAAGGAAGCTGTCGGGCTGTTCGCCTTCGTCCATGATGTCGTGGAGGCTCGCATCCATCGCCGCGTCGATCTCGTCTGCCCATTGTTCGACCGACTTCGACTCGTCGGGCTCGAAGGTAAGCTCCCAGTACTGTCCGAGTTGAAGCCCGTCGGCGCCGAAGCGCAAGTATCCACCCGGCTCGAGCTTGCGGACGCCTGCGAACAGCGTCTCCTCGCCAGGGACGTAGTTGAAGCTCATGAAGAACTGCACCAGCTCCCGGTTGAGCTCGCGCACGAAACCGTCTTGGTCGAACAAATCTTTGATTTGCGTACCCACCAGCACTCGTCCGTCTGAGGTCTGGTAGTAGAACAGAAGCTCTGCGCCGAGCGGGTCGCGCGTGCAGAACAGCTCTTCGGTTTCGGTGTCGTAGAGCGCTATTGCAAACTGCCCGTTGATGTGGGTGCCCATCTGCTCGCCCCAGGCTTGATATGCAGCTATGACAAGCGCTTCCTCGCGTTCCTGGCGCGAAAGCCATTTTATGTTAATCCCCAGCTCTGTTGCGAGCTCGGCGTGGTTGCGTATCAGCCCCGCGTAGGCTTTCAGCTCGATCATCGTGCATCCTTTTCGATTCGCATGCGTATGGCACGCCCGTCATCATACACCACCGCGACCCCGCGTCCGCCTGCTGCAGCCGTGTGCGCAATATAGCCGCAACATGAGTGCGCATCCAAGTGGCGCGATGGAGGCGGTGTGGGCGGCGCGTCTTATGGGTGATCCAGCGCCCATCCCGCATCGGGCGCTTAGCTGCGGTTCACGACTTCGGATGCCATGTCCATGAACTCTTGGATGATGCTCCACTGGTAAGGCTTGTCACGGTAACCGAAGCAGATGGGATAGCGTGCTGTATCCCCAAGGCGGATGATCAGCAGCTTCTCGAGCTGTTCTTCGGTTAGCGCTCCGCGGGCGAGGGTCTCGGAACACAGGCAGGCACCGGCGCCGCGGATGCAGAGAGCCAGATGCGTTTCCGAGTTGTTGGAGGTAGCGACGATGCGGGGGCGCGAAAGCCCAGCGCGCATCATCAGGCTGCGCTCGATACGTCCGCCGATGTCTTCGAGGCTTCCGAGCACCAAGGGACATTTTTCGAGGGCCGAGTAATCGCCTTCGCAAAGCCGGTGCACGCGCTCTTCGGTTTCGTCGCCGTACAGCTTTTCGAACAGCTCGCGGAGCACGAGGATGACCACTTCTTCCTGGTAGAAATCGCGCATTATGATTCCTGGAAGCGAGGTGGGGAAGAATGCGATGGCCAGATCGATGTCTCCTTCTACGAGCTTTTGCCGCAGCGCTTCGTTTGTGGCTTCGACCAGCGCGATTCTGACATGCGGATGCTTCTCGTGAAATGCCATGATGATGTCGGGCAAAATTGTGCGTCCACGCGTGAACGCAATGCCGACGCGCAGGATTCCCTCGTCGTTCTTCGAGATGTCCAAAAACTCGTGCCGCATGGTGGTGTACTGGTCGCGAAGCGACGAAGCGTAGTTCAGGAATACTTCGCCAGCGTAGGTGAGCTCGAGCGGCACGTGCCGTACGACCAGCTGGCAGCCGAGTTCTTTCTCGAGCTTGGCGATATGGGAGCTGAGTGATTGCTGGGTGATGTGCAGGCGTTCCGACGCCTTTGTGAAGCTGCGCTCCTGTGCGAGTGTCTCGAAGTATTCCAATGACGCGAAATTCATGCGGACATCCCTCTCTTACAACAAATAGCTGTGCTAAGTACCAATAATAACAGTTTAACTTTTCTTTGCGCAGAGGCTACCATTGTGTGCGTTGGTGTAGGCGCAAGGATGAAAAGGAGGCACCAATGGTAGAAATTGCAGTATTAATGATCGTTCTGGCTGCTGTGTTTGCAGCGAAGACAGCGACCGTTGTGCTTGCCGCCGACGACACCATCTCGAAGAGCGCATCCTTTAGCTGGATGGCTCCCAAACCCGAGGATGCTGTTATCCCAGTTTCCGAAACGATGGGCGCGAAGCAGGAAGCTTCTGCGTCTTCCCGCGCGTACCATCCCCGCGCACGTCTCGCATAGCGCAGACGCCTCAAACAACAAAACGCATAGCTCAGCAAATGCCCTGCTTAACCTTTTGGTGAAGCAGGGCGTTCTCGTGTGTCCCTTTAAGGTGAAGGCGCATCCTGGAGGCTACCTGGTCAGCTTGCTTGATGCATCCTGTTGTATCATGCGATATCGGGAAGGAGGCGAGGGATGGCGAAAAGCTTCGGAGAGCAGGAGACCACGTGGCGCACGCTGCATTACTATTGGCAAGCCACTAAAAAGCACCTTGGCCTGTTCGTTGCGCTTGTCTGCGCGACCATCGTGTTCGGGTTTCTGCTGACTTATGCAAATCCCTACCTCATGAGCCTCATCGTCGACCGGGTGGCGGCCGAGCCTGTCAGTGCCGAACAGGTATTTCCCGTTTTCGGGCCCTATATCTTGGCGCTCATACTGGTGAACCTTGTCGGTCAGGGCGCGAGCAAGGTACAGGACTATACGCTCTGGAAGCTCGAGATTGCCGTTAACTATGACTTGGCCACCGAGGCGTTCGACGCCTTGTGCAACCAGTCGATGAGCTTCCATTCCAATCGGTTCGGCGGAACGCTCGTCAGCCAGACCACGAAGTACATGAACGCCTATAACCAGCTGATCGAGGTGCTCACCTGGCCGGTTCTCCCCATCACCGAAGCCATTGTGTTCATTTGCCTGCTGCTGGGGCCTCGGGTGCCGCTTTACACCGTGATACTGATGATCATGTTGGCGATTTACATGACTGTGAGCTATCGCATGTACCGCCGTATCCTCAACCTCAACGAAGCGGCGGCCGGTGCGCAAAACCAACTGTCGGGCGAGCTTTCTGATAGCGTCGCTAACATTCTGGCCGTGAAGACCTACGGGCGCGAGGATTACGAGCGGAGCCTGTTCGACGAAGCCAACCGCAACGTGGTCATGCGAGACAGCAAGCGGATGATGGCGAGCCTCATGCGCGGCATCGTCACGGCGTGCATCGCTCTCGTGATTATGAGCATCGTGGCGGTGTTCATCAGCGGCGGCAACGCTTGGTTTGGAATTACGCCCGGTACGCTGGTGATGATGTTCACCTACACATACAACGTGACGAATCAGTTCAACTTTATAAATGCAGGCTTGCAACGTCTCAACCGCGCCTTCGGCGACGCCAGCGGCATGACCGAGATCTTGGACGAACCGCGTTTGGTGGACGATGTGGAAGGCGCAGCGGATTTGCGCGTGGACAAAGGGCGGATAGACTTCGAGGACATCGGGTTCTCTTACGAGGACGGCGGCGTGCAGACGCGCGTGTTCGGCGGCTTCGACCTGCACATCCCCGCCGGCCAGCGCGTGGGTCTCGTGGGCATGAGCGGAGCGGGCAAGACGACGCTCACGAAGCTCTTGCTGCGCCTGTCCGACATCCAGGAAGGGCACATCTTCGTAGACGGGCAGGACATCGCGCAGTGCACGCAGCAGAGCTTGCGCCGACAGATTGCGTATGTTCCGCAGGAGTCCATCCTGTTCCACCGCACGATTGCCGAGAATATCTCCTACGGCAAGCCCGGAGCCACGATGGAGGAGATCCGCGAGGCGGCGCGGCTAGCCAACGCGCTCGAGTTCATCGAGAAGCTGCCGCAAGGCTTCGAAACCGTAACCGGCGAGCGCGGTGTCAAGCTCTCGGGCGGGCAGCGCCAACGCGTGGTCATCGCACGTGCCATGCTGGCGGATTGTCCCATCCTCGTGCTCGACGAGGCCACGAGCGCGCTCGACAGCGAAAGCGAACGCTTGGTGCAGGAGGCGCTCTCGCGCCTGATGGCAGGCCGCACGAGCATCGTCGTGGCACATCGGTTGAGCACGGTGGCGAGCCTCGACCGCATCGTCGTGCTCTCCGACGGGCGCATCGCCGAAGATGGGCCGCACGCCGATCTCATCGCCCAAGGTGGAGAGTATGCCCTGCTCTGGGGCCGCCAGACCGGCGCGTACCTGGAATAAACGCGGGAGAAGATGTTTTAGGAGTAAACTTAGCTTGCGTGTGATGCGCTGCAAGTACGGGTTGGTTGCAAGAAATCGGCGGCTTGCGCTTTTGGCGAGCGAGAAGGAGAGCCAGCTATGTAAAAGTCAATAGGATTTCCAAAGATTTTGAAGCACTTTGACAATTGGATATGGGACATGGTGTCAACCGGGTTTCGGGCATGGCGAAGCCGGGCGACGGGGAGTCACGCCGATCGCCGGGGTGATAAGAGGCGATATGCCAGTTGGCCTTCCCGCTAGGCGGCCGCCGGGCAGACGTAGGGCTTCCCGTCGCGCAGCACCGCGAAGATGATCGCGCAGAGCTTTCGCACGACCGCGCTGATGGCGACCTTGTGGCACTTGCCTTCGGCTCGTTTCTTCAGGTAGTAGTCTCGCAGCACGGGATCGAACCTGCGGGCGCGGTCGGCTGCCAGCCACAAGTACCACCTGAGATGCGGCGAGCCTCGTTTCGACAGGTGCGCGCGCGAGCCCTCGAACTCGCCGGACTCGAACACCGACGGATCGCAGCCGGCGAAGGCCACGAGCTTAGAGGCGTCCTCGAAGCGGCCCACGTCGCCGATCTCGCCTAGTATCCCGGCTCCGCACACGGTGCCGATCCCGGGGACGGTCGTTATCGGCGAGCCCTCGAGCAGCCTTTCCAGCTCCGCGTCGAGCTCGGCCATCTGGCCTTTCGTGAACTCTATCTGGGCGAGCAGCTGGCGCAGCTGGAACAGGAGCGGTCCGCTGTGCTGGCCGACCGATGACCTGGCCAGCGCCTTCAGCCGCTCGGCGTCGTCTCGGCCGAACCGCCTGCCAGCGGCGTCGCGCATCGCCTTCTCGATGGAGTCCACGCGCGCCCGCGCGACGTTGGCGGCAGAGCCCCACTTCGCGAGAACCGCGCAAGCGGCCTTGCCGAAGTCGTCTGCGAAGAAGCCGTGGAACTCGGGGAACACGACGTCGAGGATCGCGTGCGCCTTGTTCTTGCAGTCGCTTACAATATGCGAGAGGGAGGTGCGGGACCTCGCCAGCGACCTCAGGTCGTCCGTCTCGGACTTCGATCGGCGCCTCCGTGTGGGGTTCCCGGCCAGGAGCCACAGGGCAAGCGCCTCGGCGTCTACCGCGTCGTTCTTCACCTTCCTCACGCTCATGGCCTTGCGCCAGTTCGCCGTGAGCAGGGGGTTCACCTCGAAGACCGCGTAGCCGTGGGCCTCCAGGAACGCGATGAGGTTGCGCCCGTAGTGGCCGGTGGCCTCCAGGCACACCCCCGACTCGTCGCACGTCGCGCCGATCTCCGACAGCCTGGCGAGCAGGGCCGCGAACCCCTCGCCGTCGTTGCGGAACTCGAAGCCGACGAGCAGCCTCTCGCCCCCTTGCGCGATGACCACGGCCGAGTGCTTTCTCTTGGCCAGGTCGATCCCTATGCAGCAACGCATCTTTGCCTCCTTCCGTCTCGGGGACACGTCGCTTTGGCGGGTTTCCCCTCCACCCGGCGGCGCGCAGCCTCTTTCGATATGAAGCAAAAGGTGCTATCCAGCTCATTCGCGCAACTCCGTCGGGCGGGGGCGCGATCCTCCCCTAAGAGAACTGGGTCTCAGGCCGAATGCATCACGCGATCCCCGTCGTCTGGAAATTATGCCCCATATCCAATTGCCTGGATTGTTGGACATAAGTCACCGGGTAGGTGACGAGATTTAGGATAAGAGGCCATCATGAAGAAGCTGATTATGGCGGCGGCTATCGCAGCTGCCCTGATAGCGACAGGTTGCGCGGCATCGTCTGGGCAGAGCTCACAGGAGTCTGCTTCTGGCCAAGCTGTATCGTCTTCGGAATCTGCCTCGTCCACTCAGAATGGCGAGTATGCGATCTCGCTGGCCGTGCCCGAAGGGCTTTCGGGCGAATGGCGCACCGATGACCCTGCAACCCAGGAGAACAACATTGTGAAGCTGGTTTCGGCCGAGATGCAAGGCAGCGAGTTCGTCGCTCGCTACGAGGCGGTCAACGACGGAGCGACCTCGGTCAACCTGAAGCACTACAACGGGCCGGCATGCGATCTGTTCTATACGTACGTCCTGGCGGTCGAAAACGGCCAGATTTCGGAAGAGGGCGACCCCGTGGAGACCAAGGCTCCCGACGCGAGCGCCCTCGACCCGTTCCTGTCAGGCGAATGGATCGAAGACGGGGAGCAGTTCGCCCAGTTGACGGTGAAGGCGAACTCCGAAGGCGGTTGGGACGCCGAGGCCGTGACGCCTGCGACCCACAGCGGGCATGTATACAAGATGACCCTGCGCTATGACTGTGATCTGATGAAGATGGTGTACGACGACGGCATGATCTACGACGTGCCTATAACCGATTCCGACGAGGGCGAGCTTGGCGATCCCGTCGCCACTGGACAGAAGGGCATTGTCGAGGTGGTCTCGACCGACGACGGCAAAGCGGGGTTGTTATGGAATGCCGAGGCGAATTCCGAGGGCCGCGACATCAGGTTCGTGCGCACCGATGGCGCCGACGTTCCCTATGCTGACTTCGAGAAGAACATCCTCCGCATCGAGGGCGATCCCGGCGTCGACGGTGCTGGATCTGCGGCTGACCAGGGCGCGTCGTCCGATGCCGGGGCTGCAACCGGAGATGACGGCCAAAACCCGGTCATGAACTTCGTCGGCCCCTATGCGTGCGACCGCGCCAACATGCTGGTCGAATGCTCTGGCCAAAGCGGTGCCAGCATCGCCATCACCTGGGGATCGAGCGCTACGGAGAACAGCGTGTGGACCATCGTCGGCGACTTCGACCCCGATACGCTGACCGCCACCTACTCTGATGCCGTCAAGACGAACTATGTCTACAACAATGACGGCTCGGTCAAATCCGAGGAGGTGGAGTACTCCGACGGCTCAGGGCGCATCGTCTTCCACGAAGGGGAGCAGCTCTCGTGCACTTGGGAGAACGACAACGAGCCTGATAACGGTTCCATGGAGTTCACCTGGAACTTCTAGCCTGACACAGGCCCTCTGGCTCGGCGAAGCAGGCTTTTCATTCGAAGCCATCGGGCTAATACACTAGCGTGCTTCCGCTCATACATCTTGCCGAGTGATTCAACCGCCGCCGAGATGCTCCTCTACTATTGCCGCAAGGCTGATATTCTTGCTTTGGGCCGCAGCGCTTTGATTGCTGTGGATAAGAGAGCGTTCAAAGAATCGCAGACGAATAGCATTGCTGGGATCGGACTGTGCCCGAGCGTCAGCGCGGTTGGAGTGCCGTTCCCACAGAAGGGAGGCTAAGCCATGCGTTTCCTGGATTTATCCGCCATCTCGGATGCTGACAAGCAGGCATGCGAGGCGATTGCGCGTGATGCGGGGGTGAACCTGAAGGACTGCTACCAGTGCGGCAAGTGCACGGCAGGATGCCCCTTGGCCGAGAGCATGGATCTCGTGCCGCGCGAGGTCATCCGCTACCTGCAGCTCGGCGCAGTTGACGTTGTGCTCGAAGCGAAGACGCCGTGGATTTGCGCGCAATGCGTCGTGTGCTCGAGCCGCTGCCCGCAAAACGTCGACATCTGCTCGGTCATGCGCGCGGTGCGCCTGGCGTCCAAGCATGCCGGCAAGCGCCCCGTTCCCGAGGCAGACATCTTCGACGATGAGTTCATCGCCAACGTGCGTGCGCACGGCGTGTCCAACGAACAGTACCTGGCGGCTGCGTACAACGTGAAGTCAGGGCATTTCGTTCAGGACATGGGCAATGCCACGCGCATGCTCAAGCGCGGCATGGTCGGCGTGGCCATGCACAACACGAAGGGTCGCGCTAACGTCGCGGCGCTCGTCGACCGCGCGCTTGCGGCCGATTCCACCCGTCGTGCTCAGGCCGACGAGGGCAAGGGAGGTGAAGCGTAGCATGATGAAGTACGCCTACTTCCCCGGGTGTTCGGCAAACACCACGGGTAAGTCATTCACCGTCTCAACCGCTTACGTCGCCGAGAAGATCGGCGTCGAGTTGGTGGAGATTCCCGACTGGAACTGCTGTGGCACATCGGCTGCGGCACTCACGAGCCCCGAATTGGCCGTGGCGCTACCGGCGCGCAGCCTGGCCATCGCCGATCGCGAGCTTCCGGGCCTGGACGTCGTCGCGCCTTGTGCAGGATGCTACCGGTCGCTCAAGACATCGCTCGCCTTCGCCCGCGAAAGCGAGGAGAACCGCGAGCTCATCAAGAAGATCATCAACGCGCCCTACGAGGCGAAAGCCGATGTGCTCACCCTCCTCGATGTGCTCGCAACCGATGAGGCCCGCGAGACAATTGCGGCCAAGGTCCAGCGCAAGCTGCGCTGCCTGAAAGTGGCCTGCTACTACGGATGCGCCATGGTGCGTCCTGCCGACGTATGCGAATGCGACAACGTCGAGGACCCGATGGAGATGGACGACCTCATGGAGCTCATCGGTGCTGAGCCCGTGGATTGGGCGTTCAAGACCGAATGCTGCGGCGCTGCCCAGCAAATGACGATTCCCGTCCAGGCCAAGCCCATGATCGAGCGCATCTTCCAGAACGCGGTAGCCAACGGTGCCGACTGCATCGTCACCTCGTGCCCGCTGTGCATGCTCAATCTGGACATGCGCGAAGCCGAGATCAACAGGGCGCGCGTTGCAAACGGCCTGGAACCCTTCGACATCCCCTGCTACTACTTCACCGAGCTCATAGGGTTGGCGTTCGGCGCCGATCCCGACGAGGTGGGCATCGACATCCACTTCCACCCGGCCAAGACGCTGCTGTTGCAGCGTGAGCTGGACGCGCTTGAGCTCGAAGAGGCGGAGAACATCGCCCGAGCCGAAGAAGCGCGCAAGAAGGCCGAAATGGCCGCCAAGATTGCGGCGAAGAAGGCCGAGAAGGCAGCCAAGGAGAAAGCGGCCAAAGAAGCCGCCGCCCAGGCCGCTGCCCAACCTGAAGAGGGGAAGGAGGCCGCAGAATGAGCAGAATAGGCGTATTCCTGTGCTACTGCGGTAGCAACATCGCGGGGACGGTCGACGTCGAGGCCGTGGCCGAGATGGCGCGGAGCCTCCCCGAGGTCGTCTACGTCGAGACGAACAAGTACACCTGCTCCGACCCCGGCCAGGAAGGCGTGAAGAACGCCATCATCGAGAAGGGCATCGACCGCGTGGTCGTGGGCGCCTGCAGCCCGCGCATGCACGAGCCCACGTGGCGCAAGCTTCTGGCCGACACGCCCGTGAACCCCTACATGCTGGAAGTGGCCAACTTGCGCGAGCAATGCTCGTGGGTCCACAAGGACCGCGAGGTTGCCACCGCCAAGGCCATCGACCTCGTGAAGATGGCCGTGGCCAAGGTGGCGCGCCTCCAGCCGCTCCATTCCATCGAGATTCCGGTGCACAAGAAAGCGCTCGTTATCGGCGGCGGCATCGCCGGCATGCAGACGGCCCTCGACATCGCGGACGCGGGTTTCCAGGTGACCATCGTCGAGCGCGAGACATCGCTCGGCGGCAAGATGGTCATGCTGGACAAGACCTTCCCGACCATGGACTGCTCGGCCTGCATCTGCACGCCGAAGATGTCGGAGGTCGGCAACCACCCCAACATCACGGTGAAGAGCTATTCCGAAGTCGAGAACGTCTCGGGTTACATCGGCAACTTCGAGGTGACCATCCGCGAGAAGGCCAAGTTCATCGACTACAACCTGTGCACGGGCTGCGGCGCCTGCGAGACGAAGTGTCCCGCCAAGGTCACCAACGCCTTCGAGCAGGGCATGTCACAACGCACGGCCATCTACAAGATGTTCCCGCAAGCGGTGCCCGCGAAGCCGGTCATCGACGCCGAGCATTGCCTGAAGCTCACGACGGGCAAGTGCGGCGTTTGCTCGAAAGTCTGCCCCACGGGCGCCATCAACTACGAGGACGAGGACAAGCTGACGACCGAGACGTACGGCGCGGTCGTCTTCGCCACGGGTTACAAGCTCATCGACTGGAAACCGCTCTACCCCGAGTACGGCGGAGGCAAGTACGAGGACGTTATCACGGGCCTGCAGTTCGAGCGCCTCGTGAACGCCTCCGGTCCCACCGAGGGCCACGTGCTGCGCCCATCCGACCGCACCGAGCCCAAGAGCGTCGTCATCATCAAATGCGTGGGCAGCCGCGACCCGAACAAGGGCAAGGCGTATTGCTCGCGCGCATGCTGCATGTACTCCGCCAAGCATGCCCACCAGTACCTGGACAAGGTGCCGGACGGCAAGTGCTACGTCTTCTACATGGACGTCCGCACGCCGGGCAAGGGCTACGACGAGTTCTACATGAACACGCTTCACGACGGCGCGCAGTACATCCGCGGCCGCGTGTCGAAGATCTACAAGGAAGGCGACAAGCTCATCTGCAAGGGCGAGGATACGCTCACGAGCTCGCAGGTCACGGTGTCGGCTGACATGGTCGTGCTCGAGACCGCCATGGTGCCGGCGGACGGCATCGACGAGCTGGCCGCCAAGTTCACCGTCGGCCGCGACGCCGACAGCTGGCTGGTCGAGGCGCATGCCAAGCTGCGCCCCGTCGAGACGAACACCGCGGGCATTTACCTGGCGGGCACTTGCCAGGGTCCCAAGGACATTCCGGATTCGGTGTGCCAGGCGGGTGCTGCGGCGTCCAAGGTCATCGGCCTTCTGAACAAGGATGCCCTGCAGTCCAACCCGCAGATCTCGCGCGTGAACGAGACGCTTTGCCAGGGCGATGGCGCGTGCGTGAACATCTGCCCCTACGGCGCCATCTCGATCGTCGAGAAGCAGTTCCGCGAGAACTCGCGCAAGGTGGTGCGTCCGGTCGCGCAGGTCAACCCCGGCTTGTGCCAGGGTTGCGGCGCCTGCACCGTCACCTGCCGCGCCGGCGCGATGGACCTTCTGGGATACACGAACGAATCGATCATGAGGGAGGTGGACGCGCTATGTCAGTGGTAGAGACCAACGAAGCCGCCGCCCAGGTTCCTGAGAACTGGGAGCCCAAGATCATCGCGTTCTGCTGCCATTGGTGCACCTATACGGGTGCCGACCTGGCGGGCCTGAACCGTATGAACTATCCCGCCAACGTGCGCGTGCTGCGCATCCCGTGCTCGGGCCGCATGAACCCGCAGTACGTCATCGAGGCGCTCAACAAGGGTTGCGACGGCGTGCTCGTATGCGGTTGCCATCCGGGCGACTGCCATTACGTGACGGGCAATTATTTCGCGCGCAGGCGCATGATGATCTTCAAGCGCCTGCTGGAATATGAAGGGCTCGAGCCCGACCGCTTCCAAGTGCGCTGGATTTCCGGCGCCGAGGCAGGCAAGTTCCGCGATACGGTGATGAGCGTGGTCGAGCAAGTGCGCGCCTTAGGGCCGCTCAACCTCACGCGCGAGATCCCGTATTTCGAGCTGCCTGCCGTGCCGGATGGGGAAGAGGCGTTCGACGCCGTGCCCGAGGAAGTCGTACCTGAGGAGGTGAGCGCGTGATGACCGCCCAAGATACGATTCGCGCCCGCGCGCGCGAGCTTCTGGAAAGCGGCGAGGTGGCCTCGTTCGTCGGCTGGGAAGCCGGCCGCTTCGCCAACCAGACAACCCCGCTCATCATCAGCGACCCCGCCGATGCCGACAAGCTCGTGTTCAACGAGTACTGCGTCAACACGCTGGCCAAGTACGTGCGCGACCTCGTGCCGCGCGGCAAGGTCGGCCTGGTCGTGCGCGGTTGCGACAGCCGCGGAATCGTGCGCTTGATAGTCGACCAGGTCATCAAGCGCGAGGACGTGTACCTGATCGGCGTTGGCTGTCCCGGTGTGATCGACCGCAAGAGCGGCGAGCCGCTGAAGAAATGCACCGAGTGCCGTCACAACAACCCGGTCATCTGCGACGAGATGGCCGGAGACGAGGTGGCGAAGGATGCGCCCGCCGACCGCTTCGCCGAAGTGCGCGAAGTGGAGCTCATGGCGCAGCCCGAGCGTTCCCGCTATTTCGAGAGCATCTACGCCAAGTGCATCCGCTGCTATGCCTGCCGCGACGTGTGCCCGTGCTGTACATGCCGCGAATGCTTCGTCGATGCGCGCCGTGAGAACTGGGTCGGCAAGCAGAACAACGTCGCCGAGAACCGCTTCTACGGCCTGACGCGCGTCATGCACATCGGCGATCGCTGCATCGAGTGCGGCGAATGCGAGCGTGTCTGCCCGATGGATTTGCCACTTATGAAGCTTAACCGCAAGGTCATCCAGGATCTCAACGATTTGTTCGGCGAGTTCGAGTCGTCGATGTCGCTTGACGAGGGGCCCGAGCCGCTCATCACGTACGATCTGGCCGACCGCGAAGAGTTCATGTAGGAAGGGGCAAAGATGATACTGAACAAGAAGAACCTGACGCCCCTTCTGGAAAGCATGGCTGCTGGGCGCGACGTGTTCGTGCCTGCGCGTGTGGATGGCGTGGCGAAGTTCGCGCTGTTCGGCGAAGGCGTCGAGTGCGCCTTCGATCTGGTGAACACCACCATGCCGCCGAAGGACCTGTTGTTCCCGCAGACGCAGAAGATGTACCACTTCGACGTGGATGCGAACGGCAACTACCGCATCCGCGAATACGATGAGTCACGCGAGCAGGTCGTCTTCGGCATCCGCCCGTGCGATATGCGCTCCATCGTGTGCCTGGACGAGGTGTTCTTGACGAAGGGCTTCGTCGACGAGTTCTATGCAAATGCGCGTGAGAAGCTGCTCACGGTTTGCATCGGCTGCGCAAGCGCGGCCGAGACGTGCTTCTGCGAGTCGATGGGAGTCGACCCGCAGGCCGCACCGAATGCCGACATCATGCTGCAAGACTGCGGCGAGGTCTACCGCGTGCTCGCTCAGACGCCCAAGGGCGAGGCCGAGGTGGCCAACTGGGCTGCGTTCGTTGAGGAAGGCGATGCCGAGCCCGTGGCCTGCGAGCTTTCGCTTG
This sequence comes from Eggerthellaceae bacterium, assembly GCA_017432445.1. GTDB lineage: Bacteria > Actinomycetota > Coriobacteriia > Coriobacteriales > Eggerthellaceae > UBA9715. Next base: position 28,551 of record JAFRJC010000088.1, on the reverse strand, counting down.
CGGTGGACATGGACGGCGTCGTGGACAAGCTCGAGGGCCTGTACGACCATCCCATCTGGGAGAACCTCTCGATCAAGTGCCTGAACTGCGGTACGTGCACCTACGTGTGCCCGACGTGCCACTGCTTCGACATCAGCCAGGACATGCGCCGCAAGGACGGCGTGCGCTTCCGCTGCTGGGACAGCTGCATGTTCTCGGAGTACACGATGATGGCCGGCGGCCACAATCCCCGTCCCGAGAAGCTCGAGCGCGTGCGCAACCGCTTCATGCACAAGCTGAACTTCTTCGAACGCCGCTACGGCATGTCGCTGTGCGTGGGCTGTGGCCGTTGCGTCGAGAAGTGTCCGGTTGCCCTCGACATCACGCGGCTGATCGACGATATCGGCGCATGCGATGTCGTTCCCGTTGCGCAGGCCGAATAGAGAGGAGCTGAAGATGTCTGGAATCGAAATCTCTCACGGCTGCGCAAAGGGCGAGCGCCCGCTCATCCCCCAGGTTTGCCGTGTGGTGGAAATAACTCAGGAGACGCCTGACGTTAAGTCGTTCCGCTTGCAGACGCTCGACGGCAAGAAGCCCTTCGACTGCATGCCGGGCCAGCTCGGCATGTTCGGCCTGCTTGCTTATGGCGAGTGCATGTTCGTGGTTTCGGCGCAAAGCGACGAGTGGGTCCAGTTCACCGTCAAGAAAGTTGGTCTAGTCACCGAGCAGCTGCACGCCCTGTGCGTGGGTGACGAGGTGTCGTTGCGCGGCCCATACGGCAACTGGTGGCCGACGGAAGGCTGCAAGGGCAAGGACATGCTGTTCATCGCGGGCGGCATCGGCCTTCCCCCGGTGCGCTCCTTCTTGCTGTACTGCCTGGAGCACCGCGAGGACTTCGGGCGCATCGATCTGGTGTACTCGGGCTCCAAGTACGATGACCTCGTCTTCAAGGAGCAGCTGTTCGAGATCTGGCCGAACGAGCCCGACATGCACGTTCACGTGTCGCTGTATCGCGAGGATCCCCAATGGTCGGGTGACATCGGCTACACCGCTCCGTACCTCGAGACGCTCGACCTGGGTCCTGAGGACGGCAACCGCGTAGCCGTGATCTGCGGCGGTCCGTCACTTTCGCGCACGTGCCGCGAGTCGCTCGTGAAGGCGGGCTTCGACGAGGGCAATATCATCACGACGCTCGAGATGCGCATGAAGTGCGGTGTGGGCAAGTGCGGCCGCTGCAACATGGGCGGACATTTCATCTGCCTGGATGGTCCGATCTTCACACTGGAGGAAATCGGCCGCATGCATAGTGACGTGTAGCTTTTGAGTCCCACCGCCCCCGTCGGTAAAGTCCGCGGGGGCACGCGCGAGCTGACCGCTCGTCGCGAAGGTCGAGCAGCTGCGGAACTCGTGTTCCTGACCGCGCAAGCGCGTTCAGGAAATAGTTCTGGAAGTATGTACGGGGGCAAGCTGAAGCTTGCCCGGCCTCGCTGAAAACGAGCCACTGGCTCGTTTTCCAGGCGCTCGGCCCGCTCGACCTTCGCTCCTCGCAGCTCGCGAGAGCCCCCGCGGACTTTACCGACGGGGGCTCTCGTTTCTCCACTTGGAAACTATTCAATAAGGACTGTCCCTTTTTGGTTATTGGATTAGAGCCAGAATGGGGTAGAATGCCGCTTTGTGAAAACTGAGGGAAGGGAAGCGCCCTTTATGGACGAGCTCATTGATGTTTATGATGCCGATCGCAACCGCACTGGCAAGACGATACCGCGCGAGGGTGCGTTTCTCGAAGAAGGCGAGTTCATGCTCTACGTGCTCGCCATCGTGCAGAATGCGCAAGGGAAGTACCTCATCACGCAGCGCTCGATGGACAAGCATTGGGCCGCTGGCTGGTGGGAAGTAACCGGAGGCGGCGTCCTTTCCGGCGAGACGTCGATGCAGGCCGTTTTGCGCGAGGTGCGCGAAGAGGTGGGACTTGATGTTTCCGGTCAGCCGCTCGTGCCCGTGTATGCGTACAAGAACATCGACCTTGAGCGTGGGGACAACTACATCGTCGACATCTACCATTTCCATCTGGACGTGACCGAGGACGACGTGACGTTGCAGGATTCCGAGGCTATCGGGTGCGCTTTCGCGACATGGGAAGAAATCTGCGATCTGGCAGATCGCAAACTGTTCCTGCATTTCAGTCGCTTACAGCAGGCCCTCGAAGCCGAAGGCGTCGAGCTTTCCTAGGCTGATCGCCCGTGCTTAGCGGGGGAGTGCGAAGCAGTCGTAGCGGATGGCCTTTCCCGACAGCGAGTAATCGGGCTTGCGGTCGGCGAGGAAGGGGCCTTTCACGGGTCGTTTGACCACGATTTTGAGAGGGCGCGCCGATAGGGCGGCATCGAGCAGGGCCGCTTCGTCTTCACAGGGTTGCTCCAGCTGTTGAAGCAGTTGGAGCTTCTTTTTTGCGGCGGCGTCCTTGTGCTTTGCGGGAAACATCGGATCGAGGAGGACGACGTCGGGGAGGAAATCCAAGCTTCCAAGCGCTTGGATGCTATCGGCATGAATCGCGCGCATGCGTCCTACGATGCCCGAAAGCTCGGGGATGTCGGCGGCTCGCTTGAGCGAGTCCATGAGCAGGGCGGCGATGATTTCGTTTCGCTCGAACATAAGCACATCGAATCCGACGGCAGCGAGCAGAAGGGAGTCCTCTCCCAGTCCGGCAGTGGTATCCACGGCGGTTGGACGCCCAGGCATGCGGGGGTCCTTGATGCGTGCGGCGCGCACGAGCAGCTCGCGTTGAAGCCGACCGGGTTTAAGACGCGGAAGGAGGCGCGCCAGGTCACCGCGTATCGTCATGCCGTCTGCTGTAAGCTCGAGGCCTTGGGGGCCTTCGACAATTCGGGGAGAAGTTCCTTCTCCTGCTGACTGCTCAGGTGAGCGGACCCCAACTCGCTTCTTGCCATCCTGAGCCGGCGTTCCTTTGTCATCCTGAGCCAAAGGCGAAGGATCCCCGCGAAGCGGCGATTCGGACCGTTCGCTTCGCGGGGATCTTTTGTCCCAATCTGGATGGCAATCGGGATGCACGTTACTTGCTCTCGCGTTCCAAGGCGAGGGAGACGGCTTTCGCCAGCTGGTCGGCGCAGGATGTTCCGCGATAGCCGCAGAGGTTGCCCATGAGCGTATCGACGGTGCTCTGCGCGTCGGCGCCTTCCAGCAGTTTGCCGATTGCCTTCAGGTTTCCGTTGCAGCCTCCCACGAACGCGACGTTGTGGAGCTTTCCATCAACGAGGTCGAACGAAAGACCCTGCGAACAAACTCCGCTTGGGCGGAAGTGGTAACTTGACATGCCTATCCTCTCTCTGGATTCGATTCAGTGTATGGTACCATCCTCGAGCGCTTCGTTCATCGAACCCATCCGGTAACCTTGCAAATCGACGGAAACGAAGGAGAACCCCTTGCTCTTGAGCGTCTCTGCAACTTCCATGCGGAGAGGGTCCTCGACGAGACGCGCGATGTTTTCCGGCAGCACCTCGATACGCGCCGTGCTGCCCTGGATTCTGACTCGCACCTGGTCGAATCCGAGACTCTGCAGATATTCTTCCGCGAAATCGACGCATGCCAGCTTTTCGGGGGTGATGTGCTCGCCGTAGGGGAAGCGGGTGTTGAGGCAGGCGAACGCCGGCTTGTTCCAAACCTTAAGGCCGAGATACTTTGCCAGCGCGCGCACGTCCGCCTTTGTCAGCTTCGCCTCGCGCAGCGGACTCACAACGCCCATTTCCTGGACGGCACGGAAGCCCGGCCGGTAATCCGCGTCATCGTCGAGGTTCGAGCCTTCCGCCATGAGGTTGAACCCCTGGTCAAAGGCGGCTTGCGCCATCGCGGCGAAAATCTCCTGCTTGCAGATGTAACACCTGTCAGGTGGGTTCCGGTCGAATCCGGGCAGGTCGAACTCATGAGTGTCTACAACCACATGGTGAATGCCGCGCTCGCGGCAAAACGATTCAGCCTCCTGGATTTCGCGGGCGGGCACCGCCGGGCTGCGGCCGGTGACGGCAATCACATCCTCGGCAAGCACGTCGTGGGCAACGGCAAGCAGCAGGGTCGAATCGACGCCTGCCGAAAACGCGACGGCAAGGTGTCCGTAACCGGACAGGATCCTTCGCAAGCTTTCGAGTTTGCAGTTCAGTTCGTCGACGAGCGGTTCTGCAGAAACGTTTTGCATGTGGTGCCGTCTTTCTGTCGATGAAACTCGTTTGCGTTTACGGGGACGGTCCCCTCGAGGGCTTTAGTCGGTGATCTTGATAGAGGCGATCTTGGCCTGTTTGGACTCGTCAGCGATGGCGCCCATCTGCGGGTCGGTGACGTTGGGCAGGTAATCGGCCACGATCTGGTCGACGATTGCCATGCCTGCGTCATCGATGGTGCCGAAGGCGGCGTACTGGCCGTTGAGGCTCAGGCTCACGCCCTCGCTGGTGTCGAGCGTGATGAAGAACGTCGACGTTGCGCTGTTGGGGTCGCTCGTGCGCGCCATGGCCACGGTGCCCTTCTTGAAGTCATCTGCGAGCTTGTTGTCATAGCCGTTTTGCGAGAACTCGCCGGGAATCGGATCCAGGCTCGAATCGCCACCCGATGCGGTATTGCCCTTTGTGCCGCCCTGCATGCAGAACAGGTCGACGAAACGGTAGAACGTCAAGCCGTCGTAGTAACCCTCGTTTGCCAGGGCGCAGAAGTTGGCGACGCTCAACGGTGCGGCATCGGCGTCGAGCTCGATGGTGATCGGGTCGTAGCCTTCGACCGTGAGCTCAGCGTGATGGATTCCCGATGCGCTGTCACTTGCTGCAGGAGAGCTTGTCGAAGCTGAAGCGCTTGCCGAAGAGGAAGCGCTAGCGGCTTCGGATGCGGCTGACGAGGAGGCGGATGTGTTCTGGCTGCAGCCTGCAAACGCGAGCGCGCAGCATGCGAGCAATGCGAAAGCCGAAACGACGAGGGCGATCTTCGATATGCGTAGTTTCATCACGGTTGTCCTTTCCGTACCAGTGATTCAAATTCCTCAAAGGTTTGTATCATTTTGACTTCGCGAAATGAGGGCATGGATGCCACTTTCCCGAAAGGATACAGACATGTTCCGCGGGATATTTATATCGTCCACAAGCAAGCATGCTGTCCTTGCGATTCCACTATAATGAGTACCGTCGATTTGAACGAAAGGACCTGCACGATGGGATTGCTCGAACGTAGTGATGCTTACTGGAAGTTTGCGGGGCAGTGCACGCAATGCGGCAAGTGCACGAAAGCATGTGACTCGCTGATCGCTGCGGACATGACGCTGGGCGAAATCGCGAAAGCGCTGCTGGCCGCGCAGCGCGGTGCGACGACGCGTGACGAGGTGCGCCGCAACATCGAGGACAATCCCCAGCTGGTGCAGGCGGTGCGCGGATGCTTCTTCTGCACGACGTGCAAGAACACCTGCTTCGCGCACAACGACGTGTGCGATCTGATCTACAACGCACGCGTCGATTTCCAAGACCTGGGTCTCATTCCACGCGAGACCTGGTCGAGCGTGCTCGTGGACGAGGAGTGGGACATTTTCACGGCCTACAGGGCCATCCACGGCATCGGCTATGCCGATTTGACGTTGCACGTCGAAAACGATTACCACGATGCCGAAACCGGCTTCGATGCCGTGTTCTTCCCCGGCTGCTCGCTTGCCGCGTACGGCCCCGAGCTCACGCGCGAGATTTTCGGCGTGTTCGAGGAGTTCGGCGTGAGGGCGACGATGCTCGACAGCTGCTGCGGTTCGTCGCTGAGGAGCGCGGGCTTTTTCGAGCGTGCCGAGGCGCTCTGCGATCGCAACGTCCAGGAGATCATACAGTCAGGAGCCAAGCAGCTCGTATGCGTGTGCCCTGGCTGTGCGAACGATATGGGGCGCGCGCTCGAGCGTGCCGGCATTACGATCGAGGTCGTGTCGCTGGTGGAGTTCCTTGCCAGCCACGGCTTCGAATCGCGCAGGCCCTTGCCCGAAGGTCCCGTGTGCATCTCGAAATCCTGCCAGGACCGCGATGGCACGTATCTCGAGCAGACGTGCGACCTGCTCGGCATTGATGCGCAATCCGCCTCGATCTTCCACGGTTGCTGCGGCGCGGGTGGCGCGGTGAACGCGTTCCAGCCCGAGCGGCAGGCCCAACAAGCCGACAGCAAGCTGTCGTTCGCACCTGACGGCTCGACGGTGGTGACCATGTGCCCCACCTGCACTTATACCTATGCGTATAGATTGATGAACAATCCACGCGCTATCGCCAACAAGCACTACGCCGAGTTGCTTTTCGAGAGCCAGCTCGATTGGGATCTCGTTTTCTACCAGCTGGGGAGCATGTGGTCCGGCGAATACGGCCCGTGGCTCGCCGAAGTTTTCGCGTAATTGACAGGCGCGACGGCGGGCCGAAAGGAACCCATTCTTTTCAGGCGGTGCGAGTTTTAGTTATGGAGCTGCGGCTCCTGTGACAGGAGATAACAATGCAAGCAAACGGGCAATCAGAAGTCGCCATCATCGGGTATGGAACGGCGGGTGTGAACGCAGCAATCGGGCTGAGGACTGCTGGTTACGAGGGCGTGATCCGCGTGTTCTCAGATACCGACATCCCGCCGTACAGCCCCATCCTCACCTCGTACTATGCGAGTGGCGAGAAGACATACGAAGAGTGCTTCCCGTGGAGCGCCGAAGAACTGGCAGAATTGCGGCTCGAAGTCGAGGCGGGCGCGCCTGTCACCGAGCTCGATCCCGAAGCGCATCTCATCACGACGGCCAAGGGCACGTTCCCCTATGCGAAATGCGTCATTGCGACGGGGTCGACGCCTGCATGCTGGGGGTTCCCGGGCGTTGAGGGGGACGAGGCTTTCGAGCCGATCGTCCTGCGCTCGATGGAAAACGCTGAGAGGCTGAAGGCGGTCCTGGAAGATTCTACATGCAAGCGCATGCTAGTCAGCGGTGCGTCCATGGTGGCGCTCAAGACCGTCGAGGCCTGCCTCAACAAAGGGGTCAAGGTCACGCTCGTAGGCATGAATCCCCACGTGCTCGATTTCAACGCGCTGCCCCCGATTGCCGAGCGTTTCGAGAAGGGTCTGCGCGAAAAGGGCGTCGAGCTCAAGCTGGGGCAGGTGATCAAATCCGTGAAGAGGACGGATGAGGGCCTGGAAGTGACGTTCTCGACTGGTGATGTCGACGTGTTCGACCAGATATCGGTGTCGCACGGCATGAAGTCGAACCTTGATTTCGTGAAACCTGGATCGCTTGAAATCGACCGCGCGCTCGTTGTTGACGAGTTCATGCGCACGAGCGACCCGGATGTGTACGCGGCGGGCGATGTCGCGCAGGGAACCGAGCTGGTGTCGGGCCAGAAAGCCATCGTCGGCATCTGGAAGAACGCAGCGCTGCAGGGGGCTTGCGCTGGGCGTGCTATAGCTGCCGAGCTTGCGGGCGGTGAGCCGGCACCTGAGTGCGCATTGAAGGGCTCCATTGCGACGAACACCATCGCCGTAAACGGCACGCTGTTCATTTCGGCAGGCACGATGGCCGTTACGCCGGAACGGCGAACGGATTTGCGCGAAACCGACGACATGAGCGTGCTGTGCATCTACGAGGCCATGCCTGATGGAGGGGAGCGTCTCGTCGGCTTCAACCTGTGCTGCGATCACGACGAGTCGGGTAGTGTGGCTTATGATTTGGGCGCCATGCTGACGCTGCGCATCGAAGCTGCTTGCAAGAAGGCGTAAACGGGTCGATTGCTCCTCGGTTGATCGTTCAACGGAATCTGCCATTTCGGTAAGAGAATTTGGCAAGCTCTACGCGAAGGTCGAGTTAGCCTTCAGCTCCGCATTTGCTGTTTGACGTGCGTCGTTGCGCAAGGCACGGTCATAGTGTGGTGCAAGGTCGTGCTGCTACGATGCGCCCATGGGATGGGAAGGCAACATAGCGCGGATCGCGTCTGTTCTCGCAGAGGCGGCGGCCGAGACGCTTTGGCCTACGCGCTGCGCCCTGTGCGATGCGCCCGGAGCAGTCCTCTGCGAGCGCTGCCAGTTCGGCTTGCCCTACGTTGACCGATGGCGTGCATGCCCGCGATGCGGATCGCCTTACGGGCTCGTGCAATGCGACCTATGCAATCCCATATCGTTGGCGAGGTTCGGCATGGAGCGGTTTCCCTTCGACGCATGCGTTTCCGCAGTGCATTTCACGGGTGCTACGGGGCAAATCGTGCGCGTGTTCAAGGATCAGGGCGAACAACGCTTGGCCTGTGATTTGGCCAACATCATGTGCAGGGCGCTTCCACCTGATTGGGGTTTTAAAGCCGTCACCTTCGTGCCTGCGACGTTGTCTGCTTTGCGATACAGGGGTTATGACCATGCCGAGCTCATCGGCAAGGCCCTCGCGTCGCTGCTGGAGGTCGAATGCGTGTCCGTGCTCGACCGGCCCCGTACACGCGACCAGCGCAAGCTGGGGGCGGCAGCTCGCATGGCAAATCTGGCGGGCGGCTTTTCTCCCAAAGTGCGCGAGCTGGAATACGACAGCTGGTTGCTCGTCGACGATGTATTCACCACTGGAGCCACGCTGTGCGCGGCAAGCCAGGCGCTGAGGAACGCCGGGGCGCGTCAGATTGACTGCGTGTCCTTTGCGCGCGTGTAGCGCTATGGGGGATGAGTCGCAGGACAGTCCTGTAGCTCATCACTCGTCCAGCGGGCCTTTCACGTGGGCAAGCTCTTTGGACTGCTTGCCTGTCACGTGCTCGATTTCGAATTCGATCATGTGAAGGCGCTCGAAGCCCTTGGCAACTTCCCGATCGAGCGCTTCGGGCTGGTCGGGGTTGTATTTGTTGCCCAAGAGCCTCAGGGCTGCCTCCTTGGCTTCCGCGTCTTCCATGATACGCGCGCGCCCGAAGGCCACGACGCTGCGGAAGTTGGTGGAGTAGTCGCTGGGCACGACGTCATCGGCATCGATGACGCAAAACGACGCCTTGTCATCTGCGCGCAGGGCGTCGATCTTGTGGCCGGCCATGGCGCTGTGCATGTAGATGCACCCGTCCGCGTACACGTAGTTGATGGGCACCGTGTAAGGGTAGCCGCCATCGCCGATTACTGCCAAGATACCGGTTTTTCCGCGCTTGAGCACCTCGACGACCTGGTCGTCAGTGAGCTGCTGTTTGAACCTGCGCATCTTCCTGAACACGGCCGTCCCTTTCTCGAACATGAGCTTTACGGCTCGAGGTTAAGCGTTTCGCCTGCTGCCAAGATGATTCGGCCTGTCGCTTGGAAGGCTTTGGCGCGCTTGCGGCTGAAGAGCTGCGACGGGTCGTCCGGATTGCTCATCGGGACGAGGTGTACCGGGATGCTATGGCGTGCTCCGACGAGCGCGGCACATGAGCTGGCCTCCGCGACGTCCATGTTGTAGAAACCATCGCCGGGGAAGACTGCGTAATCGATGCCGAGGGCCTTGAGCTTTCCCGAAGTCATGTCATCGGTCGTGCTCGTGTCGCCGGAGGCGTAGAAGCGCACCCCGTCGAATTCGAGCACGAATCCGACGCATTCATTAACGGGGTGGTTCTTGTTGTAGGCCTGAACGGCGGTGATGTGCACGCCATGGCTATCCATGCTCAGGTATTCGCCGGGCGTGGGATGCACGTCACGCGCGCGGATGATGGTGCACCCTCGCGCATGGGGCATCTTCTTCACCTGGTTGTGGTCGAAGTGCTCATGCGTGACCAGGATGAGATCGGCGGGCAGGTCGTAGCCGTCGCCCACGAACGGGTCCACGTACACGACCGTTTTGTCGTCGAGCACAAAGCGGTACGAACCATGTCCTTGGTAGAGCATCTGAGCCATAATCTCCTCCGTCTCATCGTTGTCTAGAGAGCTGATTGCTTACGTCGGGAGTGTTCGATCACTTCTGGGGTAGTTGATCAGTAACCGAGCACCTCGCCGACTTTGGCGGTGACGCACAGGCTGGCATAGCGGTCGCGTGGCGTTGGGGCGAGGTTGATGATCACCAGGTGATCGCCCTTGAAGTAATCGATGAGCCCTGCCGCGGGGTATACCGCCAGCGACGTGCCGGCGATGACGAGCAAATCTGCCCTGGCGATTGCGTTAATCGATTCTTCCAGTATGTGCCCGTCGAGTCCCTCCTCGTACAGGACGACATCGGGCTTGGCGATGCGGCCGCAGTCGGGGCAGCGCGGCACGCCGTCTTCGGCAGCTTCGTGCAGGGCGATTTCCTCATCCAAGTCGAAGAAACGCCCGCAGCCCATGCAGTAGTTGCGCAGCACGCTGCCGTGAAGCTCCAAGACGTTGCAGCTCCCGGCCTTCTGGTGCAAGCCGTCGATGTTCTGAGTGACGACGGCGGAAAGCGTGCCGGCATCCTCGAGCTCGGCGAGCTTCAGGTGGGCGCGGTTCGGCATGGCTTCGCGCGCGATCATGCGGTCGAAGTAGAACTCGAAGAACTTCTGCGGATTCCTGTCGAAGTATGACCGCGATATCATCGTTTCGGGCGACACATCGCCGTACTTCTGCGCGTAAAGCCCGTCCGGGCTGCGGAAATCGGGAATCCCGCTTTCGGTTGACACGCCCGCGCCGCCGAAGAACACCATGCGTCCTGGCTTGCAGGCGCCTATCCATTCCCTTAAAGTCCGAATCTCGTTCTCTGCGCTCATAGCACACCTCCCACGGATCGGTTTTCCCTAGTGTAGCGCATAATCGGGCGAGGTGAGCGATGAGTCAGAGAACGTATTTCTGACTCAGTTATCAACTATTAACGATTGAGAACCAACATATAGTCGAGAATCGTGCAATTTCCTATGGCGAACACGGCTCATTCGTTTTAGCATGTGGGAAGAGGCGGGATTTGTACCCCCGTTGCCCGTCTCGCCAAAGAGTTGCCGATCCGATTGGAGGCAGCATGCGAATTGGCATACCCAAGGAGCCTTACGAGGCCCAAACGCTCGTTTCAGCTTCTCCGGACACCGTGGGCAAGCTTATCAAGCTCGGCTACGACGTGTGCGTCGAATCAGGGGCGGGCGTTCGCGCCAGCTACTTTGATGATGCGTACGAGGCGGCAGGCGCGACCATCGTCTCGAAGGAAGAGGCGTGGGGTTCCGATATCGTGACGTGCCTGGACACGCCCACCGATGCAGAGCTTTCGCTTGTCAAGCCTGGGGCTACGCTGATTGCGCGCATGAACCCATGGGGCAACGACGAGCTCATCAACAAGTTCCACGAGATGGGTATCACGGCGCTCGCGATGGACGCGGTGCCGCGCATCTCGCGCGCCCAGGCGCTCGACGTCCGCTCTTCGATGATGAACGTGGCGGGCTACCGTGCGGTCATCGAAGCGGCAAACGAGTTCGGTCGCACGTTCACCGGGCAGGTGACGGCGGCTGGCAAGACTCAACCCGCCAAGGTCTACGTCATCGGTGTGGGCGTGGCGGGGTTGGCGGCCATCGGCACGGCAGGGTCCATGGGCGCGCAGGTGTCCGCCACCGATGTGCGCCCAGAGGTGGCCGATCAAGTCGAGTCGCTCGGTGGGACGTTCGTCGAGATTCCGGTCAAACAGCAGTCTTCGGACGGTTACGCGAAAGCCCTCGACGAGGAGCAGCAGAAGCTGACGCTGGCGGTCTACTCCGAGCAGGCCGCGTTAAACGACATCGTCATCACGACGGCGGCCGTCCCGGGCCGCCCGGCACCGCTGCTCATCACGGCCGAGGCCGTTGCCGGCATGAAACCTGGATCCATCGTCGTTGACATGGGCGCATCGCCTCTGGGCGGCAACTGCGAGCTCTCGCGCCCGGGAGAGGTCGTCGTGACGGACAACGGCGTGAAGATCGTCGGTTACACCGATTTGCCCTCCCGCATGCCGGGCCAGGCTAGCCAGCTGTTCGGGCAGAACATCGTGAACTTCCTCAAGCTTGCCACGCCTGCCAAAGACGGCGTGCTTGCGCTCGACATGGAAGACGAGGTCCAGCGCGGCGTGGCGGTCACGCTCGACGGCGACATCATGTGGCCTCCTCCTCCCGTGAAGGTCTCGGCAGCGCCTGCGACAACCGCAGAGCCTGCAACAGCCGAAGCGGAGGAAAAACCCGAGAAGTCCGCCTTCGCCAAGCACTGGTGGAAGGCGCTCGCGGGCATCGTGGCCATCGCGCTTATCTTGGGTGCGCCACCCGCCATGGCAAATCACTTCATCGTGTTCATGCTGGCCTGCGTCGTGGGCTTCTACGTGATCACGAACGTGACCCATTCGCTGCACACGCCGCTCATGTCCGAGACGAACGCGATTTCGGGCATCATCATCGTGGGCGCGCTTTTGCAGATCGTCAACTTCGACAACCCGGTGGTGCTGGTGCTGGCCTTCGTGGCCATGACCATCGCCTCCATCAACATCTTCGGCGGCTTCCTCGTGACCGACCGCATGCTCAAGATGTTCGAGCGGAGCTCTGAGTAACATGCTGGAGATGTTCACCCAATTCGAGATGCTCGCCTACATCCTGGCGGGCCTGCTGTTCATCCTGGCGCTCGCCGGCCTCTCGCAGCAAAAGACAGCAAAGCGTGGGAATCTCTTCGGCGTGTGCGGCATGGCCTTGGCGGTCGTGGCCGTCATCGTGGTCACGCTCGCCGGCAACGCCGAAGTCGCCGTCCAGGCGGCTGGCTTGATGGTCGTGGGCATGGCCATCGGCGCGGCCATCGGCGTTTGGCGCGCGGTCAAGGTGCAGATGACCGAAATGCCGCAGCTCGTAGCCATGCTGCACCAGTTCGTGGGCCTTGCTGCCGTGCTCGTGGGCTTCAATTCCTTCATCACCGAGCCGGGCGGCTACTACGAGGGCGCTATGAATGCCTACCACCTGGGTGAGGTGGGGCTTGCCGTGTTCATCGGAGCCGTCACGTTCACGGGTTCGATTGTGGCCTTCCTCAAGCTCTCGGCTAGGATTTCGGGAAAGCCGCTGACGATTCCCGGGCGCAACGCGGTCAACGCGATCATGGTCATCATATGCCTTGTGTGCATCGGCTGGCTCATCAACACGACTGGCGTCGAGGCGGGGCTTGTACCGCTTGCCATCATCACGGTCGTCTCGCTCGTACTCGGCGCGCACCTGGTGCTGGCCATAGGTGGCGGCGACATGCCGGTTGTCGTCTCGATGCTCAACTCCTATTCCGGCTGGGCTGCGGCCATGGCCGGCTTCACGCTGGGAAACGACCTGCTCATCATCACGGGCTCGCTCGTGGGCTCGTCAGGCGCGTACCTTTCCTACATCATGTGTAAGGGCATGAACCGCTCGTTTGCAAGCGTCATCCTCGGCGGCTTCGGCGACGGTGCCACGAAGGGTGCAGGCGAGCAGAAGGACTACGGCACCCATACCGAAATCAACGCAGAACAGGCTGCCGAAGCGCTCAAGGCAGCTAAGACCGTCGTCATCGCTCCTGGTTACGGCATGGCGGTGGCGCAGGCTCAGTTCCCGGTCGCCGAGCTCACGCGCAAGCTCAAGGAGCGCGGCGTGGACGTGAAGTTTGGCATCCATCCCGTGGCGGGGCGCATGCCCGGCCACATGAACGTGCTTCTGGCCGAGGCGAAGGTGCCTTATGACGCCGTCTTCGAGATGGATGAGATCAACGACGATTTCGCCGACGTCGACGAAGTGCTCGTCATCGGCGCGAACGACACCGTCAACCCCGCCGCCCTCACCGAGCCGGGCAGCCCCATCGCGGGCATGCCGGTGCTCAAGGTTTGGGAGGCCGCACATGTCATCGCCTTCAAGCGCTCCATGGGAAATGCTGGCTACGCGGGCGTGGTCAACCCGCTGTTCTACAACGACAACACCGACATGCTGCTTGGCGATGCCAAGCAGTCCGTGGAGGCCATCATAGCTGCGCTGTAGCTTTGCAGGCCGCATGATGAAACGAGTCGGAGAACGTATCTCCGACTCGTTTTTGTTTGTTTTGGACAAGCTGTCTTGCGCTTTGCTAGAAGATGAAATGCGCCAGCGGGGCGACGATGACCAGGCTTATGATCGTGCGTTCCAGGAACAGGATGAAGAGCTCTACGATGTTCACGGGGATCTTCGAGCCCAAAATCAGGCCACCGACTTCGGACAGGTAGATCAGCTGCGTGACCGAGATGACGGCGACGATGAAGCGGGCCATGTCGGAGGTTATCGACGCGGCGGCGATGATCGAGGGCGTGAACATGTCGGTGAAACCGACGATCATCGTCTTGGAGACAGCCTCGGCTTCGGGGACTTGTAACACCTGGAGCAGCGGCATGAACGGCATGCCCAGGATGTCGAAGATCGGCGTGTTGTTGGCGAGCACGAGCGCGAGCGTGCCGATGCACATGACGACGGGCAGCACGCCGAACCACATGCCGGCGGCGTTCTTGACGCCGTTTTCCAGGAACTGCACGAGGCCACGGTGCTCGTCGACGCGGGTGATGGCCAGGTCTAGACCGTATTGCACGGAGTTCGAGTAGCCCTCCGGCAGGGTTTCCGCCATGGCGCGCCCGGGAACCAGGTACTCGTCCTTCTTCAGGCTCAAAGGTGGAATGCGCGGCAGGATGATAGCGCATACGATACCGACGGCGCAGATGAGCAGGTAGTACATGCCAAAGTAATCCATGAGTCCGACTTGCGCGAGCACGACGATGCTGAAGGTGATCGATACGGCGGAAAACGTCGTCGACACGATGGAGGCCTCGCGGGCCGAATAGTAGCCGCCTTCGTACTGGTTGGCTGTGAGCATGACGCCGAGCGTGCCGTCGCCGATCCAGGAGGTGATGCAGTCGACCGCCGCACGACCGGGGATCTTGAACAGGGGGCGCATGACCTTCGTCAGCAGCGCGCCGATGAATTCCAGCAGGCCGAAGTCGAGTAGGAGCGGCAGTAGGAGGCCGGCCAGAAGGAAGATGACGACGAGCACGGTCAAAAGGTCACCGAGCACGAAGCCGCCTGCGTCGGCGCAGGTGATTATATAGAACGGATCCGTCTCGTCCTCAGCGCCCACGCCGAGGTACGTGAACCAGATGAATATCGCGCCGATGCAGCGGATGACGGCCCAGATCGGCGTTGCAGTAAACGTCGCGTCGATGATGGGGTAGGAGGTGATGAACGAAGGTTTGCCGAGCGATGCGACGCCGAGCACGGCCGATATCGTCACGATGACGACGCACAGGAGCGGCAGGAATCCGCCGAGCGCGCTTCCGATGACGTCGGCAACGACCTTTACCGCAATCGTCCAGCTGCCGTCCACCTGGATGGGAATCATGAACAACAAGATGCCCACGACGGAGGGGATGATGAATCCTGCAATCTGCTTGCCGTTGTATTTACCCATGCGAAACCTATTCTTCGAGTTGGAGCGATTGCGTCATTATACGACCGTTTTGCTATATATCTACAACATTTAATAGCGCGAGCCTACCATTCTGGATAGGGCGGGTGGCCTGGGAGGGGAATGAGCCGCAGGACAGTCCTGCGACTCATTCCCCTCCTCAAGGCTGGCCAGTTTTCCGATAAGCGTCTATCCAATGTGGAACGTGGATGGTATACTGCAAGCCTCAAGGGGAGCTGGATGGAGTCCGGCTGAGAGGTGGTGCGTTTCACCGCGACCCAAGAACCTGATCCAGATAATGCTGGCGTAGGAAAATATGGGACCATCTGCGAAAAGAATTCTCGTACCCACCGTGGCGATGCTCGCGTTGCTCGCGGTGTGGGAACTTGTTTGCCGCCTAGGCGTGGTGCCCGCATATCTTCTGCCTGCCCCATCTCAGGTCATCGTCGCGCTGATTGCCGACGTGCCGACCATCTGGCAGCACACGGTGACGACGCTCGTGGAGGCGGCGGTCGGCTTGGCAATCGGCGTGGTGATCGGGTTCGTGCTCGCCGTGCTGATGGATCGCTTCGAAACGTTTTACCTTGCACTGCAGCCGCTCATCACGCTCTCCCAAACCGTTCCCGCCATCGCCGTCGCGCCGCTTCTCGTCCTATGGTTCGGTTACGGTTTGCTTCCGAAGGTCGTTCTCATCGTGTTCATCACGTTTTTCCCGGTGGCGGTCTCGCTTGTGTCGGGCTTCCGTTCGGTCGACCCCGACCAGATCGACCTCATGCGCACGATGCATGCCACGACTTGGCAAATCTTTCGCTACGTCAAGCTGCCTGCCGCTGCCGAGCCGTTCTTTGCGGGCCTCAAGATCTCTGCGACGTACGCTATCGTCGGCGCCGTCATCGCCGAATGGCTTGGCGGGTTCTCGGGGTTGGGCGTGTACATGACGCGCGTGCGCAAGTCGTTTTCCTACGACAAGATGTTCGCGTCGATTCTGGTGATCAGCGTGCTTTCGATGGCGCTGCTCGGCCTTGTGGGCGTTTTGGAAAGGGTATGCATGCCCTGGAAGCGCGAGGAGCGCAAAGCGAAGAAGGAGAGGTAGTGCCCATTGGCGTTTTCGGGGAAAGCCGTAAGAGGTTTGCCTCAAGTGCAGGTTAGGTATCGGCTCAGCTGTTGAAGGAGACAGCGCGATTCATGCCGTAGGGAAGGCGGCGGAAGGGAGCGAGTTATGGGAAGGAAACGTTTTGCAGCAACGCTTATCGCGTGTGCGCTCGCAGCGCTTTGCTGCTTGTGGGGATGCGCGCAGACATCATCGAGTGCGGCGAGCTCGGATGGGGCGAGCGCTGACTCGGCGTCGTCGAGCGAGAGCGCTGCAGCGGATGCCGGCGAGTTGGCGAAGGTATCGTTCGTGTTGGACTACGCGCCGAACGTGAACCATACCGGTTTGTACGTGGCACAGGAGAAGGGCTGGTTTGCCGAGGAAGGGGTCGAGGTAGAGTTCGTGCCCGCGCCCGCTGACGGCTCCGACGCGCTCATCGGGTCGGGAGGAGCCAATATGGGCATGACTTACCAGGACTACATCGCCAACAGCCTGGGCTCGGCAACTCCCATGCCGTATACTGCCGTCGCCGCGGTCGTGCAGCACAACACGAGCGGTATCTTGAGCCGCGAAAAAGACGGCATAACGAAGCCTGCCCAGATGGCCGGCCATCGCTACGCAACTTGGAACCTTCCTGTCGAGCTGGCTACCATCAAGAAGCTTGTCGAGGATGGGGGCGCATCGTTCGATGACGTCGAGCTCGTGCCCTACGAGGTCGACGATGACGTCATGGGCCTGCAAGCCGATTTGTACGACTGCGTCTGGGTGTACGAATGGTGGGCGGTTGCCAACGCGAAGCTGCAGGGCTACCCGGTCAACTACTTTGCGTTCGGCGACATGGACACGATTTTCGACTTCTACACGCCGGTCATCGCGGTCAATGACGACTTTGCGAAGGCGAACCCCGATACCGTTCGCGCGTTCTTGCGCGCGGCCAAGCGCGGTTACGAATTTGCCGCCGAGAACCCGCAGGAATCAGGTGAGATCTTGTGCGCGGCTGTTCCCGAGCTCGACCCGGCCCTGATCCAGGAGGCTCAGTCGATTCTCTCGCCGCAGTACATCGCCGATGCGCCGAGTTGGGGCGTCATCGACGAAGCGCGCTGGTCTGCGTTCTATCAATGGATCAATGACGAGGGCCTTTCCGAGAACCCCTTCGATGCCGCAAGCGGTTTCACGATGGAGTATCTAGAGTAAGAAAATGAGACAAAGGGGCGGCCCCTTTGTCTCGTTGTTGGGAGCAGGGCAATGGTAGATGTGGGAACACAAGGCGTGGGCGCCGTCGCGCTTGAGGCGCGCGACCTCACGCTGGGCTGGGGTGACGGGCCTTCGGTGGTCGAAGGCGTCGACCTCGCCGTGCTTCCCGGTCAAATCACCTGTCTGGTGGGAAGGTCGGGCATGGGCAAGACCACCATCCTACATGCTCTCGCCGGCCTGTCCGTGCCGCGCAAGGGCTGTGTGCTGCTGCACGGCGACGACGTGACCGGCAAGCCGGGACGCGTGAGCTATATGCTTCAGAAGGATTTGCTGCTTCCCAACCTGACGGTCATCGACAACGCTTGCCTTCCGCTCACGTTGGGCGGCATGCGCAAGGCGAAGGCCCGAGAGAAGGCGCGTCCGCTGCTCGAACGATTCGGCCTGAAGGATGCGGAGGGGAAGTGGCCTTCCCAGCTTTCGGGGGGCATGCGGCAGAGGGCCGCGTTCCTTCGCACGTACCTCATGGGAAACGACGTGGTCATCCTCGACGAGCCGTTCTCAGCGCTCGATGCCATCACGCGCGCTGATCTGCGCGATTGGTTCCGTGGGGAAGCAGCCGACCTGGGGCTTTCCACCCTCATGATCACCCACGATGCCGATGAGGCGTGCATGATGGCGGATTGCGTCTACGTGCTCGGCCGTCTCAATGTCAGCGCAGCAGACGAAAGTTCGCCGGCCACCGTCATCGGACGTGTTGAGCCTTCCCGCCCGCAAGGCGCGAGCGCAGCCGAGTTTGCCTTAACTCCCCAGTTCCTCGAGGCCAAAGTTCGCGTGATGGAATTTCTCAAAGGTGAATGATTAAAAGAATCATCTCTCCGGAGGCGATCGATTGCCTCCGGAGAGATCGATTGCCTGCGAGACAAGCGATCAGATTGCGAGGCCTTCCAGCATCCGGAGCTGTTCTATGGAGACGCTGCCGCCCGAGACGAACAGGCAGACCTTGTCCGTTTCCTTCACGGGAATCAGCTCTTGCAGGATGGCGCCCGCGCCGATGCCGGCGGCCGCCTCGCACAGCAGCCTGCCCTCCGTGATGACGAGTTTCATGCCCTTGAGGATGTACTCCTCGTCAACATCGGCTATCGCATCGACATGCGCTTTGACGTAGGGGAAGCACACGTCGCCTGGTATGAGCGAGAGCAGGGCGTCGGCGACGGTTTCCCTCTTCTCGATTGTGACCGGATGGCCGGCCGCAAGGCTTTTCGAATAGCGCGGCAGCATGGCCGGTTCTGCACCGAAAATCTTGGCCGCAGGTGATACGGCCTTCACAGCCGTAGCCACGCCGCCGATCAGCCCGCCTCCGCTAACGGGTACGACGATTGCGTCCAAATCGGGGCATTCCTCCACGATTTCGAGCCCCGCTGTGCCCTGGCCAGCCATGATGGCCTCGTCGTTGAAGGGCGGCACCAATGCGGCGCCGCGCTCTTGCGCAATTCGCCTCGCCACTTCGAAGCGCTCGGCCACGTCGCATCGGACGATTTCAGCGCCCCAGTTCTGTATCGTGTCCACTTTCACCTGCGCCGCAGCGTAAGGCAAGACGATAGTCGCCTTCACGCCGAGCATTTTCGCAGTGTAGGCGAGCGCCTTGCCATGATTGCCCGACGAGGCGGCTACGATGCCGCGCTCGAGCTCGTCTTCGGAAAGCGAAAGCACTTTGTTCAGGGCGCCGCGCAGCTTGAACGAACCCGTGGTCTGCAGGCATTCCGGCTTTGCGTAGACCTCGCAGCCGAGGTGTTCGTCCAGGTTGCGCAACCGCAGGAGCGGCGTTCGCACGATGTAGGGCGCAATCCTCGCGCGTGCCTCCTCGATTTCCTTCAGCGTTAGCGTCATGGCAGCTTGCCTCCTCGATGTTTTTGAAGTGCACATCGTCAATCTAGTTGAACACGACCATCCTAGCGCAGTTCAGCTTCCATTCTGGGGTGAATGCACCTCGAAGACACGCAGATCTTCTCTTCCCAAATGTGCCGCTGGTTGGTCTGCAAAGAATTTCAAAAAAAGTATTGACCCTTACGTAACGTAATAGTTCATAGTGTCAATAGGCGAAGGGAGGCGCATGTGTTGACGGTGCACGAAGTGAGCGAGCTGGCGGGTGTGAGCGTGCGCACGCTGCAGCATTACGACAACATCGGCCTTCTGCGTCCAGCGCAGCGAACCGAGGCGGGGTACCGGCTCTACGACGAGGCGGCGCTCGAGAGGCTCCAGCAGATACTGCTGTTCAGGGAGCTCGAGTTTCCGCTGAAGGAAATCAAACGCATCGTCGAAGCGCCTGATTTCGACAAGGCACGCGCGCTCGACCAGCAGATACAGCTGCTCACGCTCAAAAAGGAACACTTGCAGAACCTCATCGAGCTTGCGAATGAGCTTCGGGAGGGAAAGGGGAACACCATGGATTTCGAGGCATTCGACACGAGCAAGATTGATGAGTATGCACAACGTGCCAAGGAGCAGTGGGGTTCCACGAGCGAATACGCGGAGTTCGAGGAGAAGGACCGCGGTCGCACTCCTGGCGAGAGGAACGAGATGATTGAACAGATGATGGGGCTGTTCGTGGAATTCGGCGCGCTTAAGGAAGGCGCGCCTGACTCGCCCGAGGCGCTCTCGCAGGTGAAGAAGCTGCAGGATTTCATCAGCGCGAACTTCTACCAGTGCTCCGACGAGGTGCTTGCCGGTTTAGGCCAAATGTACGGAGCCGGCGGCGAGTTCACGCAGAACATCGACGCTGCCGCCGGTACAGGCACGGCTAAATTTGCTGCGCGTGCAATCGAGGCGTACTGCGCACGGTAGAGGCATCGCACTGATTATCGTCCCAAGGGCAATCGATCAGTTACCCCTGGGGTGATTGATCGGTTAGTTCCCGAAACCGAAACCCTCCGGCTTGCCGATGGCCCAGTTGATGTGCTCCTTGGCCTCGGGGCTCTCGAATTCGTCGGCGAAGCGGTTGCAGTAGACGTTGATGCTCGTGAGCAGCTCCTCGAGCGTCATTTCGGGGTTTTCGGCCACATGGTTCTTGAATGCGTCGTACAGGCCTGCGCGCGTGCTGGGGCGTGCTGTCGGGGAGTTCTCGACGAGCCAGCCGTGCAGGGCGGCATCGAGGGCGAGGCCCTCCCATTCCACGCGCCGATCTGCAGGCGGTATGCCGATTTTCGACTTGCGTTCGGCCTTCTCGGCGGCCTCGATTGCATCGAAACGGTCCTCGAGTGGCTCCCAGTACTTCTTGAACAGGCGAATCTGCTCCTCAAGGTCGAGTTGTGTCAGCAGCAGGTTGCGGATGAGGTCGGAAGTCTTGAGCGGCATGCCCTTTGCGTTGAGGCTTTCGAACACGAGCTGCGGGCGGTCGTTCTCGTCGAGTACGGCCCCGACGATCGTGAGTTTGCCGAGTCCTTGCAAAAGCAGGTCGATGTCGAAATCCGGCTCGTCGAGCACCGCGTTGAAGTAGGCGAGGTTTTCAAGGACGAGCTCAGACCGACTCTCCTCGTCCGGCAGCTCCTGTCCGAGGATCACGGCAGAAAACGTCGCACGGTCGGGGCGCGAGAGGATGACCTTGGGCTGCTGGTCGTCTGGCAGCTCTACCGAGATGCAATGATCGAGCCACTCAGGCCATGTGCCGCATCGGGCGCTCATAGTATCGCGGATGGCGACGGCCAAGAGGGCGACCGTCGCCAGGCGCTGTTGGCCGTCGATGAGCGTGAGCTCGCGCACGCCGCCGTGGACATCGGAAGGCCGGTAGAGGACGGTTCCCACGAAATGCTCCCGCTCCTCAACCGCAGCGGCGAGCGAGTCGCGCACCAGCGCCTCGCAATGGGGTTGGGTCCACGAGTAGACGCGCTGGTACACCGGCACCACGAACTGCGTTTTCGGGTCGCACAACGCGTCGATCAGCTTCATCTGCTTGGTTTCCATGGCATTCCTCTACCACTTGTCGTCGACTTTTTCGAGCTTGCGCCACAGGGCCTCGGCATACTCCGGGTTGGTCGCCTTCTGCCTGCGGAACCGCTGGGTGAGCGTCGCTGCGCCGTTCACGGCCCACGGGCGCGATAGGTACTTCTTTATCGCGTGATAGCGCCATTGTTCGCGCCACACGTGGCAGAACGCTCGCAGCTCCAGAAGCACGCTTTCGCGTTCGCCTTCGAACTCGTCGGCGATGTAGCGCTTGAACGAGCTGTAGACATATTCCGAGTTGCCGACGCGTGCCGTGCGGAAGCGGATGCAGATCCAGGCGGTGATGGCCGAGTTGAGCTTGCGCGATCCGGGGTCGGGGTCGAAAAGGCTCGCCGCTTCTGCCCAATACTCGTCGTAGAGGCGTTCCTGTTCGGCGGGGCTCTCCTCGAGCAGCAGGTAGTTGCGCACCATGTCGGCGAGGGTCAGCGGCAATCCCTTCGAGTTGGCACTCTCGAAGACCTCTTGGGCGTAATCGGGTTTGTCCTCGAAGCATGCGATGACGGTAAGCCTGCCCAAGCCTTGCCACAGCGCGACGGGGTTGAACCCAGGTTGGGCGATTTGCTCTGAGAAGAACGCGAGGTTCTGCATGATATGCTTCGAGGGGTTTTCGGGAAGGTCCGTTTCCTCTACGACGGCCGTGATCGTGGCGTCGTCGTCGCGTGAGAGCGTGAGCTTGCGGAACGGGTTCTCGCCGTCGTCCCCATGCAGCAGGCCAGCGCGGATTAGCTCTGGCGAAGGCAGGTTGTCGTCGACTGACTCCATCGAATCGAGATGGCGGGCGAGGGCGATGAGCAGCAGCGTCGTTGTCGTGAGGCGCTGCTGCCCGTCGACGACGGAAAGGCGCTCGACGCTCTCGTTCCCATCTGGTTCTTCCGTCATGATGACGATGCCGGAGAAGTGGTCGCGCTCGTCGCGCGCGGCACGCATGATGTCGAGCCAAAGCTCGTAGCACTGCCGGGGCGTCCATGAGTACACGCGCTGGTAAGGTGGAATTTCCAGCTTGATGGCTGGATCCTCGAAGAAGTCGAGCAGGCGCATCTGCTTTACGTCCACACCGAACCTCCTTTGCCCAAATTGCGGGATTGTCAACCGTTACGATAAAGACAGCTCGTCCAAAGGTCAACAAAATATTAGTGAAACTACCCCTATTTGGTATTGCTCAGTTGATCGTTCACCCCAGGGGTGATTGATCGATCAGCTGCCCGCGAGATGAGCGATCATTCGCAGAGGGGGCACTGGAGGACGAAGGCCTTGGTGAAACGGCCGTAAGGCTGGGCGACGCTGAACGAGAAGCCATGCATGTCGGCGATGCGCTTGCAGATGGAAAGGCCCAGGCCGCTACCGCCGCGCGAGGAGGAGCGGGCGGCGTCGCCTTGCGCGAAGGGCTGGAACAGGTCGTCGGGATTGGCGGTGATGGGATCGCCTGTATCGGCGACCAGCGCGAACGCGGTACCAGCTTGGCGAACGAGCAGCACTGCGATCTCCGTGTCTGGCGGGCAGTGCTTGATGGCGTTCGAGATTAGGTTGGCAATCACGCGCGAAAGCTGCACGGGGTCGGCGAACACGGCGCAACGCTCCTCGGGAATGCACGTCGTGAGGCGCATGCCCGCCTCTTCGGCATCCGTGTAGGCGGTTGCGGCTTCGCGAAGTAGCAGTTGCGAGAGGTCGAGTGTCTCGCGCTTGAGCTCGAACGAGGCGCTTCCTAGCTTCGTGTAGTCGAACACGGCGTTGACGAGCGTCCCCATTTTGTCGGACTTGTCGCAGATCGAGTGCAGGTACTCGTCGCGTTGGGCTTCGTCGCGCACGAGCCCGTCGGCGAGCGCGTGCGACATGCCCGATATCGCCATGAGCGGAGTACGCAGGTCATGGGCGATATCGGTGATGAACTGGCTGCGCTGCTGCTCGATGATGGCAAGTTCACGCTCGCGTTGCTCCTGCAAAGCACGCACCTTCTTCACCACGAGGGAGGCGTATGCGAGGGCGCCGACGAGCAGGGGGGCCACCAGCAACAACAGCATGGCGATTGCAAGGCCCACTGCAGCAGGCTTCGATACCAGGCTCGTTAGGTGGAATGGGGATGCGCCGAAGATGGCCTGAAGCAGCGACCACATCAATTGCAGAAGCGATATCGCGGACGTGGTCTCGAGCGATTGCATGTCAACGTAATCGCTGGCGAAACGTTGCAGCAACGGCAACAGCGTGACGCTCTCGAGCCAGGCGATCACCGACTCTGCGAGCATCACGGCGACGAGCACGAGGATGAAGCGGCTGACGAGGTAGAACACCAGATTGTCCTTGCCACGCGAGGTGGATAGCCCTTCCATGCCCTCGGCCGCCGTCTGTCGGATATCTTCCAAACTCATCTGTGTCATTTCTCCAACCGGTATCCCAATCCGCGGATGGTCTTGATGTAGGCTTGCGGATCATCGCTTAACTTGGAGCGCAGCTTGCTCATACACACCATGACGCTGTTGTCTGCGGCTATGTAGTCTTCGCCCCATCCTTGCTCGTAGATTTGCTGCTTGGTGAACACGCGCCCCGGGTGCTCCATGAGCATGGACATGATGCGGAACTCGGCCGATGTGAGCGAGATGGGCTGTCCGCCGCGGGTGAGGACACATGATTCGCGGTCGAGCTCTAGGTCGCGGCAAACAAGCGCTGCCGCCGAATGCTGCTGGGGTACGATTCCCTTCGCCCGTCGGATGTTCGTGTTCACGCGCGCGACAGCTTCCAGCGGGTTGAAGGGTTTAACCAGGTAATCGTCGGCCCCCAGGTTGAGGCCGAGGATCTTCTCGGAATCCTGGCCTTTGGCCGACACCACGATGATGGGAACATCATCGGTTTGGCGCACGAGTTTGAGCACCTGGTAACCATCGAGCTCGGGCATCATTATGTCGAGCAGACATAAGTCGATATCCTGATCCTGCAGCACGCGCAGCGTCTCGGCGCCGTTTGCTGCCTCGACCACTTCGTACCCGGCGTCTTCCAGGTACAGTGCAAGCACGCTTCGAATGTCCTTGTCGTCGTCTGCGATGAGAATCTTGTATGCCACGATGATCTCTTTCGGTAGTTGGTTAACCTGGCAAGGGGACGAGCCGCCTTGCCAGGTTCGCTTGTGCAATTGTGGCAGATATTACGCCTCGGTGGAATCGGACGATTCGGGTTCTGCGGAGATGCCTTCGCTTTCCGCTGCCTCTTCAAGTTCGTCATCGGGCTCGTATCCGACTGCCGCGAACGGGGGGATAGGAGGTTGGGCCGCAGGAGTGATAACCGGCATGGTGGCGGTTTGGGCATCTGCGGGTGGGGCGATCTCAACGGGAACCGTTTGCGCGACCTGCATCTGCTGCGTCTCCTGCACTGGCGCTGCGTTTGCGGTTGCTGTGGGCACCGTCTGCATCTGCTGCGTCGGCTCGATGGCGACGGTCGTCATGGGAGCCGTCTGCATCGGCTGCATCGTCTGTGTCGGCTGGACTGCCGCCGGGGCGAATGGAGCCACTTGCGTTGCCTGCGTTGGTTGAACGGAAGCGGTACCGTAAGGCGTCTGCCAAGGCTGGGTGGGCTGGGCTGCCTGCTCGGGCGCCGGCAGGCCGTAGCGCAGCTTCTCGTACAGGGCTGCGTTTGTCTGCGCCTGATAGGGACTCACGTAGAAGACACCCAGGATGCCCAGCGTCAGCGCCGACAGGATGTTCCAACCCAGGAAGGACAGGTCGAGCACGAACGCGTTCCACTTCTGGCCGTCCATCATGCGCTTGCTCTCGGCGAACGCGCGGTCCTTGGTCATTGTGGGATCTTCGGCCATCAGGTACGGGATCATGCGGTACTCATAAGATTTGTAGATGCCCGGGATGATGAGCAGAAGGCTCCACAAGAGGATGAACAAATCGCGCAGGAACAGGGTTTTCACCGACTCGAGGTAGTTGTTGTCGTAGGCGAAGGCAACTTCTTTGACCTCGGCACGCTGGTTGAGGTTGCGCAAGAAGAAGCGCATGCAGCCGACCTCGAGCGGGTTGAAGACGAATGCATACACGGCGAGTGCTATCGCGATGATGACCAACAAGATCATTCCCATGGAGAGGCCGGCGAGAACCAGGCCCGGTGTGGTCGCGTCGATGCTCTGGAAGGTCTCGCCATCGTGCGCGATGTCATCGATCATCTCGTCGAGTTCGTCAAGGCTCTCGATGTCCTCGGGGTCGAGGGTCACGTGAACCGTGCCGCCGTCCCTGCCGCCTACGTCGACCGAGATCTGGCCGTTGTTGACATCGACGTTTACATTATCGGGCGAATACTCCGAAATCGAAGGCGTCGGGTCGACCGCCGGTATCGAAGCAGTCAGTCCCCCAGAAGGGCCGCTCGCCCACACGCTGATCGCCACCACGATCAGCGCGACGAACACCGCCTTCCAGTAGTTCGCTCTGAAGGATATCTTCGCCTTGTCTTTAAGCTCTTTTCTTGTCCACATCGTGCGCCTCCTAACGCTCGAACATTTCTTCATGAGCCTAGGTTACGAGGCGCACCTTTCCCCAACCTGTCGATTAACCTTTCCGTTTCCTTAAATTCTGATTGCAACGGCGCTTGCCGCCGCCATATCCATATTTGGCGTTAAAGATCGCGGGCAGCAGCATTCGTTTGTGGTCCCGGGCGGCGGGGAGTTCGCTTGGCTTCGGCTAAACATTTGAATGGTTTAAAGCATGTGCTTGCAGAATCGCTTACTCCCCGCCGTCTGGGACCTTGAGCGAATGCCACTGCCAATTGTTAAACCCCTGCTCGGAGTCGAGGAGACCTGCTATAATGACTGAATCCGCAAGGAAGGGGATATTATGAATTTGGACGCGCTTGTTAACATCACCGACACAATCGACACTTACATGTACACCTATTTTCTGGTGTTTCTGCTGATTGCGGCGGGTATCTACTTCACCATCCGCACGAAGGGCGTGCAGTTCACGCATATCAAGGATATGTTCACCGCCATCACGGAGAAGAAGCACACTGCCGGCCGGAGATCTGTCTCCTCGTTCCAGGCCATGATGGTTTCCACGGCCTCCCGCGTGGGTACGGGCAACATCGCGGGCGTGGCCACGGCCATCGCCGTGGGCGGCCCGGGCGCGGTGTTCTGGATGTGGATCATGGCGCTGATCAACGGCTCGTCGGCATTCGTCGAATCCACGCTGGCACAGATCTGGAAGGTGCGCGGCGACAACGGCGAGTTCCGCGGCGGTCCGGCTTACTACATCGAGCAGGCGCTGGGCAAGCGTTGGTTGGGCATTGTGTTCGCAGTCGCCCTTATCTTCTGCTTCGCGCTGGGTTTCAATGGGCTGCAGACTTATAACATGAGCTCGTCGATCGAGTACTTCTACAACCAGGCCGTCGCCGGCCAGGTCGGTGCGCCGGGCTACTTCGAGACGCGTATCCCGCTCGTCATCGGCATCCTGCTGGCTATCGTGTTCGCGTTCGTGCTGTTCGGCGGCACGCACCGCATCAGCTTCCTCACTTCGGCCATCGTGCCTGCCATGGCTATCCTGTATCTCGTGCTTGCGGTCATCATGGCCGTCATGAACGCCAGCGCGCTGCCTGCCGTATTCGGGCTCATCTTCAGCGAGGCATTCAACGTTCAGTCGCTTGCGGGCGGCTTCGCCGGCTCGATGATCGTTCAAGGCATCAAGCGCGGCCTGTTCTCCAACGAAGCTGGTATGGGCTCTGCTCCTAACGCCGCTGCAGCGGCCAGCGTGTCACACCCGGTCAAGCAGGGCCTCGTCCAGACGCTGTCAGTCTTCATCGACACGATCGTCATCTGCACCTGCTCGGCCGTCATGATCATGATCTTCGTGCAGGGTCATATGGATCTCACCCCCTTCGGCGGCGCGGCCGATGGGCTCACGAACATGCCGCTCGTGCAGCAGACGATGCTCTATGCCTTCGGCGATGCGGGCATCATCTTCATGACCGTAGCAATCTTTGCGTTCGCGTTCTCCAGCCTTGTCGGCAACTACTTCTACGCCGAGCAGAACTTCAGGTTCATCACCAAGAGCGAGGCAGCGCTGAACATATTCCGCGTCGTCTGCGCCATCGTCGTGTTCTTCGGCGCTCAGCTAACCTTGACCCTCGCTTGGAACCTGGCCGACATCTTCATGGGAATCCAGGCATTCATCAACATCGTGGTCATCTTTATCCTGGGCAAGTGGGCGTTCATGGCGCTCGAAGACTACAAGGAGCAGAAGCGTCAGGGTCTTGATCCGGTGTACGTGGCGGACAAATTCCCGGGCATGCCCGCGACCGAGTGCTGGCATGAGACTCGCGAGGAGCTGCCGACGATCGAAGAGAACATCGTGTTCGGTGGTTCGGACCAATAGCCCATCCGACAGTTGCAGCTTAGGCTCGGCACATGAACAGAAGAGTCATCGGGATAGCGTCCACCTTGGTGGGCGCTTCCCTTTGGGGCTTCTCGGGTACCTGCTCGCAGTTCCTGCTCACGAACTACCCGATATCAAGCCTGTTCATCACCATGGTGCGCATGCTGGGGGCGGGGGTTTTGTTCCTCGTCGTGCTGCTGGTGCGCTCACGTGCCCAACTGGGAGAGGCGTTGCGCGACCCGTGGTCACGGCGTCGTTTTCTACTCTTCGGGATTGTGGGACTCTACCTCTGCCAGCTTACGTACGTCATTTCCATCGGGTACACCAATGCGGGCACGGCCACCGTTCTGCAAAGCCTCAACATCGTCGTGATCATGATCGTGACCTGCATTGCCGCACGTCGGCTACCGCGAATCCTTGAGCTTGCGGGTTTCGTGCTCGCGTTCGTGGCGACCGTGCTCATCGCCACGCAGGGCGATCTCAGCGGTTTGCACATGCCTCCGCTGGGCCTTTTCTGGGGCCTCGTCACTGCCGTGACGGCTGCGGTCTACTCGTTGCTTCCCCGACCGCTCTATCCCAAATGGGGAAGCTTCATGACCGTTGGGG
>JAFRJC010000087.1 GCA_017432445.1 Eggerthellaceae bacterium | reverse complement strand
TGAGTACCCACCACCCGCACAGCGGGTGGTTGCATGTGCCGCGCTACGCGCGGCACAGGGTTGAAGACCCTTGAGCGGAAGGCGCTTCGGGGGGCAATTGCCTCCCCGAAGCGCCAATCGTTTACAGAAACGGTATGGCGATAAGCCTGGTTAAGACGATGCAGAGTGGCGACGTGCATACAACCTGATGAACATGATGGCAGAGGCCGCGATCATCAGAAGACCCGCGACGTACAGGGGTGCAGTGCCCGGTCCGCCTGTTACGGGAAGCGCGACACCTGGGGTGTTCTTGATGATAATCGTGTAAACGCCACCGCTAATACTTACACTAGCATTACCAATCTCGGTGCTTTCTGAAGTTCCGTCTGCTTTGCACAGCCACACTTCGCGATTAGGCTTTATCTTGAAGTAGGAGAACTTGTCCGTAATGACGTAACCAGAAGGAGCCTCGGCTTCCTCCAGACGATAAAACCCTTTCGGCAGCGAAGACAATTCGATCTCTGAAACGGAAGTCATGTCAATGATGCTGTAGTCGGGGCCGTTATAGCCAGGAATTGTGGAGCTATTGACAGCCAACCAGTTTTGGTCTTCGTTGCCACTCGTCGCTGTCTCGTCTTTCTTGGTAAGCCTAAACTTGGCGCCGGTAAGGGGCTGGTTAGACTCGTCAACCTTCTTCAGCTTGAGCGGCAGCGGGGTGTTCGGAATGGCGACCGAATAGATGATCTTTCCCGAATCGTCCGTCGTTGACGTGAGCTCTACTCCGTCAGGATGCTCGCCCAACGTTATCGCTCCCATGTCGCTGACTATAAAAGTAACGTTTGCCAGCACGCTGTACCCCGACGGCGCTTCCGTCTCGCGGAGCTGATAAGTCCCGGCTGGAAGGTTCTTATCTATATTCGGAATTACGCCGTTAGCGTCTGTGATCAGGCCCGTATAAACTGGGTGGTCCTCGTCCCAAGAAGAAGTGTCACCGATAGTCTGCTGTTTATACAGGTCGAAAACAGCGCCCGCAAGCTTGATCTGCGAACCCGTGGCGTCAACTTTGACCATCTGCAATTCATAGGGATGGTTTTTGACGGTCAGAGTAATGACCTTGTTTTCAACAGTGACTGTATAATACTCAGGTTCACCAGCGGCTATTGCAGGCGAAACGTTCAGCTTCCAGCTGGATGCCGTCAATTCTATTCCGATCTCCAGAGGCGTTTCCAACCCGACATATCCCTGTGGCGTTTTCGTCTCCGTCAATGTATACGTGACATCCTCCTGGAGGTATACCTGGGCGACCAGACCGTCCTCCCCAGAGGTTTTCGTCTCCGGGTCAAAGAGCGACGACTCCTGGTTTTCACCGAACTTCAGGGTGAAATCCGCGCCTGCCAGGGGGTTGCCATCCCAGCTCTTTTTCACGATCCGAACGGACGGCAAATCCGCCGGCGTGTTCGTTGCTTTGCACTTCAGAACGTTAGTTCCGATTTCCTCAGGCTCTGCGTAGGCGACCGTATATTTGATTGGTTTCGGCGTAGTCTGGTTGTTGAGCGTGCCGTTCAGCGTTATCCCTCCGCCCTCCTCAACAGGATCTATGGTGTCATAACCGCTTACGAAACCTTTTTCATCGACCACGATCCCGTTGCCGGTCAGCACGACTTCGAAAACCGCGTAATCCGTCAGACTTGTATTTGTGATCGGAAGATCCAAATACCACCAGTAAAGCTGCTGTTCCTTTGGATCGGAGGTATAAGCCAGCCGCTGTACGGAATTGCTCACCAGGGTATTGGGGTTTCCACCCCCATCGACTTTGTATACCGCGAAGTATGCTGGTTCGCGATCCTTGATGGACGTCGCGTCTTCCCACACCTTTTCGAGGCGCAGGCCGTAGCCCTTGTAGTTCCGCACATATACTTCGGAGGCGGTATTCGAAGCCGAGCTGATCGTCCCGTCTATGCCATCCGATGGATCATACGGATCTGTGTCTGTATGGGTAGTGCCTTCGTCATTTGCGTACTGATAGAACTTGAAGCCGTCGGCCGTTTCGGCGGGCCGCTCGACGACCCTGTATTCTGTGCCGGGAATAAGATCACGTACTTCCACCGTGTAATACGCCGGGATCTCGGTTATAGAGCCGTTCGGTGAAGTCTCAAAACTGGAGAAGAACTTGCCTCCATGGACCACATTGTCGTGATCGTCAATGTAATCATCTGTCAGCTCGTTGTAATCCTTTGTGCCGTCTGGATATTGATCGGGATGCTTGAGAAGGCCGGAACCTGTAATCCTTTCAAACAACCCCGTCTCTCTGTTATACCTGCAATAGTAGCCGTCAGGATCCTTAATATGGTAGATGTACACGCTTGCAGCCGCAAAATCGCTGTCGTAAGGCGTCTTGAAATACAGACGGTAATTGAATCTCTGCTCATGTAGAGGATCTGGATTCATCTCGTTAACTTTTATCTTTACCGGAGCTACATCACCACCGTACTTCCTGTACAGCTCCTTCAGGATCTCCAGGTTGTTCAGCGTTTCGACCTTGTTGACGTAATTGACCCTCGGACGTCCTTCAGTCGTCGCCATATCTATTTCGTAATCGCAGAGGGTAGTGCTTGGATCATGCTGAACGCCAGGGAGCACTTCGCCGTTTGCGGATACTTCCGTATAGATAGCTGGGTCAATCCCGCATTCCGCGATCCTATACTCTTTAACCGTGAAAGCTTCGTGCGTCGGATCCTCATCAATCACGGGGAAGTTGATTACGCCCGTTTCATCCGGCTTCAGCATGAAAACGTTGTAATAGGTGACGCCGTTGACCTTCATTTCCGGTAGGAACGTCACCGGCCTTGTAGAGTCCTTGTAGAACACGTAATCCGTCGATTCAGCATTGCCAAAAAGACCGAAATACTGTGAACCTCGATAAAGGTTCATTAATTCTTGCTCGGTATACACATGGCTATCGAGCTGAGCCTGGGTTACGATGCCTTCGGTCAGCAGCACGCTTTCCGGACCGAACGCGTTTCTGAGCATATGCTCTGTGTCGGGATCGTTCTCCATGGTATAGAAGACCTGATACGGGAACAGGGCGTTGGTCGTTTCCGTTTTGCTCGCGCCTTCGAGCTTCTTGTTCAGCTCTACGGTGCCCTTCTTGACGGCAGCCAGGTTGAACTTCATGTGGAGGTTGGACGCGCCCGCACCACGCTCCATGTAGAAGACCCGCATGGTATGGTTGGTGCCATCCTGGAAGACCGTCGTGCCTGGCTCAAAGATGCCGTTTAGGTAATTCGTTACCTCGGTATCCGTTGCGTTCGGATTTGTTGCCCTGTAGTTGGCCTCGAACAGCTCTCTGAGCGTATGAGGCGTCCCATTAACGTTCACGGCACCAGTCCGGAAGTTCACAGAGCCCGATATCGCACTGTGGATACCGCCGAGGTCAATGACGAGGTTATCGTCCACATAAAGCCAGAAGTCGTCGTCACCGGAGAACTCGAAGATGATGTCGTGTCCCCAAGCGTCCAGGCCGTTAGGCGTCTGGACGAAGCTGGCCTCGATCTCCATCGCAAAGTAATAGTCCGTGTCCCCCTTGACGAGATAAAGCTGCTCGTGCTTGCGCGGATCCGAATCGGGCAGGAGAGTCTTGTTGATGTCATACAGGTTTTCAGGATTGGCAGAGGCAAACCGACCCGCCTCGATGTCGTTGTACGGGAAGAACTGTCCGTGCTGCAGCGACGCTTTGCTGGTGGTGTCATTGGTTCCCAGTTCCTTGTAGACCACAAAGTCGCCTACAGCGTACGTTCCGCCATCGGGGCTCGCGGTGCCTACCAGGCTGTCGCCTTCCTTAAGGAGATAGGCGTAGTTCTGGGCGCTGTTATACTCATAATAACCGGTGGCGCGATAGGTGCTCTCCATGAACAGGTGGTTGACGACCTGTTCAGAACTTGTTGCATTATTGTACAAACCACCGAGGGAGTCGCCTGTATGGGATGGGTTCCAGTCTGTGCCGGCGGTATTGCCGGTAACCGTGGGGTATCCGTCAGGTCCCAGCATGGGGGACAGCAGCCCGGATGTTTGTTGGAGGGTATCGCCCTTGTTGGTCTTGTTGCCGAGGTAATTGTTCATGAAAGCATTGCTGCCGTACTGATCGGTCTTGCCGTTCGTAAGGTCCACCATCTTCACGACAACGCCGTACTGATCATTGTCCACGGTCGGAACTGTGTGAATCTCGTCGTCGACTGGAACCTCGTCCATGATGGCGAAATAGAAGTCTAGGCCGTCTGCCCTGTAGCAGGGTTCAAGGACCGGATCTTCCTGGTTCAGGTCCACCGTCAGCCCCGAATACATATAATCCGGAGTATCCCACGCCACAATCGGCGTGTAATACTGCTTGTTCGTTCTGCCCTGCAGAAGCACACCGACCGGCTTGTCGAAGAGAATTTTGCTGCCGGAGAGCTGCGGCGCGAGATAGGAAGGATCGCCGTTGCTCCTCGCATAGAGGTTCTCAAGCTCGTAATAGCCATTGGGCGTGTCGGTGCCTTCCCAGACATACTCCGTAAACTGCCAGAGCATGTCGTTCAAGTTGCCACCATACCATTCGATCGTATCGCCGCTCTCGCTGCAGGGCACAAGCTCGCCCTGGCTGTTGACCGCGAAATACTCGTAATGGTCGTTCTTCCACTGGCGGGCGTAGATGATGATCTTGGCTCCAGTGTTTACCTTTTCGGTGTCGGAAACGCTGACCTTGGTGGCGGTATAGACCTTTTCATACTGAGCCAGCATATCCTCCTGCATGGGGGTAACAAGATGCAGCCATTCGCTTCCGGACACGCCGCTTGTGTTGTAGCCCTGGGCATACTTGCCGCTGTAGGTCAGTGATTTAGCTCCCGAGCCATAGGATTTCAGGCAGATCTGGCCTTTGTTTTTGCCTGTTCCCAGCAAAACCTGTACACGACACGAGTCATCCGGTGTATCGACCAGCTGGAGACCGCTGCTTGTGATCTTGAGGTATTTTCCGTTATCCGCCTTCAGGTAGTAAAGGTGGTCGTAGTCGCCCCCAAGCCACTCGAACGTCCAATGCGTAACGGTATCGGTGGTATCGTTCGGGACGTAGAGCTTGTTGCTGGCGTCATCTTCGTGCGTCATCACGCTCAGGAATTTGGCTTCAAGGCACCCCGAATAGGGATCGCCGTTTTCGTCCGTTCCGTTGTTGACCGTAGCCATCAGCGCCTTGGCTGTTCTGCCGCCGGTCCAGGTCATCAGACCGTAGGACAGACCGTCTAGACCGTAGGGATCCCCAGTTGAATCGCTTTGTTTCCAGATGTACAGATTGTTGTTGACATCGTTGGGTTGGTTATAAGAGCAGAAGCCCATGCCGCCGGCACCGCCCTGCATGTTCACGTACCACTCGCCATTGTGTATGTTAAATACGCCGCTGCTGTTCTCCTCGATCGTAAAGGCGGTCTTTTCGTTTTCGTCCCTGAGGTAAAGGCTGTTGGTTCCGTCGTTGACTACGTACTTTTTCGCATTGTTATTTAGACAGTAGATATAATACTTGCCGTCAGGCGCTGCTTCGAAATAATAGGACGCTGCGCCGCTTATCTCGGGCGTATCGTTCTGCGCCGTCTTCGCGATGCCGGTTCTACCATTCTTTTTCGTGATCGTATTCTTGAAGTAGTAACCGCTCGTATGTCCGATGCGGAATCCAGTCGGATTATTGGGATCAGCAGATATTAGGTCATCAAGTGATGTCACTTTTGACCAATTCGTATCAGCTGAAGGCCCGGGCACGATGGCATACACGCTGAATCCGTCTGCCGCGAAACTGATAGCGTTGCCTTCGGTTTCAGTGTCGACCACGCTTGCGTCGTTCCCAGAATCAAAGTGCACAACGCTGAAGTCGCTGGTATCCGTGTCGGCCAGCTCGATCTTCACGTCAACGGTTGTTCCCTCCGCCGGCTGATACTGCACGGTCGGGTCATCCATGTCGACGATCTTGATATCAAATAGTCGGACATGGCCCGCGCTGCCTTCTTCCATTCCGAGTGCGCTCTCGGTCTTTGATACATACCCCTCGTACTGTTCGGAGTCGTCAAGGATCTCTTCCACGGCCAGATCCGCATCCCGCGGGATGCCGGAATCGGCCTTGTACGTCACTGTCACCTTATAATTATGTCCATCGCTCGCCAGGACAGTCTCTTTAATCACTGTCCCGACGACCGCGTAAATCGAGAACTCGTCGGAATCGAACACTACCTCGTTGTCGACAGCCTTGCGCCCGTGCTCCTGCAGTGCATCTGCGTCTAAGGTGCCGACAACGTTGGCCTTACCCTTGTCATCAACATGGACGACAAGCGGATCGTCTGCCTGAGCAATTGCGTTAGAAGCGAGGCTTACCGTGATTTTCTTAGCCGGCTCGATTTCGTTGCCATCCGCATCGCGGAACGAGATGTCGACTGCCTGGATGCTCGAGACTTTGCCGTCGGTCTTGCCGGCTATAGCGTCCTCGATGGCAGATTCAACGTTTTGCGGCTCGACCGGCGTAATAACCATGGTGGCGTCTTTGGGAAGCGCGCCTGCGGGCGCCTCGATTTCAATCGTGAGGGTAGGATTGCCGTCCTCGTCTATCAGTTCGTCCTTGAAGGACCGAGCGGGCATGCTGGAGTCGTCGGCGTCGGCATCGGCATCGGCGTCATCGTCTCCGGTAGTTATGAAGCCTTCGGAGATGTCAGGCTCGGCAGCGATAACGTCGTTGGCGTCAGCGCCGGTTGCATCGGTGACGGCTTCGACGTCGTTTGCATCTGCTGCGGCGACATCCGCGATTACATAGGGGCTGAAGGCTGCAGCCTCGAACTTCATCGTGTTCTCGGTACCGACGGCCTTGTTGTCCTCGTCCTCGTTGACGACCTTGACGTCCTTGATGATTTCGGCATCAACCTTTTTGCCCTTGGAGCTTTCCTTGGTCTTGTCTAGCACGTGCACCAGAACGGGGTTGCGATAGTCGCGCACGCAGTCGGCGATGATCTTTACTTGGACATCTTGGCTAGGCTCGATTTCGTTGCCCTCGGCATCGCGGAAGACGATGTCAACGGCTGTCAACTGCGTGACGGCCGCCTTCTCGCCGAAGGCGTCGCGCACGGCCTCTTCCACCTTGCCCTGAACCTTGTCTACGGCAACACCGTCGATATTCATGAACGCGTTAGCCGGAAGCGCCCCCTCGGGAGCCTCGACGTGCACGGTGAGGACGACCTTGTCATCGGCGTCTGTGAGTCCAGCCTCGAAAGTCTGGACGGACGTTTCGGCGGGTTCGCCAACGACGACGGAAGCATCGGTATCGTCGCTGGCGATGACGACTTCGGCGTCGTCGTCATCTGCAGAGCCGTCCTGCTCGTCGGCGTCATCCGCCAAGTCGCCCACGGCCTGGTCTGCGTTGTCGTTCGCATCAGCCGAGTCATCGGCTTTATCGGCAGCTTCTGTGTAAACACCCTCATCGGGCTCGCCCTGAGAATCCTCAGAGGATATCGCCATCGTTGATATCTCTTGGTCGGCACTTTCGTTCTGCGCTGTCTGGTCGGATGCGTCGACGGCGGTGATTTCGTTTGCTTGGATGTTCTCGTCAGCCTGGATATCCATGACGACGCCAACCTCGTCGGTCGCTTCTTGCGTGAAACTGATCACCGGGAGCATGAGGGCAAACGAGGTTGCCAGCGCCACGACGCAGCCGAGAGCGGCGACAACTCGATTGTGCTTGCGCCAAAGCTTGCGCCAGGCGGTAATCCTTTGCCGCTTCTCTTTCGGCGTGTATGTCTCAGTTGCCTTGCTCATCGCCGCGTTCGTTTTTATCCCTTTCGGCGCCGACTATCGGTATCTCTTTACAGGTAATACGCTATGGAATCTTTCCCTATCTCGAACCTGTTGTTAACAGGCTGTTCACGGATTCGAAACGCGCCTGCATACCAATATCGTAATTGGACATGATACCGCATATTACTCATCTGACATGGGTATTCACTCTTATTGCCAAAATTGACATCCTTCACGCAGTTTTTGCGTACTGTCTAATGGCAAAGATTCACATCTTCACCAGAAATAATAGACGATGAGTTCTGGCTGTTATTTCTCGGTTACTAGGATTAAAACAAGGGAAAACACAGGTAACACCCCATGAATCCCGCTTTTAATGATGTTGGCCTCAGCCCAACAGCTCTTTTCGCAACGTTTCTCGGGCAAGCTCCTGCTTGAGCGTAAGAGGTCTGACGCGCTTGCCGAGCTTCGCGGCAACGGCCTCGGCCATCGTTGCGAACACAAGCGGATTGTAGACGTGCTGCTTTTTAAATACGAAGACTGTATAGCCCATCGACTCAAGCACCGATCTGCGCAACTCATCACGCGCGGCTTGCTGGGGGTCGTTATGGTACTCGCCGTCGTATTCAACGACTACGTGTTCGTCCCGCCAAAGTTCGTCGGGCCTTATCTTGTCCTGGCGCAAGATGTGTTTTGCCTCTTCGGGCGCGTCGACTTCTCCGTTGAGCTCGGGTTGGCCGAGATTGTAGCCACCATGTTTCTGGGGCAAGCAAAGCAGCAGGTAAAGTTTGGTTTCCATCGGCGACGCCGAGCCGTTTTTCAGATATTGCGCCACCACACGCGCCTTCACGAGTCCATGCAGACCGCTCCATCCTTTCACACGACGGCGGAATCGCTCGGCATCCATGAGAACGTAGTCGCGGTCGCCCTTCTCCTCAATCCCGGAAGGCCTAAGCGCGTATGTTCCGCAAAACTCCACGCCTATTTCTAGGGCTTTTGCCAGCGAGAGGGTGTTGCACATCTGCACGAGGCATATCTCGGGCGAGACCACGTGAATGCCCCCGTGGAGCGGACAGAGAGAATGCGGGGGCAGCTTCGAACCCTGAGTGTGGAACGCTAGGCGCTGCGAACCGTGGCGGGAAGCGCCCGGTGGAACGAGCACGTGTATGGGGTCGGGACCAAACTCGAGTTCTGAAAGGCCGAATTCGCTTACTTGTTGCGCGGTTTCGGGAAGGTTACGCAATGCCCTGATGTTTTGGTCTAACCCCTCGAGCACATAGCGCGATGGGTTTGAACGCCAGTAGTGAAGCGCCGAATCGTGACTGATGTAGAGGTTTGGCATCGTCATAGCTCCCCATCCCGCGCGATCATCAAAAAGGGCTTACCGCCCACATCCAAAAAAGCTGAAAAACCCAACTCTCGCTCCGAGAGCTCAAATTGACACCTTCGAGACAATGCTTCTTTTCGTTTGAAGACGATATTTTGTCACAAACTCGAGTTTTTACAAATATAGTAAGGGATTAGCGGCCTTAAACCGTATTTAACCTATCGTTTTTTTGTTGTATACACAACATTATTAGGTTAGATTAGCCGCTTAAATGGCGCTCTGAGCCAAATACTTTTGATAAAACTCGAGTTTGTGACATTTCGGAGCTGATTTTTGAAACGCCACGCGAAAACTCGCTTAAATCTCGCTTTCGTAGCCAAATCCAACCGCTCGTCCATATCCGAAAACGGCGCCAAAGCGTGCGACAGGCTTGTAGCTACACGATACCGAAACGCTCCAAGGGCCAGACGCAGAAGATGAGGCGTCCGACAATCTGCTCCTCGGCAACACAGCCAATTGTAGTACTGCGCGAATCCACCGAGACGGAACGATGGTCACCCATCACGAAGATGCGGTTTTCTGGCACTTGATAGGGCAATTTGATGTTGCATTCGCCAAGTGCCTTTTCGGTGACGTACGGTTCATCGAGAAGCACGTTGTCCACATATACATTGCCGGACTCGTCGATGTTAACCCATTGCCCCGCTTTTGCAATAACGCGTTTTACCAGAATCTTGTTGTTGTAGTAGAAGGCCATTACATCGCCTGTCTGCATATCGGTACCGCGGACGGCCACGACGATGTCCTGGTCTTGCAAGGTGTCGGACATCGAAGAGCCGCTGATCTGCATGATGGGTAAAATCAGCGTGGCAACGATAACGGCTACAGCCGCCACTACCACCAGAGAAAACAACGTGGAGCGAAACACGCGGAAAAACGTTGAACGCTCGCGGGCCTTGCTGAGCTCGGCTTGAAGCGCATCCGTGTCTGGCAGGTCGACCGCACTCGTATGCGTAGGCTCGGCTGCCTGCGCACTCGCGCGAGCCGAATCGTTAGTTCGCGCACTCTCGCGTGCAGACCCAGCGGCACGCACGGGCGTACGAGCAGGGTCGGTAGTCTCCGCACCCCTGCGGGCCAGGCCTTCTGTCTGCGTGCTCTCACGCGCGGGTTCAGCAGCGCGCGCGCTCGTACGTGCGGGCTCTGTTACCTGCGTGGATGCATAGCCAACCCTGGTGCTGGAACCGGAAGCCCCCTCTTCGTACGAGATTTTCGGAATCGCACCAGACAAATGACGCTGCGACTGCTGGGGCGGTTGTGTATGTTGGTTATCGGGAGCCATGTTTTACCTCGTATAGGTTCCATGCGGGGATTGCGCTCTCGGATCAGCCGAGGGAATAACACCTTGCGCCTGCAACCGCTGCAGGTAGCGGTCGATTGCTTGTTCCTCGATGGCAACGAGCTCGCTGACGTCGAGCGTACCGGAGGCATGCGCGAAAGCGCGATTGCGGTCTTCCAGGCGCTTGATCTGGTCGTCCTTCATGTTAAGGCGCTGCTTTAGATGCTCGATCTGGGCATCCTTCTCGTCGAGCTTGGCCTTCAGGCGCTCGCTCAAATCCGAAAGCTGATCGTTTTCGGCCGTAAGACGATCGTTGTCTTTGATCTGGTCGACGAGCAGCTCGAGCAAATCCACGCGACGCAGCCTCTGGAGCTCCTTGTCGGTAGCGCGGCGCTTTTTTGACGCCGAAGAAGCCCTCTGTGCCTTATGAGATGGGCTCGCCACGTCGGGTCTATCAACAGGCTCCGATGCCTTTTGGGATGCCATATCACGCGCGCTCGACGCCGAGCTCGGCGTCGAGGCGGGAGCACTTGCAGAACCCGTATTTAGAACGGGGTTAAAGCTCCCCGGTTTCTCGATTTCGGGGATGTCCTGGACAGACCCAGAGTCGGATTTGGAGAAGCCGCGTGTAATATCTCGAAATGCGCTCACGTTAAACCTCTCTCCCATCTGGCTAAATCGCCTAAAAACGCTTCTTGGAACACGGCCCTTTCTCTCGCGATTCTGGGCCATCCTTTTAATCACAAGAGTAGGTTAGCATTGTAGTCTACTTAACCAGGGCAAGCATTCAAATTTGCAGTATTTTCGCAGTTCGAATGCGACGAGCTTAAAACGTTACCTTATCGGAACAAAGCAACGAGCTACTTTACGCGTACTTTCACGACGACGGTGCGGTTTGCAGGCTTGTAGTTAGCGTTTCCAGAGGCACGAACCCTCACCTTTATCTTGTAGGTCCCGCACGGCGTGTTTCGATGCACGGCAATCTTGCCCGTCTTCTTGCCAATGGAGAGGTATTTAGAGCCGCCTACCTTCTTGTACGTGAGCGCGCCTTTCTTTCCGCTGATGGCCAAGGCCCTGCTCCGCGCAATCGTCCGCTCGCCAACGTCCAGTTTCGCACGCTTTACAACAGGCGATTCCGCTTTCACCTTCAGCGTACTGGACGCCTTTTTGATTGCAAAGGAAAGCCTGATGGCGCCTGCATAGCTGCCTATGCCCTTGATGGTCACCCACGCGGTGCCTGCTCCGATGTTTCTGGCATACGCGACCGAGAAGTCCCTACCCTCTACGAGCCGCACAGCACCACTAAATGCTGTGACGCTCGGCTTTTGAGCCTTGCCCGTGTACGTGAAACGAGTTTGCGAAAGGCTTGCACGTGTAACCTGCCCTTTTGCTATCGTGAAGGGAAGCTTGACCGAACCGACGCAGTTGCCGAGGCCCACGACAGTCGCCTGGGCGGCGCCAACAGCGGTGTTTCCCGTATAAGCAATCGAATAGTCCTTGCCAGCGGTAAGCCGCTTGCCCGCATAGGTGACGGCCAGGTCATCGAGCGTAACGGCATGCCCAGCATAGGCAACGCTCTTCGTATACGCGAAACTGCAATCGGAAAGCACAATGGTTTTGACCGTTATATCAATGCTGGAAGTTATGGCATCGTTGCCGTTCAGGGTCACGGTTATGGTAGTTTTGCCGGGCTTCACGGGAGTTACGACGCCTGTAGAGGCGCCGACCTTTGCAACGGACTCGTCGCTGCTGGTCCAGTTCCAGACTCCGACGGGATTGCCGGGGTTCGCAAGCGAAAGCTGTAAGGTGTTGCCGTACGTAACCGTGGTCCCGCCGGCGATTTCGGGATCGTAAACAGCGACAGTCGCGACGGCGTAGCGCAGGCCGTTCAAGCCGTCTTTATAAACGCCCACCGTTGCCGTACCGGCATCCTTGCCGGCGACGATTGCATCTGCGCCGCGATCCTCCACCGTGACAACCGATTCGTCGCTGCTCTTCCAGGTCCAGATGCCGTTTTGGTCAGGCGTAAACACGAGCGTCGTCGCGCCACCCACTGCCATGCTCGTCGTGCCTGCAATGGTTGCCGCGCTGGCTTTCACCGCGGCATAGGCGTTGACCTCGCCGTATCCGTACTCCTGGTCGAAGCCATCGTTTGCAGCGTCGAGGTCGGTGGCCGTCGAGTACAGGCGGCTCACCGCCTCCTCGGGAGTGAGCGAAGGAGTGGTGGCGAAGACGAGCGCCAGGATGCCCGCCACACACGGGGCCGCTATGGACGTGCCTGACATGGGACCGTAAGCTGTGTTTCCGCTGCCCAACGTGCTGTAAATATCAGCGCCGGGAGCCGATACATCCTTGTTGGCAGCGCCGTCGATGTTGTAGTTCGACGAATCGGAGCGTGCAACCGCTGATGGATCGCTGGCGTCATTGTTCTTGAGGTTGATGACGTTGACGCACTTGTCGTAGTCGCCGGGATAGAATGAAACGGGATTGCTCGTGTTTCCCGCTGCGGTTACCGTGACGATTCCCGCATCCCAAGCCTCGTCTATGGCTTTGAGCAACTTGTCGTCGGCTGCGTTTTCCCACCCGGTCTTGTCGCGAGAAGCTCCCATGCTCATATTCACGACCCGGATGTTGTATTCATCCGCATGGGCGAGGATATAGTTGTACGCGTTAACTAGCGAAGCGGTTTTCAACGTGCCATCGTCGCTAGCGACCCTGATGGGAAGGATGCACGCGTTGTGCGACACGCCCGCAACGCCAGTCGCATTGTTTACTTGGGCGGCCACGATGCCTGCTACATGCGTACCGTGGTTTTTCTTGGAACTCGTGTAGTTCTCGCCCATCATGTCGTAGTCCTCTTTGCACTCGACGGCGTTATATGATGCGACGATGTTGCCCTTCAGGTCTTCGTGGTTCACATTGAAGAGATTATCGAGGACCGCCACAGTCACCGAGCCGTTTACCTGGGTAGTTTCCCATGCCTCGTAGGCGTGCACGCTCTCGAGCGCCCATTGCTCGGATGCGTACGTGTCGTTGATCGCGATGCCTCCCGCCTGCACCGCCACGTCAGCCGCCTGCAGCAGAACGGCTTGCAGGCCGCCTGCAGCCATGTGGGTGGAAGCATTGACGGCATCACCTGCAGCTGCACCTTCGTCTTGCGATGGTACGTCGTCCATGAGGTAGTAGATGAAGTTGGGCTGAACGGCGTCGACGACGCCGCTTTGCGCAAAGGTCTCCACCGCATCGGCCACGCTCACCCCGTCGGGAAGGGCCAGCTCGACGTAATCACCAGCCACCTGCGCAACCTCCACGCCTTCGAGGCCGGTCTCTGCGGAGAGGGTTTCGAGCGCCTCTTGCTCGCCTGTCCCCTCCTTGAACTCGACGAGCACCACGCCCGCCTCGTAGGCCACGCCTTCCGCACCGTCGCCCGTTGCCACGACATCGTTTGCCGCGGCATTGTCTTCCGCTTGCGCCAGCCCGACGCCCAGGCCTAACGCCAACGTCAAGGCAAGGGTCAGGGAAAGCGAAGTGGCAGCAAGCCGAAGCCTTGCGCCTGGTTTGCGCTTACCGTTTTGAAATATGGAAAACCCGCTCTTCATGCGGGCATTATCTCATCGGGAAAAATGTTTTGAGCTACGGCTAGCTTCATCTCCATACAATGATGAGTTTCCGAGCTCTTCACCGTTAAGGCAGGTTTGATGCAAAACAGACAAGAAGACGTGTTGATATGAGTCGGAGGGCGTGCCCCCGACTCATTCAAGCCGATGTCAATCCTGGTTTAACTGCCAGCACTACTTCCCGGCGGCTGCCTTCTTGCGCTCCACGGCGGTGAGCAGGCGCTTGCGCAGGCGGATGGACTTG
Organism: Eggerthellaceae bacterium; assembly: GCA_017432445.1. GTDB lineage: Bacteria > Actinomycetota > Coriobacteriia > Coriobacteriales > Eggerthellaceae > UBA9715. Next base: position 131,332 of record JAFRJC010000087.1, on the reverse strand, counting down.
GGCGTCACTTCCACCAGCTCGTCATCCTCGATGTATTCCAGCGCCTCTTCAAGCGTGAATGTGACCGGCGGCGTCAGCTGGATGGCCTTGTCGGCGTTGCTGGCGCGCTGGTTGCCCAGCTGTTTGGACTTCTCGACGTTGACGGTCATGTCGCCTTCCTTGGCCGACTCGCCCACGATCATGCCCTCGTAGCAGTCCTCACCCGGACCCACGAACAACCGGCCGCGCTCCTGCAGCGTATCGAGCGCATAGGCCACCGACTTGCCTGTGGACATGCTGATCATCATGCCGTTCTTGCGGTGCGCCATCTCGCCTCGGTACGGGCCGTACTCGCTGAAGTGGTGAAACATCGTCGCCTCGCCGCGCGTCGCATTTAGAAGACGCGTGCGCAGGCCCATCGTGCCGCGCGTGGGGATGCGGAAGACCAGATGTGTGTCCTCGCCGCGCTGGAACATGTCGGTCATCTCGCCGCCGGCGTTGCCGAAGACCTCGATGCACTTGCCCGCGTATTCGCTGGGCACGTCGACCGTCGCCTCCTCGATCGGTTCCATGCGATTGCCCGCCTCATCGGTCTTGAACACGACTTGCGGACGACCCACCTGGAACTCGTAGCCTTCGCGGCGCATGGTCTCCATCAGCACCGACAGGTGCAAAACGCCGCGACCGGCCACTTCCATGCCGGTCGAGCCCTCGACATCGGTGATGCGCATGGAGATGTTGGACTCTCCTTCGCGCAGAAGACGCTCGCGCAGCTGGCGGCTTCCGACGATGTCACCCTCGCGCCCAACCAGCGGAGATGTGGACGCCTCGAACACGACCGACATCGTGGGCTGTTCCACCTTGATGGGGTCGAGCATCACGGGATGGTCGCGACTCGTCACCATGTCGCCGATGTCGGCGTCATCCACGCCCACGACGGCGACGATGTCGCCGGCGTACACCTCCTTATGCTCTTTCTTTCCCAGCTCCTCGAAGGTGAACACCTGCTTGATCGTGGTGTTGTAGCGCGTTCCGTCCACCTTGGCCACGAGCACCTGCTCGCCCTTGTGGATGGTACCGGAGTGCAGACGCCCCACGCCGATGCGGCCGACGAAGCTGGAGTGGTCCACCGTGCAGATTTGCAGCGCGATAGGCCCGTCAGGCTGGCATTCAGGTGCAGGCACTTCTTTCAAGATTGTTTCCAACAACGGAATCATGTTCATGTTGTCGTCTTCTGGCTCGAAGCGCGCATAACCGGCCATGGCCGAGGTGAAGACCACCGGGAAGTCAAGCTGCTCGTCGGAGGCATCCAGCTCGCACATCAAATCGAACACCTCGTCGACGACCTCGTGCGGGCGGGCACCGGGACGATCAATCTTGTTCACGACCACGACGATGCGCATGCCCGTGGCCAGGGCGTGACGCAGCACGAAGCGCGTCTGGGGCATGGGGCCTTCGAACGCGTCCACGATCAGCAGCGCGCCGTCGGCCATGTTCAGCACGCGCTCCACCTCGCCACCGAAATCGGCATGGCCCGGCGTGTCGATGACGTTAATCTTCACGTCTTTAAAAGTGATGGAGACGTTCTTGGACAAGATCGTGATGCCGCGTTCGCGTTCCTGGTCGTTGCTGTCAAGTACGCGCTCGGCGACCTGCTGGTTCTCGCGGAAGACGCCCGCCGTGTACAGCAGGCGGTCGACAATGGTGGTCTTGCCGTGATCGACGTGCGCGATAATCGCGACGTTGCGGATGTTTTCTTGCTTCATGGTGCTTCTCCTGCGGTTTTACCTCTTGAATGCAACCGTGTCATGGTAGCACAGCCGCAACCGCCCATACCCGTTGCTCTTTCCCATCCTCAAAACGCCATCAAAGTGGAGCTGATAGTTCATCCCCAGGATGTCCAATCGGTCATTTACCCCTGCAGCAATCGAACATGTTGCCATCTTGGGCCGAAGGCGAAGAACCCACGCGAAGCGGCTCTTCCAATCAACCCTCCTAGAGAGGGGCGGTCATCAAAAAGGGCCCCGCATCGTTGCGAGGCCCTTGACGTCAAAGGAATCGGTTCTCTATGGCAAACTCGTTATGACGGGAAGATCATCGGCAAGACGTTGGCCACCAGGATGGCGATCACGAGCACGGGGGCGATGACCTTGATCATGATGGCCCACAAACCGGCCAGGCTGAACTTCGAGGAGACGCGCACCTCGTCGATGATGAACTTGGGCTTCATGACCCAGCCGACGAAGATGCAGGTGAACAGCGCCACAATCGGCATCATGACCGAGTTGGACAGGAAGTCGAAGAAATCGAGCAGCTGCGTGCCGGGGCCAAGCGGCTCCATCCAGATCAGCGCGTTGTAGCCAGCGTTGATGAAGCAGCCGGCTGCGATGACGAACACCGAGCATGCGAGCAGCGAGGCGCCGCGCGACCAGTGCGTGCCGTCTTGGATGATCGACGTGCAGGCCTCGATCAGCGAGATGGCGCTCGTGGCGGCCGCGAAAAGCACCAGCACGAAGAAAACGATGCCGATGACCTGCGCCGCACCGCCCATTCCTCCGAACACCTGCGGCAGAGTGACGAACATCAGCGACGGACCGGCGGCCATCGTGCCGCCCTCACCCAGGCCAAGCGCCATGAAAGCGGCCGGGACGATCATAAGGCCAGCCAGGAAGGAGACGACCAGGTCGAAGCCGGCGATGCTGGCAACGGACGTGGTGAGGCTTTCCTTGCGGTCAAGGTAGCTACCGTAGGTCACCATGATGCCCATAGCCAGCGACAGGCTGTAGAACATCTGACCGAGCGCGTTGATGACCAGCTCAGGCGAGAACTTGCTGAAATCGGGAACCAGGTAGTACTTCGCACCCTCGAGCGCGCCCGGCTGCATGAGGACGAACACGGAGATGCCCACGGCCATGACCAGCAGAAGCGGCATCATGACCATGTTGGCCTTCTCGATGCCGTTCTTCACGCCCAGCGCAACGACGATGATGCACAGCAGCATGAAGATGATCATGAATACGTACGTGAAGAAGGGGTCGGTGATGAACGCCCCGAAAAAGCCATCAGCCATAACGGATGCCGGGCCTTCGGCCACATAGCTGGTCAGATACTTGACCACCCAGCCGCCGATGATGCAGTAGTACGGCGTGATGATGAACGGCACAGCTGCGGAGAGTATTCCCAGAAACTTCCAGCGCGGCCGCAAATCGGAGTATGCGCCGATGACCGACTGCCTGGTGTGGCGACCGAGCGCCGTTTCCAGCAACAACAGCGAGATGCCGAACGTGAACGCCAGCACGAAATACGTGAAGATGAACGTGCCGCCACCATATTTAGCCGCCAACGTGGGAAAACGCCATAGGTTTCCCAATCCGACCGCGCTCGCCGCGCCAGCCAGGATGAACCCCAGCTTGCTCGACCACGCCGCACGCTGATGCGCGCCTCTTGCTGCATGCTTTGCCATAATTTCCCCTTTTGCCGCAACGGGAAACACCCCTCCGTTTTGGGCGTATTCGCTTCCCGCTGGTTTTACCGAGCTGAGACATTATAGTGGCAAGCAGCGTTGCAGGCAATCCCGGCAAGCTGTAGTTGGTGCCATGCGCACGATGCAGCGTGCGGAAAAGGTTAGGCTCTTGTTTCCTCATCGAAGAGCGGGTACGCCATGTAACGAGCATCTGGAATGCATCGCTTCATAGAAAAGCGCGGCGGGGCTTATGCCCCGCCGCGCTTGCGTTCTTACGTGAATGAACTGAGCTTACTTGCTCTTCGCCTCATCCTTTTCGACCTGCTCGAGCTCGACGTCCTCTTCGGTCACTACTTCCTCGGCGTCGGCGGAGGTCTCATCGACCTCTTCGACGACGATTTCCTCGGCGCCTTCGCCTTCAGCGTCGGCGGAGGAACCAGAATCAGCTTCGCCGTCGGCGGTGTCGGCAGCCTCGCTGCTTGCGGACTGGTAGGCGGTCAGGTCGATGTTGTAGGGCACATCTGCCGGCATGTCGTTGATCACGATCTCGGCTGCCTCTCGCAGGCCTTCGAGCCAGGCGTTGTAGTCGCTTTGGACCTTGTTGGACTTGGCCATCTGTTCGATGGACTCGCGGAACTCCTCCGGGAGCTGATCGAGCTTGGTGAGCTTCTCCGGTGCGACGAACACTTCGGTGCACTTTATGAGATAAACGCCGGCGTCGCTTTCAACGGGGTCGCTGACCTGGCCTTCGGACAGCTCGCCAAGCGCTGCGGAATACTCCTCGCCGATATAGTTGTTGACATCCCAGCCCGCATCGCCTCCGTTGGCCGCGGTTGCCTCGTCCTCGGAGGTCGCCTTGGCCTTTTCGGCGAAGTCGGCACCAGCTTTGACTTCGTCGAGCACTGCCTGGGCGCGCGTTTTTGCGTCGGCTACAGCCTGCTCGTCGCCAGCATCCTCTACTGCGAATAAAATATAGGAGGAACGCTTGGCACCGTCGTAATACGAGGCTATCGAGTTAGCCGATTCAAGCATGTCCTTGTCTTCGACCTTGGCCTCGCTCTCAAAATGCTCGTTGAGCTTCTGCTGCAGAAGCGAGTTCTTGATGTTCTCGCGATAGGACTCCTCGGTAAAGCCGGCCTGCTCGAGGGCGTCGGCCCATGCCTCGTCGCTATCGAAATTGGAGCGCATCGACTCGACGTAAGAGTCGATCTCGCTATCCTCGACGGTCAGGCCCAAATCCTCGATGCCAACCTTCACGAGCTCCTGGTCGACAAACGAATCGATGATGTTCTTGCGAACGTCTTCGGGAGTCGTGTCGCCGTCGATCAGGTACTTGGCCCAGGCTTCGTCATCTTCCATGGCGTACGCCTGGCGCACAGCCTGCACCTGGTCGGTGATCTTGCTTTCGAGAATCTCTACCCCGTTAACGGTGGCCGCCACCGCTCCAGAACCGGCGCTCGCATTGCCCGACGCATCAGAACCGCCAGAGCATGCCGTCAGCATGCAACCGCAAGCAGCCACGATGCCCAGCGCTATCAGAGCCTTCAGGTACTTCACCTTTTTCATAGAGCGTTCTCCTCGGTGGGGCCAACATTGCCGCATGCCATTGTCGCACAGCGTCTTTTTTCTCCATTGAGGTGCACAATATGCGCAAAATCGCTTCATCATTTTTTGAGCACGAGGCAATGATGCAAAACCAGGAGCGCTTTGCATCATCGTCCGTTAGGCGTTTAGCCAGCATGCTCGCAGACTAGCCGCCTCCCAAACACGACCCGAGTCTCTTCGCTAGCGGTTTTCCGATGCCAGAATATCGCTCAGAGTTCGCATTATCTCGGCTATGTCATAAGGTTTGGCCAGGTGACCGTCCATCCCAGACTCGAGCGCGATCTTGCGGTCCTCCTCGAAAGCGTTCGCGGTAACGGCGACGATGGGTATACGAGCTTTCAGGGGGTCTTCCATTGCGCGGATCCGACGGGCGGCTTCGTAACCGTCCATGCGTGGCATTTGCACGTCCATCAGCACGATGTCGTAATATCCCGCCGGCGCGGCGTCTATCATCTCGACCGCCTCCAAGCCATCTTGAGCAGTTTCGACGGCAAAGCCGGGCTCCTCCAAAATCGCGACGGCGATTATCTTGTTCATCTCGTTGTCTTCGGCGAGCAGCACCCGCTTGCCCGTGAAGTCGGGCGATACGTCCTCCTCGACCGCCTCGCCCTCGAGGCGGAAAGGCTGAGCCAAAACGTTCCTGAGCTCGGACATGAACAAGGGCTTGGAGCAGAAGGCCGTGACGCCGGCTTCCTTCGCCTCCTCCTCGATATCGGCCCAGTCGTAGGCCGTCAGAATGATGATGGGCGCGTTGTCGCCGATCTCTCTGCGGATGCGGCGGACGGTCTCGATTCCGTTGAGGTCCGGCATCATCCAGTCAATGATATAGACCTTGAACTCGTCGGCGCTCTCGAGGGCCTCCTTGGCACGGACGATCGCCTCATGCCCGTAATTGGTCCAGTCGGAGCGCATCCCTATCTCGCGCAGCATGGCGCAAACCGAAAGGCAGGTGTTGGTGTCATCGTCTGCGACCAGGGCACGCAGACCCTGAAGCTCGGGAACCGGCTCGAACGCAGCGGCGTCACCGCTGATCTTGCAGGGAAGCTCCACGATGAACTCGCTGCCCACGCCCTCCTCGGAATTGACCGATATCGTTCCGCCCATCATGTCCACGATGTTCTTCGTGATGGCCATCCCCAAACCCGTGCCCTGGATTCCACTGACCGTGCTGGTCTTCTCGCGTGTGAAGGCTTCGAAGATCGTCTTCTGGAACTCCTCGCTCATGCCGATTCCGTTGTCCTTGATCCTGAACTCGAAAACGGCCTTGTCGGCAGAGGAGGAGGGCTTCTCGATAACGCGGAAGCTGATGGTGCCGCCGCTTGGCGTGAACTTGATCGCGTTGGACAAGATGTTGAGGAGCACCTGGTTGAGCCGCATCTTGTCCGTCACGATATCCTCGTGCACGACGTCCTGCGTATCGATGAACAGCTCCAACTGCTTGGCCGAAGCGCTGGACTGTATGATGGTCTTCAGATCGTGCACGACGTCGGGCAGGTGCGTGTCGGCCTCTTCGATGGTGACCTTGCCGCTCTCGATGCGGCTCATGTCGAGCACGTCGTTGATCAGGGACAGGAGGTGCTGGCTGGAAACGGATATCTTGCCGAGGTAGTCAAGCACCTGCTCCTTGTTGTCGATATGCGAAGCCGCAAGCGCCGTGAACCCGACGATGGCGTTCATGGGGGTGCGGATATCGTGGGACATGTTGTTCAGGAAAGCCGTCTTGGCACGGCTGGCCTGCTCGGCCGCTACAAGCGCATCCGAGAGGGCTTCCTTGCTCTCCGCCAACTCCCGGTTCTTCTCTTCGAGCACGACGCGGGCTTTCTCCTTCTCGTACGCTTCTTGGCGCGTGTGCTTGATGTCGCGGTACAACAAGACGATGACGAGCGCGGCGACGGCGAGGATGCCAGCGACGAACAACCACATGTGGTCACGGATCGTATCCACGATGCCGTAGGAGTACAGGCCTTCCGTGTATCGGAAGGACAGGTTCTGCGCGAAATCGCTGCCAATGACGTTGATGCCGCGGTTGAGCAGCTTCAACAGGCCTTCGTTTCCAATCTCGATACCGAAGCAGCGATCGTCGTTTCGGCTGGTCTGCCGCAGCGAAAGCCCCTTGTAACGGCTGTTCTTCAAGATGTCGTTGGCACGCAGGCCGTTAAGGGTCGTGCAGCCCACCTCGCCGTTGAGGACGGCAACGAGACACTCGTCAATGGATGGATAGAAAGTGACCTCTGCATCAGGATAGTTGGTCTTGACGTAGTAGTACTGCATCCGGTTTTTCTCGTTTACCGCAAAGTGGGTAATCGTGCTCTCGTCGTAGGTGTCCTTGAACACGATCTCGGTCGGCGCCGAGGCAACGGGACTTGATTGGTAGATTCCGTTCTCCTCGGAGTAATACAGGCCGCCTCCCACCGGAAAGGCAGTGTCGATGGCGCCGGCGGTCAAATCCCCAACCATGTCGTCATAGCTCTTGTAGCCGGTATAGGTTACGGCTATATCAGAGATTCCGAGTCTCTTGAGGATCTCTGGGACGACGTCCTTGATAAGTCCCGTTACCTGCCCCTCGTCGTCGGTATCGCTGTAGGGCAGGTAGTTTTCCAGGTAACCGACGCGCAGTTCGTCATGTGCATGTATCCACTCGAGCTCGGTCTCGGAAAAGGCGCGCGCCGTGACGCTGATGGAGTAGTACTTGGCGGACAGTGAGTCCAGGTAGTTCGGCTCCTCTGCCGCCAGCATCGATTGAGCCTCGTTGAGCTCGGCGAGCAAGTCAGGTCGCTTCTTGTTTACGCACAGGTAGTAATCCGACGCGCCGAAGGCGCCGAGCACCTGGGCGTGGTCGCGCATATAGGAACCATCGCTCTCCGCGACGAACACGTCGACATTCTTGCTGTCGAAGGCGGAGAAGAGCTCCCCGTGGTCCGGGTAGGATATGACTTCGGCCTTCACACCGTGCTCGTCGAGGTAGCTGTTAAGGACACCCACCATCGCACTGTCAAGCACGCCGATCTTCTTGCCGCTCAGGGTTTTGGGATCGGCGTTCACATCCGTCAGATAATCCTGCTTGACGAGGTAATAGACCTCGCTGCCCATAATGGCTTCCGGATAGCCGATCAGATCTGCACGCTCTTCCCTGTAGGCCAGGCCAGCCAGTAGGTCGATATCGCCATCGAGCAGCATCTGGTAGAGGTCGCCGAAGCCCCCATACACGTATTCGTATTTCCAACCGGTGTATTCGGAGAGCTTGCGGTAGTACTCGTAGGCGTAGCCCGTCTTGACGACGCCTTCCTCAGCACCTTCCTCGAAGACTTCGTTTTCGTAATAGCCCACCTTGATCGGTTCCGATTTGGGCTCATCTGCATAGGCGGGAACGGACAGGAACAGGCCGACCGTACAGAACAGGCACAGGAGCAGGATGATTCTTCCCTTGACCCCCATGTGATCGTTGCGTATATCGGACATGCTATCCGCCTCCTTAGCAATGGGACTGTTAAATATGCCACAACGCTACGGCTGTTAAATTCTTTATTATACGTGATGTGTACAGCGACTCTGTTTTGTCACGCGAAACAGAATATCCACCTCATGTCCTTTCGATGCCGTTCGCTTTGGATGCACCCCTTGGCTCATTTTGCGATTGGCAAGGTTGGATGATGACAGATCGAACGGTTTTGGCGTGCTTATTTGCAAAATGCGTCAGATTGTGCTGGTTAAACTTTCGCAACTGCGGCCATAATCAAACTATAATGGAGCTGAAATGTTCGCTTTTTTGACATACCCGACAAGGAGGACCAGTGCGCAACCAGCTTAAAGCCGCAATCGCCGTCGAGATCGTCGTCTTGGTCATCGCGCTTGGCTTTTCCGTCTTCTATGTTGCAAACAACCTGTACCGCACCAGCCATGCGCTCGACGTCTTGCTCGTGGTCCTATGGGTGCTAGTCGCCGCCATAGGGCTGCTCGTCTTCCGCTCTCGCACGCTCGTGCGCGAGGAGATGGTGCGACGGTTCTACCTGTCTGCCGATGGGCTGTACAATCACGAAATCGGCTACGCTCCCCTATCCAAACTCGCGCCCGAACACGACACTTACGAGCTGGTCATGTTCGCAGCCGAAGCTCTCGCGAAAATGTCCTACGGATTCGAGGTGGCCGTGCCGCCCGAGGGTTTCGAGCCGATATTCATGATATCGAGCAGGACGTTTAACTTCCACCTGGTTGGTGACGAGGAAGAGCCCGAGTATGCCAGCGTCGTAATCGACCAGTGGAAAGGCGTGCTCTACAAAGTCGAGCTCGTGAAATCGGGCAACCATTCCTACACCGAATTGGGAACGTTCGACAACGCCAAGGAACTCGCACGGCTGCTTGACAACTACGAAGCGACCTTTGACGCAGAAGAGGATGTGGAGCGGTAACCGTATGATTCGACTGGTCATATGCGCCGGACAAAGAGCCGAGGGTTTGCACCTGCGCAAGGTGATAGACGCATATGCCACACATCATGGCATCTTCAATATCGAGACGCTCGTCATGAACTCGCGCGAGGAGTTCGGCAAGCTGCTTGCATTGCTCAAGCCCGATTTCTTCGATATCGCGATTTGCCGCATCGACGGACGCTGCGCCGAGATGAGCTTGCAAGAGATTGCGGATTCAGCCACGAACATGAAGGCGCTGACTCCCCATACCCGTTTCGTGTTCATGTCCTCCGACGATAACCATGCTCTCTGCGCTTACAGGGCGGGAGGAAAGTTCTTGCCCCTGCCTCTTGTTCAAGAAGAGTTCGAGAGCGTGATTGGAAAAGCCATCCTCGAGACAGTGCGCGCACGACGCAAGTTTTTCGCCATTAAATCGGGTAAGACCGTCGTTAACCTCAACCTCGACGATGTCTCGTTTATCGAGGTCGGGAAGAAAGGACCCATCGTTCATCTGCCCGAGCATACCGTCGTGGTCACGCGCACGACCCTACAGGCGCTCTACGAGCGACTGCACCAAGCCAGCGACTCTTTCATGAAGGTGGGAGGCTCGTTCATCGTAAACCTGGAAAACATGAGTAGCGCTAGCGAAACCTCGGCAATCTTCGGCGATGGCCAGACCATCATCCTCCCAACCCGTCTGCGCAAACCAGTAGCCGAAGCCCTGCGCACCAGATGCCTGCGGCAATAACGTATTCCGATTACCCATAGATAGAGACAGATTCAAAAGAACGGGCCGGAGACATCGTCTCCGGCCCGTTTTCCTCTACGCTTTCGATTGGGTCTCTACTCCTCGGCGTCGAGATCCTCTTCCTCGTCGATCAACGAGCCCTTAGTGTGCGGTTTGGTAGCCTTGGTCTTTGTGATGGCCACGGCGGTGACCTTGTCCTTGTCGGCGACCTTCATCACGTGAACGCCTTGAGTGGCGCGTCCCTGCTTGGAGATGCCGGAAACGGCGGTGCGAACGACTACGCCCTCCTCGGACATGATCATGAGCTCCTCGCCAGGACGAACAACTTTCACATCGGCGAGCTGGCCTTTCTTCGACGTCATGTTGATGGTGAACACACCCTGGCCACCGCGATGGTGCAGCGGATACTCGGACACGTCAGTGCGCTTGCCATAGCCCTTCTCGGTGATGACGAACAGCTCGGGCTTGTAGGTGTCGTTGCAAACCTCCAGGCCAAGCGCACGTGCACCCACCGGCAGCGTGATGCCGCGCACGCCTGTGGTGTCGCGTCCCATAGCGCGCACCTCGGATTCGTCCCATTTGATGGCCTTGCCGGCGCTCGATGCCATGATGACCATGTCGGTGGGCGCCACGCGCTTGACGGCGATGAGGGCGTCGTCCTCCTTGAGGTTGATCGCGATCAGGCCATCGCGGCGCGTGCGGTCGTACAGCTTCATGGACGTCTTCTTCACCATGCCCTGCTCGGTGCCGAAAATCAGAAACTCGTCTTCCGGGAACTCCTTGGTGGCGATAACGGCAGCGACGGCCTCGTCCTTGTCCAGCTGCAGCAGGTTGCCAATATAGGTGCCGCGTGCATGACGCGACGCCTCGGGAATTTCGTAAACCTTCAGACGATAGACCTTGCCCTTACTGGTGAAGAACAGCATGTAGGAGTGCGTCGAGGCCACGAACAGGTGGTCGACATAGTCGTTGTCCTTGAGGTTTACGCCCTGCGTGCCCTTGCCTCCGCGCTTCTGGCTGCGGTACGTAGCTACGGGCAAACGCTTGACGTAACCGGCCTTGGTTACCGTGACCACCATGTTCTCATCGACGATCAGATCTTCCACGTTGATTTCGGTGGCTGCCTCAGCGATAACCGTCTTGCGCGGCGTGCTGAAGCGCTTCTTGATGTCGAGCAACTCGTCTTTGATGATGCTGCGCAGAAGAGCGCGGTCGGAAAGCACGCGGTTGAAGTACGCGATGCGCTCGCGCAACTCTGCGAGTTCGTCTTGGATCTTCTGGCGCTCGAGCCCAACCAGGCGGCGCAAGCGCATCTGGAGGATTGCCTCTGTCTGCTTGTCCGTAAGCCCAAAGCGCTCGGTCAGCCGTTCGGAGGCCTCCTTGTCGGTCTCAGAGGAGCGGATGATCGTGATGACCTCGTCGATGTTGTCGAGCGCGACGATCAGGCCTTCCAGGATGTGCGCACGCTCCTCGGCTTTGGCCAGCTCGTAGCGCGTACGCCTCTCGATGACCTCTTCCTGGTGCTTGATGTAATAGTGCAGCACTTCCTTGAGCGACAGCACGCGCGGCACGCCGTCTACCAGCGCCAGCATGATGACGCCGAAGCCCACCTGCAGCGAGGTGTGCTTGAAGAGCTTGTTGATGACGACCTGGGGAAGCGCGTTCTGCTTCAGCTCGATGATGATGTCGATGCCCTTGCGGTCGGCAGCGTCGTGGATGTTGCTGATCTCGGGCAGCTTCTTGTCGCGCACGAGCTCGCCGAGCTTTTCCAGCAGGCGGTTGCGGTTGACCTGGTAGGGAATCTCGGTGATGACGATGTTTGTCTTGCCGTTCTTCATCTCGTCGATGCGGTACTTGGCGCGGATGGTCAAGCTGCCGCGACCGGTCTCGTATGCATCGACGATGCCCTGCCTACCCATGATCTGACCGCCCGTGGGGAAATCGGGCCCGGGAAGCACTTCCATGAGGTCTTCAGTGGTGCATTCCGGGTTGTCCAGCATCAGGCACACGGCATCGATGGTCTCGCCCAGATTGTGCGGCGGAATGTTGGTGGCCATACCTACCGCAATGCCTGCCGAGCCGTTGACCAGCAAGTTGGGGAAGCGGGCGGGCAGGACCGTGGGCTCGGTGAGCGACTCGTCATAGTTGGGCTGGAAATCGACCGTTTCCTTGTCCAGGTCGCGCAAAAGCTCCATGGCCGCCTTGTCCAGACGCGCCTCGGTGTAACGCATGGCTGCCGCGGAGTCGCCGTCGATGGAACCGAAGTTTCCGTGACCGTCGACCAAAGGCACGCGCATGTTGAAGGGCTGAGCCAAGCGCACCATGGTGTCATAGACCGCTGCATCACCGTGCGGATGGTACTTGCCGATGACGTCACCGACGGTACGGGCCGATTTCATATGCGCGCGGTTTGGCGTGTAGCCCGACTCGTTCATCGCATACAGGATGCGGCGGTGAACCGGCTTCAGGCCGTCTCGCACGTCGGGCAGCGCACGGGACACGATGACGCTCATCGAATATTCAAGGAAGCTGGTCTGCATTTCCTTGCCCAGGTAAGCGCTGCGAACGACGGTCCCTTCCCCGCCGTTGGCATCCTCGACGATCTCGCCGTGGGCTATGGGCATGTCCACCATCAGCGACCGGGCGCGCATCTCTTCGGAGAAGGCCGAACCCGGCTGGGAGTCATCTTCTACCTCGTCGACGTCATCGAGGATGTCATCGTCTTCCTGCTCTGCGTCGTAATCCTCTTCCGCCCTGTTCAAGAACTCGTCGAACGAGTCGCGGTTGTTGTCATTAGCCATTTGGGTGTCTCCAACTCATTTTCGCCGTTCGTAAGAAGGGCGTAACTCTAGATATCCAAGAACCTCACGTCGCGCGCATGCGACTGGATGAACTCCCTGCGCGGTTCCACCTTGTCCCCCATCAAATCGCTGACAGCGCGCTCAGCTTCGGCAGCGTCATCAATGTTGACCTGCAGAAGCGTGCGGCTCGACGGCTCCATGGTGGTTTCCCACAGCTGTTCGGGATCCATCTCGCCAAGGCCTTTGTAACGCTGGACGTCGAAGCGATCAGGGTTCTCGTATTCGGCGAGCGTGGCCGAAAGCGCCCTCTCGTCGTAGATGTAGCGTTCCACCTTCGTGGAGCGGGAGTTCTTCTTCTTGAGCCCGAAGATGGGCGGCTGCGCGATGTAGATGTAGCCGCGGTTGATGAGCTCGGGCATGTAGCGGTAGAAGAACGTCAGCAGAAGGCAGCGGATGTGCGCGCCGTCGACGTCGGCATCGGTCATGATGATGATACGGTGGTAGCGCGCCTTGTCGGCGTCGAAGTCTTCGCCGATGTTGGTGCCGATTGCCGTGATCAGGCTGGAAATCGTTTCGCTGGAAAGCGAGCGATGAAGGCCTGCGCGCTCGACGTTGAGGATCTTGCCGCGCAAAGGCAGGATAGCCTGGTATTTGCGGTCACGCGCCTGTTTGGCGGACCCGCCTGCGGAATCGCCCTCTACGATGAAGATTTCGGATTCCTCGGGTTTCTTGGAAGAGCAGTCGGCCAGCTTGCCGGGCAGGCTGAACGAGTCGAGCACGCCCTTGCGGCGCGTGGCTTCGCGGGCCTTGCGTGCGGCCTCGCGGGCCTTGAGCGCTTGGGACGCCTTGCCGACGATGCGCTTTGCGGGAGCTGGGTTCTCTTCCAGATATTCCGCCAAACCCTTCATCACGGCCGTTTGCACCAAACCGCGGATCTCGGTGTTGCCGAGCTTTGTCTTTGTCTGACCTTCGAACTGGGGATCATGCAACTTGACGCTGATGATGGCCGCCAAGCCCTCGCGGCAGTCATCGCCGGAGAGGTTGGAATCCTTCTCCTTCAGGATGCCCTTGGAGCGCGCGTAGTCGTTGACCGTGCGCGTGACGGCCTGCTTGAAGCCGTCAAGGTGCGTGCCTCCTTCTGCCGTGTTGATGTTGTTTGCGAAGGCCAGAACGCCGTTGGAGGAATACGAGCTCGTCCACTGCATGGCGATCTCTACCGTGCCGTCTTCGTTTTCGGCAGCGAAGTAGATGGGCTTGTTAAGCGTTTCCTTGCCCTCGTTGAGGTACTTGACAAAGTCGATGATGCCGCCTTCGTACTTGAACGAGACCTTGCGCGGCTCCTTTGCGGGAACCGAGAGGAGCTGGTTGGGTTCGGAGCGCTCGTCGATGAGGTCGATCCTAAGACCCTTGTTGAGGAAAGCCATCTCCCTAAAGCGCGTCTGGAGCGTATCGAACTCGTAGATGCAAGTGTCCGTGAAGATCTCGGGGTCGGGCCAGAACGTGACGGTGGTGCCGTTTGTGCGGGATTTTCCCACCTCGTGCAGCTTTTCGACCGTCTTGCCGCGCTCGAAGGCGATTTGATATTCCTTGCCGTCGCGGCGCACGTTGACCACGACGCGCTTGGACAGCGCGTTTACCACCGAGACACCTACGCCATGCAAGCCGCCGGACACCTTGTAGCCGCCACCGCCGAACTTGCCGCCGGCATGGAGGATGGTGAGCACGACCTCGACAGTCGGGATCTTTTCCTTCTTGTGCTTTTCGACGGGGATGCCACGGCCGTTGTCGACAACGGTGATGGAGTTGTCGGGATGGATGAAGACCTGGATATGGTTGCAGTAACCGGCGAGAGCCTCGTCTACCGAGTTATCGACCACCTCGTATACCAGATGGTGTAGCCCGCGCGGTCCGGTCGAGCCGATGTACATACCCGGGCGCTTGCGCACCGCTTCCAAGCCTTCGAGGACCTGAATCGCATCCGCCCCGTAGTTTTCCTGGGTATTAGCCACGTATACTCCTTCATAGTGCATTTATTCTGCAGACAGGATTAAGCTGCGAGGACGCTCGCAGATAAAACTGGGCGCGCGGGTCGTTTGAGCTGCGCGTCTGGGTAATTCCCGCCTATTCCCAAATTCTTGGGAATTTTACCATATCATGTGTTCTCTTGAATAGTGGTAACACAACATGTTCAATTTTCGATTTTAAGGGCCTTGAGAGTTAATAAGCGGCTAGTTTTGGTTGTTTTTTAACTTGTTTTACCTTTTTCCGCTTTATTTAGCCCTAAAGACGCCGTCATTGCTTTTTCAAATGATTTTTTCAGTTCTTGGGCTTGCAGTGTTTCAACCGTGTTTTCGACGAAATCTTGCTCATTTTCGTCAAGAGAAAGCGGTTTGAGCGAAACAGGTGTGCCCGAGTCGTTTTCTTCGATGAAAGGATGGTTTGATTTGTACTTGCCACGTGAGACGAAAATCTTGAATTCCTCGACTTCTTCCCCGAACATCTGAAGCAACGCGAGCTTGATGAGCTCTCGCTGCGCATTGAGCTCTGCAGCGAAAATCGATTCGTCTACGTACACGATGAGGGTACGCACACCGTCCTTGTTCATGATGTAGACGTTGTTAGTGTGCGCGAGGAACAAATCCGCCGTATCGCGGTATACCGTTTGGATGACGCTGCGATATCGATCACGCACTTGGAAGGCACGCATGTTGATACGCGCTTGATCTTGATCGCCAGCCAGACCCGCCACAAAATACTGGATGTCGTTTCCGATTTTCTTCATGTTCCTAGTATAAATCACGAACGTATGTTTGTGAAGAGGCGTGATAGGATGAGACAAACGGAACCCGACATGCTTTCTCATCAGTCTCCACAACGCACGATTTGCGCACGGTCGATCAATGATTTGTTGAAAGATGAAAGGTCTGTTGCGGTGATGAAAGTCTGCACCTTGTCACCCACTGCCTCCACGAGCATATCCCTGCGGCTGGCATCGAGCTCGCTCATCACGTCGTCGAGCAGAAGAACGGGATTTGCCCCTGTCATCTGTTCGACCAATTGAACTTCGGCTAGTTTCCACGCCAACACGATAGATCGCTGCTGGCCTTGACTTGCAAACGTCGATGCATCTTTTCCATCGAGTTCAAATGCAATCTGGTCGTTGTGGGGACCGACGAATGCCCGGCGTGCCCTTACTTCCTCGCCGTTGTAACCCACGAATGCATCATTTATATAAGTACGGACGTCTTCGCGTTCCATCGTCTGGACGCTTTCCTCAGGGAAAGAAGTCAATCCTGGAAAACGCTCTTGAACACGCAACCATGAAGGCTGGTATGTAGCACCAAAGAGCTCTCCAGATTGAGCGAGCTTGCAGTATTGGTCCTGAACGAGCGGCATCATCCGCTCGAACAGTGAACGGCGATAACAATAGAGCTGTGTTGCCACCGTAAGCAGCGTCTCGTTTATCGCATCTATAAGAGGTTGAGGGGAATCGTCTTTGAGAAGGCGGTTTTTGTACTTGAGAGCCTTCTCGTAATCCCGATACACGACGTTATAGCTCTTGGAAAGTTGAACACCCAAGTTGTCTAGAGAATTTCGCTTTATGGAAGATGATTTCTTGGCAAGGTCCAAGTCGTCTGGGATAAAGGAAACTGCAGGAAGGGTTCCCCTTATATCAGAAGCCGTCTTGTTCTTTCCGTTTACCTGGTAGCGCTTCTTGCCCGCCTCCATGAAAAGCGTCGTAGTCATTTGACGCTGCCCGTCGCTCAACTCGGCGCTGATGCGCGCATTGGCGCTTCCCTGCCTTACAAGTTGGCCAATCTGGGCATTCCTGAACGAGGTTGCGGCAGTGACGAGGTGAATTCCTTCTAATACGTTAGTCTTGCCCACCGCATTGGGACCGTGAAGAACCACGAGATCGCCTATGTCCGATAGCTCGAAGTGCTCGTAGTTCCTGAAATTGAAAAACTCCAGATCGGCGATCTTCATGACATCAAAGGCATTTCAAGAACTGCTAGATACGCACGGGCATTACCAGGTACAAGTAGTTTTCCTCACCCGTTGCCTTGAAGATGCCTGGCTTGAGAGAACCTTGTATCTCGAAGGAAACATCAGAGGAATACATGGCTGCCAAACCTTCACTCACGTAGTGGCTGTTGAAGCCAATCTCCACGTCATCGCCTTCGATCTGGGCTTTTACGATCTCTTGGGTGGAACCAACGTCTTGGTTTGTCGTGAGCTGGATTGTCTGGCTCGGCACGTTGATGCTGAAGCGCACCTGGGATCCACTGCGTTCGAGAAGAGATGCGCGTTTCACTGCGGATAGCAACGCCTGCCTGGAGACACTGCAGCGCGTTTCATACGATGAAGGGATGAGCTGCTTGTAATTTGGGAAACGCCCCTCGATGCGGCGGTTGATGAAAACTGTACCACCGTAGGAGACGATGATCTGGTTTTCGGAAAGCGCGAAGCTGATGTTTTCCCCCGTCTTCGGGAGGCCTGCCAGATCCGATACGAACGAACCCGCTATGACGGCGTTGAACTCTGCCGATTCGCTGGGAAGTGGCTCTTCTGTCACTGCAAGGCGATACGAGTCGGTGGCTACCATCTTGAAAAGGCCTTCTTCGGAGCAGATGAGGACACCGGTAAGGATTGCACGGCTCTCGTCTTTAGAAACCACGCGACAAACCTTGCGCGCCATGCTCGAGAAAGTGATGAACGGTACGCTGATGGTCTGTTTTGGTTCTACTTTTGGAAAACCGGGGAAATCGGCAGGATTCATGCATCTGATGGAGAAAGAAGATGATTCGCACGAAAGGATGGCGCCTTCGTCGTTAGCCTCGATATGAACTGCCGCGTCGGGGAGATTCTTTACGATGTCCACGAACAGCTTGCCGGGAAGCACTGCCGAGCCTGCTTCCTCGACAAGTGCCGCTGCGGTGTATTGAATGGAAAGTTCCAAGTCGGTAGTTTGAAAGGTGACCTCATCTCCTACCGTTTGCACCAGAACACCGGAAAGCACAGGCAAGGTGGATTTACTCGTAATTCCCTTTTGCACGATTGTCAGGGCATTTAGCAGTTCTGATTGGCTTATGCTCAGTTTCATGACATCAACTCCTCAGGTGTTCAAAGATTATAACAAGGAATCCATCTCTCAAGGTAAAAGGGCATGACATTGTAAACACTCATGGAAAACGATGTTCCATCAATAGCTCTTGCCATACCCATGGTGGAAAAAGTGGATAACTTGCATTTTGCCTGATTTTGTTTGTGGAAAAAGAAAACGAGTACTTTAGATTGACAATTTTTTGAAAGTAATTCCTGTCGTTTCAACTGCGAAAACTTGGAATAACTAAGTGTTATAAGCTTTTGAACTGGGATTTTACATTTCATCTAATGCTTGACAAACTCGTCAAAACAAAAAACGCAGGTCGCAACATATATGCAATTTTGTTTGTTCAAACAAACCATAATCCTCATCTGCGCTTTGTTTTATCCTCCCAGTTGAGTGAGTTATTAACATCTGTCTCCTGTTTTCCGCCATCACGTTTCATAGAATTTCATGTTTTTCCACATTTATTGAATTATTTGGGGATAACTTGGAAAAGTCCTCATAAACCATTGTTCAGTTTTCACGTGGATTCTTCCATGGTGAATGAATGCAGATTATAATTTCAAGACACCTCTCTGGAAGATGAAAATGAACGCAGGTCAGACGCAAAACGATTACGATTATTCCTTCGTCGATGCCACGGCGCGTATTGCCTTGTACGACGATTACAAATCTGCGCCTAGAATCACCGAAATAGCCCCCTGCCCCACCACCGAGTTCATAGAGCATCTGACCACTGCTATCTACGAGCAGTCAAAGCTTGCAGGTGGGAAAGTTCCCTATACGCTCATTAGGGAGGTTTCCGAGAACTTTATCCATGCCCAGTTCAAGGAAATAGTTGTTTCCATCATGGATGAGGGAAACACCATCCGCTTCGCCGATCAGGGTCCTGGCATCAAGGAGAAGGAAAAGGCGCAACAACCGGGCTTTTCCTCTGCGATAGAGCCGATGAAAAAATACATCCGCGGAGTGGGGTCGGGATTTCCCATCGTCAGGGATTACCTCGATGATCGCGAAGGCACGATAGAAATAGAGGATAACCTGGTAAGCGGTGCGGTCGTGACGATCAGCCTTGCAGGGAAGCGTGTTCAGATTTCAAGTGGAAAAGAAGCCAATGCTTTAATAGAGCATCCTTCCCTATCTGATGAGTCTTTCCAAGCGGCTGCTCAAAGTACCGTAAACGCCCAAGCAGCAGCGCTTTCACTTTTACCTCTTTCCGATAGGGAAAAGCTTTTCGTATCAGTGCTTGATCGAGAAGGGGACCTCGGAGTCACCGAACTCAAGAACATTACCGACACACCTGGTTCGACCACCTTCAACACACTCAAGCGATTGGAGGAGATGGGTCTCGTCCAGAAATCCATGGGTAAGAAACGCGCACTCACAGAACTCGGTCATCAATTAGCTTCACTCATGTGATTTTTAGAAACTATATAGTTCGAACGTGATGTCAGGACGCCGGGGTATGAGCGATTCTGCAGGCACAAACTTCTTTGTTGTTTTAGGTTTAGCCGAAGCCAAGCGAATACCCCGGCGTCCTGACATCACAATCTAAGCACCATTTAACATAACAAATAATCAATTATGTATCTCATCAGGCTATTTGTAGCTTTATAAAAGTTTTCCACATCACTGAATCATAGTTTTCCACAATACGATATACTTCTCCCCTCACGATTCTTTTAGACCTTTTAAACCTAAGCATTGGAGGTTGAGATGAACAGCGAAAAGCTCTTGGCTGAATGGGCGAACATCTGCGATGTAATCCGTTCTTATGACTCCATCAACGCCTCTCAGATGAACGCCTTTTTCTCGAGACTCCAGCCTCAGGCCATGAGCGAGGATTTCCTGATGCTCACGGCCGACAACGACTTCATCAAGACATGGATCGAGCTGCATTACAGCCGTTATATCCAAAAGGCTCTCCGTGAAATCCATGGGGTGGATTTCACCGTAGCAATAGAAGTGGACATCAACCAGGCACCCCCTTCAGAGCAGGCAGCAGGAGAACCTTCCCCCTTCCCCGTTAAGCCGCTAGAAGAGAATCCGTTTTCAGATGAAGAGGAAGCCTTACAAGCCGGCGCCGTTTTAGAAGACAGCAAAGAGCAAGCGACAACGTCTGAAGCTCCCAATCAGTCAGTATCAAAGGACGCCACCGATACCACTGGAAGCCTCCTTTCGTCTACATCCACGCTCACGTTCGAAAACTTCGTCATTGGAGAGTCGAACCGCATGGCGTATTCCATGGCCGTTGCGGTTGCGGAAGAACCGGGAAGGCCCCTTCTCAATCCCCTGTTCATCTACGGACGATCTGGATTGGGCAAAACGCACTTGATGCGCGCCATTCAAAACTACGTTAACGAAGCCTACCCACACTTGGTGACGGTCTACGAGGATTCGGCGGATTTCCTCGCAGGTTACGTCGAGGCCACGCTCGCCCATGACACGCAGAAGACGAGCTTCAAAAACTTTAAGAACAAGTACCTCGCCGCCGACATCCTGATGATCGACGACATTCAATACCTCCAGGGTAAGGACCAAACCCTCGATATCGTCTTCCAGATCTTCAACAAGCTCGTCGATGAGGGAAAGCAGGTGGTCTTGTCGGCCGACCGGGCACCCAAGAACATCACTATGGACGAGCGTTATCAAAGCCGCTTCAACAGCGGGGGCACCTTCGATATCCAACCCCCCGAAGTGGAAACCAAGCTTGGAATCATAAAAAGCTTCATCGAGGAATATCGAAGGGTGAGCAACCTGACCGGATTCGAGCTTCCCGAAGATATAGAGCGCTATATTGCCGAAAACTCGAGTTCCAACATCCGCGAGCTCAAGAGCGCGGTCACTAAAGTGATCTTCAAGATAAACTCTTCCCCCGACGGCAAGGTCAACGTCGATGAAGTGGCCGAACTGCTGGAAGACCACTTCTCCGGTGGAGCTATGAGAAAGCTGACGATTGCAGACATTCAAAAGCAGGTAGAGCAGTACTACGACGTCTCTCATGCCGATCTGATCGGCCAGAAGCGTTCACGGAAAATCGTCTATGCACGTCAGATAGCGATCTACCTCTCGCGTCAGATGCTCAACCAGCCCTACAACTACATTGCAAAGAGCTTTGGAGGGCGCGATCACACCACCATCATGTACTCGGTTACCAATGTGGAGGAAAAGCTGAAGGAAAACCGCGAGCTGCGAGAAGAACTTGAGAACATAAAGCGTCGCATCAGGGATATGTAAATGGATAGGGGATGACCCACCCAACCAAATGTATTGATAAAAGAAGAAAAGATAAATAGATTCAAATAGTTGTTTTAATAAAAGCGGTTGAAATGTGGATAGATTAAAACAGCCACGTCATCAAGTTAAAACGAAGTTTTCATCTCGTGGAAAAGACTGGCTTTCTTTAACAGGTGATTTGGATCTGGCTAAGTTCAACTGGTTTTCAAGCATCAATCCCACATGTTTATGCATGCTTTTCACCACGTTTTCCACTTTTCGTTGAAAATTGTTATACCTGAAAGCTGGATAACAAGATATTGGGGTGGCACTTGTGTTTTGTAGGGAGGTTTTGAAGGCTAAAAATGCATTGTTGACGTGGGGTCTTGCCGAACTATAATCTAACGGTTGCTCTATTTACAGTTTGAAAGGGTAGTATTATGAAGCGCACTTATCAACCTAACACTCGCAAGCGTGCGAAGTGCCATGGCTTCCGTGCTCGTATGGCCACCAAGGGCGGCCGTGCCGTTCTGGCTCGCCGTCGTGCAAAGGGTCGCAAGCGCCTCACCGTTTAATGCGTCGTGAAGACGATTAAGTCGAGTATTGAGATTTCTAATCTCTTCGACAGCGGAAGGCGTTTGCATACGCCCGAGATGAGCTTAATAGTGTTACGGAACCAGAATCAGCACGGCCACAACGGTCGTGTTGCTTTTATTGCAGGAAAACGCTTGGGAAACGCCGTATGGCGCAATCGGGCAAAACGTCGTATGAGGGCGGTATGCGCCCAGATCGGAGGTCCTTTCCCCGGCTACGACGTTGTTTTCTTGGCTAAGCGTCCCGTCGCTGAAGCTCCATTTGAAGACATGGTTGAACATGCATTGAAAGCCCTGATGAAGGCAAAGGTCGTAACAAGCAAGCATGTGTGATGCCCATTTAAGCGATACCGAAGAGGCTCAAGCCTCCCCCATCGAGGATTCTGACAAGGGAAGAAAGAGCATCCCTTGCCTCATCGCCATTGTCCTCATCAGGTTTTATCAATTTGCCATCTCCCCGCATCTGGCGGGTTGCTGTAGGTTCGTGCCATCGTGCTCGTCCTACGGTTTGCAGGCGTTCCAAAAATACGGATTTGTCAAAGGTTTCAAACTCACGGTAAAACGCCTCGCACGTTGTCGTCCGGGAGGACCATACGGTTACGATCCAGTGCCATAAGGGCGGATGACCAGTGGTTCTCTTTGGTATAGAGGAAGGAAGGTAAATGGCAGAAATTTCGCATATTAACGGCGTCTGGGAGGGGATACTTTGGTTTATCGCCTGGATAGTGGAGAAGTTCTACTTCATTGCCCAGGACTGGGGCTTGGCCATCATCCTGTTTACGATTGTGTTCCGCTTGCTGATGATGCCCCTCATGCTCAGCCAGACCAAGTCGAGCCACCAGATGCAAAAGGTTCAGCCAAGAATCAAGGCTATCCAGGAGCAATGGAAGAACGACCCTGTTCGCATGCAGGAGGAAACCACCAAGCTGTACGCGGAAACCAAGTTCAATCCGCTGGCAAGCTGCGTCCCGATGCTCATCCAGATGCCTATCTTCATCGCTTTGTTCCAGGTGCTCAGGAACATCCAGGATTGGCTTCCGGCATACGACGGCACGTTCAGGTTCTACAACATAGTGCCGAGCCTCACCGCCACTCCTTCGGAAGTCATGGAGCAGGGAATCGCGGCTTTCGTTCCCTACGGCATCTTGATCGTCGTGTTCGTAGGCGCCACGTTCCTGCCCATGCTGCTCCAGCAGCGCGATAACCAAGATCAGCAGCAGAAGAACCAGATGTACATGATGTCAATCATCATGAGCATCATGATGCTGTTCGTCAGCTGGTCCTCCCCCGCTGGCGTTCTGCTGTTCTGGGGTGTTTCGGGCATCATCGCCGTCATCACCCAGCAGGTTTACATGCGTCATCTGAAGAAGCAGGATCGCCTTGCCGAGGAAGTTGACATCGAAGTTGCTCCCGTAAAGGTAGAGGTCGAGCGCAAAGTCAAGAAGAAGCGTCCCACCAAGAAGCGCTAGTACGCATCAGGTGTGGAAAACTATAGATAGGAATTCTAATGACTGAGGAATTTGAAAACGAGTTCGAAGAGCTTGATGAGGAGATCGAGGATCAGGAAGAAGAAGCTCAAGAGCCTCAATCCAACGATCCTGCGAACCTCACTGACGAGCAACTCGACGAAATCGCCGATACGGCAATTGCAGTTCTCAAAGATGTTCTGAAGTACTTCAACGTCGGCGAAGTGACTATCGACGAATATGAAGGCGACGAAGGAGAGCTTATCCTCGACATCACCGGTGATGACCTTGCCGTGCTCATCGGCCGTCATGGTCGTACCCTCGATGCCCTTCAGTTCTTGGTATCTGCCATCACCGTCCGCAAGATCGGCTTCCGTTTTCCCGTCATCGTCGATGTCGAAAGCTACAAGAACCGTCAGCGCCAGAAGCTCGAAGCCCTCGCCCGTTCTTCTGCGCGCAAGGCGGCAACCCAGGGTCGCAGCGTCAAGCTCCGCCCGATGACCCCTTACGAGCGCCGTATCATCCACGTGGCCCTTCGTGAGGATCCGCGTGTCGAAACCGCATCCGAAGGTGAAGGAAGCGCCCGCCACGTAGTGGTCGTACCCGTTAAGTAACTTGTTTTAAGTAATGAGGCCCTGGCGATGCTGGGGCCTCTTTTTGTAATGGATGGAGTTGTGAATGTCTTCATTTGAGGAATTGGATGAAAACAAGCGCCAATTAATCCAGAGGCATTTTGAATTGGTGGTTAAGGCAAATGAGACTTCCAATCTCACCCGTATAACGAGCATCGACGAGGCTCAGCTCCTTCATATAGAAGACTCCCTTTCAGGGCTTCCTGAGATGGAGAACGCACCAAAAGGTCTTTACGGTGACATGGGCAGTGGTGCCGGTTACCCCGGTATTCCCCTTTCCATTGCCACGGGAAGAAAGACGTTGTTGATAGATTCCCGTAAGAAGAAGATGGACATCATGGCTTCTATCATAGAAGAGCTTGGGCTTGAAGATCAGATAGAAGTATATGCAGGACGTGCTGAGCTGCTGGCGAGAAGCCGTGCCGGCGAGTTCTCCGTCTTAACCGCACGCGCACTGTCCAAGCTTTCCGTCTTGATGGAACTCGCCAGTCCCCTCTTGGCAAAAGATGGGTTGCTCATATGCTACAAATCCCATATCGATCAGGAAGAAATGGACGATGCCCTTCGTGTTCAAAAGCTTGTGGGAATGAAATTGAACTCGGATAGAAGCTTCATGCTCGATGACTACGAGCGCAGAATCGTGACGTTTAGGAAATCCGGTAAACCGAGCGTTCGCCTTCCAAGACTAGAGGGTCAAGCACAAAAGAATCCTCTGTAAGCAAATACTGCTAGCTTGTTGTCGTTATATTGATTACAAAACACCTTACGGTGCAGATGGCGGCATGGTCCCCATGTCACGCTCAGGCTAACCGTTCATCGCTTCAGCGCGGCAGCTGCGGAACTAGGCGGCTTCGCCGCCTCAAACAGTCCTCGCTCCCGCCGCGCTTACGCTCTTCACAGCCTTCGAGAGACATGGGGACCATGCCGCCATCTGCACCGTAAGGTGTTTTAAAGGCAATCAGTGAATGTTGCCTTCATAAGGCTTTCAGGTTGTATACTTTTCAAACACCTTTGAGGCCACCTCAATTTCCACTCTTCCGAGTGTTTCTATATATTCAGTAGTTCAGCTTATTTCACCTGCTGTTTTATAGTCGATATCCGACGTGTTTAGGAGGATGTTGTGGGTATTTTCGACAACTTTAGGAAGACTAAAAAAGTAGAAGAGGAACCTTTGGTTTCCCAAGATGTTTCACGTGAAACATCTCAAAGTACCGATGACGTTTCACGTGAAACATTGGAAGTCGATCAACCTGAAACGGTCGAAACGGAGGAAGTGATTGTTTCCAATGCACCTACCTCCTCTATTCCCGACAGCTACGTTGTTACTCCCATCAAATCATATGACGAGAAGCTTCCTGTCACCCATGCGGTTGGACTGACCAAGGTCTTTTCGATAATCAACCAGAAAGGCGGCGTCGGCAAGTCCACAACCGCTATCAATCTTTCTGCTGCCCTTGGAGAACAGGGAAAGCAGGTTCTTCTTATAGACCTTGATCCCCAAGGGAATACGACGAGCGGTCTCGGGGTTGAGAAAAATCAGCTTTCGCGTTGCATTTACAATGTCTTGCTTGACGATGATGAGCTCGAGGACATCATCATCCCAGATGTTTGTCCCGGCCTCGACCTTGCTCCTTCTACCATCAATCTGGCAGGTGCAGAAGTGGAATTGGTTTCCGAGATGGCCAGGGAACTTAGGTTGAAGGATGCTGTCGGAAAGATGCGCGGCAAGTATGACTACATCCTCGTTGACTGTCCCCCATCTCTCGGCCTTTTGACCGTCAATGCTCTCGTGGCCGCTGACAAGTTGATAATTCCCATTCAAACCGAGTTCTATGCACTCGAAGGTGTGACAAAACTTCTTGAATCAATGAAACGTGTCAAAAACAGGCTAAATCCGTCGTTGGAGATCTTTGGAATCCTTTTGACGATGTACGACGGCCGCACTACCCTTTCGCGTCAGGTTGCCGCAGAGGTAAGAAATTACTTCGGTAAGCAAGTTTTCGAGACAATTATCCCTCGTACGGTAAAATTATCCGAAGCTCCGAGTTATGGTATACCCATTACACAATATGATCCGCTCGGCAAAGGGGCGATTTCATATACGAACCTGGCTAAGGAAGTGATACAACGTGGCTAAAGCGAGAGGCGGTCTTGGACGCGGGCTTGGCTCGCTGTTAGGTGGAGCAACAGAAGGCAGCTTGTCAGTTGATCCAGCTCTTTCTATGCCGGATGCTCCTGCAGCTAAGACGCAGGAAGAGCCTGTCGAAGAGACTCAAGTTGAGGTTGTTGAAGACAACTTGAACCTCACGCCTGAGGAAAACGTGACTATTAAGCGCGTTGTGGAACGAAAAGCCCCTCAAGCTCATTCTGCTCCTAAGCCAAAAGAAACTGTCGTCGAGGAAAAACCCGATGATGAAGTTGACATTGACCTCATCATCGCAAACCCCGATCAGCCACGTACTAACTTCAAAAAGGAAGAGCTCGAAGAGCTTGCCGAATCAATTAAGAAAAACGGTCTGCTCTCCCCTATTCTCGTCAGGAGAATTGACGATAAGTATCAAATCATAGCCGGTGAGCGCCGTTGGCAAGCATGCAAGAAAATAGGGATGAAAAAGATTCCTATTCGCATCGTGGAAGCTGATGATGACCAGGCTATCATCTTGGCTCTTATCGAGAACATCCAGCGTAGCGATCTCAATCCCATTGAGGAAGCATATGGGTATCGCCGCATGATGGAACGCGGCAAAATGACCCAATCTGAAGTCGCCCAAGCTGTCTCAAAAGGGCGCACCACCATCACCAACGCCCTTCGCCTTTTAGAGCTTCCCGAAGAAGCCCAACAGCTCTTATATGAAGAAAGAATCACTGCCGGCCATGCCAGGGCTATCCTTTCCATTCCCACGAAAGAGGGACGTCAGAAATTAACAGAGAAGCTGGTGAACGAACAGCTTTCAGTTCGTGAAGCCGAGAACCTTGCACGACTCATTTCGGGAAAGAAAAAGAAGGAAGTAGAATCGCGCGTAGCCGTACCGAAATCTTATAAGACCGTTGCCCGCGCTTTGAGCGATTCACTCGATACCGCGGTAAAAATCAAGAGCGTGAAGGGTGGCAACAAGATTGAGATCACATTCAAGGACGAAGCGGATTTGCAGAGACTCTTCAGATTGATCACGAGCAGCTAAACTGCAGACAATTGTCGTTTATTCCTTGGGCCGAAGTAAGTCACTTCGGCCCTCTTTATGTTGAGCAATGTTTCACGTGAAACATCTTTTATTACGATTGCAACCTAAAAGGAAAATGACCTAGTTGTTTTGCCTTTTGTATGCGAGTTGACCACATGCAGCAGCGATGTCGCTTCCCCTGGATGCCCTGATGCTGGCGGCAATCCCTTTTGATTGAAGTTGGGATTCCCAATGCTTCAACTGATTGGAACTTGCTGGTTTGATGGGGGAGTCGTCGATATTGTTCAAGGGAATGAGATTTACATGGCAAAGCAATCCCCTGCAGTAAGCAATCAGGGCATTAAGATCGTCTTCGGAGTCGTTCTGGTTCTTCATGAGGGCGTATTCGAACGAGAACCTGCGCCCGGTCTTTTCTGTATACGAAACAAGCGCTCGTCTAAGGTCTTTAAGGGGTTGCGAAGCAAGTCTTGGCATGAGCTTGTCTCTAACCTCTTGATGGGCAGCATGAAGTGATATTGCCAAAGTGAACTGCTCGGGCTCATCGGCAAACGTGTTAATACCCTTGATCAAACCACAGGTTGATACCGTGATATGCCGTGCTCCAATGTTTAGAAGCTTTGGGTGGTTCATGATGCGCAATGCTGCAAGGGTTGCATCGTAATTGGCGAAAGGCTCTCCCTGGCCCATTACCACTACATTAGTTACGCGCTCATCGTAGTCATCTTGAACAACATGGATTTGGTCTATGAATTCTCCCGGTACGAGGCTTCGCGTGAGACCTGCTTTTCCTGTTGCACAAAAAGCGCAAGCCATAGCGCACCCGG
The DNA here is from genome assembly GCA_017432445.1 of Eggerthellaceae bacterium. Lineage (GTDB taxonomy): Bacteria > Actinomycetota > Coriobacteriia > Coriobacteriales > Eggerthellaceae > UBA9715. The sequence goes on along the minus strand of JAFRJC010000087.1, from coordinate 103,307 downwards.
ATTGGCTCGAAACACATACTGTCAATCGACCGTCAGGGGAGGGGAGTCCTACCGTTTCCACAAGCGCGCCATCGTTCAATTCAAGTAAATACTTACGCGACCCATCAAAACTTGTCTGCTTGTCGACAATGGTAGGCATATATATAGGAAAGCTCGCGTCGAACTGATCTCGCGCTGCCTGAGGAAGGTTTGTCATCTCCTGAAACGAGGAGACATTCTTATGGTAGATCCAGGAGAGAATTTGACCTGCCCTAAACTTTGGCAAGCCTGCGTTTTTGACGCAGTCTTCTAACTGCTGGATTGATAGTGTCTTAATAGGTGTGTCCATGACGCCATTATATCGTCTTGGATGTTTCACGTGAAACATCGATTGAGGATGACGGATTGAACCCGTCCCCACCCATCATTCCTGTTAGAGGAGTTTGATATACTTTGCGAAGTTCCAATCGACGAGGAAAGAAGGTCTTCGTGAGCATTAATCCCCAAGAGTGTCGTGTAGCCCTGCTCTCAGGCGGTACGAGCGGTGAGAGGGAGATTTCCATCGCTTCCGGAAAAGGTGCCAAAGGGGCGCTCGAGGAAGCGGGCTTTCAGGTTGAATGCCTTGACCCTGCAAACAAGGAGGATTTGAAGCGTCTCATCGATGAGAAGTTCGACGTCGCATTCCTAACCCTTCATGGGAAGATGGGCGAGGATGGCACGATTCAGGGATTCCTTGAACTGGCGGGTATTCCTTATACCTGTTCGGGCGTGCAGGCGAGCGCCATTGCCATGGACAAGATAAAGTCGAAGATCATGTATATGACCGACGATATCCCCACTGCGAAGTTCAAGCAGCTCGTCGCAGGTCAAGAGCTCGACTACGATGCCCTTGTCGAGGAGATCGGCATTCCTTGTGTCGTGAAAGCAGCCCGAGAGGGAAGTTCGCTTGGTGTCGAGATAGTCGAAGACGCAGCTTGCCTGCCAGAAGCGATCGAGCGCGTGTTTGCGGTCGACAAGTTGGCACTGATTGAATCTTTCATTAAGGGCGTCGAAGTAACCTGTGCCATCTTGGGCAACAATGACCCGAGGGCTTTGCCGCTCATCAAGATCGTTCCTAACCTGGGGGAATCCTACGATTTCGAATCGAAGTACGCGCCTGGTGGTTCAGATCACATCTGCCCTGCTCCGATTGACGAGGATTTGACCAAGAAGATCCAGGCTTACGCCATCGCAGCACATAAGGTGCTGGGGTGTAGGGGAGTGTCGCGTTCTGATTTCATCATCGACGATGACGGTGTTCCTTGGATTTTAGAAACAAACACAATACCTGGTATGACAGCAACTTCCCTTCTACCAGATGCAGCGAGTGTCGACGGCATGAGCTTCCCAGAGCTCTGCATCAAGCTCATCGAGTTCGCCCTTGAATAGAAAAGGAAATCGAAAAACCTTGGGCGGCGCAGCAAGCGCCGCCTTCTTTTTTGATTAGAACAGGCCAAATATGTATGCGACACCGGCGAGAAGAGCAAGGACCACCACCACGATAAAGGCGATGCTAATGACGTAACAGCCCTTGTTGCCAGCACGCGCCTGCTCGACGAGACCATCCGTGATCGTACGTTCGTCCTTCATGATGACGGAGTTGGAATCCTTTTTTGAAAAGGAAACGGTCTCGCTGGGAATCCAATCCTTTTCGGTGAAGATCTTCTCGACAGCTTGGGTTCCGAGATCGATTCTAGGGCGAACACCCTGTCCAAGTTTCACGGCGATGCGATCGATGAAGGCGTTCATCTCGGCGGCATAAGCGGGGTTGTAGCAGAAGAGAGCCATCTGGCCCCAGTAATGTCCTGGTTCGGGCGTATCTGAAAAACCCACAAAAGCAAGTAGTGCCCGAACCGTTTGACCTCGACCTTTGGCAATCTGGAGCTTACGAGATGTATCGATGTCAAAAGAGCCCATCTCATAGCCGAACCGGTTTTTCGCCCAAGCGATGTTGATGCCATTCTCCGTTTTGAAAACTATTTCGTAGTCAGTGCCGACGATGTTGTCTGCACCCATCAACAATACGCCTTCCTTTTGGCTCGAGGGATCGAACCGGGCGTAAAACCCCTCGTAAGAACGGTCGATAAGCTCCATATAAGCCCTTTCTTCCAGGTTATCGAGTCAAGTATAGCCGTATGGTTCGAAAGAGGAAGATTTGGCTATTCGTCAGAAAACCCAAACCACGCGACGAACAACCTGGTTTGATAGTCGAAGAATGAGCCAAAGGAACGCCCTGCCACTCATTCAAAACACAGTTTCATCTTGGGTCCGTTGATATCCTGCGGATTTAGTGCCTTTGGGCTGGAAGTCCTGATTGCGCTACAATTGGCGGATGCAGCAGTTGTGGGAACATATACTCGATGGTACGCCGACAGACATAGTCGCGCGTTACGAGTCGTTGGCAGAATTCGCCGAGCAAACAGATTTCGGCGTTCTCGACAGCAACGTGGTGGTGCTCGACACCGAAACCACGGGGCTTTCCTTCTCGCGTGACGAGCTCATACAGATTGCCGCCGCTCGGTTGGAGAGGGGAGAGATCGTCGATTGGTATGTCACCTTCGTCAATCCCGGCCAGTTCCTCACCGAAGACATCATCGAGCTCACCCATATCCATGACGAGGACCTCATAGGCGCGCCCGCTCCGAACGAAGCACTCGAAGGCTTGTCGGAGTTCGTGGGAAACGCCCTGGTCGTAGCTCATAACGCAGCGTTCGACAGACATTTCTGCACGAAACATCCCGGCGGTTATCCGCTGCTGGAAAACCGTTGGGTCGACTCTCTCGACTTGGCGCGGGTGGGCTTGCCGCGCCTCCGCTCCCATAGGCTGCTTGATTTGGTAAGGGCCTTCGGTGCTCCGATGTCGACCCACCGTGCCGACGATGATGTTGCGGCAACGTGCGTCGTGTACAGGATTCTCCTTGCCTCCATCGCGAAGATGCCGTCTTCGCTCGTAACCGCTATAGGGGATATGGCGCCCGAATCCGAATGGCCGACCAGCTACGTGTTCCGAGAAATGGCAAAGCTTCAAGAAGGCTGGCAAGAAGCGCCCGAGATATCCGATGAGACTGTTTCACGTGAAACAATCGATGCTAAGCAGGGAAAAGGCGCCTTCTCTCTCTATGCGATGCGCAAGCGAAGGGTTTTGACCTTACCAACTCGAACAGCTCGCAAAGACGCCGACGATCTTGTGGGCACGCTGAGTTTTCCCTCTTCCGAAGAGGTGGATCGTGCTTTCAGCGTAGATGGAGTGCTCGGGCATTTGTATGCAGATTACGAGCCCCGTGAAGAGCAGCGCTTGATGGCACAGGCCATACGCGATGCCTTTGCCTCGTCTCAGAACCTTGCAGTCGAAGCGGGCACAGGCGTGGGGAAGTCCATGGCTTATTTGGTGCCAAGTGCGATGACGGCTCTTGCAAATGGCGTGACGATCGGCGTTGCAACCAAGACGAACTCGCTTCTTGACCAGCTGGTCTATAAGGAGTTGCCCGCGTTGTCTGACGCGCTTCAAGAAGAATTCGGCGAAGATGCAGCCCTCACCTGGGCACCGTTGAAGGGAATGTCGCACTATCCGTGCCTGCGCAAGCTTTCCCGCATCTTCGACAACGGTCCTGGCATGCGCGATGTCGCCGGTAGGTTGACGAGCCAAGCTCCTTCGCTCGCCGCAGTTCTTTCCTACGTCGAGCAGAGCGAGTTCGACGACCTCGACTCATGCAAGGCTGATTATCGCACGATGCCGCGTTATTCGATCACTTCGAAGAGCAGCGAGTGCCTGCGCAGGAAATGCCCGTTTTTCGGTAAGCTCTGCTTCGTGCACGGTGCTCGACGTCGGGCGGAGATGGCCGATATCATCGTTACGAACCATTCGCTCCTGTTCTGCGATTTGGCTACCGATGGTGGATTGCTGCCCTGTTCGCGCCATTGGATCGTAGACGAGGCCCACGCCACCGAGGAAGAGGCGCGCTCCGCGTTCGCCCAGAAGGTCGATTCCGAGGCTGTCATGCAGATAGCCGAGCGCGTCGATACCGCTGGTTCCAGAAACCTCTTCTCGCGTGTAGAGCGTAGCGTGAGCGGTTTAGAAGGCGAGCAGACAAGCTTGCTATTTGGCCTTCTGGCCAAGGGCCGCGAGGCGGGGGAGGCTTTCGCCCGCACGGCGCACGAGTACACGTCACACGTGAAGGATCTGCTGTATTTCGACCCTGTGGGTCATGGTGGTCGTGGCAAGAAGGCCCAATCCTACGAGCAGGTAGACGTGTGGATTAACGCCGAAACACGGCGCATGCAGGTGTTTTCGGATGTCGCAGGTTGGGCGGGCCAGCTCATCGAGGCATCCGACCGGTTGATAAAGACATCATCAGACATCGTTGCCTATCTTGAAGGCGTCGACGAAGCGGTGGTTGCCCAGCGCGAGTTGGCGGCATGCATCATGGAGCTACGCGACATGCGCAATGCCGCTGAGCTCATATTCCAGCTGGCACCTGACAGCTATGCCTATCAGGCTACGCTCTTCAAGAAAAAGGACAGGCTGACCGACAGCGTGTCCGCCCTGTTGCTCGATGTGGGTGACAAGATGAACAAGACGCTCTACATGCGCACTCATTCGGTCGTGTATGCGTCAGCGACGCTCACCGTGGGTGGAAAGTTTGACGCGTTTGCAAACGCCGTGGGCCTGAATAGGGGAGAGTTCTCGCAAGCGCGCTATCTGGCATTGGATTCAAGTTTCGACTTCGATAACAACATGATCATCTACGTGGTCTCGGACATGCCCGAGCCTACCGATCCCAGTTACTTGAAGGCGCTCAACAAGCTTTTGACCATAACCCATATAGCGCAGAACGGCTCCATGCTGACGCTTTTCACCAATCGCCGCGAAATGGAGCGCTGCTACGAGGAGGTGTCGCCCGAGCTGAAGCGCGAAGGCCTGCGCCTCGTGTGCCAGCGCTACGGGGTGTCGGCCAAGGGATTGCGCGATGACTTCCTGGCCGACGAGCACCTGTCCCTTTTCGCGCTGAAGACGTTCTGGGAGGGTTTCGATGCGCCGGGCGCCACGCTGAAGGGCGTGATCATTCCCAAGTTGCCCTTTGGGCGTCCCACCGATCCGCTGTACTGCGAGAGGGCCTCGCGTGACGATCATGCCTGGTGGCACTATGTGTTGCCGCAAGCAGTCATAGAGACGAAACAGGCGGCAGGTCGGCTCATCAGAAAATATGACGACCACGGCGTGCTGATCCTGGCCGACAAGCGTTTGATATCGAAGCGCTACGGCAAGACGTTTTTGGGTTCGCTTCAGAGCAAGACGGTGCGTGTGCGTACCATGGATGAAATAGCGCAAGCCCTGAGCATGATGGCGGGCTGGTAATAACCAGAAAAGGAACAGCGCCTTTTTGGTTATCGAGACGGAGCAGGGTATGTCGAACGCGTTCGACCATTTGCATATCAAGCGCCATACGGCCGGGTCGTCAAACGAGCTGTCGTTTGACGTGCTCGATGCAGCACGCGATGGCTATGTGCCCAAGAAGAAGCGTTTTGGCAGGTTAAGCGGCCCTCAGATGCTCAGGCCCGTGCGGCAGGAGGAACCGCCGCCCAAGGTCGTAGACGCCGAGCCCACCGTGCAGCCAGAGCCGCGCGAGCCCGTGCAGCGCAGCGTGGCGAATCCAGCTGCTACTACTCGTCCCAGCTATCATCGCGCAGTGGGAAAATCAGCCCTTGCGGCGCAGGAAGAGGTTACCAGCAGGAAGCGCGACCGACGCTGGCGTTCTATCCGCATCGGAATCATCGCCTCGGTCGTGGCCGTCGCCATGATGGTGGCGACGGCATACGTGGGCTATCAGCACTACGAGGAAATGCAACTTTTCAAGGGGAAGTTCGATTCCCTCGTGCAGCTGTTCGTTGAGGCGGACGCCGCAATTCCCCTCACCGATACGTTCATGGCCGACCCCTTCGGGGCAACTGAAGAAGAGATTAGCGAGATGCAAGAAGCAACGTCGAAAGCGGCGCTCTCGTTGCAGCAGCTGGAAGACGAACGCGCCCTTGCAGTTCCGTATGCGATAAACGAACAGGACGAGCTTGCACTGGAGCGATTAGGCGAAGCATCTTCCAACCGCCAGGACATGATGGCCGCAGCCTTGAAGGCTGCCGAGGTGGTGAGCTATTCCGAAGTACAATCCTCCGAGGTCAACGCCGTATGGCATAAGGTACTCGGGGCAGATGAGGCTGCGAGGGCGGCAACTGCGGCCGCAAACGCAGCCAACACAGACGAGGCAATAAAGGATGCGCGCGAGCAAACGGTTGCAGTACGGAAGCAAATGCAGTCGATCTTGGAAGAGATGGAGAAGCTCGCTTCGAAAAGAGTCGACCTCGACCTTGCTGACCATATCGCCTATCTGCAAAAACGCATCGAATCGCTGGATTTCGCGATAGCCACGAGCGATGCTTTGCTCAAATCAGACAAAGAGGATGCGGCAATTCAAAACGAAGCCTACAACGAAGCAGACCGACAAGCAGCGCAAATCGCCGAGAAGCTGCCCCTTTCAGCCGAGCAGACAGTCGAAGAGGCATATGAGGAGCAGGTGCGCGCTTGCATCTCCGATTACGAATCGGCGCGCAACAAGGCTATCGAATCTGACGCCCTCATTCGGCAGTATCTGCGTGGGTAAAAGGGGCGCTTCGTCACGAACGGTGACAAAGCACGTGACGACTGCCCGGAAACACTCCGAAGAGGAGGAATACCAAGCAACGCAGGGGCAATGTGTGGTCGATAGAGCGCACCTTCGAGCTTCTGTGATCGGAAGGGCGCCCTGGCATTATGGGATTTGCATCCTGAACGATCGCCCCGCCCAACTTTATCGACCCCAACGTTGAGGTTGCTTGCGCAACCAAGCGCGATTCTTCGGCAGCATGGGTAAAAGGTGAATCCGCGCATTTACGCAGAAGAAGGCGTATAATTTTCTAGATTATGTGCATATTTGGCATACAAGAAAATGTAAGGTGGAAGGCTCATACATGTCACAGGCAATGGATTTCGTAGAATACCTCTCCCGGGAGATCGGCGCACGGCCGGCCGGAACCGAGGAAGAGGAGCAGGCGGCTCTTTATATAGCTGACGAGTTTCAGAAGGAAACAGGCTTCCCGGCTACCATCGAGGAGTTTACGAGCTCTGCAAACCTCGAGGGCGGGCGTGCAATCCTCTCGATGGTGACGATCGTGGCATCGGTCCTTGCCATGCTTTTCAACGTGCTCACAGGACCCATGTTTGTGCTAGCCCTGATAGCCGCGGTGATCTACGTGATGGAATCGTACGGCAAGCCGGTGTTTTCCAATCGGTTGGCGCGCGTGCCCAGCCAAAACGTTGTGGCCAAGTACCAGCCTGCCGAACTGCCCGAAGCCGGCAAGCGCCCGCAGCGCAAGCGCAAGATCGTGCTGGTGGCGCATTACGACACGGGCAAGGTCACGCCCAAGATCGTCGACCGCGTCGAGTCCATGAGCCTGCCACTTCCCAAGATCTGCCTGTGGGGTATGGTTGCGGCGGCGTTCTTCCTGCTGCTGCGCATCTTCCTTGGTGGAACCGGCGGTGTGGGCCTCATCTTTATCAATATCCTCACCGTCATCGCGATCATCATCGTTGCGCTGCCCATCGTGAAAGCCGTTCTGTACCGTTCAGCGGCCTACAACGAAGGTGCTAACAACAATGCCACGGGCGTAGCAGCGCTTCTGGAGGTGGCGAAACGCATCAGCTTGGGCAGCTTGAGCGAGGCAGATTTGATTGCCGAGCAGGAGGCGATGGTCCACGGGGCAGAGGCGGCGATAGAACAGGGTCTCGTGCCCGAGGGTGCACAGCTGATATACGAGGTACAGCCTGGCTTTGAAGAGGATGAGGCGGAGTACAGCGAGGAAGAGCGTCTGCTGGCGGCCAAGGCGGCCATCGCCGCGTTAACGGGCCAGCCGGTGGAGCAGCGCGTGTATGGCAACGTCTCTTCCGAGCGTCCTGCGAGAAGCGAAGAGGCTCCGGCTATAGCAACCCAGGTGGTCGAAGAGGCAGTGCAGGTCGCTGACGATGTTGCGACGAGCTATGCCGAAGTGGCGGCTGCTTCCCTGGCGGCCGTTGCTGCTGCGGAACCCGAGCCTGAAGAGGAGATTTCGACTGGCTTCGAGAACGCCCCGAGCTGGTTCGTGTCTGCCCAGCGCAACGCCAAGCGCAGCGAGGAGCCTGCACAGGTGCAGCGCTCTCGTTATACCGAGGCCATCCAGGCTGCCGAGCGCGGGCTTGCAGAGCGCGATCGCGCCCGCGAAGAAGAAGAGCGCCTGATGCGCGAGCAGCTGCAGCGCGAGCGCGATGCAGCCACGCGCGCAGCTCTTGCAGCCATGCGAGGCGAAGAGCAGCCGGTTGTGCAACAGCAGGCTGAGGAACTCGAGTTCGTCGAAGAGGACCAGAGTTGGGCTTACGAAGAGCAGTTCGCAGTTGAGCCCGAGCCGGTTGCTTTCACCGTACCTGAAATCGATGTCGAGCCTGCAGTTGAGCCCCAGCCTGAAATCGCTTTCGAGCCGATTGCTGAGCCCGAACCCGTTGCAGAAGAGGTGGTTGACGAGCAGCTCGAACTCCAGGATGAGGCAGAGTTCGCAGACGAGGCCTTCGACGTCGAACTGGAAGAGCCGGGCGAGTTCGGGGACCGCGTTCAGGAAGAGGTCGTGGACCTGGGCCAGACCATCGCTTACACTCCCGAGATGATTCGCGAGGCCATCCGCGAGGAAATGGCCCAGCAGCAGGCAGTCGTGGCGAGTGCGGCGCTTGACCAGGCTGCAGAAATGGATGAGGTCATTGCCGAGAAGCAGGTTGCGGTGCAGGCGCGTGCGCGCGAGCAGCTCGCAAGCCTGCCTTCGCTCGATGAGCCGGCCAAGCCGGCGGCTCCCGAAAACGACAATCCGTCCCGTTCGGGGCTGTTCCGCATGCTGCGTACCGATGTCCCGTCAATAAGCGGTTCCATCGCGCCCGTCCAGCCGCAGCCCGAACCTGCCAAGGCCACCCTTGAGTCGGGGGCGATTCCCCGGATAACGCTTGACGAAGGGGAGCCTGAGCAGATCGACTATGGCATGACCCTCCCGATTACCGACGAGGACGAGCAGGAACGCACGTGGGAGGGCGGCGCTTTCTCGAGGCTGCGCCTGGGGCATGTCAACACTCGCTCGGGCGAGGAAGAGACTGCAGACGAGCCGGAAGAGCTTGCCGAAGCCATCGAGGACCAGCAGCTCAACGAGGAAATCGAGCAGATTTACCACTTCCGCAACCCCGATTTCGACACCGAGGTGTGGTTCGTGGCCATCGGATCCGACGACGAGTATCACGACGGCGCAAAGGCGTTTTTGGCTGAGCACAAGGCAGACTTGCGCGGCGCAATGGTGGTCGAGCTTGAATCGCTGGGCGTCGGCGAGCTTTGCGTTGCCTCCGAAGAGGGAACCTTCCGCAAACTCCAGGCGTCGTCGCGCATCAAGCGCTTCACGCGCGGTGCCACCGAGGCGACGGGATTGGTGCTTGGCCAGGTCAAGACTCAGACTGACAGCATCACCACCGTTTTGCAGTCCGGAGGGGTTCAGGCCATGCACATCATGGGCGTCGAAAACGGCCGTCCCTCTCTGAAAGGCAGCGCAGACGACATCATCGAGAACGTCGACGAGATGCTGCTGGAAGAGAACATCGACTACATCGCCGAACTGCTGAAGCAAGACTAACGCAGGGAAGGGCCTGGCCCTTTTCCGCATAGAGGGGGAGGAACGAGCATGGTTGACATCGCTGCCGCCATGGCCAAGCGCGGCTTCAAGGAGCTTACCGACGAGGAACTCTGCGGCAACGATATAACGGTCGTGAAATGCCGTGCCTGCAGCGGATATGGCAACTGCGGGTACAAGACGTTTCGCCTCTATGATGGCCAACCGTATTCCGTGTGCAACCTTCGTCTGAGGAAGGCGCAGGGCATCGAGGGGGAAGAGGGCTAATAGGTCTTCTGCACAAAACCCGAGGCTAAACGATTGATTGCCCCTGAGATGATTCACCATCCCGGGGGCAAGCGAATTCTTAGGGGCGGGCGATGGCGCCGTTCGTTGGGCAAATCATCACGTTTCTGTTAAATAAGCCTGCCGAATGCGGTCGGTGGGATAGTATCTTGGTACTGCAATCAATCAATACGAGCTAGGAGTGCATATGACGTGGGAAAAGAAGATTCCGGCTAATCCTGTTGTGGCCGTGGCGGGTGCGACGGGCGCCGTGGGGCAGGAGTTCATGAACGTGCTGCACGACCTTGATTTCCCCGCAGCGGAGGTTCGCGCCCTGGCGAGCGCTCGTTCCGCGGGCAAGCAAATCGACTTCGGCGGCTGCGGGCAGGTGCCCGAGGGTCCGCTGACCGTGCAGGAGATGACGCCCGAGGCTTTCGAAGGCGTTGACATCGCGCTGTTCTCGGCGGGCGCCGGCGTGTCCAAGGAGCTACGCGAAGCGGTTGTGGCGGCAGGTGCCGTCATGGTTGACAACTCGAGCGCCTTCCGCATGGAGGAGGACGTGCCGCTGGTCGTCCCCGAGGTTAACCCCGACGATGTGAAGTGGCACTCCGGCGTCATTTCCAACCCCAACTGCACCACGATCATCATGGCGCTGCCGCTCAAGGCACTGCACGACGTATCGCCCGTGAAGCGCGTGGTCGTGTCATCCTACCAGGCAGCAAGCGGCGCAGGCGCTCCGGCCATGGCCGAGCTGTACGATCAGACACGCGAGTTCTTGGATGGCAAGCGCGGTGACGAGCTCACCATTTCCGCCTTTGCCCACCAGATCGCCTTCAACTGCATTCCGCACATCGACGTTTTCCTGGAGGACGGATCCACCAAGGAAGAGTGGAAGATGGTCGTCGAGACGAAGAAGATCTTCAGCGCGCCCATCGATGTGGCCCCGACTTGCGTGCGCGTGCCGTCGCTACGCTGCCATGCGGAATCCGTGAACGTCGAGTTCGAGAAGCCCATCTCGGTCGAAGAGGCACGCGCCGCCCTCGAGGCGTTCCCCGGCGTGACCGTTATGGACGACCCGGCGAACAAGGTCTATCCCATGCCCGGAATGCTGCAGGGCACCAACGACGTCTACGTCGGCCGTCTGCGCAAGGACCCGACGATTGAGAATGGCCTGCAGTTCTGGTGCGTCGGCGACCAAATTCGCAAGGGCGCTGCCCTGAACGCCGTCCAGATCGCTCAACTGTTGTTGCCGTAGGTTTGGGAAAAACAACGACGGAAGCGCACGTTTTTTAGAAGCCGGTTACGCCGTTGATAAGCGGGGAGCTGCATGTGGTTAGCGCATGCGGCTCCTCTTATGTTTAGTGCGGGCCATCGGGGCCTTCTCGATGACGCGTTCGCGTATAGTGGAGTCATGAAGAAAATTAGGCTTGACAAGCTGCTGGTAGAGCGCGGTGCCTTCCCATCGGAAGATGCCGTGCTACGCGCTGTCCTGGCTCGCGAAGTGAAGGTGGGGGATACCTATGCCACCAGCGCAGCCATGTTCGTAGCGCGAGATGCGGATATCCAGGTGAAAGGCCAAAAGCAGTTCGTGTCGCGCGGCGGCGTGAAGCTGCAGGGCGCACTAGACGCCTTCGGGCAAGACGTGACGGGCCTGCGCTGCATCGACGTCGGCTGCTCGACGGGCGGTTTTACCGACTGCCTGTTGCAGGCGGGGGCGGCTTCAGTTGCAGCTGTTGACGTCGGATATGGCGATTTGGCTTGGAGGCTTCGCCAGGATCCGCGCGTCGCCGTTTTCGAGCGCACGAACATACGCACGGCCGAACCCGCTGATTTGGGCGCGCCCTTCGACCTGATTGTGGCGGATGTGAGTTTCATCGGCCTGGCCAGCCTGGCGCCTGTTTTCGCTCGCCTGGCCCAGCCGGGAAGCGTGTTCATCGGGCTGGTGAAACCCCAGTTCGAATCTCGCCACGACGAGACCGACGATCGCGGTTACGTTGCTGACCAGGATGTTCGTGCACGCACGGTGCAAGAGGTCGTAACAGCGCTGGAACAAGCTGGCTTTTCCGTGGCCGATGCCGTCGAGTCTTCCCTTCACGGCAAGCGTTCCGGCAACGTCGAGTATCTCGTCCGTGCAGTTATGCGAGAATAAGGACGTGACGGTTTGCGATAAGCGAACTGTCATCGGGCAAAATGACAGTGTTGGAGGAGAAATGCAAATAACGCCTGCTGAGGTTGCCGAAACAACGGCGATGGTCGCCGAACAGCATCTGGATATCCGCACGATCACGCTGGGAATGAACCTGCGTGGATGCACCGACGCCGACGTGCACACGGTGGCGCTCAAGGTCTACGACCGCATGACGCACGCCGCCGCCAACCTGGTGCCTACCGTCGAGCAGCTCGAGCGAGAATTCGGCATTCCCATCGTCAACAAGCGCATTGCCGTCACGCCCATAGCCGAAGTGTGCGCCGCCGTGACCACGGACGACCTTTCTCCCATCGCGCAGTCTATGGACCGCGCGGCGAAGGAGGTGGGCGTCGATTTCGTGGGAGGTTTCAGCGCGCTCGTGCACAAGGGCGCATCGGCTGCCGACACGAAGCTGATGGAGTCCATACCGGAAGCGCTGGCCACAACCGATTACGTTTGCGCATCGGTCAATGTCGGCTCCACGCGTGCGGGCATCAACCTCGATGCTGCGTTCAAGATGGCGGGCATCATCAAGCAAACTGCCGAGCGCACGGCTGACAGGCAGTGCATCGGCGCCGGCAAGCTCGTCGTGTTCTGCAATGCGGTGGAGGACAATCCGTTCATGGCGGGCGCCTTCCACGGTTCGGGCGAAGCCGACATGGTCGTCAACGTGGGCGTTTCAGGTCCCGGTGTCGTGCGCGCCGTGCTGTCGAAAATGCCAAAGGAAGCCGACATCGAATCGGTCTCCGAAGCCATCAAGGCCACGGCTTTCAAGATCACGCGCGCAGGCGAGCTTATGGCACGCGAGGCGTCCAAGCGCCTGGGTGTGTCGAAGGGCATCCTGGACCTGTCGCTTGCCCCCACGCCTGCCGAGGGCGACTCCGTAGCAGAAATCCTGGAAGCCATCGGCGTGGGCACGTGCGGCGGCCCCGGCACGACGGCTGCGCTTGCGTTGCTCAACGACGCGGTGAAGAAGGGCGGCGTCATGGCGTCCAGCTCGGTTGGCGGGCTCTCGGGCGCCTTCATTCCCGTGTCGGAAGACGCCGGCATGATCCGCGCCGCCGAATCGGGAGCGCTTTGCCTCGAGAAGCTCGAGGCCATGACCAGCGTCTGCTCGGTGGGTTTGGACATGATAGCCATTCCGGGCGACACCTCGCAGGAGACCATCTTCGGCATCATTGCAGACGAATGCGCTATCGGCATGATCAACAACAAGACCACGGCCGTGCGCCTGATCCCCGCCATAGGCAAGAAGGTGGGCGACCGGCTGGAGTTCGGCGGGCTTCTGGGCTATGCGCCGGTCATGCCGGTCAACGAATGCGCCGGCACCGTCTTCGCCCATCGCGGCGGGCGCATGCCTGCGCCGCTCAATTCGCTGAAGAACTAAAGCGCACCAGTCGCTCTGGGGTAAGCTGAGACAAAGGGGCCGCCCCTTTGTCTCATCGATCGCCTGGGGTAAACGATTTGTTTATATACAGAGGGGCGAGAGGTTATAACCTCTCGCCCCTCTAGTTCGGTGGCTTTTGCGACAGCTCCGAATCGGTGATGAATTAGCTGTATGTCACTGGTTCCAGTTACCTTATCTTGTAGTTCTTTTCGAACATGGGCGAATATCCACCGTAGTTCTTGTTGTCATAGGTGTACGCGGCTACCGTCCATTTCTTCCCGTATGGCTTCTTGTAAGCGGATTGCTTGGCGCTCGTGACAACGTATCTCTTCTTGTTGGCCTTGAATTTCTTTCCGTTTATCCAGATATACTTCGCTTTCGGAACTTTCTTCAATGTGACAGTTGTTTTGATCCTGTAGGTGTAATACTTCACTTTTCCGTAATAGATAACGTAGCCGTACACATGCTGCCAATGGGACCTGACGTTGGTAGCCTGGACCGACACGGATTTAATGGCCGGCTTCTTCTTCATGCCGGTTTTGATTTTGACGGTCTTGGAGACATTGCTGAGCGCGGTGATTTCATCTCCGTAGGCTTTGTAGTAGAAAAGCTGGACTTGATACACCTTGTTAGGCTTCAGCTTGCTGATCGTATGCTTTTCAAGAACATAGTCCATGCCTACGTAGTATTTCCAGGTCTTACTCCCCTTAAGGCGGTAACGCATCCCCATGTCGTAATTGATCAAGTTGGCATCGACGCCGGGGGTGGTGAACTCGAAATAGGTCGAATATGCCTGATACATCGATGTGCTGTTAGAAGGTACGGCTTCAATGAAGTCGATCGTCGACGTATCCTGGGTCGATACCACGCCTTCACCGGCTACCAGCGATCCTTGCGAGGCTGCTCCTTCGGCTGCAAATGCGGCACTGTAGGTAAATGGAAGCAGCGCCGCCCCCAACAACAACGCCACGAGCAAGCCGATAGCCTTTTTTGCAGAGCGTGGTTGGGCTGTCTTATCCATAGCCGCCTCCTCTTCTCCTCTTTCGGTTGGCAAGCCCACTGCCGATTAACGCACGTATTATAGCGTATTTGCTCCTAGTCCAGGTCAACGAATAGTCGAATAGCCGCCTGGGGTCGGCGTGCTACCCGACCAGGCTCTCGCACGGGCATGTGATAAACCCGCTTGAAAAGAACACCGATTTCATCTGGATAGTCTGCGCGAAGTGGACGTGGGAAAAGTATCCAGGAGAAAAATCCCAGGCCTTTCACCGTAACCTAGACTAACGGTTGCCTAACGGTTGGCGTGTGCAAGCCCTTCCTTGGTACAATGCACAGCTACTTGATCTTGTAGTCCTTTTGCCACAGCAAGGTGTATCCCTTCCAGGTTTTGTTCTGGTATTGGACTACCGACACTGTGTATTTTGACCCTCTTGGCGAGGAATTGCTGGTTTTCTCCGAGGTTGTGACCGTAAACGTCCTCTTGCCCTTGTTCTTTCCCTTGGCCTTGAACGTCGTACCGTTGATCTTGAGGTAGCCTTTTTTCAAGGGCTTCTTCAGCGTTACCGTGGTCTTGATCTTGTAGGTGTACCAGATGTCGTAGACGGTTTTGTAGACATAGCCTGTTAAATAGCTGACGCGGTGCTGCTTGTGCCTCACGACGTTTACGGCCTGCACCTTCGCCGATTTTATTCCGGGTTTCTTGTTAATGCCCGTCCTGAATGTCACCGCTTTCGAAGTGGTGACAACGGTGTTGGTGTAAAGCGACGCGTAAAAGAGCTTAACCTGAGTCAGCTTGTTCGTTTCGAGGTCTTTCACCTTGTAGTTGGTGTATGAGAGCAACGGGCTTTTGAAGGTCTTCCAATCGCTCCATTCATTACCGATTTTCTGTCGGTACTCCAGATGCAAATTGCAGCCGGCGCATGCGTTGGAGCCTGCGTTGACGAAGAAATATGTGGAATAGACCTCGTACATGGACTTCTTGTTGGCGGGTGGTGCGTCGGTCGTGGATTGTGCGCAAACCGTGCTATACAGCTGGCCAGCTGCAAGCTGTGCTTTCGTGGAGCCGGCTTGCTCTGCGGCAAAGGCGGGGGTGCTCGTCAGCGTCATGAAGAGCGTTCCCGCAAGAAGCGCCAAGAGCAGGGTAGGAACCTTGAGCACCAAGCCGCGTTTCAGCGATTCATTCATGGCTGTCCCCCTTTCCCCTTCTTCAGCTGGCAGGCCGAAACCAGTAACGCGTGTATTGTAGCGCATCCGAACATAATACGAGCCAACTGCTCGTCGAATTGCCGTCCTGCTCGGCGCGCCTTGAAACGCGTCATTGGCTACGGGCAAATGACACATTCTCGAACGGCTCGTCTTCGAAGTCGCTAACTTGGTACAATATCAAGGTTAAAGACATCTCGAACACGAAACGAAACAGCAAGGCGGGTCGTATGAAATACAAGGGCAAGGAATACATCGAAATCCCCACGGCGCAAGAGCTGGCACAAGCCGCCAAGCAGGGTCTACGCGCAGGCATCGACGTGGGTTCCACCACGGTGAAGCTGGCCATCCTCGACAAGAGCGACAAGGCGGTTTGGTCGCTTTACCAGAGGCATCACTCTGATGTGCGCGCCACGGTGGCTGAAGTTTTGCAGGCGGCGGCCGATGCGGGTTACGGCGACACTCCCATGACCATCGCCATCACCGGCTCGGGAGGCCTGCTTCTGGCCAAGTGGCTCAACGTGGAGTTTGTGCAAGAGGTCATCGCCAGCAAGACCGCGATCGAGACCTTCATCCCCCAGACCGACGTTGCCATCGAGCTTGGAGGGGAGGATGCGAAGATCATCTACTTCGGGCAGTCCATCGAGCAGCGCATGAACGGCACCTGCGCAGGCGGCACAGGCGCCTTCATCGATCAGATGGCGGCTCTGCTGAACACCGACGCTAGTGGTTTGAACGAGCTGGCGGCGAGCCATACCACGATTTATCCCATTGCTAGCCGTTGCGGCGTGTTCGCCAAGACTGACGTGCAGCCGCTTTTGAACGAGGGCGCGCGCAAAGAGGACATTGCCGCATCCATCTTCCAATCGGTAGTCACGCAGACCATCAGCGGCCTTGCATGCGGACGTCCCATCCGCGGATACATCGCCTTCCTGGGCGGTCCGCTGCAATACCTCCCCGAGCTGCGCAAACGCTTCTACGAGACACTGCAGCTGGATGACGAGCATATCATCGTGCCCGAAAACGCCCACCTGTTCGTGGCGAGTGGCTGCGCGGCGGCTGGGGCAGAGGCCGAGGGCATACGCCCCGAGCGCCTCAACGACGTCATCGAGCGCCTGCACAAGCTAGGCGATGTGCAGGGTAGCGAGGTCACGCGACTGGCGCCGCTGTTCGCAAACGACGAGGAGTACGCCGAGTTCAAGGCCCGCCACGACTCCGAGCGCGTGGAGACCGCCGATTTGGCAAGCTACCGCGGTACGGCCTACTTGGGAATCGATGCCGGGTCGACGACCTTCAAGGCAGTGCTCATCAGCGAGGACGGCAAGATTTTATGGTCGCATTACGTGTCGAACAAGGGTGACGTGCTGGGGTGCGCCCGCACGGCGCTCGCCGATCTGTACCGCTCGCTTCCCACTGATCCCGAAACTGGCGAGGCGCTGATCACAATCGGGCATTCCACCGTCACCGGCTACGGTGAGGGGTTGCTGCTGCAGGCGCTGCAGGTCGATTCGGGCGAAATCGAGACCGTCGCGCACCTGCGGGGCGCGCGCGAGATGTTACCCGACGTCGAGTTCATCCTCGACATCGGCGGCCAGGACATGAAATGCCTGCGCGTGAAGGACGGCGTCATCGACTCGATCATGCTCAACGAGGCATGTTCTTCGGGTTGCGGCTCGTTCATCGAGAGCTTTGCGAGCGGTTTAGGCCTTGACGTCTCGGAGTTCGCCGCTACGGCCATCCAAGCCGAACAGCCCGTTGACCTGGGCAGCCGCTGCACTGTGTTCATGAACAGCCGCGTCAAACAGGCGCAGAAGGAAGGCGCTACGGTGGGCGATATCGCTGCTGGCCTGGCGCTTTCGGTGATCAAGAACGCCCTGTTCAAGGTCATCAAGATTCGCGATCCGCACGACGTGGGCGAGCATGTCATCGTACAGGGCGGCACCTTCCTCAACGATGCCGTGCTGCGTTCCTTCGAGCAGTTGGCCGGCGTGCATGCGGTGCGCCCCAACATCGCCGGCAACATGGGCGCCTACGGTGCCGCTTTGCTCGCGCGCGACCGTGCTTCCGAGGGCGTGCCCACCACGCTGCTCTCGTTGCAGCAGCTCGACGAGCTCAATCCCACGCACCGCACGGCCCGCTGCAAGCGCTGCTCGAACCACTGCCTTTTGACCATCAACGATTTCGGCAAGGGTCCCGATGGCAAGAACCGCCGCTTCATCACGGGTAATCGTTGCGAGAAGGGCGCTGGAGCCGTCGACGAGAAGGCCGACGTGCCCAATCTCTTCGATTACAAGGCCCATCGGCTCTTCGACTACGAGCCGCTTGCCGAGGATGCGGCGCCGCGCGGCACCGTGGGCATCCCGCGGGCGCTGAACATGTACGAGAACTACCCGTTCTGGTTCACGTTCTTCACCAAGCTGGGTTTCCGCGTGATTCTTTCCGATGCGTCCACCAAGAAGACCTACGAAGCGGGCATCGAATCCATGCCAAGCGAATCGGTGTGCTATCCCGCCAAGCTCTCGCACGGGCATGTGATGAACCTGCTGGAAAAGAACCCCGACTTCATCTGGATGCCCTGTGCCAAGTGGGAGCGCCAGGAAGACGAAGGTGCCGGCAATCACTACAACTGCCCCATCGTGGCGAGCTATTCCGAGGCGCTGCGTCTCAACATCGACGAGTTGCGCGAACCCGACGCCCCGGCGTTCCTCAACCCGTGGCTTCCTTACGACAAGAAAGAGCACCTGAAGAAACGCCTGCATGTCGAGCTGACCGAAAACTTCGGAGATGTCATCGGGCGCCATGCCAAGCTACCTACGCGCGCCGAGGTTGAAGAGGCGGTGGATCTGGCTTGGGCCGAGGACGAGAAGTTCAAGCGCGACATGCGCGCCAAGGGCGAGGAAACGCTGCGCTGGATGGAGGAGACCGGAGCGCACGGCATCGTGCTGGCGGGGCGTCCCTATCACAACGACCCCGAGATCAACCATGCTATCCCCGAGCTCCTGACGAGCTTCGGCTTGGCAGTTCTCACCGAAGACTCTATCGCGCACCTGGGAACGCTCGAGAGGCCCATCCGCGTGGTGGACCAGTGGATGTACCACACGCGCCTGTACGCGGCCGCCAAGGTTGCCACGCAGCGCCGCGACCTGGACTTGATCCAGCTGAACTCCTTCGGCTGCGGCCTGGATGCCCTGACGACCGATCAGGTGCAGGAGATCCTGGAGGCTGCCGGCAAGGTTTACACGGTGCTCAAGATCGACGAGGTGTCCAACCTCGGTGCTGCGCGCATCCGCGTGCGCTCGCTTCTGGCTGCGCTGCGCGACCAGGTCAACGAGGAGCTTCCGCAGCCTCGCTTCAACCCGGCCGAGGCTTCCAAGCAGGAGTCGTTCACGAGCGTCGAAGAGATCATCACGACCGAGTTCCCGCGCGTAGAGTTTACGAAGGAGATGAAGGAGTCGGGCTACACGATCCTTGCACCGCAGATGGCCCCGTACCACTTCGAGCTGCTCGTGCCGATTTTCCATGCCAACGGCTACAACCTGGAGCTTCTGCCTTCGGTCGACCACGGTGCGGTCGATGCAGGCCTGAAGTACGTGAACAACGACATTTGCTATCCGTCCATCCTGGTCACGGGCCAGATTATGGAGGCGGTCACCAGCGGGCGCTACGACACCGACCGTCTTGCGGTGCTCATCACCCAGACGGGTGGCGGCTGCCGTGCAACGAACTACATCGCGCTCATCCGCAAGGCGCTCAAGGCGGCGGGGCTGGGACATGTGCCGGTCATCTCGTTGGCGCTGCAAGGGCATATAGATGAGCACAATTCTGGCTGGGATCTTACGATTCCCATGCTCAAACAGGCGGTTTACGCGCTTTCGTACGGCGATTTGCTCATGATGGCGCTCTACCGCACGCGTCCCTACGAGGTGGAGGAAGGCGATGCACAGCGTCGTTTCGACAAGTGGATGGACGTTTGCCGCGCCCAGGTGAAGAAAGGCACGAACCGCCGCGAATTCGGCAAGACCTGCCGGGCCATCATCAATGATTTCGACACGATGCCGCTTGTCGGCGAGGGCACGAAGCCGCGCATTGGCGTAGTGGGCGAGATTCTGGTGAAGTTCCATCCGACGGCGAACAACCAGGTCGTTGACGTAATCGAGCGCGAGGGATGCGAAGCGGTGGTGCCGGGTCTCGTGGAGTTCTTCCTGTTCGGCATCGTCGGGCGCATCTTCCAGAAAGATCCGCTGGGACGTTCGGCCAAGGGCGCTGCCGGCGCGCGCGCCGCGTTGCAGCTGCTCGCCACCATGCGCAAGCCCATGACCGACGCGCTGAAGAAGTCCAAGCGATTCGAGGAGCCCACCGACATCTTCACGCTGGGCGAATATGCCGAGCAGGTCCTTTCTACCTGCAACTCGATGGGCGAGGGTTGGCTGCTCACGGCCGAAATGATCGAGCTCATTCGCACGGGCACCCCCAACGTCGTGTGCGCACAGCCCTTCGCATGCCTGCCGAACCACGTTGTGGGCAAGGCCGTGATCAAGGAGCTGCGCCGCCAGTACCCGGCGAGCAACATCGTTGCCGTGGACTACGACCCCGGCGCCTCCGAAGTGAACCAGCTCAACCGCATCAAGCTGATGATCTCGGTCGCGAAAGCCAATTTGGGTACTTCGGCCTAGAAGTGCGGCAGGTCCGACGAGGGTTAGCCACGATGGGCGAAGAAGAATAGCCGCCTTTCGCGGGCGGGTTTTCCGGCCTGCCCGCGAAGGGCATCGAAGAACGCGACAATCTCTACAGGGTTGTCGCGTTCGTTGCATTCCTGGGCTTCTGGTAGTTTGGTGTGCGCAACAGCCCCTTCTTTCCTTCCACTTATAATTAAAACCCCATCTAACGAAAGCAGATTAAACATGGTAGGTTTAGTTGGAGGCACAACTTTCCGCAGTGCGGCTGCCGATTTCTTTGCGGCGCCGTCGAAAGACGAGGGCCGTGTAGGCTGGTGTCTTTCGGCATGTGCGTTCCTGCTCGTCATCTCCTTTGCCCTTGCCCTCGCTCCCGCCAAGTTTGCCTGGGCGGAAGATCTGGACATGTATCCTGTCGCCGACGAGTTCCAGCAGGAAGTGGAGCGCACGGCTGCCGAATACGACTCGGCACGCGAGAAGCTCGCACAAGCCGAGGCCGACATTCAGGAGAACACCGTGCGCATCGACGAGCTCTCGGCTGAGATCCCACAGCAGCAGCAGCGGGGAGCCGTGGCTGCGCGCGAGCTCTACAAGATTCAGCAGCAGGGGGCAGGCTTGCTTCAAATGCTTCTGGAAAGCGACGATTTCTACGGTTTCCTGGCGAATCTGGAATACCTTACCCGTATAAGCGATTCGCACGGTCAAGAGCTACAGAAGCTTGCCGACATGCAAGATGAGCTGGAAACGCGGCAAGTTGCCCTGGAAAAAGCCCATTCCAGTGCGGCAAAGCAGGAGAAAAAAGCCAAGGAAGCGCTCGTGGCCGCCCAGGAAGCCCGACTGGAAGCCCAGCAACGGGCCCAGGAAGAAGCGCGCCGGCAGGCAGAGGAGGCTGCTGCAGCTGAAGCAGCCGCCCAAGCGGCAGCCGAAGCGGAAGCGGCAGAGGCAGCAAAGGCAGCTCAGGATGATGCCGCCGAAAAAGAGGCTGCCCAAGCAGAGGAAACAGAGAAGCAGAAAGAGCCCGACAAGCCCGAAGAAGGGTCGGCTTCTGAGGCTGCAGACGAGCCGAGCCAGAATGCCCCCCAAGAGGAGCCTGCGCCAGCCGAAGAAGAGCAAGCTGGCTCCGCGCTAGAGCAGCCTACCGAAGACGGCGCCGACTGGACCTCCGATCAAGCGGCGTTCATCAACGAGTGGTCGGCCCGCATCGACGGTTATCTAGCGGGCTCGCCCTTGTCTGGCCAGGGTGCCACCTTCGCGAAGGCAGCCTGGGACTACGGCGTGGATCCGCGCTGGTCGCCCGCCATCGCGTTCACCGAAAGCTCGCTTGGCGCTAACTGCTTCAATCCCTACAACGCCTGGGGTTGGGGAAGCGCTAGCTGGGGTTCGTGGGAAGAGGCCATTCCCGCGCACGTTGCAGGCCTAGCGCGCGGTTACGGTTACACGATTACAATCGAAGCCGCCCAGAAGTACTGCCCCCCGAATTGGGAGGCTTGGTACAACCGGACCCTCGAGCAGATGAACGCGATTTAGGCCTGCGGGCAAAGCAAGGACCCCAAAGGTTCTCGCATCGTTCGACCTAGTCCCCTTTCGCTGCCGCCGTTGCTATCGCATAGGCTTCGTTGCGCGAAATCCCCAGTTCTTCTGTGAGCTGGCGGGCTATCTGCTTGGGTCGGGCGCCTTGTGCGAGCAGCTCGGCAGCTCTTGTCACGGCATCGGCGGCGCGCACATCGGCATCAGCGGCGCGCTCTGCGTTGTTGGGTGCGTCAATTACAACGACAATCTCGCCCTTCACGGAATCTCGTGCTTCCAGGATCTCACGAACGTCGTGCGCAGCGCCGCGAAGCACCTCTTCGTGCAGTTTCGTCAGCTCGCGGCAAACAGCTATCTGGCGAAGCGGATAGGCGGCTTCGATGCTCTTGAGGGCGTCAATTAGGCGATTGGGGCTCTCGTAGAAAACCAACGCGGCGTCCAGAGCGCGCAGCGACTCCAGAAGCGCGTTTCGTGGCGCGCTCTTACGCGGGAAGAAGCCGCCGAAGTAGTATGCGGGAGCCACGCAGCCACTGGCCACATAGGCGGTAGTCGCGGCAGAGGGCCCTGGTAGCACCTCCACTGGCACATTCGCTTCCCTTGCGGCGTTGACCAGGCGCAAACCAGGATCCGAAACGCCAGGCATGCCTGCGTCGGTGCAGTAGGCTATTACCTCGCCTTCCCGCACGCGTTCAACTATGCGCGCCGCGCGCTGTCCGATGACGTTCTCGTCCAAGCGCTCGAGCCGTTTTCCCCCGACGCCGAGCGCCGCCAACAGCTTTCCCGTCACGCGCGTGTCTTCTGCGCACACCGTGTCGGCGGTGCGGAGCGCATCAAGCGCCCGTGGCGGCATGTCGCCCAAGTTCCCGATCGGCGTTGGGCATATGATCAGCTTTCCCGTCATGGTCTTGCTATTCCTCGTGATTGGAAACCGAGGCAGAGAGCTGCCCCAATTCTTCAGTCTCTATGTTAAACCAGGATTGTCATAACGCAGATTAGAAGCCGTATTGGAATGAGCCGGATATTCTCTCTTCGGCTCATCCGGGCCGATGTCAATCCAGGCTTATCAGAGGCATTTGACCGCAAAACGATAGCCGATTTGCCAACGGAGGCTTCGATTTCATGGATGTAGTAGGATTGAACGGCCATAATTCAGGAAAGACCAGCCGATACGTGAGAGCATATGCAGGCGGTGGAGGGCGTTTGAAAAGGGCAATCCTTCATACCCGATTTGCAACTAGCAGACGTGCCGGCTGTGCGCGCGCGCTTCCAAGGCTAGCTGCAGCCCTTGCTGTCTCCTTCGCCTGCGCATCTGCGCAAACGGGTTTGGCGTATGCAGACAGTGTGCTTATCTTGCCACACCTTGCGGCGCCCACCTCTCAGATCGAGGAGCTAACCCTGCGTTACGAGGAAGCGCTCGAGATTGCTGATGACAGAGGCTGGGAGGAAACGATTGCCCGCGTCAAGGAGAAGCGCCTCAACGAGCAGATCGCCGAAAAGGAGCAGAAGGCAGACAAGGCAGCCCGCTATCTATTTGAGCTCCAAAACAACGGCTACCAGGCGATAGAGATGTTGCTAAGGGCAGATTCCCTCGAGGAATTCATCAAGATGAGCGAGTATCTCGATGCCGTGACCGAGCGGAGCCTAAGCGAGCTGAACAAAACGATAGAGGAACGCGCCGAGCTCGAGGCCAAAAAGGAAAGGCTGGAAGAAAGCCAGGAACAGCTTCAGGAACGTCTTTTCGAAGCTGAAAGCGCGCTGAGAGAGGCGCAGGATTCGCGTAGCGCTCGGCAGTATGAGGGAATCTCAGCATGCTTGGCGCAGGATCCCTCTGCAATTGGGGTGGCCGATGGCGCCGACTGGTATGCGACCGAGGGCGAGTTCGTGGCGGAATGGGCTCCGCGCATCGATGCCTACCTTGCGGGGTCTCCCATGGCCGGACTTGGAAGAGCCTTCGCCCAGGCATCGTGGCGCTATTGCGTCGATCCGCGATGGTCGCCGGCTATTGCACACATCGAGAGTTCGAAAGGCCGCTTTTGCGTGAGGTCATACAATGCCTGGGGCTGGGGCGCTGCGGACGTAGATCCTGTGGGCCTGGCGTGGGAGTGGAGCTCGTGGGAATCGGCGATTGACACGCACGTACGCGGGCTTTCCGACGGTTACGGCTACACCATCACGCTCGCAAATGCCCAGAAATACTGCTCGAGCTGGGAAAAGTGGTATGTTGTCACGCTCGGCCAGATGAGCATGATCTAAGCACTCGCCATGCCCTGCCATATGATCATGGCCTAAGCGCTTGCCTTGCAAAGCTGCCAATGGCACGGACGAAGCGCGCTGCCTTTCGCAAAAGCCCTTCGTCTACTTGAACATTCGGCTCATATCCTTGATGTTGCTATTGAGCCTGCGCATGAGAACGAGGAAGAACAACGCCACGACGGCGATGCCGACGATGGCGACAGGAACGAAGCCTACGCCACCCGAAATGGGTTCCCCTCCGCCGAGGCCCGAAGAAAGCGGCGTTCCTTCGTCATCGAGAATCTCGGTCTCCGCAGCTTCCTCCTCGGTTGCGGCGGATTCGTCGCTTGCCTGACCGTCAACTTGAGCGCTTTCCCCCGCAGGGTAAATCGTCGCATATGCCTGCGGAACGTCGTTTTGGAGGGCGCCGAATCCAAATGTGAGGGTTATCGCCAACAGGACGGCGGCAATTGCTGCAAGAAACGTCCTCAGGCCTGGTTTACGCGTCTTCTGCGCTTCGTATGTTTGATTGATGCCGATCACGTTCCTCCTGTAGCGTTCCAATCGTGGAACGGGCTTTCATGCGCATCCTAAGCCAAAAGCGACGGTTGCTTCGCGACTTGTCGTAATTGCTGAAAAACGGCACATTTTCGCGTTTCGTTAGTATCCCTCAAATCATTGGCTGAGCAGGGTTTCCTCCAAATTCTTCCTAAGGCGCTGCGGAACGGAAATCGGTGTTCCATCAGCAAGTACGAGCTCGCCCGAAGGCGTATGCAAGCGGCTTACCTCATGTAGGTTGACGATATAGGAGCTTCCGACCTTGAAGAACCGGTCGTCGACCGCCAAGAGATTGAACAGCGCCTGAGAAGAGTAGCGCCCCGCCACGGCATGCCCGTTGCGCAAATGCACGAGCTGGTCATGTCCCGAAGTCTCGCAGTACGTAACGTCGTCGAGCGCGATGCGCCGAGCCCCGCTGCGTGTTTCGATCAGCGCCGACGAGTCGTATAGCTCGCGCAGCGCCGCGAAGGCCCTTGTCATGGCAAGCTCGAAAACAGCAGTGACGAGCGGTCGCACCAGATATTCTTCAAAACCTTCGTGAGCGGCTTCAGCCGCATGAACGGGCTCGTCGTCGACGGCTACTGCGTAAAACTCGGGCTGGACGCTGCGAGCTTCTGCTATGGCCTGGACTCCCGAAAGCCCTGGTAGCTCGTAGGGGACTAGAACTAGGTCGAGGGGTGCGGAGGCCTTGTCCGCAACCTGGTCGACGAGGTCGAGGGCGCTTTCGAAGCGAGTAAACTCCACCTGGTCGAACCCGGCAGCCTGCGCCCGTTCGCGCACAACCGACCGCACATCGCCGTCAACGAGCGCGATAGCATCGTGTAAAGCGACGATCATTCCCAGCAACCCTTCGATTCGCAAACGATAGAAACCCAGAGGCTTTCGTATCGTTTATCTTTACAGCGTACCAAATACTACCACATCACCTTGCATATAATTCCAATTCGCAAGGTTGTATAATGAAGGGCATTGCGGGCAAAATGATGATGCCCGGCCAGAAGGACGCGTGAAGAACGGATATCGGTGAAACGCGGGGGACGCATAGCTTCTATAGCGCTCAAGGGGCTTTTAGTCTTTTCCGTTGCGCTGGTCATTGCGTTCATACCAGCTTGTAGCGGCTCGAGCGAAGGGTCCAGTAGCTCGGGGAAAGCCGAAGCGCTTAGCTTGCCCTTCGGCGGCGGAGGCGACGAAGTGAGCGGAGCCGACTTCACTCAGCCCGACGGCGTGATCGTGCCCATGCTCTCGCCTGCTTCCAGTGAGGAACCCGATATCAACGTGGAACACGTAAGTGGCGGCTACGTCGTGGCGCGGGCGACTAGCAGCGCGCGGCTGAAGTTCCAGGCGAATCAGGGCGACCAGACTTACAACTACGACTTGCCGAACGACGGCACCCAAACCGTCTACCCGCTCAACATGGGCGACGGCTATTACACGTTCCGCATCATGCAGAACACATCGGGCAGCAACTACGTGGAGCTGTATGCAACGGAGGCCGACGTGGTCCTGGAATCCGAGTTCGCGCCCTTCCTGATCTCGAACATGTATTGCAACTACAACTCGTCGAGCGCTTGCGTCGACAAGGCGCGAGAGCTTACCGGCAAGGCTGGTAACGTAGCCGAGGCGGTGAAGGCAATCTGCGAATTCGTTGCCGCTAACGTCACCTATGACAATGACAAAGCCCGTGAGCTGGCCGAGAAGAGCGGCTACGTGCCCGATCCGGACGAAACGCTTACCACCGGCCGCGGCATCTGCTTTGACTATGCGTCGCTTTCGGTGGCGATGCTGCGATCCATGGGCATCCCCGCCAAGATCATGACAGGCTACGTGGGAAAGGATGAGGTCTACCACGCGTGGACCATGGTTTACATCGACGGAACCTGGCATTGCGCGGCGTTCACCGTCGACCCCAACACGTGGTCGCGTTGCGACGTGACTTTCGCCTCGACTGGGGCGACGAAATATGTTGGCGACGCGAGCGCCTATACGGACCGCTATACGTATTAGAATATAAGTCGAGCAGCTTGGACCCGAGAGGAAACGATAGTACCTATGGCACAGAAACTGCTTGAGAGTAGCGCCATTTCCGCCTTCTGCGGAAGCGTGGCGACGATGTTGTCGGCAGGCATCCAGAACGAGGAAGCAGTGCTGATGTTGTCCGAAAACCGCGAGCGGTCGCGGTTCCAGGAAGTGTGCAACGACATGTACCTCCACCTCGTCGCCGGCGAGCCCTTCTGGCAGTCGATGGATGTCACGGGTGGGTTCCCCGCCTATGCGGTGGAGATGGCCAAGACCGGCGAAGAGTCGGGCCATCTGGAGCAGGTATTGCGCAACCTGGAGCTCTACTACGACGAAGAGGACCGCATGTTCACCAAACTGCGCTCGTCGGTGGGATACCCGGCTGCGCTCCTGGTGATCATGGCTCTGATCTTGCTGTTCACGGTACTGTTCATCCTGCCGGTTTTCGCCGGCGTCTACGAGAACATGGCGGGCTCGCTCGCCTCCCAGTCCTTCGCCTCCATCGGCCTGTCCACGGCCATAGGCTGGGTGGCCCTCGTCATCACAGTAGTCGTGGCGGCCGTAGCGCTGTACCTGTCATTCTCGTCGCGCAGCGAAACCGGGCGCAACCGGGTCATGCGCTTGTTCGAGAAGCTTCCAATGACCAGCCGCGCCATGTACCAGCTGGCGTTGTCGCGCTTCACGGCGGCGCTCGCGACCCTCGTGTCGTCGGGCGTGACCAACGAGGAGGCCATGACGAAAGCCATCAAGACGGTCGACCACGCCAAATTGCGCGGGCGCCTGGAGACTGCCCGCGACAGCATGGTCGATCTGGACAACCCACGCAGCCTCGCCCAGGCCATAAGCGAGAACGGCGTGTTCGAACCGCTGTACGCCCGTATGCTGAACGTGGGAATGCGCGCGGGAAGCGCCGACGAAACGCTCGCGCAGCTCTCCCAGACGTTCTTCGACGATGCCGTGCTTCAGATCGACGAATCGCTCGACCACGTCGAGCCTGTGCTAGCTGTTTTCCTGACGATTTCCATCGGCGTGACGCTCATCGCCGTCATGTTGCCGCTGGTGGGAATCATGGGCTCAATTGGCTAAACGCAAAATGTGGCACTTTACACGGAGTAAGCTGCCACGTTTCTGAGGGGAAGAGGTAGGTTGTACCACGAGCTGACATACGAGGAGCTGGCGCGGCGAAGGCGCATGCGGATCATCTACGCCATCTTGGCGGTGCTGATCGTGATCAACGTGGTCTTTGCGGTGACGGTGTCGCGCTCGATAGCGCGTGACCAGGCCACGGCCTCGGTACGGCAAGCCGTGGTGGCCGCGGCCGTGCAGTGCTGCGCGATTGAGGGCTCCTATCCTTCGATGCTCTCGCACTTGGAAGAGGAATACGGGCTCGTCATCAACCATAACGACTACGTCGTGAACTACGAGTGGCTTGGCGATAACGTGCCTCCGTCGGTGGTGGTGAGGCCGCGATGAACATCAACTACGCCATGGTCTCTGCCTTCGAGAGGTCGAAAAAGCCCGAGGTGCATCGTGCGCCCTCCCAGCTGTTCATGCTGGTGCTCATGGCAGTGTTCTTCATCGCGCTCATGGGAGGGTTGGCGGCTGGCGCGGGCATCTACAGCGCTGTCGTGCAGACCCACTCATACACCGATGACGTGCATCTGCAATCGGGTCTTCTGGCCAACACCGTGCACGTGAACGACTCGGTGTATGCGGTAGAGCGGGGCGAGGGTCCGGAAGGGCCGGCGCTCGTGCTGGTGGAATCGCTCGAGTACGGCACCTTCGAGACGCGTGTGTACCAGTACAAGGGAACCATCTTCACCGAATACGCTATCTCCGGGCGCGATTACAATCCCACTTCCGCAACGCCGCTGTTCCGCTCGGATGCCTTCGAGTTCGCCTTCGACGGCGAGCTTCTGACCATGACCACCGACAAGGGCACTCTCGAAGTCGCCCTGCGCAGCACGCAGGGGGGAGCCGTATGAGTTTCGAGCTGCCCACGAAGCGCACGTCCGCCGCGCTGCATAGCCGCTGGTCGGGAACCGCCTTCCTCGTGGAGGCGATGCTGTTGCTCGTGATCATCATGGCTTCGCTGGCCGTGTTCACCCAGCTGTTCGCCGAGTCTGCCGAACGCGCCAACGCCAGCCGCAGCCTCACTGACGCCGTGGCCGCCGCCACGGCCACGGCCGAGCTGTTCTGCGCCGACCCGACTGGCGTGAAAAGCGAGTTCATGGAAGGCGATTTACGCGTGGTGTGCCAGGTCACGCCCGAGAGGCGTACGGGAGGCGTCATCTACTACGCCACCATAAGCGTGTACGGAACCGAAAGCGTCGATTCGGATGCCGACGGGAGCGCAAGCGAAGCCGAGACCGCGCAAGCGGGCGTGGCTGTCGAGCCGCTTTACACCGTCCAGACGGCCAAGTACGAGAGCGGGGCGTAGACGATGGCGAAGTTCCAGCTCAACTCGGGTACCTTGCCCCAGGTTTCCGGCGGTCGGCCGCAGCGCGTGCGCATCGGCTCCATCTCGGTGTTCGCGTTGGTGGTGATCATCTCCCTTGCCGTGCTCGCCGTGCTGTCTCTTTCCACGGCAAACGCATCCCTTGTCATGTCCCAGCGCCAGGCGCAGGCCATGACCGAGCTGTACCTCGACGAGCGTGCAGCCCAGGAGTTCGTCGCGGGGACCGACGCCCTGCTGGCCGAGGCGCGCTCGGCGGGGTCTGCAGATGATGCGGGCCAGGAGGGCATACGCGCGGTGCAAGGCGCGATCGACAAGCTGTGCGCCGATGCGCGCGCGGCGGCGGGTGGAAAGGTGAGGGCTTCGGCCTCGGTGGACGGGCAGCAGATAACCGCCGAGTTCGCCTGCGACAACGGCCGCTTGCTCAACATCGTGCTCGTAGTGCGTGACAACGGCACGTACCGCGTCGACAAATGGAAGATGACTGCGGTTCAAAACGAGGAGCCGCCGGAAGGACAGCTGCTGATAGTGGACTAGGATCTCTTTCCCGCAAGCGACCGATCGCCTGCGGGAAAGCGATCCCGATGACGAAAGGATCGAAGCCATGGAACTGGAGCCGTTGCTCAAGCAGATGATCGACAACAAGGCCTCCGACATCTACATCGAGGCCGGCATGCCCATTGCGTACTCGGCGTTGGGCCAGCTCGTGCGTACCGAAGGCGAAGCGCTGAAGCCCGCGCAGACACGCGAGGTCATCGAGGCCATCTACGGCCTGGCCAACCGCGACATCGAGCTGATGCTGAGAAACGTGAACCATGACGAGGACTTCTCGTTCGCCATCGGCGGAATCGGCCGCTTCCGCGCGAACGTGTTTCGCCAGCGCGGGTCGCTCTCGGCCGTCATCCGCGTGATCCCGTTTGGCCTGCCCGATCCGGCCGATTTCGAGATCGGCGAAGACGTGCTGTGCCTGAGCAAGCTCCAGAAGGGCCTGGTGCTGGTCACCGGTCCGGCGGGGTCCGGCAAGACCACGACGCTGAACTGCATCATCGACCGGCTCAACCACGAGCGCTCGGGACATATCATCACCATGGAAGACCCGATCGAGTACGTGCACAGACACGGAAGCTGCATCGTGACGCAGCGCGAGATCCCTACCGACGTGGCCACATACGACGAGGCCCTGCGCTCGGCTTTGCGCGAGTCCCCTGACATCATCTTCCTGGGCGAAATGCGCGACGCCGAGACCGTAGCCACGGCGATGACCGCTGCCGAAATGGCCCAGCTGCTGTTCAGCACGCTGCACACCACCAGCGCTTCGGGTACGGTGGACCGCATCATCGACACGTTCCCCGCAGAGCAGCAGCGCCAGATCCGCATACAGCTCTCGCTTGTACTGCAGGCCATCGTCTGCCAGCAGCTCGTGCCGACGATTGACGGCGGGCTTGTCCCTGCGTTCGAGATCATGATCTCCAATGCGGCTATCCGCAATCTCATCCGCGAGGAGAAGACCTACCAGATCGACTCGGTCATCGCGGCGGGCGGTGCCGCCGGCATGCGCACTATGGACCAGAGCCTTTTCCAGCTTGCGAAGGAAGGCCGCATCACCGGCGAGACGGCCTTGCGCTTCAGCATCCACGAAGAAGCGCTCGAGCGTCGGCTTGCCCTCGAGGGCATCGCCTTCTAAGCGCTCGAGGGGAATCGCGCCAAGGCGACAGGGGCGAGACGCATGTTGCGCCTCGCCCCTTGTCGTCCCATGTCGTTTCCTTAGTGCTCCGGAGCGGCCCGAATCATCGGCCCGTACGTTTAACAAGAACTGATATAGCGCAGGTCAGAGGCCGTATCGGATGAGTCGAGCACATATCTTCGACCCGTTTTCTCAAGATGGATTCTGCATCCCGATCAACTGTCTCGAAAACGAGTCAGAGAGATGTTCCCGGACCCGTTCGAGCCGATGTCAATCCAGGTTGAAAAGAAAGTTATCGGCAGTTGCGCAATCGGGGAAAAAACACGCACAATTTTGCCAAGATGAGCTGCGTTATCGGAGCGCAGTGATACCTTTTTCTTCAAACTGTGGACAACTATGCCCAAACACCCGAAAGGCAGTGAGGGCAGGGTGCTGCAAAGGCTGGCGGACAAGCCGCCAAAACCTAGGAGAACGGTAGGAATCATGCAGAAGGGCCTCGTCAATCGAATCATGGATGGCGTGAAGACTCCCGAGGGGAAGGTCATCGCCATCTTGCTGGTCATATGCCTGTCGCTGATGACGTGGAACGTAGCTGCGATCAGCTGGGCGGTCGCGGGCGATGCGGCGGCCGAAGCTGCCGCACAAGAGGAGGCGGCGAAGAAGGCCGCCGAAGAGGAGGCCGAGGCGAACAAGCCAAAGGTCGAGGTCGCGAAGCAGCCGGTGCCGCAGGAGCAGGATGCGCTAGCCATCCAGCTTTCTGGAGACGAGGAAGAGGCACCTGTCGAACAGCAGGTCTCCGAACAGAGCGTCGTCGAAGACGAGGCTGCGCAGGTCGAGGGGCCTGAAGCGGAGACGAGCCAGGAAAGCGGGCAAGACTCTAATGTGGTCGACGAGCAAGAAGGCGAGCCCGAGGCGGGCGAGTCGACCGAAGCCGAACAGCCCGAAGAAACAGCCGATGAGGGGCAAGACGTCTTATTCACGGGTGATGAGACCAACGAAACAGTCGAGAACGGCGACGAGGCTGCCGAAAGCACGTTCCTGGTGACGGGGGACGAGCAGGAAGACGAAGCCGAGAAGGCCAAGGACATGCCCGCGCAGACCTTCAAGGGCAGCGCGAACGGCGTGACGGTGAGCGTCCGCGCGCCCGAGGGGGCGTTTCCCGCCGGTACGCAGATGCACGTGAGTCCGGTTTCCGCCGCCCAGGTCATCGACGCCGTCGAAGACGCGGTGAACGCGAGCGCCGTGGCCGTGAAGGCGGTTGACATCACCTTCACCTATACAGACGAAAACGGCGTCTCCCACGAGGTGGAGCCAGCGACAGACATCCAGGTGACCATGGCTGCTTCCGATATCGCGGCGGCGAACGGCAGCGACGAGCAGGACGTGGCCGTGGTGCATGTGGCCGATGGCGGCGCTGCTGATGTAGTGGGCTCGGGGGCGTCGGGCACCGCGCAGAACTCGATTTCGTTTACCAGCGACGAGTTCTCGGTGTATGCCATCGTGATAATCGAGGGCGAGGCGCCCGAAGTGGAGCAACCCGCTGAAGACGAGGAGGCCGTGCTCATCGATGAGGTGGAGCTTATCGCCTCGTATCGCTCAACCTATCGCTTCTTCCTGACGGATGCCGCCGGCAGCACCAGCGAGTATCTGGTGAACGGAGAGCCTGCAACCCAGATCGTGAAGGAAGGCGACACCTTGGTAAGGCCGCCCGTTCCCGAGCTGGCCGAGCATGAGGAGTTCTCGGGTTGGTACGTGCGCGGCACGAGCGATGCAGTGCAGTTCGGCAAGGTCGAAACCATCGAGCGCAACGCGACCATCGACGTGGTGGGCGAGATCAACACCGTGTTCTACGCGACGCTCATGAACGGGCGTGCCGGCGCAGACGCCGAATGGCCCGTACTTACCAACGTGAAGGCAACGGCGGAAAAGGGAGCTGCAGAGGCCGTAGCCGCCGTGGGCGTCCATTCTGCCACCTCGGTCAACGATGACGAGCGCTTCCTGGGCTGGACGGAAGACCCCGCGGCAACCGAAGTGCAGTTCCCGGCTGGCGAGAACCTGACGCTATCTGACGACACGACGCTGTATCCCGTGTTCGGCAAGGCTTATTGGCTGTACTTCGACGAGAACGACGGAGGCGCGGGCGGCGGCGCCAGCTACACGGCTCCCGAGTACGTGGGCTTTGACGAATCTCCCACGCGTCCAGCCGACCCGCAACGCGCCGGCTACAATTTCACTGGCTGGTACGCGGATGCGGCGTGCACGCAGACCTTCGACTTCACGCGCGCCTACAACACCAAGACAACGGCCTACGCTGGCTGGAAGAAGGCGAGCGCAGCTTATACCGTGATCTTCTGGCAGCAGCGCGTCAGCGACGACAAGGACGCCGCCGACGCTGACAAGACCTACGACTACAAGGAATCGGCGCAGCGCAGCTCCTACACCGACGAGGTCGTGGTGCCCACCGATGCGGATCTTGCGAAAAAATACCAGGGCTTCCACCTGAACAGCGCCAAGACCGACTCCCAGGCGACGGTGGCTGCCGACGGCTCCACCGTGCTCAACGTATACTACGACCGCGACCTGATCACGATGACCTTCAAGGGCATCGGCGAGACCGGCTATACCTACACCTCCACAACTTCGACCTCTGGTACGCAGTACGGCTACGTTAATGGCGAGTACGTGGAGCTTTCGCGCACGTCACAGACGGCGTACAGCTACTACTACGAGACGGGCAGCTGGCTCTGGAAGACCGAGGTCACCTACACCGGTACACGCTACACGAAAAAGGGCAACACCTACACTCCCACGGATTCAACCAATACATCGACCACGTATTACGGCCTGGTCGATGGCTCGTACGTGCAGCTGAAGGGCAAGACTGCCACCACGTATACGTACACGTACAATGGCGCGCCCTACGACGGCGTGCGCTACACGCGCGGTTCGCAGGAGGCGCGCTTGATCATCAGCGGCCTGTACGGTCAAACGCTGAGCAGGTACGGCTACAGCTGGCCGGAAGGCACGTGGAAGTACTCCAGTTCGGGCATGACCTTCCTAGGCGAGTTCATCTTGCCCGACAGCGATGGCTATATGACCTCGATCACGTTTGAGACCAACGGCGCCGTAGGCGGCACCTTTAACTTCTACCTGCAGAACGCCGACGGCAGCTACCCCGAAGAGCCCAGCGACCGGGGCTATGCGAGTTCCTCGAGCGGAAAGTTCACCTTCACCGAGAAGTACAACGGCTTCAAGGTGGCCGAATACCAGAGCAATAACTCCTCGGGTACCTCTGGCAGTTGGTCTACGGCTAAATCCGGCAACAATGCCAACTACTCCTCACCTCTCGGAATACGCTACCAGCGGCAAAGCTACGACATCGACTTCCGCAACGGCTCGTCGGGCAGCATCGGCACGGTCAGCCGCCTGTTCGAGCAATCGCTTTCGGGCGTGCAGGCTCCAGCTGCGCCCGCCTTCCCGGGCAACGCCAACGAGGCGAGCATGCATGAGTTCGTGGGTTGGTTCGCCGACCCCGAGTGCACGACCTACGTCTCGTTCGGCAATCCGATTTCGGACGATTTGCGTGCCGAGTTGGAATCGGACTGGAACGTGCACAGCTTCACCACCTACGAGGCCATGCCGGCCAACAACCTGGTCGTGTATGCCGGCTGGATGAAGAAATGGTTCCATGTGACGCTCGACGAGGCGGGCGGCACGCTGCCCCAGGGGCAGGTCGATGACTTCTGGGTCCAGTACGGTGACGCGATCGCAGGCTCGTCGCTGATGCAGGCGGTTCGCGAGGGTTATACGCTGACCGGCTGGAACGTGGATGCGGCCGACGGCGTGCCGTGGAATTTCGATGCAGGCGTGCAGGGCGACCTTCACCTGGTTGCACGTTGGACGACCGGCGAAGACGTTTCCGTTGTCTACGACGCAAACGAGGGCGAGGGAGCCCCGAGCGATTATGCGCTCTACACCGACGGGGCGAAGGTCACCGCCAAGGACGCCCCCACACCTCCTCAGGGCAAGGTGTTCGTGGGCTGGCGCGTCGTGCGCGTTGACGGCAAGCAGGGGGCGCTGTGCTACCCCGGCCAGACTTTCACCGTCAATCAGGACTGCATCGTACGCGGCGAACAGGGAAGCTCCGTGCATCTTATAGCCGAATACGTGACTTACGACGTGACAGCCCAGATAAGCTACAGCCCCAATGGAGGCAACGGCACCATCCCCTCGCAGACGATCCCCGTGAACAAGACGAGCACCTTGAGCTTGGGAGACGAGCTTTCGCGCGAGGGCTATACGCTCGTTGGCTGGTCGCTTTCGCCGGGCGACGATAACCGCGTCTCTTTCAAGCTGGGCGGTGCCGTGACGGTCGACAAGGTCGACGAGGAAAGCAACGTGCTGTACGCCGTGTGGGCGAAGAACGTCACCATAACGGCAACGGGCGCCAACGCCCGGGTAGCCTA
Source organism: Eggerthellaceae bacterium (assembly GCA_017432445.1). GTDB lineage: Bacteria > Actinomycetota > Coriobacteriia > Coriobacteriales > Eggerthellaceae > UBA9715. The sequence goes on along the minus strand of JAFRJC010000087.1, from coordinate 67,920 downwards.
CGACGGCAAGGCCAAGGTCAACGACGAACCCGCCATGAGCTTCACGGTGGCAGGCGAAAAGGTTGACGAGCTGCCCGAAGGTATCTCCTACAGCATTTCCGGCAGGGCGTCTGGCGTGAATGCGGGCACTTACGACGACGAGCTTTCCGTGAGCGTGGGCTCATACGACACGAACCGCTACTATGTGACGACGCACGCGAGCAACGGGCGTCTGACCGTGACCAAGCCGACGGTGAACCTGACTGTGACCGGACATGTGTCCAGCGTGCCCTACGACGCGCAGGAGCACAGCGTTTCCGGCTACGACGTCATGGCTGACAACGTGGCCTTCGAGGTGGCCGACCTGCAGTTCAGCGGCGTGGCCGAAGCCGCGCGCACGGATGCTGGCGCCACCGAGATGGGGCTTGAGGCAAGCCAGTTCAGCCTTGCGGACACGAGCAACTTCGAGCTGGGAGAAGTGACGGTCGTCGACGGGCGCCAGGAGGTGACGCCTGCGAAGGTGCAGGTCAACATCGTCGGCGCTACCGGAACCGTGACTTACTCGGGAGCGGAGCAGAGCGTTGAGGGTTATACGGCGACTCCGAGCGACACGGCTTACACCGAGGCCGACTTCACGTTTACCGGCAATGCCAAGGCTGCGGGCACCCAGGCCGGCGTGTACACGATGGGCTTGGACGCCTCCCAGTTCACCAACAAAAACGACAATTACGACCCGACGTTTAACATCGTCACCGACGGCAGCCTGACCATCACGCCGATCGACGAGGTGGTCGTCACCATCACCGGTGACGGCAAGATTGCAACTTACGATGGCAACGAGCACGCGGCGAGCGGATACACGTTCACCGCGAGCGATCCGGCTTATACCGAGGCAGACTTCGCATTCACGGGCAGCGCCGAGGTCGCGGCGACCGATGCGGGCTATGCGCCCATGGGCCTTTCGCCCGAGCAGTTCGAAAACAAGAACGAGAGTTTTGCCAAAGTCACGTTCGTGGTCACAGACGGCTATGTGGACATCGCGAAGGCGCAGGCCATCGTCACGATCAAGGGCGACTTCCCCGAAGCGGTGACCTACGACGGGCAGGAGCACGTGGCCGAGGGCTATACCGCGATATCGTCCAGCCCGGCCTTCGACGTGGAGCGCGACCTCGTGGCGAAGAAGGACGCGTCGCAGATGCGCGTCGCCAAGACTGATGCCGGCACGTACGCCATGGGCCTGACCGAGGCCGATTTCGCGAACTCGAACAGCGGCAACGTCGATGTGGCCTTCGTCGTGCAAGATGGCGGGCTCGTCATCAACCGCATAACCGAGACCGTGGTGGTAACCGTTGTCGGCGCGATTGAAGCTGTGGACTACGACGGCGTGGAGCACTCGGCTTCCGGCTTCACGGTGCAGGCAAGCAATCCGCTCTATCGCACGCAGGCAGACGAGACGGGCGTGCTCGACTACGCCTACAGCGGCTCGAGCGCCGTGAAGGGCACGAACGCCGGCACCTATCCGATGGGTTTGGCGCGCAGTGGATTTGCAAACCTGAACCAGAACTTCACCGACGTCAAATTCGAGGTGACTGACGGCGAGCTGACCATCCGAAAGCTTTCGGTGAACGTGGCCATCACCGGAAACAGCGCCACCCGCGAATATACCGGGGCCGAGCAGAGCGTCGAGGGGTTTGACGTGAAATGCTCGAGCGAGCTGTACACCCGTGACGACTTCACCGTGAACGGCGAGGTCAAAGCAGCGCGCACCGATGCGGGCACGACAGCCATGGGCCTGTCGCACGATCGGCTCGTGAACCTCAACAACAACTTCGACGTCGTGTTCAGCGTGACCGACGGCTCTCTGACCATCACACCCGTCCAGAAGATGGTGGTGGTGAGCGTCAAGGGCAATTCCCAGACGCTTGTTTATAACGGCACAAGCCAGAAGGTTGAAGGCTATACGGTAACCGGCATATCGGATGCTCGTTACAAGGAAAGCTACTTCGCCTTCGACGGCAGCGAGGTGGCCTCCGGCATAGACGTGGGCAGCTATCCTATGAGCCTGGCGGCAGAGCAGTTCAAGAATTTGTCGGACAACTTCGCTTGGGTCGAGTTCCTCGTCCAAGACGGCGGGCTGGAGATCGTGCCCGCCGACGTGACGGTGAAGGTGGTCGGCCAGCAGGTGACGACCGTCTATGACGGGCAAGAGCACGTGGCAAGCGGCTTTACGACGTTCGAGTCGGGAAGCTCGCTATACGATGCGGCGTCCTGGACGACCTTTGCGTCGGCTGGTGGTGAAGAGGAGCAGATGCCGAGCGTGGCGCTCGTCGATGCGGGCACGGAGAACATGGGCTTGACCTCCGAGCGCTTCGAAAACACCAATCCCAACTTCAACGTGACCTACGATGTGACCGATGGCTTCGTGACCGTGCTGCCGTTGAAGGTGGGCGTGAGCGTGGATGGACATGTGGGCGTCGCGCCCTATGACGGGAAAGCGCATGTGGTCGAGGGTTGGGATGCCCAGGCCGACTCGGAGCTGTTCGACGTGGCGGATATCACCTTCACAGGCAAAGCCTCCGCCTCGCAAACCGACGTCGGCACGGCGTACATGAGCTTGGCCGCCGATCAGTTTGGCTGCGATAACGAAAACTTCGACGTAGCGTTTGCAGTGGCTTCCGATGGCTATTCGCAGGTGACGCCGGCCGACGAGGTCGTGGTCACCATCATCGGCCACAACGCGACCGGCGCCTACGACGGCGAAGCGCATGCAGTTTCGGGTTACGACGTGCTAATCAGCTCGGATGTGTACACCGAGGCCGACTTCACGGGGCCCGAGCAGCAGGCGGCGACGGCTTCTCAGACAGACGCGGGCACGGCGTACATGGGTCTTTCCGCCGACCAATTCGCCAATGCCAACGCCAACTTCTCCAAGGTGACCTTCGAGGTGACCGACGGCTACCAGACCGTCACGAAGCGCCCTGTGGTCGTGGCCGTGACGGGCAATACGGCTGTGCACGACTACGACGCGTGCGAGCACGTGGCCGAGGGCTTCGAAGTCGACATCCAAGATGACCTGTACACGACAGACGACTTCACGGCGCCCGACCGGGCAAAGGCCTCGGTGGCGCTCGTCCATGCGGGAACGAAGGCCATGGGCCTTTCCGCAGATCAGTTCACCAACAAAAACGACAATTTCGCACCCGTCTTCACCGTGACCGACGGCTGGGTGAGCGTATCGCCCATCGCAGTGACGGTGCAGATCGAAGGCGCGTGCGCCGAGAACGACTACGATGCCCTCGAGCATGTGGTTTCCGGCTACACGGCGCGGGCTAGCGTGAACGAAGGGCTGGCTGAGGGCAGCCAGCCGCTGTTCGACATCGCGGCCAACGTGACGTTCACGGGCGAGGCGCGCGCGGCGCGCCTCAAGGCAGGCACCACCAAGATGGGGCTTTCCGCCGAAATGTTCGAAGTGGCCGACAACCCCGATTTCTCCAGCGTCACCTTCGATGTGGCCGACGGCTACCAAATCATCAGGCCCGTGCGGGTGGAGGTTGCCATCACCGGCGCCACGAGCACCGTGGCTTTTGACGGGCAAGAACACGCGGTGGACGGCTACGACATCGTCGCCGACGTGAATCGCGGGCGTGCAGACGATCGGCTTGTGTTCGACCCGTCCCTCGTGCGTTACGAGGGCACGCCACACGCCGCGCGCACCGACGCAGGCACTACGGAGATGGGGCTTTCCGCTGACAAGTTTACCTGTTCGGATACGGTCAACTACAGCGCCGTGACCTTCACCGTGACCGACGGCTACCAGACTGTCGAGCCGATTGCGGCGACGGTGAGCATCGTAGGCGCGCGCTCCACGGCAGATTATGACGGTGACGCGCATTCGGTGGAAGGCTATACGGCCAGCATAACGCCTTCGCTGTATACCGAAGCCGATTTCGTGTTCTCGGGCGAGGCGGTTGCCGCGCGCACCGACGCGGGCACCACGTACATGGGGCTTTCCGCCGACCAGTTCGCCAACACCAACGCCAACTTCAGCGATGTCGTCTTCGACGTGGTCGACGGCTATCAGACGGTGACGAAGCGCTCTGTGGCTGTTTCGATTGTGGGCGAGAAGCTGTCGGCTCCGTATTCCGGCAAGGAGCAGTCGGTGGAGGGCTTCAAGGCAAGCACGGCCGACTCTCTGTACGATGTCGACGAATTCGTGCAGTTCGCAGGTGAAGCTGTTGCCCGCGGAACCGACGCGGGATCGTATCCGATGAAGCTTTCCGTCGGCCAGTTTGCAAACACAAGCAACAACTTCGACGTCGCCTTCGATGTGGTCGACGGTGGTTTGACCATCGTTTCTGCAGATCAGGTCATCGTCACGGTGACGGGCAAGCGCGCTTCGGGCACCTATACCGGCCGGCCGCTCACGGCGACGGGCTATGACGTGTCGATAAGCGATGAGCGCTATAAGGCAGAGGACTTCTCGTTCAGCGGAACGGCAACGGCGACGCGTACCGACGCCGGTACCACGCAGATGGGTCTTGCCGCCAGCCAGTTCACCAACCTCGATCCCGTGAACTTCCCGGATGTCGTCTTCGTCGTGGAAGACGGATTCGTGGAAGTTGCGCGCGCGACGGCGAATGTGAACGTCAAGGGGCATACGGACCAGGTCGTCTACGACCGCGCGGCACATACTGTCAGCGGTTACGATGTCACCATCGAAAGCTCCACCGGTGCCTACGGCGAATCAGACTTCGAGCTTGCAGCAGATGCCGACCCGTCGGTGACGGGTACGGATGCGGGCGAGTATCCTATGGGCCTGACAGAAGGCACGTTCGGTCCGGGTGCTGCAACCTCGCAGTTCGCCAACACCAACCAGAACTACGACGTCGTCTTCCAGGTGGTCGATGGGCGTCTGACCGTGACCAAGCAGAAGGCTGTCGTCACCATCGCGGGCGCTGTGCTCAACGTAGCATACGACCGCGAGGAGCATGTAGTTAGCGGCTATACGGTACAGTCGAGCAACCCCGCGTTTGACGTCGAAACCGATTTGGTCGCGCGTGTGGCGCCCGACGATGCGAAGGCTGCGGGCGTCAACGCCGGCACCTATGCGATGGGCCTTGTGGAAGGCGACTTCCAAAACGCCAACAAAGCAAACGTGGATGTCGAGCTGAGGCTGACCGATGGCCGACTCGTGATCTCACCCGTGACCAATCGAGTAGTCGTCAACATCGTAGGCGACGCCAAGACGTTTGCCTACGACGGCTTGGAGCATGCAGCCAGCGGATTTGAGGTGTCTGCAAACAACGCGCTTTACCGCGTGGACGCCTCCGAAGGCGCCACGGATTTCTCCTTCACGGACGATGCTGCCGTGAAGTCGACGAACGCAGGCTTCTTCGCCATGGGTATTTCCGCCGACGATTTCCAAAACGCCAATCCCAACTTCGAAAACGTCACGTTCAAGGTGACAGACGGTAGCCTGCGGATCAATCCTGCCCAGGTGAAGGTGTCCGTTGCGGGAGGCGTGCTCGAGACAGTCTACTCGGGCCGCACCCAGGCAGCCGAAGGATACACGCTTTCGTCCGATAGCGAGCTGTACCGGCAAGACGACGTGGCTTTCAGCGGAAACGCCACAGTAACGGCCGTTGACGCCGGCACCTATGCCATGGGCCTGACCTCCGACCAGTTCGCCAACTCCAACCCCAACTTCAACGTGACGTTCGAGGTCAAGGATGGTTGCCTGAGCATAGCGCCGCTCGAAGTGAACGTGAGCGTGATTGGGCATACGGGAGTCAACGCCTATGATGGAACCGAGCACTCCACGAGCGGTTACGACGTGGAGGCAAGCTCGCCCTTGTACAAGGCTTCCTTCCTCGCACACGACGGCGTCGCGTATGCAGCGCGCACCGATGCGGGCACCACCGACATGGGCCTGACTTCCGACCAGTTCGCCAACTCCAACCCCAACTTCAGCGTGACCGCCATCAACGTGACCGACGGTTATCAGCAGGTGACGCCGGCCGACGAAGTCGTTGTCACGATCACGGGACACGTCGTGAAAGCCGACTACGACGGGCTCGAGCACGTTGCGCGCGGCTACGACGTGGCCATAAGCAACCCCCTGTACAAGGCGGCCGACTTCATATTCACAGGGGAAGCGCAAGCGGCGCTCACCGATGCGGGCACGGCCAGCATGGGTCTTACCGCCGAGCAGTTCTCCAATATCAACACCAACTTCGAAAACGTCGAGTTCAAGGTTGAAGACGGTTCCGTCACGGTGAATCCCATAACGGCCGTTGTCACGATCAGGGGTGTAAACTCGACTACGACCTACGATAGTACCGAGCATGAGGTCGAGGGCTACACGGCCACGTCCTCCTCGCCGCTGTACGCAGTCGGCGCAGATGCGGCCGACTTCACCTTCACCGGCGAGGCCAAGGCCGCGCGCACCGACGCCGGCACCACGTACATGGGCCTCGCCGCAGACCAGTTCGCAAACGACAATCCGAACTTCGAAAACGTCACGTTCAGGGTCGTCGACGGCTACCAGACCGTCGAGCCGGCAACTGCGCAGGTCGTCATCACAGGACACTCGGCAGTATGCGACTACGACGGCGCAGAGCATAGCGTGGAGGGCTTCGACGCCGAGATCAGCGACGAGCTCTATAACGAAGACGACTTCACCTTCACCGGTGAGGCCAAGGCTGCGCGCACCGACGCCGGCACCACGCACATGGGCCTTGCCCCCGAGCAGTTCGCAAACGCTAATCCGAACTTTGCGAACGTGACGTTCAGGGTCGTCGACGGCTTCCAGACCGTTGTGCCCATCAACGCCACCGTCACCATCGTGGGCGCTACCACAACGGTCGACTACGATGGGGCTACGCACATGGCGCGCGGCTTTACGGCTACAGCCGATGTGAACGGGAGCGCAGGCGAGGCCGCTTCGGCAGCGCGGCCCCTTTACGACGTCGTCAACGATGTGCGCTTCGATGGCAAGGCGCAAGCCGAGCGCGCCGACGCCGGCACCACGTACATGGGCCTGGCCCCCGAGCAGTTCGCCAATGTCAACCCGAACTTCGCGGACGTGACGTTCGTCGTGGCTGACGGATATGCGCGCGTGAACCCGCTCGTCGTCAAGGTGAGCATCGCGGGCGCAACCGCCACCAAGTCCTATTCCGGTTCAGAGCAGAAGGTGGAGGGTTATATAGCCTCTGCCGACACGTCGCTTTACGACGTTGATGCCAACGTTGGCTTTGCGGGCGATGCGACCGTTCAGGGCACGAACGCCGGGCTGTATCCCATGGGGCTTTCGCCTGCCGACTTCACAAACGGCAACGAGAACTTCGACGTCTCCTTCCTGGTGACCGACGGCTGGCTGTCCATCGCGCCAGCGGGCCAGGTCGTGGTCAACGTTGTGGGCAACAGCGCCACAGGGACCTACACCGGACAAGCGCTCGAAGCCCAGGGCTACACGCTGCAGTTCAGCGATTGGCGTTACACCGCTTCTAATATAACGTTTACAGGCGATGCGAAAGTGAGCCGTACCGATGCAGGCCGCGAATCCATGGGCCTCGCCGCAGATCAGTTCGCAAACGACGATCGCGTGAACTTCCCCGATGTGGTGTTCGCCGTCGCCGACGGCTTCGTCGAGGTGGCGCCTGCAACCGCCGTCGTGACCGTCGAAGGCAGCCGCCTCTCGACGACGTACGATGGGTCGGAGCACGGCGTCGAGGGATACGACACGAGCATAACGAGCTCCACCGGCCTGTATGCCGAAAGCAACTTCCATCTAGCCGAAGGCGTGGGCGCTTCGGCTGCGGGCACCAATGCCGGCACGTATCCGATGGGGTTGGCAGAGGGCACCTTCGGACCGGGAGAGTCGGGCCCGTTCGTCAACGATGACGCGAACTACGATGTCACGTTCATCGTGTCCGACGGCTGGCTTGCCATCGGCAAAGCGCGGGCGACCGTTACCGTGACGGGCAAGACGCTCGCCTGCAGCTACGACGGCGCCGAGCATGCGGCCGTCGGATACACGGCACAGTCCAGCAACGCGCTGTATCGAGTTGAGCCTGTCGAGGCAGACGAGGCAGCAGGTACACCCGCGGCTGGAGCGGACTTCGCCTATAGCGGGCCTTTGGCCGCTTCGGGCGTCGATGCCGGGTCTTATCCGATGTGCCTCGATTCGGCACAGTTCGAAAACGTGAACCCCAACTTCGACGACGTCGAGTTCATTGTGGTCGACGGCGGTCTGACCATAGCTCCTGCCGCCGTGACCGTCACCATTGTGGGCAATACGGCCACGCGGTCCTACACGGGCGAGGAACAGCAGGTGGAAGGCTATCGCCTTACGACCACGAACAGCCTGTACAACAGCGATTACGTCCTCTTCGAAGGCGAGGCGACGGCTCGGGGCGAAAACGCGCGCGCACGTTACGCAATGGGGCTTTCCGCCGAGCAGTTCGCCAACGTCAACCCGAACTTCGACGTTGCGTTCGAGGTCCAGGACGGCTGGCTTGCCATTTCGCCCATCGATGCGGTTGTGACTATTACGGGCAACCATGACGCCGTGACCTACGACGGCGCCGAGCATAGCGCGAAGGGTTACGAGGCGCACTTCTCCACTCCGCTCTACACTGCGGACGACTTCGAGTTCGCGGGGACGTCCGAGGTGGCGCGCACCGACGCCGGCACCTCGTACATGGGCCTCGCGCCCGAGCAGTTCGCCAACGTCAACCCGAACTTCGATCATGTCGAGTTCAGGGTGGCGGACGGATATTTGACCATAGTTCCTGCGGGCGACGTGGTGGTCACCATCACGGGTCGGAACGGCTTGTTTAGCTACGACGGCGCCGAACACCTTGCGGAGGGCTTCGACGCCGAGATTAGCGACCCGCTGTACACGGCGGACGACTTCGCCTTCGCCGGCGGGGCCAGCGCCGCGCGCACCGACGCGGGCACCTCGTACATGGGCCTTGTCGCCAACCAGTTCTCCAACACCAACCCGAACTTCGAAAACGTCACGTTCAAGGTGGTCGATGGGTACCTGACCGTAGCTCCCATTAACGTCAGCGTCTCGGTGACGGGCTCGATCGACAAAGCAACCTATGATGGCATCGAGCATTCGGTCTCGGGCTTCACGGCGACGTCTTCCACGCCGCTGTACACGGCGAGCGACTTCGTGTTCACAGGGACGTCCGAGGTGGCGCGCACCGACGCCGGCACCTCGTACATGGGCCTGGCGCCCGACCAGTTCGCCAACGCCAACCCGAACTTCGCCGAAGTCATGTTCAGCGTTGTCGATGGCTACCAGACCGTTATACCGACGACCGCGCAGGTCGTCATCGTCGGCCATTCAACGACGGCAACCTACGATGGCGAAGCACATGTTGCAGAAGGCTACGAAGCGAATATCTCGGGTAGCCTGTACACGGCTGATGATTTCACCTTCCTGGGCTCTGACAAGGTTGTCGCCGTGGGTGCGGGCACCTATCCGATGGGCCTGTCCGCCGACCAGTTCGCCAACACCAACCCGAACTTCGAGAACGTCGTGTTCAGCGTGACCGACGGCGGGCTGCGCGTCGACCCGCTGGCCGTTCAGGTGAGGGTCGTGGGCACGCGGGCGGCCGTGTCCTACACGGGCTCCGAGCAGTCCGTGGAGGGCTACGAGGCCTCCGCCGATTCCGAGCTGTACGACGTCGCGCGCGGCGTGGCCTTCTCCGGCGCGGCTCGGGCCTCGGGCGTGCGCGCGGGCGACTACCCCATGGGCCTCGCCGCCTCCCAGTTCGCCAACACCGACCCGAACTTCGACGTCTCGTTCGACGTCGCCGACGGGCAGCTCTCCATCGCCCCGGCCGGCGGCGTGGTGGTCTACATCACCGGGCACGAGGCCTCGCGCGTCTACGACGGCGAGGAGTTCGTGGTCGAGGGCTACGACGTGCAGGCGAGCGACGAGCTCTACTCCAGCTCCAACATCGAGTTCACCGGCGAGGCGCGCGCCGCGCTGACGGACGCGGGCACCGCCGAGATGGGCCTCGCCGCGGAGCAGTTCGCCAACACCAACCCCGACTTCTCGGACGTGCGCTTCGTCGTGGCCGACGGCCGCGCCCGCGTCACGCCCGCGCCGGCGACCGTCGAGGTCGCGGGCGGAGTCGCCGAGGTGGAGTACGACGGGACCGAGCAGCGGGTCGAGGGCTTCGAGCTCTCCTCCGGCAGCGCGCTCTACGATCTCGGCTCCGTCGCCTTCTCGGGCGAGGCGGCGGCCGCGCGCACAGACGTGGGCACCACGAACATGGGCCTGTCCGCCGACCAGTTCGCCAACACCGACCCGAACTTCGACGTCTCGTTCGAGGTTGCCGACGGGCACCTGCGGGTGACGCCCGTGGCCGAGCGGGTGGTCGTGCGCATAGCCGGCGCGACCGCGTCCGGCACGTACTGCGGCACCGAGAGGTCGGTCTCCGGCTACGAGGTGCTCGAGGTCAGCAACCCGCTGTACGCGCCGTCAGACGTCGCGCTCGTGGGCGCGGACCGCGCGGCCGGCACCAACGTCGGGACCTACCCCATGGGCCTCTCGGCCGGCAGCTTCGCCAACCAGAACGCCAACTTCGCCGACGTGGCCTTCGAGGTCGAGGACGGCAGCCTGCAGATAACGCCCGCCGCGGTCACCGTGTCGGTCGAGGGCGCGCACGACGCGCTCGTCTACGACGGCAAGGAGCACGCGGTCTCCGGCTACGCGCTCGCCGCGTCGAGCGACCTGTACGACGCCCGGGCGAGCACCTCGTTCACGCCGGCCTCCGGTGCGGTGCTCGTCGGCGGGGAGGTGGCGGCCGTGCGCACGCAGGCGGGCACCACGAACATGGGCCTCGCCGCGGAGCAGTTCGCCAACACCGACCCCAACTTCGACGTCGAGTACGTCGTCTCCGACGGCTACCTGTCCATCGCCCCCGCCGGAGGCGTGGTCGTGCGCATAACCGGGCACACCGCGGAGGCCGTCTACGACGGCGATGAGCATGCGGCCGAGGGCTACGACTTCGAGGCGAGCGACCCGCTGTACACGGCGGACGACTTCGCGTTCACGGGCGGGGCCAGCGCCGCGCGCACCGACGCGGGCACCTCGTACATGGGCCTGTCCCCCGAGCAGTTCTCCAACGCGAGCGGCGACTTCGAGGACGTGGTGTTCGACGTGGTCGACGGCTACGTGGCCGTGGGCCGCGCGTCGGCCACCGTCACGGTCAAGGGCAACACGGCCACGGCCGTCTACGACGGCGCCGAGCATTCGGTCTCGGGCTACACGGCGACGTCCTCCACGCCGCTGTACGCGGTCGAGGGCGACGCGGCGGGCTTCGAGTTCACCGGCTCGGCGGCGGCCGCGCGCACCGACGTGGGCACCACGAACATGGGCCTCGCCGCCTCCCAGTTCGCCAACGCCGACCCGAACTTCGAGGGCGTCGTCTTCGAGGTCGAGGACGGCTACCAGAGGATCACGCCGAACGGCGAGGTCGTAGTGAAGGTCGCCGGGCATTCCGACGAGGCCGTCTACGACGGCGAGGAGCACTCGGTCAGCGGCTATGACTTCGAGGCGAGCAACCCGCTGTACACGGCGGACGACTTCGCGTTCACGGGCGAGGCCAAGGCCGCGCGCACCGACGCCGGCACCACGCCCATGGGCCTGTCCGCCGACCAGTTCGCCAACACCAACCCGAACTTCGAGAACGTCGTGTTCGAGGTCGCAGATGGCGGGCTGAAGGTGAACCCCGTTCGCGTGACGGTCTACGTTGCAGGTTCTAGCGCCGAGATTGATTACGACGGCGAGGAGCACGAAATCAGCGGCTACGAGCTCTCGTTGGGCGAGCCCGTTGGCATGAGAGTTGCATCGGATGCGACCTCGCGATACGACTTGTCTTCTGTGAGCTATACCGGCAATGCGAAGGCCGCGCGCACCGACGTGGGCTCGACCCCGCTCGTGTTCGAAGCGGGAGACTTTGCAAATTCCGACACCAATTACGATGTGACGTTCGCCATTGCGGACGGTAACCTGAAGGTCAACGCCATTCCTGCCACCGTACATATAGCCGGCAATGTCGAGGCGGCGGAATACGACGGCACAGAGCACATTGCGAAAGGCTATAAGGTGAAGAGCGTCAGCAGCGTCGGCAACCTGTACACCGAGGACGACTTTGCGTTCTCGGGCGAGGCGGCGGCCGCGCGCACAGACGTGGGCACCACGAACATGGGCCTGTCCGCCGACCAGTTCGCCAACACCAACCCGAACTTCAACAACGTGACCTTCGCCATAGCCGATGGTTCTATTCAGGTGACGAAGAGGTCGGTGCAGCTTGTGTCGGCAAGCGATTCGAAGGTCTACGATGGCGCGCCGCTTGTGCGTCACGAGGTCGAAGGTGACGAGGGGTTCGTCGAGGGCGAAAACGTCGGCTACTTCTTCAGCGGCTCGCAGACCGAAGTGGGTACGTCCGAGAACACGTTCTCCTACGTGCGCACCGACGCCCTGGAAAACAACTACAACGTGTCGGAGTCGTTCGGGACCCTAACTGTCACAGAGTCGCCGTCTGGCGCCGAGCAAGTTGAGCCCGACGCAGGTCAACTAGCATATACGCTAACGATCGAGTACCGCTACGAAAACGGCGACCAAGCGGCTTCCGCCCATGTTGAGCAGCTCGCCGAGGGCGTGCGCTTCGAGGTTGTCTCTCCCGAAATCAACGGTTACCAACCTGATTACCGAAGCCTTGTGGGAGCGATGCCGGCAGGTGATTTGAAGATAGTGGTTATCTATACTGCCGCGCGTCCCGTCCAGGCGGCGCAGCCCGCGAAGGCGACCGAGCCGGCTAGCTCGGGCGGCACGCCCGAAGTGAGCGAGCGGGATACCGCACCTGTGTTCTCGCGGATGGGTGAAGTGGTCGTGGATGACGGCGTGCCCACCGTGCGGACGATCGAAGATGACGAGGGAACGGCCCTGACGGATGGTTCAGAGGGCTCGTGGTCGCTGTTCGATGTGGTGGCGACCGTGCTCGCAGTTCTGGTTGCCCTGGTGCTGGCCGTCGGCCTGTTCGGGCGAAAGCGTCGCGACGGCGATGACGGGAATGGTCCAGACGGCGAAGATGCAGCCCTGCGTGTCGCCGAGCATGAAACGGCTGCTGACAACGAACGCAACGACGATGCCAGGGCGTTCGACCGCCACCGCGGCCTGCGCATCTTGGCGCTGGCGATTGGCGTCGTGGCAATCGTCTTGCTGTTCGTCACGCAGGACTTTACCCAGACCATGGCGCTATTCGACCGCTGGTCGGTCCTGTTTGCCATCATCTGCATCGCGCAGATCGTCGTAGCGTTCCTGGCACGCAAGAAGCGTAAGGACGATGACGGAGAAGGCGACGAGGAGGGGGCTGGTTCCGCTCAAGTGCAGGCTGCTTAAGCGGAACCCCCTTTAGGGGGCACCTGAGAGCGTATCCTCCTATAAATGTAGGCGCCTGGTTGTTAAAGCAACCAGGCGCCTACATTCGTTAGGGTTAAACGCTTACTTTAGACGAGCATGTGGTCGTCTGCGCGCACGGCCGCTACTATCTCCTCAGGAATCGGAGGCAGATCATTGTCGGGCTCGATGACAAACGGCTCGAACAGCGGCTCGCCGTCCTGGGAGAGTTCGACGGTTCCCGTGAGCACGTCGACGTATTGATAAGACTGGCGTGCCGTGCGGCCTCGTTTGCGGTCCATTTCCATAATGAACAGACGCGGATGCACCTGTGTGAGCGTTCCGTTGTTCTCGACGATCTTCGAACGGCCCATGTTAGCGCGCACGCGCACCTTCTGTCCCAGATAACCTTCAAGTGTATCGTGGATAAAATCAACCAATTTTGCCTGCTGAGCTAAATCCATAACGACCCCTATATCTTTGAAGCGACACAAATCGGCATGCATCTTATCATGCTGGTCAAGGTGTTTTCTACCCCTTACAAGGGAAATTCAATTGTTGGTGAGAGAGTGGTCAAACAAGCATCATAATGCTCGCTCCAATTCGGAGGAAGAAGTGGTTCGTATACAAGCTATCGAAATCGCAGCATTGCACACGGGGGTGGATGTACTTGAACAAGCAATCATCCACGATCAGCCCTTATACCTGTGCGTTGCGAGCGCGGTCAATGGAAATGACCACCGCTGTCCAATAGCGCCAAGCTCGGAGAGCATCTGACTTTTGACGATACTAATAATGTGCCCCTTGGGGCGCAAAATAGCACGCTGCATAAATCAACCAGGTTGATTTATGCAGTTACGATAGAATGCTTGACATGGATGCGTAACTGCGTGCAGAGCGGCGCAGCTAAGCGTATGGCTTTCATATAAGGAGGTCTTGCATGAACATTCAATTAACCAGAAGCAAACAATTGAAAGCGCTGCTAGCGGTTCTCATGGCTATGACGATCGGGCTTGCGATGTCGCTGGCCTTTGCGCAGCAGGCATGGGCCGAGATCCAGGTGAATGCGACTTCTGGCGCATATCAATACAAGGCTTGGCTTTCCGATGACGGAAGCATGGCGGGGAGCGTCGCCATCGACAAGTACACGGGCAGTGCAACCAAGGTGGCCGTGCCCTCGTCCTTCACCTACAACGACAAAACGTACAGCCTGTACAATGCAAGTGATCCCGATGAGCCCTGGTGCTGGATATCTGGTAGCGCGTTCGGCGGCGTGAAGTCCACGCTTCAAGGCGTTGCCATTCCCGCTGGAGTCAACGCTCTGGAAAGCGGCGCGTTTGCGGGCTTCTCTTCTCTGAAAGTCGTTGCGATCGGCAACACCCTCTCCCAGTTCGGCGATGGCACATTCTCGGGATCGCCGAACCTGAAGACCTACTACATCAGCGCTACTCCGGCTAGTGGTGGATATAATCATCTCGTGACGAGCGATGCAGACACCAACTGCGTCAATCCCGGAATCGGCCAAGACGCGAATGGAAACATCCTCGAAGGGGTAACGGTGTACTGCAAGGCCGGCAGCGAGGTTGAAAAGCATCTCAAGTACATCAACAGCAAGAGCAAGAATGGCAACCAGATCACGATCATCACTTCTGCATCCGATCCCTATGCGAAGGCCCTGTCCACCGACTTTGCCGGCATCACTCCTGACGGTGGCTCTGGCAACACCGGCGGTGGCGGTGGCGGTGGCGGCGGTCCGCTCGCCCCGGGAAGCATAGCGCAGTTAGGCGAGGACGGCACCGCCCTCGGCAAAGGTGCTTCCGAAGCCACGGCTGAAGCGAGAATACTGACGTATTCCGATGAGAAAGATCCAGCTGGATCGGTGTTTTACCTGCTGAAAGCCAAAGTCAAGAAAGCCACTGCAAAGTCGGTCAAGTTGGGCTGGACGAAGGTGGCAGGCGCGAAGCGCTACGTCGTCTTTGGCAACATGTGCGGCAAGAAATACAAGTATGTGAAGCTTACGACCACATCCAAGACGAGCATCACGTTCAAGAAGGTTAACGGCAAGGCGGTCAAGAAGGGCACCTACTACAAGTTCATAGTCGTCGCTCTCGATTCGAAGGGAGCGGTTGTCTCGAGCTCGAAGACGGTGCATGTAGCCACACCTGGTGGCAAGGTGGGCAACGACAAGAAAGTGACCACCGCAGCCAAGAAGAACAAGGTTACAGTCAAAGTCGGCAAGAAGTTCAACTTGAAGGGAAAAGCCACTCCCGTTTCGAAGAGCCTGAAGGTCCGTCGGCATCGCAACGTTGCCTACGAATCCACTAATCCGAAAATCGCCACCGTGAGTGCAAAGGGCGTTGTCAAGGGCATCGCCAAGGGCACGTGCGACGTATACGCTTATGCTCAGAACGGCGTTTTTGCAAAGGTCAAAGTCACAGTGAAATAGCTGCAGATTCGGCGGGGCCAAGTCCCCGCCGAACCCGAATATAACGAAAAGCACGCCAGGCAAAAGCGCGTCAGACCCAAGAGGACGATTGGCGTCGCGTGCTAGGGTCGTGCGGCAATTCTCGTCGAAAGGTGATTCAATGAAGGCCCTTATTCCCGCTGCCGGTTTGGGAACCCGTTTTCTGCCTGGTACGAAATCCCAGCCCAAGGAAATGCTGCTTGTCGTAGATAGGCCTGCTATCCAGTACGTTGTGGAGGAAGGCTTGTCCAGTTCGGCTGACGAAGTGGTCATCATCAACAGCCACAGCCGCGCGAAGAGCGCCATCGAAGACCATTTCTCGCCCGACCCAGAGCTCGTCGCCCTGTTGCGCGCGCGTGGGAAAGACAAGTACGCCGATGAGGTGGAGCGCGTGGGCAACATGAATGTGAGCTATGTGTACCAGGACGAGGCACTGGGCCTAGGGCATGCCGTTCTCTGCGCCGCCGAGAAGGTCGGCGACGAGCCGTTCTACGTGCTTTTAGGCGATGTGCTCGTTCCCGACAACAACATGCTACCGCGTATGCAGGAAGTATCCGATGCACACGGAGGGGCCAGCGTCATCGCCGTCATGCCCGTGCCCCACGAGGATGTCAAGCGGTTCGGCGTCATAGCCGGTGAGCCCGTATCGAAGGACGTGTGGAAGATTAACTCGCTCGTGGAAAAGCCCGATCCTGCCGACGCTCCTTCTGATTTGGCGATATTCGGGCGTTATTTGCTAAGTCCGCGCGTCATGCAGCTTTTAAAGGACGTGAAACCAGGCGCGGGCGGCGAGATACAGCTCACCGATGCGCTGGATGCAGTGTTGCGTGAAGAGGAAATGTTCGCGCTGATTATCGACCCTTCCGATGGTTTCGATACCGGCACGGTCGAAACATGGCTCGAGACTAACAACGTCCTTCTCCAGCGCAGGAAATAACGTTGTCGGGCGAAGAACGCCCACTTTCGAATCGGCGAATACGAGAAGGGATCCGGCATGGCAACGGTTAAAGGCAATTGCTTGGTGTGCGGGGAACCGCTCGTGTACTGGACGGAAGCCCGGGAGGTAAGTTGCCATCTTTGCGGGAAGAGGGAGTTTGGGCACTGCGTTTGCTCTGACGGTCATTACATATGCAACGAATGCCATCGAGCCGAAGGCGTGGCCTATATCATCGGCTTGTGTTCGGAGAGCGCCTCTGCCAACCCTATCGAGATCATGAACGAGGCCATGAAGGACAAGTCAATCTATCCAAACGGCCCCGAACACCATACGCTCGTGGGAGCTGCGCTGGTTGCGGCTTGCGCAAACGCGGGCGGTAGAGATCCGGAGGGTAGCCCGCTGGACAAGGATGCCGCGCTTGCGGAGCTCAAGAAACGCAGCCTTCAGGTGCCGGGTGGAACTTGTGGGTTTTGGGGTACGTGCGGAGCAGCCGTTTCCGCAGGTCAGGCGATGAGCGTGCTCAACGGCTCAACACCTATGACGCAGGAGCCCTGGGCACAATGCCAGCGCTTGACCTCGAAAGTTCTTGCGCGCATAGCCGACGTCGGTGGTCCGCGGTGCTGCAAGCGCACAGGCTACATTTCGGCGCTCACGGCCGCACCCTTCATGAATGCGGTTACCGGATCTGACATGCAGCTTCCCGACGAGGTGGTCTGCGCGTTCTTCCCGAACAACGCCGAATGCCTCCGCCAGGACTGCCCGTTCTTTCCCAATGCCAGACCCGAGCTCAAGTCCGCCTTTCTGCTGGGGAACGAGCCGTTGGGGTAGCTTTCAAGACCGAAGCAGATGAGGTGTTGGGAGCCGAATTGGGCATGGTTGAAGTGACGAGCCTGTGAACTGGTGAAACGCTGAAAGTAACGCGAAAGTTACGGCGGTTTCCGCAATTAACACAAATCCATCTCACACGCAATTCAAAACGGTTTTTTATAATTGCATCAGCAAGCGGAAGGCTCCCCTCCTTCCAAATGCAACTGCTTCGAGCAGTAGCGGTGCCAAGACACCGCATTCATCCCCTCCTTAGACGAGGCCCGCTAATTAAGCGGGCCTCGTCGCTTCTAAGAGTTGAGCCATCCAAAGGCAGGCTCAACCATTTCGCGCTGCAAAGCGCCGCAGCACCCAATCTTGGCTTTCAAGTCTGCGCTCACGTACCGAAGTACGCTTCGCTTGCCTTTCGAGCCAATCTCGGGCTATGTTTCAAAAAGTGTGTCCGCTTCGATTATTCACTGCCTGTATTCCGTGGGCATGTGGAACTCGCCCCAGACGATCCCGTTGCCGTACTCGTCGGGAGCGCCGTCATCTCTTCCAGAACGGCTTGAAGCCGCGGCGAACAGGCCGTCGACTTTGTCGTCCGTCGGCATGACGCGCAGGATCTCGGCGGCGGGCAGCGGGTCCTCCGTATGCATGTAGCACCACCAGAAGATCGCCTTGATGCGGTGCATGAGCGGCAGGCCGCGGTGCAGGTAGAGCATGTCCCTGATGCGTGAGTTGACGCTCTCGACCGCATTGTTGGTAGACGGCCACTCGCCGCCCAGCTCCTGCTGCATCTCGACGAACGTGAACAGCGCGCCGTCCTTGACGAGCCTGTTCAAAGAGCGCCTGGCCCTGCGTAGCCGCTCGTGGGTGTAGACGCGCTTCCCGTCCTTGACGGTGTGCTCCTTCAGGAAATCGGTCCACTTGGCGCACCATGCGTTGTACTCGAGCAGCCATTCCGTGGCCGAATCCGCGTCCTTGGCGGCGCCGAGCCTGTTCGCGATGCCGAGCAGCTCCCTTCCCGCCTCCAGCCTGGGGTTCAGCGTCGTATAGCGCCTGACCTGGTTGGCGGCGTGGAACGTGCAGCGCTGTATGCGCGTGCCGGGCCAAATGGCACGTGCGGCCTTCGCGAAGCCGGGCGAGCCGTCGCAGACCGCCATGGCCGGCGCGGGCATGCGCGCCAGGTGCCATGCGACGACGTGCCCGCCGGCGACCGCGATGAGCACGACGGCGACGCGCCCGAGGTGCAGCCCGTCCAGGAAGACGACGTCGTGCACCTCGCCCGCGAACGGGGCCACCGGCCAGATCCGCCAGACCCAGCCGAACCTGCGCCAGAAGGTGGCCCGGCTCATCTTGAGGTCGGCTATCGCGTCCTTGGACAGCAGCCATGCCAGAAAAGCCTCCAGCGTCTTGGCGGAGTTGTCGATCCTGCGCACCGAGGACGCCCCGCACGACTTGCACCGCCACCTCGGCGTCCCCGCCGACGTGGTGCCGTTCCTCTTCATCTCGGCGCCGCATGAGGCGCATCTTGGATTATTCAAGCCCTCGTCCTGTCACTCGACAACTTTTTCCCTGAAAAAGCTTGCCTGAACAGGCGTGTCAAGGGTAAATCGGACACACTTTTTGAAACATATGCAAGTTCGGGCTAACCAACTTGCAAGCCATTAAATCTAGTCTTGAACTGGGGCTACGAGTTCAATCTAGACACACTTTTTGAAACATAGCCCCCAATCTCGGGCGCCGCAGCGCTTCTCGCTCCTTTTACTGCCAGGCAGCGCTCCCTTGACTGGCGGTGGACGCGCAACCGCTGCATGCTGCATACTTAGTCAGGGTGCGGTATCATTTGGCAATACGGTCGAGGACGGGAGGGAAAATGCCCGATATCCAGCTGAGGTTTCACAAGGACATGCTCGTGCTTTCGGCACCGACGGATGTGACGCTGTCGCGCCAGGGGATCAACGTGGCCCGCGACAGGCAGTACCTCAACTTGATGGAGCCCGACGTGATGACCGATGCGTTAAGGCTTGAAAGCATTGCTGGAGCGCAATGTCTGGTGACGCAAACGGAGGACATAACGAGCGCTCGGTTGGCTCATGCGCGCATGGAGGGTGACGCCAAAACACTGGCTCATGCGGCGGTGCAGATTGTTTCCGAGCTGAAACCGCAGCATATCTTGGCCGAAATCGGCCCGTGCGGGTTGCCGCTCGACCCCTCGTCGCAAGCATCGCTCAACGAGAACCGCAAGCAGTATGCGGATGCGGCTCGCGCGTTCGAGGACGAGCGCATCGATGCGTTTTTCCTCAACGGCTTCACGAACCTCGACGATTTGCGCTGTGCGCTCATGGGGGTCGCGCAAGTAAGCAGCGCTCCCATCTTCGCGTCCGTTATCATCTGCGAACCGGATTCCGCGGCGGCGCTGCGAGAGGCGGAGGCCAAGGCACGCGCTGCTTCTTCCTCCGCTGCAGGCACGCCCGATGAACAGGTGCTCGAGAGCATCTCGCCCGGCGCGTTCTTCCAAGGCTACGAGCTCGTCGACGCCGATCCGTACGGCGGGGCGCTTGTGAGCCGGGCTCCTCTGGCGGCCGAGCGCTGGCCCGAGGCGGTTGCCTTGATGGAAGACCAAGGTGCTGCAGTCATCGGCTTCGAGACGCCGGAGCCTGCATTCAGGGCGGTTGAATACGCCAGACACGCAGCCGAGATCACAGATCGGCCGCTCCTTGCGCAACTGCGCATCACCCTCGACCCGAATGCTCGACAGCCTGCACCGCTCAAGCCACTCGAAGACATCCTCGACTACACGCCCGACACCATGGCGCCTGCGGCTGTCAAGCTCTATGGCGCCGGCGTGCAATTCCTGCGCGCCACGGGAAACGCCACGCCTTCCTTCACGGGCGCCCTGGCGGCGACGGTGTTTGGGCTGGATGTAAGATCATAGAGCGGATGGGTTTTCTTTCTGGATGCCCGTCCTGCTATGATGATGCCGAAGGAGGAAACGATGTCGGTGGAGCCGAGCCCGGATTACGGTGCGCTGCAGCATATCGTGGACGAGCTGTTCGAAGACAAGCCTGCCGACCACGTCGTGCGCAGGCTCGACGTCGTGTTGGCGGCCGAGTCGGGCGATCTTCCTGACGACCTGCAGGAAGTGGCCAACCTGCTGCCGCCGGGTAGCTATACGCGCACGCGCCTCTGCGACCAGCTGAACTCGATAATCGGCGGACACGCTTGGGGACAGGTGTACGGCACGGTAGACTAGGATACGCGCACGCGCGCGGTATGCGGAGGACAGAGGGGCACAAATGGACGGGTTGTTCGACGGTATCGCCGAGGTTTCCAAACACGATACCTTGTACGCGGTAATCGTGGCGGCGGTTATCGTAGTTGTCACGGCAATCATCTCGTTCCTCGTCGTAAAGCTGCTTCGGCGCCTCATGCGGGTTGACGGCTCTCTCATTCCAGAGAGCTCGATTATCGTGAACATCGCGCGCATAGCCATATGGATCTGCGGCATCTCCATCATGCTTTCGGCGTGCTTTGGAGTAGATGTAAACGCCCTGATTGCGGCTCTGGGCGTCGGCGGTGTGGCTCTCTCGCTCGGCTTGCAGGATACCCTCAAGAACTTCATCGGCGGTTTGCAGGTGACGTTGATGAAAATCGTGCATCCAGGTGACCACGTTATCGTTGGAGACATCGATGGCCGTGTGCAGGACGTATCGTGGCGCCAGACGGTAGTGAAGGACTTCGAGGGAAACATACATCTTATTCCCAACGCAGTCATCAACTCGACGCCCGTGATGAAGATATCGCCTGAGACGCTGGTCGTGACGAGGATTTCCTTTGTGAACGACGGCCGTGACCTCGACGAGATGATCGGCGAAATGGAGCAGCTTGCCAAACACGCCGTGGAGACGGTTGCCGATTTAGAGCGCGATCCATGGATTCTCATGACCGAAATCGGCGAATACGGCATGTGGGGAAAGCTCCGCTTCGTGCTGAAAGACACCGAACATGCTCGTGAGGCACGTGACGCCGCCTTGCGGGCCATTGCGCCCTACACGCGCCTGAATCCCGAAGTCGTGTTGCCCAACGCCGGGGATGAAGGCTAATCGAAAAAGGGCGATCCAGAAAACGTTCGATTGGGCCCTTTGGTCGGGAATTAATATCAAAGACGGGTTATGCGCTCATGCAGCAAGAAACCCCGTCTCCGACCCGGAAGGATGAACCCACCCCGAAAGGTGGGTGCTCGCAGCTTGCTGCCTGGCTTTCGCATCAACGGATGCGAATCCCCATTTCACGCGCAATCTAGAGCTCCCTGAATAATATATGTCGGTCCACCGCTTAAGTACGGTATCGAAAACGGGGCTAGCCTGAGGTTAGCTCAGCTTTTGGGAAAAAACCAGTCTTGACTTGTCTGCCCGAATGGGCAGGGGCGGCGATAATTCCTTATACGGGGTCCGTTCGCTTGCTGGGTTTGCGCCAATCGAGTGATTGCCGCCCTTTTGCCATCTTCACGTATCTAGCCTGCTTGTGCGGTGTTATGATTAAATACTACCGACTAAGGAGGTTTCGATGGATATTCTGATGATGGCGCTCGTCGCGGTGTTCATCTGCGTGGGCATCGCCCTTGTGGTGCTTTTGGTTGAGCTTATCAAGATGATCAAGTCGACGCGGACCACCATTGACGACATCACGACGAAAGTCAATCCCATGATCGACGATGCCGCGGTCATGGTCAGCGATCTGAAGCCGGTCACGAAGAAGGTCGAGCCGATTGTGGACCGCGTGCAGCTGACCCTCGACGCCGTGAACCTGGAAATGATGCGCGTTGACGAGATTCTCGAAGACGTCACGCAGATCACCGACACCGCATCGAGTGCCACTGCCGCCGTGGAGACGATCGCCAGCGCTCCCGTCAAGGCTGTGAACAACGTGACCACTCGCGTGCGTGCAAAAATCGGCCCGAAAGCTGCGAGCGAGGAGTCGTTGGAACTCGACGAGAAGATCAGCGAGGTGGCCAAGGCGCTCGAAGAGTACAAGGCAGCCCAGGAAGAAGCTGAAGCCGAGCCGAATCTCGAGGGTCTGGAGAAGATCGTAGCCGACACCCAGCCCATCGAAGATCTCGCCGAAGCAGTCGAGCAGGCCGCCGAGGCCGCCGAGGAATCCGAAGCAAAGGCCTAACCCGAAAAACCCATGGCCAGAGGGACTCTACCCACCCAGGACAGCAGTCAAGACGTTGACGCTTCCCAGAAGAAGCGCGATAGGCTCGTGACCGTATGGACCTGGGTGGGTATTCTTCTTCTCGGGGCCGTGGTCGTATACCTTTCCGGGATCCTGTCGAACGTCATCAGCATTTTGGTTTGGACGACGGTGTTCGTCTTCATCTTGCGCGATCCCGTGAACTGGCTCGATAGGCACGGGGTGAACCGCACCCTCGGCACGATGCTGGCCTATGTGGCGCTGGTTGCCGTCTTGGCGGTGCTGATTTTCGCCATCTTCTCGCCGAGCGTGGGCATCAGCGCACAGTTCAACCAGCTCGCATCCAACCTGCCAGCCTATGCAACCGCGTTTCAGGAATGGGCGAGCGGGCTGTACGAGCAGTACGCCGACATCCTGCAAAGCGATCAGGTCCAGCAATGGGTTGACAGCGCCCTGCTGTCGTTTACCGAGTTCGTGCAATCAGTCGCGACCGCAAGCGCCTCGACCGTGGTAACAGCGGGCGCATCTTTGGCCAACATCGTGATGTGCGTAGGCTTTGCCCTGGTCATCGCATTCTGGATGCTCGTCGACCTTCCCAGATTGGGGCGTGAGGCTTACCGGCTGATGGGTGACGCCCGCAAAACCGACGCCCAGATGCTTCACCTCACCGTCACGCGCGTGATGGGCGGCTACCTCAAAGCCATGGTTATTCAGTGTGCGATTATCGGTGTGGCCTGCGGCATCCTATTTGCCTGCCTCGGCGTGCCAAGCCCTGCCGCCCTGGGTACCATCACTGGCCTTCTCAACGTCATCCCCATCGTCGGCCCCTGGTTCGGCGGCGGATTGGCCTTCATCGCCAGCGTCGTCAAAGACCCGATCGTGGGCGTCATCGCGCTTGTGGGAACGGTTGTCATCCAGCAGTTCGTATACACGTTCGTGTCGCCCAAGATCATGGGCGAATCAGTCGATATCCATCCGGCGCTTACCTTCCTGGCCTTGATGGCGGGTGCGGGGGTCGGTACTGCGACGGGCGGCCTCATGGGTGCGCTCGTCGGCGCCTTGCTGTCCATACCGCTCGTTGCCATGTTGAAATCGGTGTTCGTGTTCTATTTCGAGAAGCGCACGGGCCGACGCATCGTCGCCGAGGACGGCGTGTTCTTCAAGGGCGTGCCCGGCGAAGGGGATGAAGTGGACCCCATGGCCGATGCAACCGCCCCCGTGCCCGCACCGGAACCATCCGACACAGGGCGCATTCCGACGCTTTCGGACCTCACGGGCAAGCTGCCCTTCGTCGATTCGGATAGCAACGACGAAGAAGAATGAGACAGAGCTGGCTCTTCTCCTGTCCGCGAGGCGCTACCACGTAGCGGTGTAGTAATAGGTTGCCTCTTCGGCTTGGTCGATGGCGAAAAGGTTATCGAAGAAAAGCGCCGTCTGTTGCAAGCAGTCGATGTGCCAGGGTGTGTATGAATGCGCGGAGAACATCTCGTATGGAGCCCCCGTGAGCGGGAAGAGGTCGGACATGGCCCGATAGGCGGCCTCCTCGTCTCCGGCATCAGCCACGTCGAGCACCTGCTGGATTTCATCGCGCAGCTTGTGCAGCACGTCTGCCTTGAAACCGACGGCGTCTCCGTTGGTAATGTGGCTTTCCGAACACGAATAGACAAATTTGTCGAACCAAGCATGGATGTGCGGCGCCTTGCACCAGTAGGCGATGATGTGGTACTCGTCGCTCATCTCGTTTATGTAGTTATCCATGTCGCGGATCACCTTTGCTTCGGTGTCGTCGCTGTGGCTAAAGAGCGTAAGTCCTCCCGATTTCGCGCTGGCGCCCAAACCAAACGAGTTGATGATGAACGTGACGAGCCCAGCGTGCTCCTCTGCATTCCAGGCGCGGCCAGTGCTTAGAGCGACGCTGCTCCAGTTCTTGCCGCCCGTTCGCGAGTAACCTGTGGCGATCTCTTTGGCGACGCTGCTGTAATTTACCTGCATCGACATATCAAGTCCCATGTTTAGTCCCTTTCCTCACGGCATCTTGTGCATAGGCGGCGTTTTCTAAGCATATCGAAATTATGACCCATGAGAAGCTCGTGGCCTACGTCAAAAGCTGGATAGATATCGTCTACGTACAGTCATGTGCATGCGATGGTTCTTCGCAGGAGTAGCCGCATTCAAAAAGGCCAAAAAGCACGTCCCTCATGGCGTACAATCAGCTAAGGAGACAGTCCCCAATTGGAGTTCAACCGCTCCTGGGAAGCGACGTCGAATGGAGCGCGGGGCGAACGGGAGGAACTATGGAGAGCTCAGCAGCCGGGTTTGTGAAACGCATGTACATCATGCACGTGGGCAAGATCGAGATGCCCGACGTCAACGGCATGATGCCCGGCACGCGAGAGCACGGCCCCGCTTCACTGCCCGTGTACTGCTATCTGCTCGAGCACGAGAAGGGACGCGTTCTGGTCGATACGGGCCTGAAGAACGAGGGCTTGGGGGTCGTAGGCGAGGGTGAAGACGTAGTTAGCCAGCTTGCCAAGATGGGGCTTGCTCCCGACGATATCGACTATGTGGTGCTTACGCACATGCATCTCGATCATGCAGCCTTCATGGACGCGTTTCCTTCTTCGACGTTCGTGGTGCGCCGCGAAGAGCTGAAAACGGCTTGGTGGCCGGATCATTTCGAAAGAGGCTACTTGTTCGCCCATTATGCCGCGACGCGCGACTTCGCGTTCATCGAACCTCGTGATGACGAGGTCGTCGATCTGTTCGGCGACGGGAGCGTGCAACTCATAGACACGCGCGGCCATTCTCGAGGACACCAATCGGTGCTCGTGACGCTCGGGGAGGGCAGACGTTTCGTCATCGCGGGCGATGCCGCGTATTTCGAGTGCAACCTCGAGGACTGGGTGCTTCCCGGCATCTGCACGAGCAGCGTGGATGCAGAGCGCTCGATCGCAAAGCTGAGGCAGCTGCAGGGCTGCGGATGGAAGCTGCTTTTCGGACATGATAGCGGGCAAGAAAGCGAGCTGCGCATAGCGCCCGACTATTACGAGTAGGGCCAAGACGGCTTGCTTCCCAAGGAAATTTATCGCATTGCAGCATTTTTGCGCATCGCGTGCATAGTCCCATTTCACGGGCAAAAGCGCTAGAATATCCCAATGCGAAAAAACCATGAGAGGGAAGGCGTCCCATGCACTACATGACCACCGCGGAAATCCGCGAGAAGTACCTGCAATTTTTCGAGGAGAAGGGCTGCAAGCGCCTGCCGTCCTCCTCGCTCATCCCCGATGACCCGTCGCTTTTGCTGACCAGTGCCGGAATGGTGCAGTTCAAGCCGTATTTTCTGCATGTCAAAGAGTTCGATCCCGACTACATCGGGGCGACCACCGTGCAGAAGTGCGTGCGCACCAACGACATCGACATCATCGGCACGACGGGCCGTCACCTGTCGTTCTTCGAGATGATGGGCAACTTCAGCTTCGGCAAGTACTTCAAGAAGGAGATGTGCGCCTGGGCGCTTGAGTTCTCCACCGATGTGCTTGAGCTTCCGGTCGAGAAGCTGTACTTCACCGTCTTCAAGGACGACGATGAGACGATCGAGATCTGGAAATCGCTCGGTATCGACGAGTCGCACATCAGCCGCTTGGGCGAAGACGACAACTTCTGGCGCGCCGGCCCGACCGGTCCGTGCGGCCCGTGCTCGGAGCTGTACTACGATCAGGGCCCCGAATTCGGCTGCGGCAGCCCCGACTGCGCCCCCGGTTGCGATTGCGACCGCTTCCTCGAGTACTGGAACTGCGTGTTCACCCAGTTCGACGGCCAAGAGGATGGCACGCTGGCGCCGCTTCCCACCAAGAACATCGACACGGGCCTGGGGCTCGAGCGCACAGCGGCAATCATGCAGGGCGTGCAGTCCAACTACGAGACCGACGTGCTGCGCAGCCTCGTGGGCGTGGGCGAGCGCCTGACCGGCAAGAAGTACGACGGCAACATGATGCCCGGCGCGCTCTCCGACGAGCAGGCCAGGGTTGACCTCAGCCTGCGCATCATGGCTGACCATAGCCGCAGCGTCTCCTTCATGATCGCCGACGGCATCCTGCCTTCCAACGAGGGGCGCGGCTACGTTTTGCGCCGCCTGCTGCGTCGCGCCGTCATGCACGGACACCAGCTGGGCATCGAGGGGCCGTTCCTGCGCGAATATTTCGCCCAGATAATCGAGCTCATGGGTCATGTGTATTCCGAAATCATCGACAATCGCGAGCTTGTCGAGAGCGTGATCCTCTCCGAGGAGGAGCGCTTCGGCCGCACGCTGCGCACCGGCCAGGCTTATCTGGACGAGGCGCTGGTCGGCCTTTCCTCTGGCGATACGCTGCCCGGTGACGTGGCGTTCATGCTGCATGACACGTACGGGTTCCCCGTAGAGGTTACGCGGGAGATGTGTTGGGAGCGTGGCATCTCGGTCGACATGGATGGCTTCGAGACCTGCATGGCTCAGCAGCGCGAGCGCGCCCGCGCCGCGACGAAGGACGACGCCGAGGCCGCTTGGTCTACGTACGGCAGCGTTCAGGCCGAGATCTTGAAGGAGACGGGCGCTACTCGGTTCGTCGGCTACGATCATACCGAGTTCAAGGCGCGCGTCGTTGCGATCATCAAGGGCGGGCAGCGCGTAGCATCTCTCGCCGAAGGCGAAGAGGGCGAGATCATTCTCGACACCACGCCGTTCTACGCAGAGATGGGCGGCGAAGTGGGCGATACCGGCGTCATCACCACGCCCGATTCGTGGGCGCGGGTCACTGACACCCGAGCTCCCGAGAAAGGACTCACCTGCCATTACGTCAACATCGTCAAGGGACGCATCATCGAGGGCGAGGGCGTGACCGCAACAGTTGACGCCGAGCGCCGCGCTCGCATCACGCGCAACCACACCGGTACGCACATCCTGCACGCCGCCCTGCGCGACGTGTTGGGCGAGCATGTGAACCAGGCTGGTTCTTATGTCGGCCCCGATCACCTGCGCTTCGACTTCACGCACTTCCAGGCGGTTTCCCGCGATGAGATCCGCCAGATCGAGCAACTGGCTAACGACGAGATCATGAGGGCCGTGCCTCTGAACATCTACGAGACGACCCTCGACGAGGCACGTGCCTCGGGCGTCACGGCGCTGTTCGGCGAGAAATACGGCGAGAAGGTGCGCGTGGTCGAGGCAAGCGATTTTTCGCGCGAACTGTGCGGTGGCTGCCACGTGAAGAACACCGCCGAAATCGGCTTGATCAAGATCGTGAGCGAAGGCTCGGTGAGCGCTAATGCACGTCGTATCGAGGCTGTGACCAGCTACGAGGCCCTTGCCTACCTGAACAAGATCGAAGCCGAGCTGCGTGAGACGGCAGACATCCTGCGCACGCCGCTCTTCGATGTGTCGGAGCGCACGGCTGCCAACGCGAAGGCGTATAAGGAGATCGTCGCCAAGGCCAAGGCCACCAAGAAGACGGCTTCCGAAGCAGATATGGACCGAATCCTCGAAGGCCTGGTTGACGTGGGGTATCCGCTGCTGGTGCTGCGCAAGGACGACTTGGACACCGGCGCCATGCGCAACATGTGGGACGTTGTGCGTGCCCGCATGAAGCGCCCCGGCGCCTTCGTCATCGGTACCGTGAAGGACGGCAAGCCCGTCATCATGGCCGCCGCGACCGACGAAGCCGTGGCCGCGGGATTCGACGCCGGCGCCGTCATCAAGCAGATTTCCAAGCACATCCAGGGCGGTGGCGGTGGCAAGCCCACCATGGCCCAGGCTGGTGGCAAGAACGCCGACGGCATGGACGCTGCTCTCGAGGCCGCGAAGCAACTGTTCGCGAAATAGCAAAACAAAGGCATAGCCACGGATGCAGTAGCATATCCAGCGTGAACTAATGGCGTTCACTTTAGGAAGCGCGACGGTGGGGTATTCGCTTGGCTTCGGCTAAACCTATGAATTTTTGGAATTAGTGCCTGCAGAATCGCTCACACCCCACCGTCGCGCTTCCTTGTCGATTCGCGTCACGTTATAAGCTGTCGCATTTTTCGTACACGGGGCTCGTTCGTTTGCCGTAGGCGATAACGGAGCGGTTCTCCATTACAATAGGCGCATGGATTCCTACAAGACGATACAGGGTACAGCCCAGGCCGAGTACGAGGAGAAAAAGTCCCGGTTCATCGGGCAGGTCGCGCATGTCGAGACTGAGGAGGAGGCGCTGGCGTTCCTCAATGGCGTGCGAGCGGCCAATCCCATGGCGAGGCATAACGTGTATGCCTACGTGTTGCGGGCGGAAAACCGCGTGCGCTATTCCGACGATGGCGAACCGGCGCGCACGAGCGGCCTTCCGACGCTTTCCGTCATCGAGCACGCCGAGCTCAAAGACGTCATCTGCGTGACGACACGCTATTTTGGCGGCACGCTACTGGGGACGGGTGGGCTCGTCCGCGCCTACACGAAGGCCGCGCAGGACGCCTTTGCCGCTGCGCAGCAGGTGACGTTTGCCCCTTGCTGCGACGTCATGATCAGCGTGGATTATCCGCTCTACGACCAGTTGAACCATTGGCTGACGTCACAGGGGATCCAGGTGCTCGAAGCCACCTTTGCCGCCGACGTCACCGTGGAAGTGCGCGTCTTGGCAGCCGAGGCGCCTGCACTGGTTGTCTCCGTCACCGAGCTTGCCCACGGCAACGCCGAGCTCCTCGTTGGAGACGAGGCTTTCCAGCCAATCGCTTCTTAGCATTGCGAAAACCCGGCCTCTGCTCCATGCCCTATACTGTAACCATGACCAAAAACCTCGAAAGCAATGTGCTCAAAACCGCCCTTCTGTTCGAAGGCGGCAGCATGCGCGGTGCCTACACCTGCGCCGTTACGGCATACCTGCTTGAACAGGGCGTGTATTTTGACAACATCTACGGCGTGAGCTCCGGCAGCTCGAATGCCGTGAACTACGTCTCGCGCGATATCAACCGCGCCGTGGGTTCGTTTACGGAGTTCATCGCCCTGCCCAACATCGGGGACTGGAAGACCTTCCTCATGCACAAAGGGCTGTTCAACGCGGAATACATCTACGAGCAGGCAGGTCTTCCCACTGGGCCCCTTCCTTTCGATATCGACACGTTCAACGCCAGCCCCGCCAAGGTGGCGATTGCGGCGTTCGAGCGCGATACGGGGCGCGACCTGTTTTTCCGCAAGGATGAGATGCAGACGATCGAGGAGCTCATGAAGCGCGTACGTGCGAGCTCGACCGTGCCGCTCATGATGCCGCCGCCAAAGGTGAACGGGCGTTACTGCTATGACGGCGGTTTCGCGGTCGGTGGCGGACTTCCGCTCGAGCAGATAGATCGCGACGGTTTCCAAAAGGTCGTCGTGGTGCGCACGCGCAAACGCGGTTATCGCAAGCCTGAGGGCGGTAACGAGTGGGCACGTGCGTTCTTCTGGCGCAGGCCCGCGATGCGCGATGCCATGCTCACCCGCAACGCGCGCTATAACGCTGCGTGCGACTTGCTCGACGAATGGGAGCGTGAAGGGCGCGCCTACGTGTTCTACAGCGAAAACCTCACGCTTTCGGGCTACGAGCGCGACTACGATGCGATGTGGCGCAACTTCGAGAGCGGCTATGCGCAGATCGTGCGCGATTGGGGTCGTCTGACGGCTTTCCTCGCCGACGCCGAGGCGTAAACGACCTCAACGGGGATAACTCCGCTTGGTTTTCGGGAAATTACTTCAGCGCGGATAATCGGTTCCTGTAATAAGCGAACAGATATTGCTGGAAGATGCCGTTGTAGGGGCTGTATTTCTCGAACGGATAGCCTTGTGGATACTCGTTTGACAGCACTTTCCTCATCCATGTGTCCACGGGAAACGCGTCAAGCTGGTGCAACCCGAAAAGCGCCACGCAACTCGCCACCTTGGGCCCGACTCCAGGCAGTTGCACCAGGGAGGCCATAGCCTCTTCGTCGGTGACGTCCTTGAGCGCCTCGAGGTCGAAGAGACCTTCTAGGATCGCCTCGGCTGCGGACT
The DNA here is from genome assembly GCA_017432445.1 of Eggerthellaceae bacterium. Classification (GTDB taxonomy): domain Bacteria; phylum Actinomycetota; class Coriobacteriia; order Coriobacteriales; family Eggerthellaceae; genus UBA9715. Next base: position 37,085 of record JAFRJC010000087.1, on the reverse strand, counting down.
TCACGTACTTCCAACGGTACCCGAGCTTGCATCGCAGCAGCGCGTCCTGGGTAAGGGATGCTACCGCTTCTGCGGACGGGAAGCAACGGTACATGCGGCCGCGGCGGTCTTCCGCTTCCTCGCCGGCGGCTTCCGCAAGCAGCTCGATGGAACGGCAAATCGCAGGGATGTTCCTGTTTTGCGAGATGATGAAGCTGATCAGGGTCTCCCAAGGATCTTGGCGTAAGATGCGGATGCCCTTTTCGCACTCAGATGCGCGCCAGAGGAACGGATCGGATTCTTCATCGACTCTCGCTCGGATTGCGCTGTAGCTTTCATTTAGGTCGAAGTAATCTCGCCACACCTCTTTGAACGCTACCTCGTCGCAGTCGAAGCGAAAGTGCATGGAATCGAGCTGCTCGACGTATACGCACGCTTCACCGTGCATGATGCGATACGACCCGTCAGCCTGGGGATGCCAGCGGAAGCACTGCCCGCTTTGGGCAATCCTCTCCAGATCGAAATCGTCGTTTATCTGCTTGATCAAGTGAATGCCTCCGCGTTTTTACATCAGGCCCATCAACTGCCAGTACGGCACGGAGGCCGCAAGGCCGATCAGGCAGATTGCGAGGTAAACGAAGCAGTACTTTGCAACGTCGCCATGGCGGACCATCTGGCCGTCGACGGAATAGAGCGCTGGAAGATAGACGGAGTTCTGGTAGATCATGAACCAGGGGCTGATGCAGGCATACATGGAAAACGCGACCACCCAGGGGCTGATGCCCGCCGCTAGGGCGAGCGGTACCAGGAAGGGCATCGTGATGTTGAGATAGGCGACCTCTGACACGATGACAAAACGTATTGCCACCGTGAGCAGGCCGATTCCAAGCACGAACAGATACGGGTTACCTACGAGCGCTTCGAATGCCGGGCTGGCGACGGCAACGAGCCAGTCTTGGATGCCTGCTTCGGCGAATACGGCGGAAAGCCCGAATGCCGTGCCGATGAACACGAGCGCTTCCCACGAGATGGACTCGCGCATGCCGCGTGGGCCCAAGATGCCGCATGCGATCGTGCAGACGAATCCCGTAAGGGCCACGATGTGCGGACCGATGCCGTGAAGTGGTTGCGTTGCCCAGAGAGCCACTGCGGTCAGGATAATCGCGCACATCTGCTTTTCGTGGCGCGACATCGGAGATGGCTTGACGTTCACGCTCTCTGCGGGCGTTGTGGCGGGTTCGGAATTGCGGTTATTGTCGAGCACATCAGAGCTGACAGTCGATCGAGGACGGTAGATTGCCACGATAGCCGCGTAGTTGAGGACGGAAGCCACGATGAACCAGGGCACTGCTGCGAGCGCCCAATGCGCCATGTCGAAGTGCGCCTTCACGTCGTCGGGAAACGTTGCAAGAAACGCATAGCCCACGATCGAGGCGCTGATTGCCAAAAGCGCGATGCTGCGCACGCTCGTGAACACTGCCAAGAACAAGCCTTGCATGGGCTTGCCGAATCGCTCGTAACCGAGCGCTTCGCCCATGCCGAGCGCTATAGGCTCGAGTATCGAGACTTTGGCTGCGAGGCTCGGCACGAGCGGGCCGATGAGCGAGCCCGCTGCGACGAGGCCTGCCACCTGGGCGGCAAACGTGTTGGGAAACGTGCGCACGATTGCGCGCGCCATGCGCTCCATCAAACCCGACAGCTTCATGCCCGCGCCAAGCCCGAATGCACCCACGAGCAGCCACCACGTCTCGGACGCGAATCCCGACATCGAGGTTGTCACGTCCACACCGGCAACCACTGCGAACAGCACCACCATGATCAGGCCCGTTGCGTATTCGGGCAGCACCCCGCATACCCACCACACGATGGCTCCGATGAGGATGCCCAAGCAGCGCACGCCTTGTTCTCCGAGGCCCACGTCTGGAAACAGCAGGATGAAAGCCGCTCCCAGCACGAGCCCGCCGATTGCTCCGATGGCCTTTTTCTTCGAAATACCCATGAGGCTCACTATATAACAAGCATCTTTGTCGGTAATCCAATAGGTAGACGCAGGTTTGCCTTCGGAAGTATTGCCGCGGCAAGGCCATACCGGGCCTTAATGTCTTTCGAGAAGGTATTCTGCTCCAAGATCGGGACCGACATCACTAGCCCGCCTTAACAGCCATCCGCACATACGGGGGGCGGGTGGAAAGCTGAAGTGAATGCGTTATAAAACCTGATTTATGTTTGAATTAGCGATTTCTACGTATGTTTTTGTTACAAAATCCCAATAATGTATGGTTTTCAGCGAACGCGACCAAAAACTGCCATTTTGTAAAAATAAAAAGCCAGTACAAAATTATATTCAAATCAGATAATTTGTAAGCATCTTAGAAAAATCAAACATTATTGCGAATTTCGCGCAACTTGAACCCTTGATTAGATGAAAATCAAACATATCTCGCATTATTTAACAGCAAATGACGAGATAGCCCCATGGCCTCATGTCCCGTAATCCCAAATCCACGGTTTCAAAGGTGCATTCATCGAAAAAGGTTGCGACTGTGTATGTTACTCAGCAAAAAATGGAGTACATTGGTAATGGTCGATTTTAGAATCGAGGCCTGCCTTGCAGGCGTCCATCGGGCAGGTCAGTATTCACCGTTTTGGACAAGTATTTGGGAGGATTTACTATGATTAAAGTCGGTATCAACGGTTTTGGCCGCATCGGTTCGCTGGCTTTCAGGGCCGCTATGAAGTCCGATGACATCGAGGTCGTCGGCATCAACGCACCGAGCCACCCTGCTTCGCAGCTCGCCTATGCAATCAAATACGATACCGTGCATCGCGGCTACGACGGAGAGGTCTCCGCTGATGACGAGCGCAGCGTGCTGATCGTCGACGGTAAGGAAGTTCCCGTTCTCGCTGACAACAAGTATCGCGACGCTTCCATTATCCCGTGGGGCGAGCTGGGTGCTGAGTACGTTCTCGAGTGCACCGGCGTGTATCTGACCAAGGAAAAGGCCCAGGCTCACCTCGACGCCGGCGCTCAGGTCGTCGTTATGTCCGGCCCTGCGAAGGACGACACGCCGATGTTCGTCTGCGGCGTCAACCTCGAGAAGTACACGGCCGACATGAACGTCGTCTCCAACGCTTCCTGCACCACCAACTGCCTCGCTCCGCTCGCGAAGGTCATCAACGACAACTTCGGCATCATCGAAGGCCTCATGACCACGGTCCATGCTGCAACCGCTACGCAGTCCACCGTCGACGGCTTCTCGAAGAAGAACTACCGCCTCGGCCGCACCGTCTTCAACAACATCATTCCGTCTACGACCGGCGCCGCCAAGGCCGTCGGCAAGGTCATCCCCGACCTGAACGGCAAGCTGACCGGCATCTCCATCCGCGTGCCGTCCGCCAACGTCTCGCTCGTCGACCTGACCTGCCGCCTCGAGAAGGGCGCAACCTACGAAGAGATCTGCGCCGCCGTCAAGGCTGCTGCTGAAGGCCCGATGAAGGGCGTGCTGGCCTACACCGACGACGCCGTCGTGTCGCAGGACTTCTGCACCGATCCTCACACCTCGATCTTCGATGCCACCGCTGGCGTTGCCCTGACCGACAACTTCGTCAAGCTGTTTGCGTGGTATGACAACGAGTGGGGCTTCTCCAACAAGATGCTCGACCTCACCCGTCACATCGACTCCGTCCGCAAGGCATAAGCTTCTGCACCAGTCGACATTCAAGCGCCCTCGGCTTTCGCCGGGGGCGCTTTTGTTCGAGCCAACGGCCGTCGTCTCAAAGACGTTCAAACGCTCTCGAATATCGTCAGGCGCTCTGTATGAAAGATTAGCCATGTCGGGGGCAATCGATCATTCCGGGATAACTGGTCATTCGCTTGGTGGCTTATCAGGGGGCCGCTCTTCTTTATTTGCGATTTGGAGCTGCGGGGTAGTGGCTTGCGCGAATTCTGCACCTTGCCCAAAGCAATTCTGTGCTTCGCCCCAAATGGCTAGACGTGCTTAGCCGACGTGACCACCTTCGCAAAATCACGTGAATAGTCGAACTGCGCATTGGTGGTCTGCCCGAACATGATGAGTCCAACCGTGTGCGAGTCGGGGTTGAAGAAATAGGCGGCCTTGGCAAACATGGTTACGCCCTTGATGGTGCCGGTGATGGTCACGATTCGCGCCGAGAGGCCTGCAAGTTCGCAATCGGTTGAAGCGGTGACCTCCTCTAAACCATCGCTTTTCATCATGCCCGCGAGGTATTCGTCTTTCAGGGCGTCGAACTCGGCTCTTCCTGCAGCCTCGTCGATAAAGGTCTCGTTCGTCATCATCATGGCCACCGACGAGCCTCTTTCTGCGAAGTAATAACGGAATTGGCCAGATTCGCTTGTGTTTGCCATGAAGTAACGCGGAATCTGGAATTCGACTCCTGCGACTTGGACGGTCACGTTTGTTGCGGGGTCGAAGCCGTTCTTCGGCGTCGCTTGGTTGTCGATGTCGGCGGCAAGCGACTCCACCGTGGCATTTTCAGAGCCATTCGAGGAAGTGATCGAAAGCAAGTTTGACTCCCCGGTTTGCGTTGTGGCCCCATTGCCTTGATCGATGTCGTTCGAAGAGTTGGCCGATGTGCTCGATTGACTCGAATCGGCGGGTTGTTGGCTGGTCGATGTTATCCGAGAGCAGAGGGAAAGGCCTATCGCGAGGACGAAGCATATGACGGCGATAGCGGCTGCAATAGCGAGAACCTTGGCAACCCCGCCTTTTCGTGCGCTCTTGCCCGCTTTGACCTGGCTAGCTTGAGCATTCGCTCGGTTTTGGCCGACGTTTTCGTCTGCAGCCGCCAAAAATGCGAGCTTCAGCTCGTCGGCGCTGCCGAAACGCATCGCGGGGTCGAGCGCCACGGCCTTCTCGATGACCGCACGCAGTCTCTCGGGGATTTTAGGATTACGAAATCCCTGTTTACGGGCTTGTGCGGTGGGTATCTCTTCTGTGAGGCAGAAGAACAGCACCATTCCCAGCGAATAGATATCGGAATAGGCGCCCGTCTGCCCGAACCCGTATTGCTCGGGCGGCGCGAACTCGCGCGTTCCAAAATGCGTTGTGTCGGTTTCGGCATCCTCGTCGTATTCCCTCGAGATGCCGAAATCGATGAGCGCGAGTCCCTCTCCCGTGAGGATGATGTTGGACGGCTTGAGGTCTCTATGGATGATAGGCGGATCGAATTCGCAGTGAAGCTCGCTTACCGCGTCGCACAGCATGGGGAAGATTTCCCGAGCCAATTGGGTTGACGGATCGCGCTCGTAGATGACTTCTTGCAGGGTTTTCCCGCGGACAAGCTCCATCACCACTACGAGCTCGTCGTCGCGTGTGTAGCATTCGAGCACGTCAGGAATGTACTTGAAGCGACGTCCGCGCCGCTGCGCATCGAACAACCGCTCGTAGGCGGCGCCTATCCCGACGCCCCGTTTGATGAACTTGCGAATGTAAGGCCCAGCTTCCGCGCCGTTTTCGCCTTCGAAGAAGACGCGTTGCGTGATTTCGACGGGGGACTGCTTCAAGACCGCATCGACGCGATAGCAGCTTTCGCGCTGCAATGACTCCAAATGCTGTGCGAGCTCGTCGTGTTCCATGAAGCATATGGTATCAAAGCGCGCGCCAACCTGATACGGGGACGTGTTCCTTATCAGGTTTTGAAGAAAAGCGTGCTGAGCGGGCTATCGAGCGTCCGCAAAGCGCACCTCGAGCGCGTAGGTGTCGTCGACCTTTGTGATGAGCGGCTGGAAAACGTCGTAAACTACGAGCAGCGCCGCATTGTCGGCATCGGCGAGGCACTGATCCGATTCCAGCTCGACGCGCATGGCATCCTCGATCGACTGCTCCAGCAGGTTCTGCTGTTCTTGCGTCAACTTGACGTCGCCGAAGCCCAAGATTGCGTGTTGCGTGTCCTCGAATTCGGTTTTCTCCAGATCCTTCGTTATGTACTGCAGTTGTGCATGTGGAATCGAGATCGTGACCGTGCGGGCTTGCTCGTCGACGGCAATCGCCGCTTCGTCTACTGCGCTCATATCTACGGTGAAGACGCCTGTGCCGAAGCTGCGCACCGTCTTCGTTTTCGCGAACACGGCCAGGTTGGCGAGCGCTTGCGATATCCTGCTCTCGACCTCGACATCCTGCTCCCACACGACGAGCTCTTGCTTCTGGCGCGCCTCGCCCAAAATGGCGGCACCGATTTCGGCGGTCGTGTTGCCCATGACCGCCTCTTCGCTCAATTCTGCGGCTACATGGCTTTCGGGCTGGGGGAACAGCACATCTGACAACCGCGGCCAGGCGATGAACAGCAGCAATACGATGATGACGACTGCCGCTATGGCAAAAAACGCTGTCTTCGGAGAGATTTTCAACTCGCCTTTCTTGGCGCTTTTCGCTGCGGACTCTGCAATTGCGCCTCCTGCCGCCAGAGCGGCAGCGCCGATCTTCTCGACGGCTTCACGCTTTGCAGCAGCGGCTTCTTGTGCCCGCGCTTCTTCTTCCTCTGCGGCACGCCTTGCGGCTTGCCGCTCCCCCTCGGCGATCCTAGCAGCTTCCTCTTTCGCTGCTGCAGCCTCGTTTGCTGCCTTGTGGTCGGCCGTTTTCTTCTCCTCGATGGCTTTAAGGCGCGCATCCTGCTCTTCTGACTTTTTGGTGCTGATGCGCTTGCCGCTGCTCGTGATGTTGACGTCGTTGCTCATGAGCCCACGCTCTTTCCTGGCCGCCAATCGTTACGCTTTCATAATAACCTGACAGGAGGTTTGTCCCTTCGTCAGGTTTCGCGCGAAGGCCATTCGCTCGTCGGCCAGTTCGTTGCACGCGATACAATAAACATGTTCCAAATTGAAAGAGTCACCGAGTCCGTGGGTGATTGGTTGTTCGGGGTGGGTGCTTGATGCAGCACCGCTTCGCCCGATCGCAGTGCAAGGAGCCACGAATGCCCAACGCAGAGGAGTTCATCGAGAAGTACAAGGAATTCGAAAGCGCTGTGCGCACGACCTACCGGCTCAGCAATGAGGAGTCGATACGCAATTTTCTCTGCCAACAGCCCGAATTCTCGCGATACCAGGCAGAAATCGTTTGTTGCCAAGAGACGCGCAACCTGCTCCAGCATCAGCCGATGATCCAGGGCGAATACCCGGTCGAGCCTTCCGGCAAGCTTGTCGAGATGCTCGATTTCCTCACGGCGAGAGTGCTCGATAGGAAAACCTGTATCGACGTCTGCGTCAAGGCCAACAACGTGTTCTCGGTAAAGCTGCAGGATAGCGTCAAGGGTGCCATGGCGACGATGCGCGCAAAGCATTACTCCTGCATACCCGTGGTCGACGACGAGCGTAGGGTGATTGGCATCTTCAGCGAAGGGTCGATTTTCGACTATCTGGCTGACGAGGGAATCGTCGAGCTGAGCGACACCTTGAGCTTCGAAGATTTGAAGGCCTACATCGACCCCGACGGCCGCGAGGGCGTCCTGAACCTGTTCCTTCCCCACAACTACCTCGTAGACAAGCTGGTCAACCGCATCGAAAGCGCCGCAAACGCCACGAAGCGGTTCCAGGTGGCGATTATCACCAACACTGGCGACAGGTCCGAGCCGATGCAGGGCATCGTCACTCCTTGGGATGTCATAGCCTGACAAGGTGTTTTTCGCCCTGTTGGGTTTTGTTTCGGCAGCGCAAGCACAACGGCGGGCCTGCTCGTATGGCTGAGCAGGCCCGCAGGGTTCCCCAATCCCTTTGCGATATGCTGTGCAGTTTACTCGATGGGCAGGCCGCCTGCTTTCTGGATACCCGGGACGGCGGGAATCGTCGCGAAACCGCGCTCGAGCTCCTCGTCGGTAGGTACGTGATCCACCATCTCGCCGTTGCGGTGTGCCTCGTAAGCTGTCATGTCGAAGTAGCCGGTGCCGGTCAGCCCGAAAAGGATGACCTTCTCTTCGCCGGTCTCGGCGCACTTCTTCGCTTCCTCCATTGCGACGAAGATGGCGTGAGCGCTTTCGGGGGCAGGCAGGATGGTCTCCAGCTTGGCGAATTCCTCGGCGGCGTCAAACACCTCGGTTTGCTTCACGGCCACGGCCTCTAGGAAACCGTCGTGCTTGAGCTGCGAGATGATGGGGCTCATGCCGTGGTAGCGCAAGCCGCCGGCGTGGTCGGGGCTGGGGATGAAGCCGTTGCCCAGGGTGTACATCTTCACGAGCGGGCAGGTTTGGCCCGTGTCGGCGAAGTCGTAGGCGAAGCGTCCACGCGTGAGCGACGGGCAGCTGACGGGCTCGACGGCGATGAATCGCGTGTCGGGACGCTCGCCAACCAGCTTGTCACGCATGAACGGCGCGATAAGGCCGCCCAGATTCGAACCGCCGCCCGCGCAGCCGATGACGACGTCGGGATAATCGCCGAGCTCGCGCAATGCCTCATAGCTCTCCAGCCCGATGATCGACTGGTGCAGCACCACCTGGTTCAGCACGCTGCCCAGCTGGTAGCGGCCCTTGTTCTCAGGCACGTGCAACGCCCGCTCCACCGCTTCGGAAATGGCGGTGCCCAGCGAACCGGAACGGTTGGCCTCGTCGGCATACATCTTGCGGCCGATCTCGGTTTCCTGCGAGGGCGAAGGAGTGACTTGTGCGCCGAACGTCTGCATGATCGAGCGGCGGAACGGCTTCTGCTCGTAGCTTGCGCGGACCATGAACACGTCGCACTCGAGGCCGTAGTGCGCAGCAGCCTCGGAAAGGGCGGTGCCCCATTGGCCGGCGCCCGTTTCGGTCGTGATGGTCGTGAGCCCCTGCTCGTGCGCATAATAGGCTTGCGCCAACGCCGAGTTCAGCTTGTGCGAGCCAGACGTGTTGTTACCCTCGAACTTGTAGTAGATCTTCGCCGGAGTGCCGAGCGCCCGTTCAAGATTGTAGGCGCGGCACAGCGGCGAGGGACGGTAGACCTTGTACATCTCGCGGATGCCCGCGGGAATATCGATGTAACGCGTCTCGTCATCGAGTTCCTGGCGTACAAGCTCGTCGGCGAACACGGGTGCAATGTGCTCGAACTTGGCGATTACGCCATTGGGCAGCAGCACGGGAGCGGGCTTTGTAGGCATGTCGGCTCGCAGGTTATAGTACTGCGTTGGGATTTGCCCTTCGTTCAGGTACACGCGGTACGGGTTCTTCTCGGCGGTCGTGGCGGTCATGTTCTCGGTCATCTCTCTGCTCTCCTTTCCGGGCCGGCGGCCCTAACCGTTTGCGAGCCGCTTGCAGGTGCGGCCCGGATCGGGGGAGGGGAGAGAAAAAGCCCGCCCTCGATCCTGCTTCGGACTCAAGGACGGGCTTCGAAATTCGATGCTCGCGGTGCCACCTTGATTCACGGGTTCGACTCCGTGCGCTTGGCGAAGGTCCTGCAACCTCCCGGCAACTGACGTATGCCCTCACGTCGCAGCCTACGGTTTCCCGTTCGGTGCGCCCTCGGCGGTCCACTCGTCGCCTCGCATCTCCTCCCGGCTCACACCACCCCGGGCTCGCTGTGCGCGCGTTTGCGACTACTTCTCCGCTTCAACGGTTTCCAATCGGCCTCTCAACCGATTGCTGGGAACTTTAGTCGATATTGCCGACGAATGCAAGAACTTTTTGTATTCGGGAGCGGTTTTCCTGCCAGGTCGTTTGACTACAATCGGCCCGAAAAGCGTAACCTTTGGGTTCATAAAGCTGATGCCATCAGCGAAAAGCAGACGAAAGAGCCGTGGAGGAAAAGGCAAATAACGGCACGCTTGCCATGATGCGCTATCGTTCGTTGGCATTCGCGCTACTATTTACTCAACAATACCGTTAGCTGAATTGACGCGAGGGCTTTGGGGGTGAAGTCATATGCGCAAATCGAGATACGTGATCGAAGCTGAGGGGTCGCAAGGGGAGGAGCTGCTGTTCAATGTGGCAAATGGCGCGCTCGTGCAGCTCGGGCTGGCGGGCCGTGAACTCTGGGAGCATGCAGAACCCGACGCAGATGGGGCGCTCGTGCAGTTGGGGTTCCTGACGGAACTCAGTGCTGCCGAAGAACTGGAGGCGCAGCGCGCCGCATTCGATCGGCAACGTGCCGACACGTCGTCGATGACGTTGAGCTTCATACCCACCTACGCATGCAATTTCCGCTGCCCCTACTGTTACGAGCTGGGCCATAACAAGATTCCAGGTAAGATGGACGAGCGCATGATGGACGTCATCGCTGCGTTTGTGCGCAATCGTCATGAGGCCGATGGATTCGAGGCGCTTTCCGTGCAGTGGTATGGCGGCGATCCGTCGCTTGCGCTCGATGTCGTGAAAGAGCTTACCGGCAAGCTCGTTGCGTGGTGTGACGAGAAAGGCGTGGCTTATGACGCGATGATGCTCACCAATGCGAACATCATCGGCGAGCGGGAAGCCGATCTCATAGCCGAATGCCGTGTGAGCTGGGTATTCTTGACAATCGACGGCCCCGAGGAAATCCATAACAAACGGCGCGTAGCCGCCAACGGATCCAACTCGTATCAACGTACCATTCAAGCTGCGCGCTTGCTACGGGCTCGCGGCCTGCGCATCACAGCCAACATGAATGCCGACAAAGTGACGCTGCCGTTGTTTGCCGGCCTGCGTGAAAAGCTGTTGGCCGAAGAGGGCATAGAGCTCACGTTCGGCAAACTCAACGATTATGGACACTTTTACGGTTGCGCCCCGTTTTGCGCGCCTGAGTTCGACCTGTTCGACCATGAGGAGTTCTTCGCTGCGCAATTCGATGAATTCGCCAAGCGCCCGCACGATGCTGCAGAGTTGCACGAGATGCTCACGCCCCCGCGACGTTTCTGCACAGGGCAAGCTGACAACTACTTCGTCATCGACTTGCTCGGCGATGTGTACGCTTGCGACGGCTGGGTGGGAGACCGCAGGCACGTGAAGTTCAACCTGCTCGACGATCCGTCAACATGGAAGCTGCACGAGGTGTCGTTCGATCCTTCGCGCGACGAGCAGTGTTCCGCGTGCGAGTTGCTGCCGCTGTGTTTGGGCAGCTGCATTTGGGAACGGGAGCTATCGGGCATGCCGTGCCATCCCTTCAAGACGACCATCGGGGACTACCTGCGTCTTTACCGCGATTGCATAGGCGAAATCTCGCTATCCGATGGCGTCACGGTGCTTGCAATCTGATGGTCCGGAACGAAGCTCGTTCCTTGTCGGGCCTAGACTTTGACTTTGCCGGCGAGTACCGCTTTATAGTCCTCCCAGTTTTCCTTTAGGAGTTCTGGGGTGGGTAGTTCGTAAGGGCAGCGCTTGGCGCATTGGCGGCAGTTGGTGCAGTCGTCGATCTTGCGCATTTCAGCCTGCCAATGCTCGGTGAGCCAGTTGGCGCTTGGAGCGCGGCGAAGCATGAGTGACATGCGGGCGCAGTCCTTGATGGAGATGTCGACGGGGCAGGGCATGCAGTATCCGCAATTGCGGCAGAACCCGCCTTTGAGCTCATTGCGCTCCTGCTGGATATAGGCGCGCAATTCGTCGTCCATGATGGGGGTGTCGTCCATATAGGAAAGCCATTCGTCCAGCTCGTGTTCGCGCTGGATGCCCCAGATGGGAAGTACGGTCGGATGCTCGTTCATGAAGGCCATGCAGGCGCGGCCGTTCGTGATGAGGCCGCCGGCCAGCCCCTTCATAACGATGAAGCCGATGTTGTGGCGGGCGCACAGCTCCACGAGGTCGAATTCCCGCTGCGAGGAGAGGAAACTGAACGGGAACTGCATGGTCTCGTACAGACCCGATTTCACTGCCTCCTCGGCGACGTCGATCTTGTGCGCGGTCGCGCTGATGTGAAGGATCTTGCCCTGCTCTTTCGCCTCGAGCAAGCACTCGTAGAGGCCGGTGCCATCATCGGGGCGGTAGCATTGCTGGATGTTGTGAAGCTGGTAGACGTCGATGTAGTCGGTGCGAAGGTTCGTAAGCGAGGTGTGGAGGTCCTCCCAGAACGCCTCGGGTGTGGTCGCCATCGTCTTGGAGGCGATGAACACCTTGTCGCGCATGCCGTCGAACGCGGCGCCCAGCTTCAGCTCGCTGTCGCTGTAGGCGCGCGCCGTATCAAAGTAGCGCATACCGCCGTCATAAGCCTTGCGCAACAAGCGCATCGCCCCCTGCTCTGGAACGCGCTGTATCGGCAGAGCGCCGAATGCGTTCTGGACAGTGGTGATTCCGGCGGAGCCAAGCGTGACCGTGTTCATGGTTTGCTCCGTTCCGCCGCCTTCGCCTGCGGCGCGATTTCGTTTTGAGCGTGCGATTTAAACCCAGGCAAGAGGTTAGCCTCTTGCCTGGGTTTGCCCTATGCGAACAGCTCTGCGGCCAACGCGCGGACGCGGGCGAGTTCTTGGGGGAACACTTCCTCGTGGCGGCGCTGCTTGGCCTCGACGTCGAACATCGTCCAGTTGAACTTGTCGTAGGAGTCGGTCTGCAGCGTGTCGCCGGTATAGAAGCTCGTGGTGGGGCCGATGAACCGCTCGAGCGTCCGGACATGCTCCTCGATCATGGCGGTGTAGCCGATCTCGTCGTACTTGTCATCCGGGGCGTTGCTCGCCATGACGAACAAGACCGGGATGCTGCGCTCGTTGCTGCTGAACTGAGCGAGGTCGTACGTCAGGTGCTGGAAGCACAGCCGCTCGTAGAGCGCGCGGAATCCCGCCGTCGGCCGGCCGAAGTAGTTCGGCGATCCGAGGATGAGGCCGTCTGCCCGGGCGATCTTGTCGAGGGTTTCGGTGAGGCCGTCCTTGATCGCGCAGCGCCCGAAGCTTTTCTCGGTCATGCAGGCGAAGCACGACCGACATCCCATGAATGGCTCGAGCTGGTACAAGTTGACGACCTCAACCTGAGCGCCGACGTCTTCCGCGCCGCGCGCCGCCTCCTGCACAAGCTGCGCCGTGTTCCATCGAGCTCGCGGGCTCGCGTTGATTGCAACTACGTTCTTTCCCATGAAAACCCTCTTTCGATATCGTTAGATCCTGGCAGGGAGCCTGTCCCCTGCCAGGTGATGTTGTGCGGCGCTTAGCGCATGAGCGCGACGAAATCGTTCACGTCGTCGATGGTCTCGAAGCGCTCGCATGCGTCGAGGATCTCCTCGGCCTGGGCGCGCGAGACGAACCCCGAATACTCCATGTTCGTGAAGTACTTGTCCAGGAACTCTTCGCGGGTCATCGGGTCGGCGTTAAGCGTGCCCTTCGGGTGGTCGATGAAGCGGGAGACGCTCCTGCCGTCCTTCAATGCGATTTCGACGTCTGCGGAGAACAGGTCCTTCATGTCGGAGCTGTATGCCACGTCGACGAGCTCGGTTGCCACGCGCACGATTTCGGGATCGTTTTGATAGCTGTCCTCGAAATACTGAGGGATGACGGCGCCTTTCACGAGGGCCAGGGCCAAGTCGAAGCGCAGGTTGAAGTTCGGTACTTCCAATCCGGGCTTGTAAGGGTAGTCGACCAGGCTGCCGTTGCCTTCCTGCAATGTGACCACGATTCTCTCCACATCGGCGGGCTTGATGTCGTTTTCGCGCACCAGTTCGAGCACGGCTTGAATGGGGGCGTGCGTTATGCGACAGGAAGGCCACGGCTTAATGTCGCCATCGGTGTAGTATTCCTTGCCGAGGTCCGCGAGCACCGTGGATGGATTCATGTTGTCGTTGCCGAACAGGTCGAAGTAACCATGGCGTCCGCCGATTGCGTCGAGCGTTCCGGTGAAGCCGCGCTGCGCCATGCGCGCCGACATGATGGCGTTCATGCCCGACAGGCCGTGGGGCAGCTTGAACGCCAGCACGCCATCCATGACGCCGTCCATGGTCGACCCGATTGTGTTGATGTCGATGCCGAACGCATTCACACACTGATCCTCGTCAAGACCGAGGAGCTTGCAGACGAGCGCCGTGCAGCCCAGGCCGTTGAAGGTGCCGGTGTTGTCCCAGCCCTTGCCGAATGCAAAGCCAGTGCCCTGCTGCAGGCGGGCGGTCAGGTTGTCGCCCAGAATATTGGCGAGGAGGGCATCCTTGCCGCTTGCGCCGACAAGTTCGCCTGTTGCCAGCATGCAGGGAATGGAGCTGCCGGAGATGTGTGCGGCACCCGTGGTGCGGTCGACGAACTCGCCGCCGACTGGCTCATAGTCGAACGAGCGGGCCATCATGCTGTTGATGAGCGACGCCTTATCGGCGGGAAGCCGCGTGCCGTGGAAGAGCACGGTCGCTTCCGGTGCTCCGCCGATTTCCCCGAATAAGCTTACGCACGCCTCGATGCCAGCTGCATGCGTGCCTGCGGCCATCACGCCAATTGAGTCGATCAAACGGATCTTGAAGCGCTCAATCTCCTTCTCCGGGATGTCCTCGTATTCCGTCGCGATGAGGAACTTCGAGTATTCTCTCGTGATGTTCATGGCGGTACGCTTCCTTTCGATGAAGTCTCCGACACTCTTATTTTATGAGTAAAACGAACATGTTTACAACTATTGGCATAGCAACCATGCCGCCAATGACATTGTAGGCGTATCGGGCGTCGCGCTTTCGGGCAACATGGCATTTGAAGCGTCATCTTTGTCGCACTCAGCTCGCAAGCGATGCGGTATGCTGTGCGCGATACGGGATATACGACAACAGGCTCTTCCCCAATGAGCACAGCATGAATGGATGCGACGCAACCGAAGGAGCGGCGATATGGCATCGACCCCCGAATACCTGGAATACGTTCTCGATTTGCTGGCCGACGTGCCAGAGGTTTCGCACCGCAAGATGATGGGTGAATACATCCTGTATGCGTCGGGCAAAATCATCGGAGGCATTTACGATGACCGTTTCCTGGTGAAGGATACGGCGGCGTCACGTGCCGCTTTCTCGATTGTCGAGATACCTTATGAAGGGGCTTCCGAGATGCTGTTGGTCGATATCGAAGACTCAGAAGCCATTGCCGCCCTCGTGGACGAGATGCTTCCCGAGCTGCCCGAGCCCAAGAAGCGGCGCAAATAGAAGCTGGCAAGGAGAGCTCTGATGGCTTTGTTCGACGAGGACAACCACGGCAAGAACCTCACGAATGCCACGATTTGGCTCGAATCGGCCAATGATTCAAGCGACTACGATGGCTCAAACGGTTCTGGGTGCAGCTTCCGTGCGGTTATCTGCGTCTTGGGTGCAATCGTTGCCCTCTGCGGCGGGTTGCTCACCTGCGTTGCAAACAGCATGTGAGCCCGAGGGCGAAGCCTCGTTGTCTACAGAGTTATAATCTGGCCTGCTCCCGCATAGCTCACGCGATCGCCCATCAGGCTCTTGAGGTAGGCGTACTGTTCGATGCCCGTGCAGTGGCCGGTGAAGTACATGACGTCGTATGCGGCGAGCTCTTCGGCTAGCGCGTCGAGCTTAGAGTAATCGCCTGGTTGGATTCCCATGAGGTGGAAGCCGCCGATAACATGGGTGACGCGTAGGTCTTTCACCCAGTTCATGATGTTGGCGATTCCCCTGTGCGAGCATCCGGTGACGAGCAGGCGCACGTCGCCTTCGCATGCGAGAAGGTAGTGCTCGTGGGTGAAATCGTCGGGTCGTGTGGCGTTGCCGTCTTTTACGAACATGCCCTCCGACTCAATCGGGTGGATCACGGAGGCTTCGTCATAGCTCAGAAGCGTCAGCCCTTCGCCGATGTCGAGGATACCGTCAACTGCCTTGAAGCGATTGCTCGCCTTAAGGGATGGCTCGACGCCGATGTATTCGTCAGGTTGTTTGTAGTATTCGCCATCGAAGCTCCTGTGGGCATAGATGGGAGCATGGTCGTTGATATTGATGAACGCGCCGAATCCGTTCGAGTGGTCGAAATGCCCATGCGAGAGCACGGCGCAATCGACCCGGGAAAGGTCAATGCCAAGCGTTTCGGCGTTTTGCGCGAAGTTTCTGCTGCAGCCCGAATCAAAGAGCACCGATGCAGACCCGCACGTGATGTGCAGGCTCAGTCCGAACTCTGGCGAGACCTTCGGGCCGCGTGTAGTGTTCTCGCTGAGAACGACGATCTTCATGAAATGCTCCTCTCCCCGTTGCGCACAACTTGGCAAAACCAGTCTACACGAACCGCAATCGTCTGCGGCGGCATAGCCTGTAGCTCGCTTCTCGTCTATGTTGTCAAGACTCGACGAATGGGCCGTCTTCCCAAATCCATTCGAACATCAGGTATACTACGCGCATGGATACCATGCCGCATTGGTTGCACGTGCTTCTCTGGACAGCTGGCGAGCTCGTTTTCGCGCTCGTGGCGTTGCCGCCGTACGTCTTTCTCGTTTTGCCGAAATGCGACGCCGGTGCGCTTCCTGGTTTTTCGCCCCTCGTTGCGAACGGCGTCAGCCCGTTTCTGGGCGCAGCTCTCGCTGTGCTCGTCGTTGTGGCTGGCTTAGGCCTGGCTTTTCTCCTCCTTCGCGTGGTCGGAAGGGACAAGATAGTCACCGACGAAATCGAAATGTTGGAAAGCGAATTCTCGATGCTCGACCTCGTTCCGGTATTTGCTGCTGCGGGGTTTGCCGAAGAGTTCTTGTTCCGCGTCGTGTGCGTTGACCTGCTCGGTCCGATCGTGGCTGCGATCCTGTTCACGGCTGCGCACTTCTCGTACTGGAAGCAGCCGTATCTGCTGCTTAGCGTGTTCGTTTTGGGCTTGCTGCTCGGCGGTCTCTACGTTTTCACGCAATCGCTGCTGCTGTGCGCCATCGCTCATTTCGCCTATAACATGGCAATCATCGGCCTTTTAAGATCCATGCAATGATTTGGCATTTGGCGCGTTCCAAAAGTCGTGATTCCCAACACCGAGCATCAGGGTATGATGGCACGAAACGAAGTCAGGGGAGGGGTTGAGCATGTCGA
Source organism: Eggerthellaceae bacterium (assembly GCA_017432445.1). GTDB lineage: Bacteria > Actinomycetota > Coriobacteriia > Coriobacteriales > Eggerthellaceae > UBA9715. Next base: position 20,251 of record JAFRJC010000087.1, on the reverse strand, counting down.
GAATGGATACGATACGCGCGCGCCACTCGGTGCGCGAGTACGATGGGCGCGCTCCCGAAGGCGAGGCGCTTGTTGCGCTGCAAGAGGTTATCGGCGAATGCGTGCGGGAAAGCGGGCTCAACATCCAGCTCGTCACGGATAACCCCGAGACGTTCGAAGTGGTTGCCCGTTTCGGGCTTGTGCATGGTGCTATCGCGAACATCGCGTTTGTCACGGCGAACGGAGCCGCTGACGACGAGGCCATCGGCTTTTGGGGGCAGAAGATCGTGCTTGCCGCGCAGGAAGCGGGCCTCAACACATGCTGGGTTGCGCTTTGCTCGCGTCGCAAGAACAAAGCCGTGCTCTCCACCGGAGAGAAGGTGCGTCTCGTGATTGCGGTGGGATACGGCAAGACGCAGGGCGTGGAGCGCAAGACCAAAACGGTCGAGGAGCTCGCCACCGTCGAATGCGCCGATGCACCAGCATGGTTCGCGCTGGCCATGGAAGCAGCACAGCTCGCGCCGACCGCCATGAACAACCAGAACTTCCACGTCGTGCTCCATGCGGACGCCAAGACCGTTTCCATCACCGCACCCAAGGGTCGCTGGAACATCGTCGACCTCGGCATCGTGAAGCGCAACTTTAAGGAAGCCGCCGATGAGCTTGGTGCCAATTGGTGCTGGGAGGTTGATTAGCGCGACCGTTCGCTAGTAATCAGTTGTCCCGGGAAACTGATTAACGAGATAGCTGGGCTGCGAGCGCTTCGAGCGTGTCACCTTCCAGCCGATAGGTAGTCCAGCAATCCATCCTCGCGGCGCCAAGCGACAGGTAGAAATCGATGCTGGGCTGGTTCCAGTCCAGGCAGTTCCATTCCAACCGGCCACAACCTCGTTCAACTGCAATTTGCGCAAGGTGTTGGAGCAGGCCCTTTCCGTATCCCTTGCCACGCTCGTCCGGCAATACGAACAGGTCTTCGAGGAAGATTCCCGCTTTCCCAAGCCAGGTCGAGAAACTCGTGAAGAACACGGCGAATCCGACCGACCGTCCATCCTTCTCGACGAGCAGGACCTCGGCCGCATGGTTCTCGAAGAGCGATTCGCGAAGCAGTTCCTCGGTTGCGACAACCTGGTCTGCAGCCTTTTCGTATATTGCAAGCTGCCTGATCAAATCCAAGATTGCGGGCACATCGGTCTCGGTTGCAAACCTGTATATCGCCTGCTCCATCGTGTCCTCCTGTTCATGGGCGCGTTGCATGTTTTGTGCCATGATAGACTACAGACAACCGTCCGTGCGGGACGCCGTGCTCATCGGGCAAATCGAAACGGACTTTTATCAAGGAGGCTGTCGGCGACGGTTTCGAAAGGGGACGACGGGATGCGCTTGCACGTGCTGGCGAGCGGGAGCAAGGGAAACTGCTCGGTGGTCGAGAATTGCGCGACCGGAGCTCTCGTGGTAATCGATTGCGGTATCAGCAAGCGGGCGTTCATGGAAGGTTGCAGCGCGTGCGGGCTCGACCCCGTGCACGTTGAGGCCGTGCTGGTGACGCACGAGCATTCGGATCATGTTAAGGGCTTGGGCGTGTTGACGCGAGGGCTCGCACGGCTCGGCGTGCAACCGTCGCTTTACGCGAGCGCGGCTGTGCATAATGCCAGCCCGGATATATGCGCCATTCAGGACGCTGTCGACTTGCGGCATTTCAAGGCGGGCGACGACCTGCCCATTGGCGGGATGGTTGTGCATGCATTTGCAACCTCGCACGATGCGGCCGAGTCGTTCGGGTTTCGCTTCGATGCGGAGGGCGAGGCGCTCGGCTTCATGACCGATACGGGTATTGTGACCGGGGAAGCGTACGAAGCGCTGCAAAGGTGTCAAACGCTGGCCATCGAGGCTAATCACGATGTTGACATGCTCGCGAAGGGCCCGTATCCGTATTACTTGAAAGCCCGTGTTGGCGGAGAGCGCGGCCATCTCTCGAACGACCAGTCAGCTGAGCTGCTAGAGTCTCTACTCTGCGACGAGCTTCAACAAGTTATCGGCATGCACGTTTCGCAAAACAACAATACATACTCCCTGCCGCCCCAGACCCTGGCGAATATCCTCGAGCGCAACGACCATCCCGCGCAAGCGCTCGTCGGCTATCAGAGTCGCATCGTGAGCGTGGGATAATCGCAGGAATAGAGACCAGAACAGCAAACGCGTTTTCTCGAGAATCCTTTGGAGGCGGATGCGTGCTTTACACGAACATCAGCGCCGTTGCAATCAGGAATTGCGCGGGATAGTACGTGAAGTAGTTGAGAACGAAGTCGATGGGGCGTTCGTGCCCTGTGCCGAAATACGTGCCGCTCAGCACGAGGTCGGAAACGGCGAACAGGATGCCGCCCGCGAACAGCAGGTTGAGAGCCGGCTCTTGCCAGCCGTGGCTTAAGGCAAGACTTCCGGAGAGCAGCATGGTTGCGAAGAGCAGCACGCCATAGACGATGACAACGGGTTTCATGCGCCCGTAATCGAGCTTCATCGGCTTTTCAAGCGCAGCGTTGACGACGCTCATGACGATTGCCAACACGATGGGCGCGAGCACATACGCTATTCCTCCGGGTGGATAGAACCGCATCAGCATGCCCGCGATGTAAAGAACGTGGCCGATGCCGAATACCGCAAACCCCGCATAGGTAAACAGAAGGTCCTGTTCGGGAAACACGTATTTCAGGTCGAGCCAGATGTCGCCGAGCAAGCCGCATACCAAACCCATGACGACGAGCACCCCGATCGGGTTCCCGCCTGCATTCGTAGTCGAAGCATGCAGGCCGCATACGCCGACGGCGATAAACAGCACCGACACGACCGACTTGATCAGCACCGCTTTCAGCGAATAGGCCTTGATCTTCTCTCGCACGTACCACACGAGGGCAATCGCCGCGCAGATTATGAGAATCCAGTAAACCATCAGTTGCTTCCGTCCAAAGCTTCTCGTGCGGGGGAGCCGAGGCGGTTTTGCTCTTCCAAATTCCTGCTAGCACATTTCGTTGCGACCCATGGGGGCAACGTGCGGCAAGCCCTTATCCGCTCGTCATAGCAGCCGATTAGGGAATGCGCTTGGTTCTGCTAATCGTAACATAGAAGCGTTCGGGCATAATGCAGCCAAAGAGCGACATCCTTTTGGCTGTGGTAATCAGTTATCCTAAGGGAGAGCGATTTTAGCCAAACCAGGGCGGACCACGCCAGCTGAGAAGGGCGTCCAAACATGAAGAAACCCTTTGCGTTAGCTATCATGGTCATGTTTACATGCGCGCTATTGGCCTTCGTCGGATGCGGTCAAACCGAAGGCTCGACGGGGGGTGGCAAGAGCATGAAGGTCAATCTACAAGACCCAGCGGCCGGCGTACGCGTGGCAGCCATCGACGTGGGAAAGGGCGACTGCATTCTCGTGCAGGCGGGCGGCTCGTCGGTCCTCATAGATGCCGGATACGAAGACACTTCCGACGAAGTCGTATCCTATTTGCGCAGCCACGGCGTCGACCTGCTCGACTGTCTCGTCATCACGCACTATGACAAGGACCATATTGGCGGAATACGGGCTGTTGGGAAGGCGTTCGAAGTTAGCGCAATTTATCTTCCTGGGTATACGGGAGCCGACAAGCAGTACCGCATGGCCATGGACGCTGTCGACGACCTTGGGGTTCCGACACAGCTGGTCACCAGCGAGCAGGTCTTGAAGCTCGGCGATGCAAACCTCGCCATTCTGCCCTCGCGTCTGACCTATAACCCGAATGCGGACGGCGGAGAGGGGAACGACAACGACCTTTCTCTCGTGGCGGAGTTGACCTACCAAAACGATTCCTACCTTTTCGCAGGCGATTTGGAAAAGGAGGGAATCGAAGCCTACCTGAAGGGAGGGCGAGGCCGCTTCGACGTGCTCAAGATGCCGCATCATGGCGAGAAATCCGGCAACACCGACGATTTCCTCGAAGACGTGCAGCCCAAGATAGCAATCGTCACCGACAGTGCAGAAGACCCCGCCGACAAGAAGACCCTCAAGCTGCTTAAAAACTGTGGCGCAGATACCTATTGCACGAGCGTATGCGGCACGATTGTCGTTGAAAGCGACGGCGCGGGGAGCTACTCGGTTTCCGTCGGCGACCGCTAAATCGATTTACCTCGCGGACGACCAGTTGCCCTTGGGGCGGTGATCACCCAGAGTTTGCAGACGCCTGCGTTCATGAGTCAAAATCCTGCAATGCTTCCGTAAACCTACCGTTTTACACAGCAATCGGAAAGGGTTTTACAATATGCCATGCGGCAGTCGCAAAGGCGTCACGAGGAGCGCAAACGCGGCCAAGGCCGAAGTCGGGCGGAGCGGACGGCGTTCGCGTCTGCCTGTAAAGAAAGGAGAACGAGATGCCTCTACCATTGCCAATAATTGGAGCGGTGCTTGTCGGCGGAGTAATTGGAGCCTGCATCAAAAAGATGACGGACCAAAGCGATGTCTATCAGTACGATGAAGAGGGTTATGACAGCCTTGGATTCGACAAAGATGGCTTCGATAGGGATGGATACAACAAAGAGGGCTTCGACAAAGAAGGCTTCGGCAGAGACGGGCTCAACCGAAATGGGTTTGACCGCGACGGCAGAGACAAAGAGGGTTACGACTTAGAAGGATTCGACGCGGACGGCCGCAATCGAAAAGGCTACGACCGTGCGGGCTGGAATGCGGACGGCCGTGATGTCACCGGGCTCGATGCTGCCTACTATGCCACCAACGCGCAAGAGATCAGGGACAGGCTGGCGAAAGCCGAAGGGTTTATTTCTGCAACGGATTACGAGCATGCTTCGCTTGAGATTCGCAAGGGTGCTGAACAAGTTGTGAAGTGCGTTATCTCTCACACTTTGGGCATCGGTCGGTACAAGCGCCATTTCGAATCCGACATCGATGCCTGCAAGGGCGCGCTCGACGATGACCTGATCGGACGTCTGCACACCCTTCGTCGGACGTGCGGAGACCAGCTCCATATCGACGTCAGGGATGTTGACGGCCTGCAAATCGATGCGAAGTATGTCGATAACCTGCAAAGCAGGCTCCAGTTCTGCATTAAGACGCTGGAAGAGACGCTCTCCGTCGTCGAAGGCTATGCTTCTGGCAACTAAGCTTCGTAGAGATAAGCCTGACATGGGATCTGTTTCATTGTCAGGCTTAAACGTTTTTCGAGGGGTGTTCATGGTAGAAAGCGACGAGGTATTTTGCTTGCGAGATATTGTCGAGGAACTCAAGGGCATATCAGATGAGTCCCTTCGATCCGCAGATGGGAAAACCGAACGGGTGAAGCGCAGCTGGTGCGACCTCCCATCAGAAGCTATACATATGCAGCTTCGGCTCGTCGTCCTCGATTGCGCTCTGAGCGTTTGCAAGTTAGAAAAGCTGCCTGAAAGCTTGCTGGACGATGGGTTTTGCTGCGTTACGCGCACCGAGGACGAGCTTTCCGTCGTTTGCGAGACCAGCAAGGTACCCGAGGGCGCGCTTGCTCGCGAAGATGGGTTGCGGGCGCTCAAGGTGCAAGGTCCCCTTGATTTCGCCCTCGTCGGCATCCTGGCCAGGCTCTCTCTGACGCTTGCAAACGTGCATGTGCCCCTCTTCGCCATCTCGACCTACGACACCGATTACATCCTGGTCAATGAGGAAAACCTCGGTTTGGCAGTCGTTGCATTGCGTGATGCAGGTTGTATTGCGATCGCGTAAAGGGCCAGCCGCAACCCCTCGCCGCTCCGACGCGGGCTAACCGCTCGTCGCTTCGGGGACGGCAGCTGCGGAACTCGCCGCCTTTGGCGGCTCAGACAGTCCTCGCTCCCGCCGCCCCCTACGCACCTCGCAGCCCGCGAAGTCGCGTTGAGGGGTTGCGGCTGACCGAACTGCGACTCGTAACGCCTTGTCACTAAAACCCTGCTTCAAGCTGCGAAGCCTATTGACGTGAATCATGTCCATTTGATATTTTGATGACCAAACGAAGCGACGTTCTCAGGAGAGAGCCGTAAGCGGCCGCTGAAGAGGCAAGCATTCGAGCGTGGCAGCTAGGATGTGAAACTTTCAAGCAAAAGGACTGGGAACCAATCGGATTCTGGATTCTCGTAAGACAGAAGGGATGCCGCAGGGTCGAAAGGCCGTGTTGCATCCCTTCAGTTTTATGGACATGCGGCGCAAGACGCAAGATGAGCTGCGAGCGCATGCGCTGCATAGCGGGAAAACAGGAGGACGCCGATGCCCTATATGGGCCGGCGTCTTTTTTGTTAACAGGACCGAGCAAGGGGCAGAGAGGGGGTTGCGTGAAGTACTTCGTGTTGACGAACAACCCGATGGTTTGCGAAAAGGCTGCTGCGGGAGCCGATGTGGTTTACAAGCCCGGAAGCATCCAGGGCATCTTCGAGGAAGCAGCATGCTACATCGCCCAAGGCCATCGTTTGCTTACGCATCCGCTATCGGGGAGCGTGAAGCCGGGAGAGACGCCTTACAAGTCGATGCTCATATCTTCCGACGCCTTGCAAAACATGGATTTGGCCTCAGCGAGGCTCATATCGAGCGCGATTGACGCATGTGGAAAATTTAGCGATAAGAGCGGCTCGTACACGGAACAGACCCTTCGGGATCTGCAGCTCGTGGACGTATCGCTCATAAGCGGAGCCATGGATTCCGCCCTGGTTTCATAGTGGTGGCAATCGATTCTGAAAGGGAAGGCAGATGAAACTAACGCTTGGGAAAATCTTCATCCAAGACATCGTGTTTTCGGATGAGACGAGGCTGGAAAGCGGCGTGCTTCACGTCAATCCAGCCCAATACGAACAACTTGTGCTCAGCGATGACAAGATCTCTTCGGTAAGCTTCGATATCGCCAAACCGGGTGAATCGGTGCGCATCACGCCGGTCAAGGACGTCATCGAGCCGCGCGTCAAGGTTGAAGGTCCCGGTGGGATTTTTCCTGGCATGGTGGCTGGCGTCGAAACGGTGGGGTCTGGTCGGACGCATGCGCTTTCAGGCATGGCGCTCGTGACCGCCGGCCCCATCGTGGGCTTCCAAGAGGGCATCATCGACATGTCAGGCCCTGGTGCCGCCTACACGCCGTTCTCCCAGACGCTCAATCTCGTGATGGTCTGCACTCCGAAAGACGGCATCGAAGCTCACGAATACGAGCGCGCGGTACGCATGGCCGGGTTCCGCGTCGCGGCAGCGATTGGTGAGTTGGGCCGTGATGTCGAGCCCGACGAGGAGATCGAATACGAAACGCTGAATTTCGTCGAGGACCTGCATCTGTTCTTCGATCTGCCGCGCGTCGGCTATGTGCAGATGCTGCAAAGCCAGGGCTTGCTTCATGACACGTATGTCTACGGCGTCGATGCCAAGCAGATTCTACCGACGATTCTGTACCCCACCGAGTCCATGGACGGCGCTATCGTTTCGGGAAACTGCGTTTCGGCCTGCGATAAGAACCCCACTTACATCCATCAGAACAACAGCGTGATTGCGGACCTCTATGCTGAGCATGGCAAGACGCTCAACTTTGTGGCGCACATCATCACGAACGAAAACGTCTACCTTGCCGATAAGGAGCGCTCGTCGAACCAGACGGCCAAGCTATGCCGCATGCTCGGCCTCGACGGCGTGATCATTTCGCAGGAAGGCTTCGGAAATCCCGATACCGACCTGATTATGAACTGCAAGAAGATTGAGGCCGAAGGCGTGAAAACAGTCATCATCACCGATGAGTACGCAGGTCGCGATGGCAAGTCGCAGTCGCTCGCCGACGCTGACGTTGCGGCTGATGCCGTGGTCACAGGCGGAAACGCCAACCAAGTTATCACGCTGCCCAAGATGGATAAGGTTATCGGCACGCTCGACTACGTCAACAAGATCGCCGGCGCAAGCGTCGACACGTTGCAAGAGGACGGCTCGCTCGTGGTGGAGCTACAGGTCATCACCGGTGCGACCAACGAAACCGGCTTCAACAAGCTGAGCGCCCGCTAGGAGGCATGCCATGAAAAAGATAACGGTGCTGCACTACATAAACCAGTTCTTCGCGCAGATCGGCGGCGAGGAGCAAGCAGATCATCCTGTCGAGTTTTTCGAGGGCGAGGTCAAGGGCCCGGGCCTCGCGTTCATGCAGCTTTTTGGTGATGAGGCCGAAATCGTGGGCACGATCGTGTGCGGCGACAGCTATTTCAACGAACGTCATGACGAGACGCTCGACGCCATCATCGAGTTCGTCGACAGAATTCATCCCGACCTGGTCATCGCTGGCCCAGCATTCAATGCGGGCCGTTATGGCGTAGCCTGCGGCGCCGTAGCCGCAGGCGTGCAGGAACGCCTGGGCATCCCGGCCCTGACCGGCATGTACGTCGAGAATCCCGGAGTCGACCTGTACAAGGACAAGGTGCTCATCGTCTCAACCAAGAACAGCGCCGCCGGCATGCGCGCTGCTGTCAAGCTCATGGCACCGCTCGCGCTCAAGCTCGGTCGCGGCGATGCGATCGGTGCATCGTGCGAGGAGGGCTACATCTCGCAAGGCGTGCGCGTCAACTTCTTCGAGAAGCAGCGCGGCTCCAAGCGTGCGGTTGACATGCTCCTCGCGAAACTCTCGGGAAAGCCCTTCACTACCGAATATCCCATGCCCGATTTCGACCGTGTCGATCCGCAGCCAGCTGTGAAGGACGTCTCGAAAGCGACGATTGCGCTTGTGACATCGGGCGGCATCGTCCCGAAGGGAAACCCCGATTTCATCGAGAGCTCGAGTGCCTCGCACTTTGGCGAGTATGACATCACGGGCGTTGACGAGCTCACAAGTGAAGGCTACGAGACGGCTCACGGTGGATACGATCCGACTTATGCCAACCAGGATGCCGACCGCGTCCTTCCCGTTGACGTGTTGCGCCAAATGGAGCGCGAAGGCGTCATCGGCAAGCTGCACAACAAGTTCTACACGACAGTCGGAAACGGCACAGCCGTGGCATCTGCCAAGGCTTTTGGCGCTGAAATCGGCAAGCGACTTGTCGGCGATGGGGTAGACGCCGTCATCCTCACCTCCACTTGAGGCACGTGCACTCGTTGCGGGGCAACGATGGTCAAGGAAATCGAACGAACGGGCCTTCCAGTGGTTCACATCTGCACGGTCACGCCAATCTCGCTCACCGTTGGCGCGAATCGCATCGTTCCTGCGATTGCCATTCCTCATCCGCTCGGCGATCCGGCGGCGTCGCATGAAGAGGAAGAGCGCCTTCGCCGCTCCATCGTAGAGAAGGCGCTGAAAGCGCTTTCGACGGAGGTTGACGGCCAGGTGGTCTTCACCGGTTAGGACGGAAGTCGACGTTCGAACAATCTTAAGCGGCTGAGAATGTGGCCAAAAGGGGGTATCCCTTTTGGCCACATGCCATAGGGGCGACCTGCAGCGAATTCATGCTCTATAATGCTAATCTAAACGACAACAATTGGGCTGCTTGCCCTCTGGAAGAAAGGCGTCGGGCCAACATGGGCATGTATATATACGGAATCGTTCTAAGCGTTGTCATGATTGCAGCGGGCTTGAGCGGCCAGTTCTCCGGGGGCGGTTCGGGCATCAACCTTCCCCTCGTCGCGGTCGGCGCCCTCTTTCTGGCCATTGACGCTTTTATGCTCCTCAAGGCTCGGCAAGCTGGGCAGCAGGCGCCCCAAGCTGATAACTCAAGGCCAACAGTCGTAGAAGTGGAGCCAGTCGAAGCAGCCGCCGAACCCCTGTCTTCCGAGCGGCAAGAGGTTTCGATAGAGGCAGAGACGATCGCAGAAGCATCGGCAGAGTCGATGGAGCCAGTCGCGGAGCCACTCGATTCGGAGCAGCGATAGTTGTAAAAACCGAACGAGCGAGCCTTTCGGAGGCGTGTTTCCAGGCTTTTTCTGCTTCCAGCCCTTTACTTCGATTTCCAGAAGAAGCCGATGGCACAGCCCAAGAGTGCGGGAATAACGAAACCCAGTATGAAATTGAACTCGTACGGAATGTGCTGGATGAACGTCCTCGAGAGGAATATGCCCGCATTCCACGCGCCGACCGCCATGAAGGCGCAAATAATCATGCGCACGATGATGTTCGTCTGTCCGCCCATATCTGTTCCTTTCCGTGGTTAGCGGCTCATCTCATGTCTGATTTCGATTGCCGCTTTCAGGTGCTTTTCTAGAGGTTCCAGAAGTACGTTCCGGTTTCGGCGTCGAGCACGGCGCCGATGGTGCCGCCGATAACGGGGCGCAGCTCGATTTCGGCGGTATAGCGGACCGTCGTCGCCTTCAGGTGACCGGCGGCGATTCGCTGTTCGCCTGCCTCGTCGCGGTATGCGAACTGCGCATGCGCATGAGAGTGGAGCTGACCGCTATCGTCCGAGATGACGTTGCCCGTCACGTTCACCAATTCAAGCAGACCCTCGACGCGCTCGGTCTCGAACGCGCCGCGTTCGGGGTAGAATACCTGGATTTCTGCGTCGCCACAACCTCCGATGCCGCTGAATGTGGCAGCATGTACGCCTTCTCGGCTGCACATATCCAGAATCGCCGACATGAGCTCATCGTCCCTGTCCAGCCTGAGGTAGTAGCAATCGCCGAACTTCCGGTACTTCATGGGTATCGCCTCGCTCGCGTCGCATCTGTAGGTCATGTATCCATAGTAAAGCAACACGGTATTCTTACGTTGTGGCATCAAAAGCTTTTCTAGGACGAAATCTGTCGGAAGCGCGTACAATAAGCACTAAGGGGAAATCAATCGACAACGTGAATATGTACTCCGATCTCCCGGCTTTGCGAGTAGAGGTCTTATGGCCCCGAGAGAAAGGATGTGAAAATGAAACAGCAAATGGTTTTCAGCGGCACGCGGAAACTCGCCATGGGAGCGACGGTTCTGCTCTTCATTCTCATGCTGATTCCTTCCATTGCCCTTGCGGCACCTATAGGCTCGACGTATACCGTGAAAGTCGACACGGGTTACCTCGCCTTGCGCACTGCGCCTGCCTACGATTACAGCAACGAGATAGGTCAGCTCTATACTGGCGAGAAGGTGTCGGTAATCAACAAGGGCGGCACGTACTGGTGGGTCTACTCGTCTAAGTACGACAGGGAAGGCTATGTGAACAGCAACTACCTCACGAACGGATCCAACCCGTCTCCCGACTACGGCACCTACAAGGTGAAAGTGGCCACGGGTTATCTCGCCTTACGTACAGCACCTGCCTACGATTACAGCAACGAGATAGGCCAGCTCTACACGGGGGACACCGTGACGGTGAAGGAGAAGGGCGGTACGTACTGGTGGGTCTACTCGTCTAAGTACGGGCGCGAGGGCTATGTGAACAGCAACTACCTCACGAACGGATCCAACCCGTCTCCTGACTACGGCGATTACAGCGTAAAGGTTGCGACGAGCTACCTGGCCCTGCGTACGGCACCCGCCTTCGAATACGCTAATGAAGTTGGCAAGCTCTACACAGGTGACACCGTGACGGTGAAGGAGAAGGGCGGTACCTACTGGTGGGTGTACTCTCCCAAGTATGGTAGGGAAGGCTACGTGAACAGCAACTTCCTAGTCAAGAAATAAAACCTAACGCGGGGATGCCTCCCTGTCAGGTTTGTACCCATATTCGTAAGAGAAAGGAAGCAAACATGGGTCAAGCAACTTTAACCAGCGGCATGCGAAAACTGATTGCGGGAGGTGTGGTCGCGCTCCTGTTCCTCCTCCTGCTCCCCGCCGTAGCCTTCGCGGCTGACGAGGACTACACCGTTTCGGTTGAAAAGGGGTATCTCGCCCTGCGCACGGCGCCCGAAATGCAAGCGGAAAATGAAATCGGCAGCTTGTACACTGGCGACAAGGTCGTCGTGAGGGAAAAGGGCGCCGGCCAATACTGGTGGGTCTATGCTCCCAAGTATGGCAAAGAAGGCTACGTCAACAAGGACTTCCTCAAGCCCTCGCCTGAGCACGAGGCGCCGTCTTCAACTTCGGCGTATGGTGATTACTGGGTGAAGGTCGACAAGGGCTACCTTGCCCTGCGTACGGCACCCGACTTCGTGCGGGAGAACGAAATCGGCCAGCTCTACACCGGCGACATCGTCTCGGTTCTTGACAAGACCAACGACAAGTATTGGTGGGTCTACTCACCAAAATACGGTCGCGAGGGCTATGTCGACATGAACTTCCTCACTACCGAGGCACCGAATTACGGTGACTACGAGGTCAAGGTTCAGAAGGGCTACCTGGCTCTGCGCACTGCTCCCGCTTTTGACGACGACAACATAATCGGGCAGCTGAACACCGGTGATGTCGTGGCGTTGAAGGAGAAGCGTGGCAAGTACTGGTGGGTCTACGCGCCCAAGTTGGGCAAGGAAGGCTATGTGGATAGCAGTTTCCTGGTGAAGAGATAACCAAAAGCATGGCGCGGGGCTTGTCCCCGCGTCATTTTCATGAGGGGGATTCGACGGTCGTTGAGTTCAAGTACGTGCGCATACAGGGCAGGGAGGTCTCGGAGACGACCAAGTATGCTGCTGGGATTTTCAGCATGTGCTGGAAGATGATCCAGGAAGACGCAATGGAAGAAGAGGACGTCGAGCTCTTCAAGGAGATAGATTCCTGGTTTGCCGAAGAGCTGCCGTTCCCTGAACCGTGCATGAACCACGAACCCGTCGCCTGCTTCTTCAAGACCGAGAACACCGAGCTCATGATGAAGATGATTACGCCAGCTATGTGGCTTCTCGAGCGGTACAACCATCCGTTCTACGTGGTTTACACGAACTCGCCTGGCGAAATCGTGTACGAAGACGAATATCAGATAGCAGTGAAGATACCCGACGTTCCCGTTGTGAAGTTCAACCATCAATGGACCGAACCCGGTACCGGGTTGTTCCAAGATTAGAGCGAGCGAAGGCAGACGGCATGGAATACGAGATAACTCGAGATGGTGATCGCCTCTTTGTGAAAGTTGCCGGAAGGTTGGACGCGCAGTCTGCGCCCATGCTCGAGGATGGCATGAGTGAAGTGCTCAAGGGCGTCACCGAGATCACGGTCGATTTGGGCGATCTTGAGTTCATTTCCAGTGCTGGCCTGCGGATACTGCTCGCTGCCTACAAGCTCATGGCCAAGCGCGAGGGCGTATTCAAGATCGAAGACGCCTCGGAAGACGTCATGGATGTGCTGGAGATGTCCGGTTTCGCGTCGTTGTTCGAAATCGCGTAAACGCCTGGCAGTTTGTGAAATCAAGTGCGGCCAAAAGAGGCATCCCTCTTTTGGCCGCTTCTGTTCTATCAGAGCGAAGATGATTGGCGCTCCGAGGGTGATCAATCGTCCTCAGGTTGCCCATCGCAATCGAAGTTCAGACGCAGTGTATCTGTCTCGAAACGATTTAATACTATATAGTAGTAAAGCATTCAACATTTACGCTATCACCGTAGAGAAGCGGAGACAAAGATGAGCAACGCAGAGATCGAGTCTCGCGAGGAGCCATTGGCCGTAGATGCGATAGATGACCGAGCTTCAAACGAGGAGGCGCAGGTAACAGGCACATCTCAGGACGAGGAGCCGATCGAGGGCGGCAAGGCCGAAGAAGCCCCCCAGGAAGCTCAAGGCGATGAGTCCAAGGTACGCCTGCCGAGCCTTTTCTGGGCGCTCGTTCCCATCTTGGCGATGGTGGCCTTGATGCTCTACGTCTTCGGCTTTGTGGCTGACAGCGAAATCTACGACGCGGCCCATATGCCTCTCCTGTGCTCCACCATCATCGCGTGTGCTGTTGGCATAGCCTACGGCCGTTCGTTCAAGTACATGATGGAAGGTATTGTGAGCAGGCTCTTGGTTTCCATGGAGGCCATCCTCATCTTACTGCTCGTCGGTTTGCTCATCAGCTCGTTTATGATCAGCGGCACTATTCCTGCGCTGATCTATTACGGTCTCATGCTGTTGACGCCGCAGACGTTCTTGCCGATTGGGTGCGTCATCTGCGCGGTCGTTGGCTGGGCATGCGGTTCGTCGTGGACGGCAACGGCCACCGTCGGCATCGCCTTCATGACCATCGGTGCGGGTTTGGGCGTGAATCCAGCGCTCACCGCGGGCATGGTTATCTCGGGCGCTTATGTCGGCGACAAGTTTTCGCCGTTGTCCGATACGACCAACTTGGCTGCTGCCGTTTCCGGTACGGGGTTGTTCGACCACGTGCGTGCCATGTTCTCCACCACAGGTCCGGTCTTTCTCATCGCGCTCGTGCTCTACACGTTCTTTGGGCTGAGCACGGCTTCTGATGGCTACGACCCTTCGGTTGCGCAAGGTATCCAGGATGCGATTGCTGGCACGTTCAACGTTAACCCGGTTGTCTTGCTGCCGGTCTTGGTCATCGTTGCAGTGTGCATACTGCGCGTGCCGGGCCTCGTTGGCGTGACGGCCAGCATTCTCGTGGGCGTGGCTTTCGCTTTGATCTTCCAAGTGCCCTACAACATGGCCGACATGTTCAGCATCCTGCACTATGGTCCCAGTATCGTCACGGGAAACGAGTTCGTGGACGCGGCGTTGGCAAAGGGCGGTTTGGACAACCAGCTATGGACGATTAGCCTGGTCATCCTGGCGGTGTCGTTTGGCGGCGCCCTCGAGCGCTGCGGGACGGTGGAGCGGCTGTTCGCAGGGTTGAAGAGAACGCTGCACAAAGTGGGCACGCTCACCGGCTGCACGCTGCTCACTTCGATCTTCTGTGATGCGGTGATGTGCGACCAGTTCCTGGGCATCGGAATACCGGCGCCCCTTTACGCTGACAAGTACGACGAGATGGGCCTTGCACGCAACATGCTGTCGCGCACGCTCGAAGACGCGGGCACCATGTGGTCGCCGCTATTCCCTTGGACAGCTTGCGGAGCCTACCAGATGGGCGTGCTGGGACTCAACCCGTTCATGTACTTCCCGTTCGCATTCGTGAATCTGCTCAGCCCCATTTACGCATTCATCACGGCTTCGCTCGGACGCAACATCTTCTGGGCTGACGGCTCGTATACGAATATTCTGGGCAAGACCAAGGCCGGCGCGCCTGCGGCATGTCCCGAAGAGGTACGCGAGCTTGCGCTCGCCAACCTCGAAGCCGCCCGCAAGGCTGGCCGGGCTCCGTATCCCACCGCGTAACGCAGCTTATCGCGAAAGAGGCAGCTTCCTTTTTACGACAGGGCGTGCTCTAGTTGAGCAGCTCGAGAAGGCGGGCGGTGTCGCAGCTGCGAATGAGTTCCTGGCCTTCGCGCAGACCCTGCCAGGCACCTGGTTCAGGCGTCTCGTCGGGGCCGATTGCGGCGGGAAACTCATCCGAGAACACGACGTCGGCTTCGGCGGGGTCGTCAACTACCTCGGTTGCCAACATCTTCGCGAAATCGTAGAGATTTATGAGATCGATCGTGTGGAAGTAACCCTTCAAAAACGTTACATCGCCTTCGCCGGCGATGTTGCGCCAGCTGTTTTCGCCCAGGTTAAGCCAGATTAAAGCTGGATCGTGCAGGTCGATGGCGAATAAGTAGGCAGCGCGGCTGGCGCAGTTGACGACGAACGAGGTCTGCACAGTGGCAGGCTCGAATACCTCGCCCGAATCGAGGGCGTCGCGCAACATGTAGCCGGCACGACAGACGCATTTGTCGAAGGAGCTGGAAACCGGGTCGCCGTTGCTGTCGAACGTCACATCGCTATATATGTTGTCGCAGAACACGACATAATGCCATTCCGTGCCGTACTTTTTCAAGAAATCGGGGATGTTGATGTCGACATACTCCGATCCGCCTTCGTATCCGCTCGTCTCGTCGCCTGAGAACGCGAAGGCCTCGTCTTGGTTGCCGAACGCAGTTCGCCAAGAGAGCTCCATCGGGATGTTATAGTCATCAGAAAGCGCGAGGCATGACAGGTCGATGTCGTCGACCTTCTCCCAGTATGTGAACGCGCGAATTACCTTGCCTTCCGGGATGGGGATACGCGTTCCGCGCGGCAACGTGCCGAAACCGCCCATCGAGGCGCTCTCCTGCAAGGGGAGAGCGATGTTGCGCATCGATTCGTCCACGTAGACCTTGCCGAGCGTGCCCCGGCAGACATTCTTGAGTTGCTCGAGGAGCCATGATGCCATTCGATCGCCGATTTCGCTTGGCAGGTTGATCTTGCGTCTCGCGTGCTCTTCGTTGGTCTCGCGATGGACGCGCAGCTTACCGAAGCGCACGAATAGAAACGTCCGCAGCGCATCGTTATTCGGCGCGTATCGGTATGCACCGTATTTCAACAGGAGCTGAACGAGGATGATCTTGTTGGTCGTTTCGCATGCATTCAGTACGCACCTGACATCTTCGTCGGTTTTGCAGGAGCTCAACAAGTAGTCGAGGTGCCGCAGCACGGCGCCGGCGCCCTTTTCCTTGTGCAGCACATCGACCGCGCCGCGAACATCACCTACAGCCAGGCACTTTTCCATCGCTGAATAGACGGAGCGCTGGTCTTTGGTGCGGATTGCGTGGCAGAACTCTTCGGACTTGGCGCACTTGGGCTCGTAGTGCAGGTGGTGCAGCAGGCCGTTCCAGGCGCGCTTCTTCTCAAGGCAGGTCTTTGTATCGACGTAGCCGCTCTCGAACAGGTTATCGAGGACTTTGGTGATGAGCTTGCGGTCGCGATTCTTCAGGTTCAGCTTGTTGATGGCAACTTTTTCGGTATCGTAGTCCAGCTCGATTAGCCATTCAACCAGCCGAATCACATCTGAAAGCTTCATGAGGCGCGAAAGCTCAGGGTCGCGTGTGTCGATGATAAGCCTTGCGGCGGTATCTTTGCATGCGCAGGTTTGCGCGGGAAAGTCGCTGTGCTCTTCGAGGTATGCCTTGAGCAGCTTGTAGTTAGTGTCGTTGAGCGGGCGGCTGCTCGCGATGAAGCCTTCTGCCATGCGTGCGAGCAACTTTTGGGCCTCGTCGGACGTGACGATGGCGAACTCTTTGGGCTCGACATTCTCGGCGAAGGGCTCCCGTCCGTAATATTCCTCGAACACCGAATGGCCCGGCTTCGAGAAGTCACCTAGCCCGTACGTATGGAAGTAGTGAAAAACCTGGTCAAGATAAAGCTCGAACGGGCTCAGCTCGCGCACCGACTGAGGAAACCCCCGATAAAACGGAAGCGGTACGTTGAAGCCGAGGTTGCGCTTGGCGACGTCGAGCATGTCGATGCTTGCGAGTTCGGGGTGCACTGTTATGTGTATCATTGCGAAATGCTTCAGCGCGATAAGGGCTTCGAGTGCGTGCTCAAGGCCGAGAAGCACAGTGAGGGTCTGGACTTCGGATTGCGGTTGCGGTTCAGCTGCAACTTGCAGCGAGGCCCTTTCCTTCTCCACTTCGGGGCTGGCTACGAAATAGCCTTGTGTGAACAGGTAGTCTTCGAAGATCTGCAGCATAGGGCCCTCCTTGCTTAAAGAGAGTGGCGGACGATATCGCCGGGCTAACGTACTTCTTGATACATGAAGAAATAAGTCCTGCTAGCTGTCCGCCACTTCCATTATAGCGAAAGGGTCCGATCATCGCGGTGCTTCATTGGAGCATGGCGTGACATCCCGTTTATGGAAAGAGGCGGCGGGCGATATTGACAGACTAAAGAGGTGATTATGGGTCACTTGAAATAGAAATAAGCCTATCTAGCTGCCCGCTGCGTTCATGGTACCAGATGTCATGGCCAAGCTCGGGGCCAAGCAGCTTCTTTGTGAGCAGTCGGTTATCTCGCAGCGGCCCTTAGCAAACGGGTTGACATCGGATAAGCTAATGAGGTCGTTTTATAGAGCGTGAACGGGCGATACGCCGATAAAACCAACATGAACATCCGCTACTGCTCATAAGCTATCCCACGGGAAATCGGCTGTCCCGTGGGGCTGAATGACTGGTTCGGCGGCTTTTTCATCAAGGGGAACGGCGGGCGAAATCGCCAAGCTATGTGTAAATAGCGTGGAAGGCTAAAGAGCAGAAGTAAGCCTGGCTAGCTGCCCGCCGCATACATTATACGATAGTCTGGCAGATAGGCAGGCCCTCTGCCAGGCTATTTCGAGAAATATGGCGGGCGAAATCGCCGGACTAGAAGAACACCCCAAGTTCAAGGAATAAGCCCTGCTAGCTGCCCGTCGCATTCATTATACGATGAATTGGCCATCTGAAAACGATTGGCAACCCAGGGAGCAATCAATCATCTTCGGAGTTAGCGATTTCACAGGCGGTCAGACGTCACGCTTCTTGTCCGATTATGCTCTCGCCGAACCTGAATAGCTCCTCGTTGGTCTTCATGAGCGTGTAGCCATGATCAAGGCAGAAGATGATGATGGCATCGCGGCGGTCTTTCACGTACAGCTCATTTACCCCGGCGGCTTGGAGCATGCGGTTCGCTTCCTGCAGCGTACAGCCCATCGCGAAGATAATGGGGAGCACCTTCTCGCGCGAAGGGCGCTTCTTTCCCGTGAACACCTCGTAGCCGTACGTAGCGTTGAGCCCTGCTTCGGCAATGACCTTCGGGCGGCTCAGTCCTTTTTCGTCGAGGAGTTGTTGCAGGTAGTCGGGTAGGCTTCGGTGGGTGATCTTGTTCTTGTTGGCAAATTTCACGGGATCGGGCGACTCGCGCAGCTCTTCGAGCAGCTCGTCTGTCAGGGGTTCTTTCACGCGCCGCTTCCTTCGCCGTCTTTTGCTCTGTAGCCTGTCTTTCATAGTATAGCGAATGATATTGAACATCATTTCCCGCTTCATCAGCTGCGAGCTAATGAGCGCTCAAGTTTTTGCCAACTCAGAATGGCAAAACATTAGCTGCGAGCTAATGCATCCAAACTTGATGTGAGCTACCCTCGCTGTTGAAGCATGGCAGTCGAAAGAATGGGGGGATTGATTATGATGACGAATTCGCGACGTCACCTAGTGACAGTAACGCTTCTCGTGACCGCTCTAACGATTTGCGCAGTTTGCGTGGGCTGCTCTGGCTCTTCATCAGATTCCGGCTCATCGCCGGCGTCGGAATCGTCGACAGTTGCATCAGAGGCTCAAGCAAGCGAATCTGCACTTTCGGAATCGACTTCCCAGGAGTCCTCCGAAACGGAAAGCATGTCTGCGGAGGTAATCGGCGAGAAGCCAAGCAAAGACGGATACGATGAAAGCTCCAATTCGGTTGTTAGCGTTGCCGGGGTTGGTTTTCAGATTCCCGCATATTTTGGCGAGCGAGATGAAAAGGATACCTATTACGCAGAGAAGGGCGCAGCTGTTTCAATGCTTCAGCTAAGCGAATATAGCGGAGTTGCTGCTAGTAATGAGGAGTTTGAAAAGAGCAAAGCATCGCTCGCAGAGAGCCTTGTGGAGGGAGTAGGCAAAAGCGCCGATGAAATAGGTGAGCCAACCGTTGAGGACGCAAGTGTTGCGGGATTGCCAGCAGCGACCTGCATCTTTGATTTCAAGACAAAAGGAGTGAACGCAACATCGAAGGTGGTCTTTTTCTACAACAGCGAATCTCAGGCAGTCGGCATTCTTCACATGTGCCAAAGCGGAGGTACGCAGTACGATTATTTCCCCGATTTCGATAAGATTATCGCTTCGGCAGCTAAAAGCGAAGCCAAGTCTACAGCACCCACTTTGGGCTCAACGATAGAATTCGGAAACTTATCCATCGAGTTCGGAAGCGAGCTTCAAACGACAGCTATCAATAATCAGTTTTCCGATCATAACGGGGAGACTGTGCTTTACGTCCCCGTAAAGGTTACCAACAATGGCAGTGAATCAAGCAGTTTGAACATGTATGCCGTCAAAGCGTTTGGCTCTAAGGGAACCGAGCTAGATATGATATTCACTTACTTTGACGATGATGCTCGAATGGCTGGCGACATGAGGCCTGGCGCCAGCCAAGAAGCCAATCTCTACTTCTTATACGATGGAGATGGAACATACTATCTGGACTTCGGTTTCTATAAAACCGAAGTGGAAGTCGAGATTCCCGTCAAGCTGCAATAAAACAAGCTCTTTTATAGAGTAGAGGCTTCAATGGCCCGGCTTTCCTAGCCAGGGTGTAGCCTACAAGCCCTCTTCCAAGGAGGCGCGCTCGACGTGTGCCTCCTCGGCTTCAAGGGTCTTCAACCCTGTGCCGCGCGTAGCGCGGCACATGCAACCACCCGCTGTGCGGGTGGTGGGTACTTAGGCTTTGCCAAAAAGACCCTTCCCCTCTAGCATGGTGATTGTTCAGGTCGCCAAGCCCCGAGGGGAAGGTGATTGCCATGGCCCAGAAGGCCAATAGCCTCGCGCACACGA
>JAFRJC010000086.1 GCA_017432445.1 Eggerthellaceae bacterium | reverse complement strand
ATCAAACAATATTCGGGATTTATAACAGCTGAGTGCTCGATTTTGCGAAAATCAAACATATATCTAATTTTTTAACATCATTCTTGACCGTACAAAAAACTGCTACCTCATCAAAAACGGCAGCAGCGCAGCCCGATGTGAAAAAGGCTTTCTCCAGGAAGCCGCATGCGCACGAACAGCACAATGGTAGGATTGCAGGCAATGATAGATTTGCTGGGAGAGCTGTGGAACGCGTCTACTTATGCATAGACCTGAAATCGTTCTACGCCTCGGTCGAATGCGTCGACCGAGGTCTCGACCCGATGACCACTCCCCTTGTCGTGGCCGACCCCGAGCGTACAGACAAGACGATCTGCCTGGCGGTTTCGCCCGCGCTCAAAGCCCGCGGGGTGTCGGGACGCGCCCGCGTATTCGAAATTCCAAAAAGTTTCGAATACATTATGGCGCCGCCACGCATGGCTCGTTATATCGAGAAATCCGCTGAGATTTACGGCATTTACCTGCGTTATTTCAGCAAAGACGACATCCATGTATACTCGGTCGACGAGGCATTCATGGATGTGACGGGCTACTTGCCGTTGTATGGGCTCTCAGCGCGCGAACTGGGTGAGCGTATCCGCAAAAAGGTGCTTGAGGAGACCGGCATTCCCGCAACCTGCGGTATCGGACCCAATCTCTACCTCGCCAAGCTCGCGCTCGACATCACGGCCAAGCATTCGCCAGATTTTTTCGGCGAGCTTGATGCGAATTCCTTCAAAAGCGAACTGTGGAACCATGAGCCCCTGACAGACTTCTGGAGGATCGGGCGCGGCACCGAACGACGCCTTCACGCCCTCGGCATACACACAATGGGCGAGCTCGCGCTCTACCCCAACGCCGATCGGCTCTACGACGAATTCGGCATCGACGCCGAGATACTGATCGATCACGCATGGGGCTACGAGCCGCTCACAATCGCCGATATCAAAGCCTACGAGCCGAAAAGCCAGTCCGCCACGAATGCGCAAGTGCTCGGATGCGGTTACGCATACGCCGACGCGCTGCTGGTCGTAAAGGAGATGGCTGACGCCTCAGCTCTCGATCTCGTGGAAAAACGCTGCACCGCGGAATCGGCCACGCTCTCCTTGCGTTACGAGAAAGAGGAGCCTGTCCACCGCGGCGGCGCGTACGATCCAGCCGACCCACATAACTATCGAACAGACGCAACCGGGACGGCGCGCTTTTCCACCCCCACCAATTCGCGCAGCATCATCGTCAATGCCATCACCCAGCTGTTCGAGGAAATCGTCGACGAGACGCGTCTCGTACATAACATCTTGCTGAACTTCAACGGCATAAGCTCCGAAGAGACAGAGCAGCTGACGCTCTTCGACGATGCAGACGCCATCGCCGAAGAGCGCTCCCGTCAAGAAGCTATACTCGACGTTAAACGCAAATTCGGGAAGAACGCGTTGCTCAAAGGCATAGATCTGATGCCGCAAGCAACCCAACAAGACCGAAACCGTCTAATTGGAGGGCACAAAAGTGGCGAGTGAAGCAAACATCAACGACGCGGCTGGCATCAAGGCAAGCGACCAAAACCCCATGGTCGACGCGCATCCTCCAACTCTTCCGCATCCGCGTATGCCCCTCGCACAACGAGCGAAAATCTTCATCCCCTTCGATCCGCTCAAAGGCTATCAGGATGCACTGCGCGAAAAGGAGCGCGAATCATGACCACCCGCATAGCGGGTGGTTTGCTCTAAGGGTATAACCCTGATGGTGCCGGCCAGGGACTCAAGTCCCTGGCCTTCACTTCGTTCAGGCCCAATGGCCCCTTGACTCGTGGCAGGCCGGTGAAACCGGCCGT
>JAFRJC010000085.1 GCA_017432445.1 Eggerthellaceae bacterium | reverse complement strand
GTAGAAGTTGTCCACGAACTCCCGCAACGTTGCGCTCTCTTCTTCAAGGAGACCGAAATCGCCCGCGCGGAAACGCTCAGGCAAGTTATTGCAATTCATCAGCTCTATGTACTCGTCCGTTACGACCATGCGGTCTCCTCTGGCTCTTCGTGTTCGTTAAGTGCTAACTGCGTTCTTCTCGGCGTGAGGCTCGGTATGAGAGAATCGGCGCAAAAGGCAGTGAGTTTGATATCGATGTGGTTTTCCGATTATAACTGCACTATCAGCTTCTCTTTTAGATTGTCGAATCTCTCTGGCTAAGCGCTAGGCCGCTGCCAGCCGCATGACAACGGATACTCCACTAACGTTATTTTACTCGGACGAGGTGGAGAGGCTGAGGAAGACCGGTATACTCTTCGTCCTGTTCTTCCGGATGGGCTCCTCTCACCGTGATTTATAATTACCGATTGAAAAGACCATAAATGCCCGATTGATGAGGGTTGTCATGGGTTTTTTCGACAAGCTGTTATTCCCGGGCAAGGAGGGCGCTATGGGACTGGCATGCAAGATAACGGGCCACAAGTGGAACAAGCTGCCGGACGGCAGTGACGGCTGCACGTGCACCCGCTGCGGCGAGCGGCGAAACGAGGGACACGACTGGCATTTCACGCGCGAGCGCGAAGATTGGATTTTCAGTTCTCGGCACGTTATCGCGGGGCGATTCTACGTGTGCTCAGTCTGCGGTCACTGGGAGACGGAGCGAGTCAGGCAGGAGCACTGCACACACGACTGGGACAGCTGCAGGTGCAGGCTCTGCGGCTTGACGCGTGACGAGGGCCACGACTGGAACGGCTGCAAGTGCGCCCGCTGCGGCGAGGTGCGTAACGAAGGGCACGACTGGCAGAAGGCCGTAGCGAACTTCGGCGCTAAAGAGCATAGGCGCCAATGCCGCATCTGCGGGCGCAATGAAACAGAGCGCCATTCCTTCAAGCACCTGCCCGATTGCCGGCGCAGGTGCACGGTGTGCGGCTATACGATGACCTGGCACGAGTTCAGGGACGGCACGTGCGTGGCATGCGGCATCGACGAGAGCGACTACTACAGCGAGCTCATCCTGTCGGGACAGGTGGACTACGGCGAACATGAGTACAGCCCGGTCGACGGTTCGAGTAGGAAGTACGGCTCCCATGTGAATAGCGTCCCCGCGCTCCTGAGGATTGCAATGGCAGGCGAGAAGAAGGGTCTCTACGACAGCTACAAGGTCGACTGCGCCAACAAGATCATCGCCATCGCCAAAAAGGGCGGCGCAGACGCCCGAGAGGCCAACTTGGCTCTGCGCGAGATAGCCCTGAACGGCACGCCCCATAGCAGAGTGCTGGCTGCGAAGGGGATAAACGATCCCGAGATCGCCTCCGACCCCGAAGTGGTCGAGGCCATCGAGAGGATGGAAGAGGCGGATCGGAGGTACGAAAACGCCATGATCGCTTCGGACAGCGGCCTCTATACCACGGGATAGGAGGACGACACGGGACTGGCATGCAAGATAGCGGGGCACAAGTGGGAAGGCTGCGTGTGCGCGCGCTGCGGTGAACGCCGGGACGAGGGGCACAGCTATCAGATTGACGCGGAGCGGAGCGCGAGCTCGGGCCAGTGCGTCATAGTGTGTGCCGCCTGCGGGGCGTACAAGTCGCATCCGCACGAGTGGAACGGGTGCACCTGCCTGCGCTGCGGGGCCAGGCGCGACGAGGGCCACGAGTGGGGAGCGGCCAAGCCTCGGGGCCATGCGGGCCATTATCATCCGTGCACGATTTGCGGCGAACGCTCCCAGGAGGAGCCCCACTCGTTCAAGCGGGTCAAGTCCCGCAAATGCAACTACCGATGCACGGCATGCGGGTACGGGGGTGAGTGGCACGATTTCCTAGACGGCGTATGCGTGGAATGCGGCATCGACGAGAGCAGGCACTACTGCGACCTCATCCTCTCGGGCGAGGTGTGGCATTTCGACGATTGGGAGTACAGCCCGCTCCCTGGCCCCCGCATCCGCTACATCGACCATGTCAAGAGCGTCTCCGACTTGCGGCGGCTTGCCTTGAGCGACAGGGGAGGGATAGGCGACGCCAACAGGGTGGGCTTCGCCCACAAGATCGGGGAGATCGCCGAAGCGGGCGGGCCCAACGCCCACGAGGCGAACCTGGCGCTGCGCGACATCGTCCTGAACGCCTCGCTCGGTTGGAGCGTGTCGTCGGTTGCAGGCTTGATAACCGAACCCGAGATAGCTTCCGACCCCAAGATTGCAGAGAAGCTCAGGCAAGTGGAGCAATCGAGAGACGAATTCGAGAGGGCCATGATCGCCGCCGATAGCGGCCGACCGTGGTGGTAGGAAAGTGGAAGAAATGGCCGTCGCTCGTCGCATAGCCGATGATGGCACAGCCGCCCGAAATGGCGCCGCAGGTTTCGGTGAACCGGCCCATGCCTCCTGCGAGCTACTCTTATGCTTAATCAGCCTCGATAACGATCCAGGATCCAGACCGGGTGCTACCAAGTCTGGTAAGCGTGCCCTCTTTCTTTAACTTGGCCACGATTCGTTCGGCACTTCTCTTGGAACAGCCGAGCGATTCGGCCAGGGAAGATATGTTCGCCGCCGGGTTCTCTTTGAAGAATGCGAGTGTTTGCGTCTTCGCCAACTCCTGCGTGCTTTGAGGCTTTGCGAAGGGGATGAGGGAATCCCGGATAGTTTCCAGCATGAACTCGACAAACGCTTCGCTTGATCCAACGGCGTCAGATTTCGCGAGGGCGGCATAATAGCCCGACTGCCGTTGGCGAATCGTGCTTTCGACGGGCAACCATGCCAACACGGGTCTCCACCTCGAAAGCAAGAGCGTGTGCCAGAGCCGTCCGACCCTCCCATTGCCGTCAGCGAAAGGATGGCAGAACTCGAATTCGAAATGGAATACGCACGATGCGAGCAGCGGGTGCATATCCGTCGCCTTCAACCAGCCAACTATGTCGGCCATCACCTCGGGGACATACGTCGCGGGCGTGCCGGCGTGGATCAGCTCATCGCCGTCGAACACCCCCACGTTTCCCGTGCGGAAACGCCCGGCATCAGCAACGAGCCCATTCATCATCGTGCGGTGCGCCAAAAGCAAATCCTCGAGGGAATGCGGATCCAATTCGGGAATCAGGTCATAGGCGCGCTTGGCATTCTCCACTTCCAATATGTCGCGGCTGTCACCCAGAACGCGCTTTCCGTCCAGGATGGCGGTGACAGCTTCGTGTTCCAGCCCATTGCCTTCTATGAGGAGCGAAGAGTGAATGGTCTTTATTCTGAGCTCGCGGTGCAGAACAGGGCTTTTTGCAAGAGGGGCTTGCGGCGAAATCATCCCCACGAGTTCCGCAATTTCCATGCACAGGGAATCGATGCGGGCGTTGCGATTGAATGGCGGTTCGTACGACATGAGCTCTCCTTTATTACCGCCATAATTATACCGCCACTGGCGGTAATCATCTGCATAGCCGTTCCGTTTCCCGATAAACGTTTCACAGAATGAGTCAGTGCCGATGAGTTGGTGCCCTGGCCCCTGACTCACTGAAGGACGGCACCACGTCCCAACGGTTCGATTCCCTGAAACGCCGCGCCTCCGTCTACGTATAATATGACGAAGGGCGAAAAGCCCGAATCAGCCGCCCGCATCAAGAGGAGGACGACCGTGGACATCGAGAGCTACATCAAGAACTTGCCCCCCGAGCTGCAGGAGAAGGTTCGCACGTGCAGCAGCGTCGAGGAGTTGCTGGCGCTGGCCAAGGAAGCCAAGGTGCCGCTGCCCGACGAAGCGCTCGCTGCCATTGCCGGCGGCGACCAAGAAGTTGGGGGTTGCGGCGATCCTGCCTGCCCGAAATGCGGGAGCTCAAGTCTCGAACTCTTTGGTAAAGAGAAGGATCCCAACTATCCGTGGCTCTATATATATCACTACGGCTGCAACAAATGCGGGTACCTGTTCAATTACGAAAACGGAGCTACGTGGTAACAATCCGTTTTGGGTATGAGTCGGGGGTCAATGAGTCAGGAGACTGGCCCCCGACTCATCACAGAGCGGATCGAGCCTCAACGCCTCGAGTCCCTGAAAT
>JAFRJC010000013.1 GCA_017432445.1 Eggerthellaceae bacterium | reverse complement strand
GAAAGGAGACCAGCTATTTGATGTCAAGGGGTAATCGGAAGTTTTAGCAACAATCAGTTTTATCCGATTTACGCACTTTGAAAGCCGAATATCGAATGCTTTTGGGCGCAATGAGCCGCATCGCGGACGCGATGGCGGCAAAGGCGGATATGCCGGCCGGGGCTACTTGGCCGGGTCGTAAGGCTCCCCGTCGCGCATGACGGCGTAGACGACGTGGCAGAGCTTCCTGGCGACCGCCGTGACGGCGACGCGGTGGGGCTTTCCCTTGCGGCGCAGCTTGTCGTAGTACTCTTTGAGCTTGGGATCGTACTGCCTGGCCCGGTTCGCGGCCAGCCAGAGCGACCGCCGCAGGTAGGGCGAGCCGTGCTTGGTTATCGGGACTCCCTCGGCGGAGAACTGGCCGGACTCGTCGACGCCGGAGTTCAGGCCCGCGTACTTGACGATCGAGGCGGCGTTCCTGAACCTCCTCACGTCGCCGATCTCGGCGACGATCTGGGCGCCGGTGGTGGTCGACACGCCGGGGATGGTGGTGATGTTGGGCTCGACCTTCTCGAGGAGCGAGGCGACCTCCTTCTCGACCTTGGCGATCGTGGCGTTCAGGAACTCGACCTGCGAGACCATCGTCTTGATCTGGAACGACGCGGCCTCCTCGCCGAGCTTGATGCCGACCGACGACCTTGCGGCGGCTTTGACCTGGGCGGCCTTCTCGGCCCCGAGCCTGCCGCGCGATCCCTCCGACAGCAGCCCCGCTATCGACGGGGCGCGCTTGCGGGCGGCCTCGGACGGCGTGGGGCATTCCGCGAGCACCTTGAGCGACGCGGCGCCGAACATGTCGGAGAAGAGCGACGCGTACTCGGGGAAGTACGCGTCGAGCACGCATATGGCCTGGGTCTTAACGGTGGCGAGCTCCTGCTTGAGGCCCTGGTGGTAGCGCGTGAGCTGCTTGAGCGCCTGCACCTCGTCGGTCGCCAGGCGGGTCTCGTCGTAGTCGCCCTGGCGCAGCGTCTCGGCTATGAGCCACGAGTCGATCCGGTCGTTCTTCACGCCGGACAGGCTCTTGAGCTTGCGCATCGCGTGCACCTGCATGGGGTTGACGACGCACACGCGGTATCCCGCGGCCATGAGGTAGGCGAAGCAGGCCTTCCAGTAATGGCCTGTCGCCTCCATGCCGACGAAGACCTCGTCCTCGGACTCGGCGACGGACTCCAGCCACGCTATGCACCTCTCGAAGCCGGCCTCGGTGTTCTTGAACTTCATGGGCTTCGCGGCCTCGGACCCCGTCTCGTCGACGGCGCCGATCACGTGGTCCACCTTGGCGATGTCCACACCTGCGTAGATCATGCGGCCCCCTTCCTGCTCGTCGGCGGGCTCCTGCTTCCGCACCCGGGACCGCAACCTCCTAGAAGAGATCCGAAGAACGAGGCTTGCTCGCCTTCATCCAGCTTATCCGCGGCCTCGCCCGAATGGGGCAGGTTGCCAGACTCCTTTACGAGAAGCAAGGCTCTCACATGCCATGTCGGCAACCCTGCCCGCCAGAATCCGCATTGCATCCATAAGCATTCGATAAAAGGCTTAAAAATGCAACGACTTAAAGATAGGAG
>JAFRJC010000012.1 GCA_017432445.1 Eggerthellaceae bacterium | reverse complement strand
GGTGGAGGTTCGATTCCTCAGCTTTCCACGGGGCCGATCAACGGGCCCAAACGAAGCAAGCAGTCGCCAAGTGTTGACGGTACGTAGGATTCAGGCCATGAGGGCATCGAAGACCGCAAGTGCCGTCAATATGGAAGATATGATCCAATGGGGGTCACCTGGTCTCGAAAACCGGGACGTCGGCTCTGTCGGCGGGGGTTCGAATCCTCTATCTTCCGCTAATGACGTCAGTAACGGGTGTTACACGCGGCCTGTAAAGCCGTGGCCTTCGGCATGGTGGGTTCGAGTCCCACGGCGTCAACGAGATGTCTCGGCGTCAGTCACATTGCGTGCCTGCTGCTGGGTAGCGCCGAGACCTCGCAAGCCGCGTTAGAACAGTTGGTAGTTTCGTCAGATTCTCAATCTGAAGGTCACGGGTTCGAATCCCGTACGCGGTACCGCTGCATGAGGCATACAAAGAAGGTAGCGACGTTCGGCCATCGGACGTGAGTGCGTGAGCCTCATACGCACTCATTAATAAATGCCTTGTGGTGTAAGTTGGCAGCACGCTAAGCTTTGGACTTAGAGGTTCTTGGTTCGAGCCCAAGCGAGGCAGCAGAATATCGATGCTCGGTAGCTCAGTGGCAGAGCAGGTGATTGTTAATCACTTGGTCGGTGGTTCGAATCCACCTCGGGCAGCTTGACAATTGCATACAATGCTCGCTAGTTCAACGGCAGAACGGCCGCCTCTGGAGCGGAAGGTTCGTGGTTCGAATCCACGGTGAGCAGCTAGGTTCGGTGTCCGTTAGATGTCGGTGCACATGACCCGCCTTCGGCCCTGAAATGGGGTACTCACGGCCCGAACCTTGCAAGCTCCGTTCGTCTATGGGTTAAGATCCGACTCTTTCAATGTCGGGTACCGGGTTCGAGTCCCGGACGGAGTACGTAGGCCAGTCGAGAGCCTTGCAGGTCATATGACCGGATAAAGCTCAATCTCGACACGCCGTGTTAGCTCACTGGTAGAGCGTCCGCCTGTCCAGCGGAGGGTAACGGGTTCGATCCCCGTACATGGCGCAATGCGCACGCGAAGTTCTCAGAGATAGCGTGACATAGGGTAGGCGCGACCTGGCAGCAACAGCGCACTACGGGATGTGGTCTAGCGGCAAAGACGCTTGCTTTGGGAGCAAGATACCGGAGGTTCGAGTCCTCTCATCCCGACTGAGCGTGAAGCACGAAGGCAGTGCGCCCGGTTGTGGTCCGGGATGTTGCGGGTTCGAGTCCCGTCACGCTCTCCAACTTCATATATGCCCCCGTGGCCCAATTGGCAGAGGCGTCTGAGTTAGGTTCAGGAAGTTCGCGGTTCGAGTCCGTGCGGGGGCACGCAAGCTCGTCTAGCCCAACGGCAGAGGCATCGGCTTCAAACACCGATCAGTCCCGGTTCGAATCCGGGGGCGAGTACGTCACAACATAATATGCCCTGGTAGCTCAACGGATAGAGCGACAGCCTACGAAGCTGGTGCGTGGAGGTTCGAATCCTCCCTAGGGCGCAACGGTAGTACCGGCCGTCAAGAACCGCTCAGAGAAGTTCGACAACAGGTGCCTCACGATGTGTGATGGGGTTACGGAGGACAGTAGGGGCACACTCCCTGGCCCTCCGTCACATGCGGTAGTAGCTTAGTGGCAAAGCATCCGGCTTCCACCCGGATCACGGGAGTTCGATTCTCCCCTACCGTTCGCCTCGGTAGCTCAGGAGGTAGAGCGTCCGTCTCGTAAACGGATGGTCGGCGGTTCGAACCCGTCCCGTGGCTCCGCTCGTTAGCTCAGTTGGCAGAGTACCGGAGTGAAGTCCCGGGTGCGGCGGTTCGATTCCGTCACGAGCGACCACATAACTCAATATCATGCGCCGTTAGCTCAGTTGGCAGAGCTGCTGACTCTTAATCAGCATGTCGGAGGTTCGATTCCTCCACGGCGTACGCCTCGCTAGCTCAGTTGGCAGAGCAGCGTACTTTTAATACGCGGGTCCTAGGTTCGAACCCTAGGCGGGGCACACCTCGCTAGCTCAGCGGACAGAGCCGGAGGCTTCTACCCTCTGCGGTCGCAGGTTCGAATCCTGCGCGAGGTACGGCGAGTTAGCTCAATTTGGTTAGAGCGCGATTCTGATACGATCGTGGTTCCGAGTTCAAGTCTCGGGCTCGCTACGCACCGGTAGCTTAGTGGCAAAAGCAGCGGCTTTACATACCGCTGATCGAAGGTTCGAGTCCTTCTCGGTGCACGGGCTGTTAGCTCCAATGGTAGAGCGTCTGTTTTGCAAACAGAGGGTTGTCGGTTCGAATCCGTCACGGTCCACGAAACTGGTGCTTCCTAGGTTGGCACCGGTATCACCACCAGAGGCATGCGCGCTGACTTGAGTTCGGCCGGACGTTGAAGAGTCGGGACAGTGCCTCTCCCTCTGGTGGCATGGCGTGATGACCGAGCGGTTAGGTAGGGGCCTGCAAAGCTCCGCAGCCGGGTTCGACTCCCGGTCGCGCCTCCATGACCTACGACGAAAGGATGAATCATGGCACTGGCCTGGCAACTGACACTGATCTTCATGCTTCTCATATCGGGAGCGTACGGATTCGCAGTAATCGGACAAACACCCAAAGGCACTAACAGGCGAAGCGGGATCGCTTCGGCAGCGTTCATGTTCGGAGCGTTCACAGTGTGCATAGCGCTCACGTGGAATCCGGAGAGCGCTTGGGACATGATCGGATGGATCGGCATCCCAGCGATGCTCTGGGGATCGTGGGTGCTGAAACTGCCGAACATGCACGACGAGCCCACGCCGTATCAACCGATGGACGCGCTCAAGAACTTCATAACCTGCGCAATCACGATCGCTCTGACAGTATCGATCATGGTGTAGCGATCGCTCATGAAGAGCGCTCATCCCCC
>JAFRJC010000011.1 GCA_017432445.1 Eggerthellaceae bacterium | reverse complement strand
CTGGCAGTAGGCGGAGAAGATGGCCTGCTGGTTCTCCTCGCGCGCCGACTGGTAGCTGATGTCCTCGAAGGCGATGGTCTGGCTGAACAGCCCCTCCTCGACCTGGCAGATGCCGTCCCTGTACATCGCGTCGAACCCGATGGCGTTGTAAACGTCCTTCGCCGCGGCGCGCTTGCGCCTGCGGGACTCGTTCAGGGTGGAGAGCTCCTTCTCCTGCTCCCTGATCTTTCGGTCGAGCGACGTCCTTGAGGGCCTCCTCGCAGGCCGCTTCTCCTCGCCGTCGGCGTGCCTAATCTGCTTTGCTCGGCTCATACAGCTCCGCCCCCTTCCGTTTCGCCTTCCTACGGGATTTGCGGTCGGGCTTCTCGGGCAGGGATTCCAGCAAGCCGCTCGCCTCGGTGGTGAATCCCGTCGAGTAAGCGAGCTTCCCGTCCCCGATCATGTGGCCCAGGTAGAGCGGGATGAACTTCTCGGCGACTAGCCCCTTGGGCCTCCAGAAGCCCGCGAGCCAGAACGGCATCGAGCAGGCCATCACGGGAAGCGTCGCGTCGGCGACAGGAATGCCGAGGCCGAAATAGGTCACGGCCGCCGCCCCAACAGCAGCGCCGAGGCCGCCGACCGTGCAGGCGAGCGTGCGGGCCGATAGCTTGCCCACGACCTTCTCGGTGTACTCTCCGATGTCCTTGTGCACTGATACGCTGAGCATGCCGGCACCCCCTTATGCCGGCAGCCAGCTCGTGTCGAGCATGCCGAAGTAAACCGCCGCCGCCACGATGATGGCGCCGCCGGCTATGGTCGAGATGGCGCTGGCTATCTGAGCGCCGCCCTGCTGCTCGCGGATCGCGAGGCCGAGGGACACAGCTCCCCACACGATGAGGAATCCGCCGAGGAACGTGACGCACCCCGACACGAGGCTGATGATGTTTGCAAGCATGTTTTCACTTGTCTCCTTTGCATCTTCGGGCGGGTTTGGATGTGGAAGCACCGCCCTTGCTGGTAGAATCGTCTTCGGAGCCCCTACGGGGCGCTCCTTTGCATCTTGGGACGGCAGCCTGAGGGAGGGTGGAAGCTCCCGACGGCCTCTAGGCGCTTCGCGTGGCCGTCCCATCCTTCTCATTGCTCCTCGCTCTTTCCCGGCTCGTACGGCTCGCAGATGGCGCCGTCATGCCCGGGGTGCACCTCCTTCCATCGCGGATGCCTCTCGATGTCGTACTTCCTATCGCGCAGCGGGTCGGTGCCCGCTATGAGCACGATCGCCTCGTCGCGGGGCATCTTCCCGACCTCAGCCGACTGGATCAGGTCGCGTTCGACGACGTTCCAGTTGCGGGTCGACGAGTTCATGGTCCCGCGGCTCTCGTTGAACGTGAGGATCGAGACCGTCTCCTTGCCGGCCATCTCCGAGATCTCCCGGTTGGTCTCGTTCGACTTGCCGCCGAGGAACAGCGTCGTGTCGCAGCAGTCGACGATGGTCTGGGCCGTCTCCTCGCTGTAGTTGGCCTTCAGCTGGGCTATCGACTGCAGCACGACCGAGATCGACATGTTCCGGCTGCGGACGACCGCGGCCATGGACTCGATGTCGGGAATCTTTCCGATGTTGGCGAACTCGTCGAACAGGAACGTGACGGGCCTGGGCAGGCTCCCGCCGTGCTCGGCGAGCGCTTTGTCGCACAGGAGGTTCATCGTCTGCCACATCATGATCGCGAGCAGGAAAGAGTAGGTCTTTCTCGTGTCGGACATGATGGCGAAGACCGCGATCTTGCGGCCCTCGTCGCCCAGGCAGTCGAGCTCCATCTCGTCGCGAGACAGCACCTCGCG
>JAFRJC010000084.1 GCA_017432445.1 Eggerthellaceae bacterium | reverse complement strand
GTAAGAGCTTTCCAGCGAGTTGGGAGTTACGAAGAGCAGGAAGGCCGAGCAGTCCCTGACATGGGCCTCGAGCGTCTCGTCGTAGCTGTCGCCTATCGTCAGGCCCTCGTCGTACCAGATCCGCCAGCCCTCCTCGTACAGCCCCTTGATGACCGGCAGGACCTCATCCCTATCCCTGTGCGAGTAGCTGATGAACACGAAGGGCCTCTCCTCGTCAGCCGAGAAGGGCGAAGCCAGCTTCTCGAAGCTTTGGGGCAGCAGGCCGTTGAAGGCTTCGTACTGGTAGTCGAAAACGAAGGGGATGCGGAGCTCCTCGCAGTGGCGGTGCGCATAGGAGCCCTCAGGACAGATGGCCGTCGCAGGAAAGCCGAACGCGCCCACTCCAATCCGCGTCACGCTACCGGGGATGGAGATGGAGGTCAGAGCCTCGCAGCCCATGAACGCCCAACTCCCAATCTCCGTGACGCCGCTGGGGATGTCGATTGAAGCGAGGCTCGTGCAGCCCATGAATGCGCAACCCTTGATCTGCGTCACGCTGTCCGGGATGGCGATGGAAGCCAGGGTTTCGCAACCCAGGAACGCATCCCTCCCGATTTCCGTCACGCCGTCGGGAATGGTGACCTGCGCCTCGTCGCCGCGGTATTCCTTCAAAATCCCGCCCTCGATTACGAACGTTCCAGACATCCGGCGCCTCCTTTCAGGTGCGAATCCGTGAATTGCAAGCCCTGGGCGGCTCCTTTAACGAGCCATACGTTTCACGCCCATTGTAAGGCAGTAGATTTCGAAGCGCACCTCCGAAGCGGCCTGCCCTGGATTCGAGAGGCTCAGGTTTCGTCGATGGAGTCGAGCGCGAGCACTAACGAAGCGGCTTTACCTGGACTCGATAGTCCCAGGTTTCGTTGAATTTGAGATTAACCCGATTTCGTTGACAGCCGTTAAGCCGCAGACGAGGCAGTTTAGCGCGCTTTTCCCGCAGTCGGGCAAGCGGATTTCCGTGCTAAACCGCCAGAAACCGCCAGCTCCCCGAAGCTCGTGGCGGGAATCGAGCGTTCAGCGCGGGAATCGCGCCGTTTCGCACGCCGTTTTACGTGCTAAACGTCCCGAACGGCCCATCCGGCCCCGCTAAACTTCCGATTCCCGCCACGAAGCTTCCGCAATGGCTGAAATGAAAGGTTAAGCACGCTTTCCCGCGCGCCGGCGGGCGATCAGCGCTGGCGTCATGGCAGGATCGGAAGGTTTAGCGCGCTTTTCCTCGTACCAGCAAGCAAACGGCGACGGCGCCGCGGCGGAAACGAGCTGTTTAGCACGCTTTCCCGCGCGCCGGCGGGCGGGCAGCGGCGACGCCTTGGCGGAAACGAGGGGTTCAGAACGTTTTTCCGCATGCCGGCAAGCAGGCAACGCCCGGGCTGTGGCGGAAACGAGCAGTTGAGAACATTTTCCCGCATGGCAGCGGGTTGGCAGCATGCAGATGTCAAGCTGTTTTTCCCTTGTGGGGGTAGCGGTGACGGTGGTCTCGGCACGCTCGGCCGTACCTGTCGGCCTTGCACTACCTTGAGAGCATCACCTTAAAGACAACAAGCAAAACCACGCAAAATCGGCCCGGCGTGCAAAATGCGGGCTCTGGCTGCACGCGAAACGTGGTTTGGCGCGGTTTTAGGGAGCGTATAATGAGCGCCGGCGATCCAGCGACTGTTTGCGCTATCGAAATGCATGGATGCATAGGAGGCTGAAGAAGATGTCGGAAGCGTTCGAGATCGAGGGTGGGGTTCTGAAGGAATACCGCGGCGGCGAGGCGCACGTCGCCATCCCCGAGGGCGTGACAGAGATCGATAATCAGGTGTTCTGGGGCAGCGAGACTCTCGTTTCCGTTGCCATCCCCGACGGCGTGACGCGGATCGGGAATGGGGCGTTCTATGGCTGCAAGAGCCTCACCTCAGTCGACGTTCCCAACGGCGTGACGGAAATCGGTGAGTGGGCATTCCTGGGCTGCGAGGCCCTCGCCTCCATCGCCATCCCCGAAAGCGTGACGGAAATCGGCTGGAACCCGTTCGGCTCTTCTCCGGTGACGGTCATCTGCCCCGAGGGGTCGAACGTGCATCGCCACTGCGAAAGAAACAGCGTCCCCTTCGTCTTCGACTACCAGTACGAAGCCTTCAACGGCCTTCTGCCCCAGGGTTTCGAGAAGCTGGCTTCGCCCTTCTCGGCTGACGAGGAGGGGCCCTTCGTGTTCATCAGCTACTCGCACAGGGACAGGGACGAGGTCCTGCCGGTCATTAAGGATCTGTACGAGGAGGGCTGGCGGATCTGGTACGACGAGGGCCTGACGATAGGCGACAGCTACGACGAGACGCTCGAGGCCCATGTCAGGGACTGCTCGGCCTTCCTGCTCTTCGTAACTCCCAACTCGCTGGAAAGCTCTTAC
>JAFRJC010000083.1 GCA_017432445.1 Eggerthellaceae bacterium | reverse complement strand
GTGGCTGTTCCACGCTGCATTCCTATCAGGTAAAGCTAGTAAGTCCGCTCCAGGCTCGGGGCGAAGAACGACGACAGGCACGTCAGGATGTCGTCGAGTTGCTCGCCCTCGAGCCTGCCGATGAGTTTCGTGGGCCTCGCGTCGAGGTCGATTGCGCGCACCTGCTCCATCACGACGCATCCCGAGGCGCCGCATCCCTCGGGGAGCTGCTCGTGGAGGAAGAAGTCCTTCTCGCGAGACGTGATGGGGCAGACGATCGTCATGGAGTTCGACACGTTGAAGTCGAGGTTGCTCACCACCAGGGCGGGCCGCTTCTTCGCGGGCTCGTGCCCGACAGTGGGGCTGAAGTCCACCTCGACGATGTCGCCTTGCTCGTAGATCATGGCTACCAGAGCTCGTTTCCGGCCGGCTCGCCCCAGTCGATCTCGGGCGACTGGTACCTGACGCCGTCCCACTCGTCCATCCTGTCGCGGATGGTCCTGCCCTTGGCCGACGTAATGCGCACGCCGCCCTCCTCGGTCGTCAGGACGACGCGCTTCCCCACGGGGAAGCCGACGGCGTCGCACATCTCCTTCGGGATGGTGATGCCCTGCGAGTTCCCTATGCGCCTCACGGTGGTCTCTGCCAGCATACCTGTCACCTCCTATGTAATTACTAGTTATAACATTATAGCATGACAGGCATACCGTGCAAGAGGCATGGCTATTGGCGCGATTTGATAGCAGATTGGCGGTTACTGCCCACGGGTAGGCCAGATACGGGATCTGCAAGGAAAACGGCTGGCTCCCGGACATCCTCATCAACAACGCCGGCTTCGGCGGCCAGGGCGACTTCGCCCGCAAGCGTACGATGGACCTCGTCGAACAGCTTGAGGCCATGCTCGCGGAGGCCAAGCGGAAGAAGGCCGACGACGCGAGCGCTTCGCGCCCTACCTCAGCGCGAGGCCGTCACGGTAGGCGTCGCCGACCTTCTCGCCAATGGACAGGTATATCTTGTTCATCCAGTCGAACGCGAGCGGGTGAAACTTATCGAAGGACACCTTGCCGTCCTCGCCCAGGATGCGCTCGTCGAGGCTCACGTTCACGATTTCGCCGACGAGCCGCCAGGTCTCCTCGTCGTAGCTCTTCACGCGGCATTCGACAGCAAAGGGGAGCTCGTCGATGATCGGGGCGTCCACGAACTCGGATCTCGTGGCGTGCAGTCCGGACTTCTCGAACTTGTCGGCCACCTTGTTGCCCGTCGTGATGCCGAGGTAGTCGCAGGCGGCCTCGTTCTCGACGTCGGCCATGCTCACGGTGAAGGCCCCTCGTGCGAGAATGCCCTTCAGCGTGTGGCGCTGCGCGGCCACGGTGATGGTTATTTCCTTCTCATTGGTGATGCCGCCCCACACGGCCACCATCGAGCAGGGCTCCCCGTCCTCGCCGTACGACGACACCATCATCACCGGCATCGGCATGATGTAGGGCTTCGCCCCGATGTTCTTCCTTGGCATGCAACGCTCCTTTCCAGCGACCGGTTACGCGCAACCGTGATTCGTTCTGGTCGCCCGGCCACATTATACGTGTCCTATTGTTGCGCTAAGTCCAGTCCGCGCGGCGCCCTGCGAGCCGTCCAGCTCCTTAAGCGGATACTATGCTCAATCCCTCTTCGAGCCGGCCGCATGAGCCGCACCGCACGCAAGCCCGATAACGGTAAGCGCCGCCACGACCCCCGCGAGGATGCCGGCGGCCAGCCATTCCCCGGCCATGGCCTGGTTTGCCGCGCCGAACACGGCTCCGCCGAACCCGATGACCATGATGCCGTAGCCTGCACCCGCTTGTTCGGTAAGGGCATCGGCTATCCCCAGCGCTCCAAATAGCGCACCTGTGGCTATACCGATTGTCAGAAGCACCGATGGGGTAACTTTAACCGCTTGGGAAATAAGCTCGAACAGGGCGCACATGAAGCCGCCCACGATGAAAGCCATCACGAAGACCATCGTTTACCCCCTTATACGAAGCTTGCTACCACGGCCACGAGGATAACCGCTACCGAGCCGATGCCCATGACGAAGGCGACCAGACCCAGCGCAGCTGCAATTCCGCCGCCCTCGTAGGCACCGGCAATTCCACAGGCAAACCCGTTGAAGGGCAACATCGACCCGTACCCGCTCTTCTCCTCGATCTTCTGGTGGATGCCGGGCACGTAGAGGACGAACGCGACGACCCCGAGCGAGAGCAGCACTGCGGCCATGAGGAATGGCGAGTCCGCCCCCAGGACTGCGGTATAGGCGACGAGCAGCAATTGCCCGACCACGGCGTATGCGCCGCCGACGGTGAACGCCCACGCGATTCTTCGGATGTCCAGTTTTCCCATGAGGCACCTCCAGGTCATTTTACGCGCGCTTCAGCAGGCAAGCGCGCCCTTGCATATGGCGAGCAGGTCTTCCTGGCCGATGAGCAGGACGATGGCGACGAGCTGGATCGTCGCTCCGGGACCGAACGGAAGCGACGAATCGCCCTCGACGGTCGGTGCCAAGCCGGCGGAAGTCACCGAGGCGTGGGCATACTGGCTTCCTTGCCGCGCGAGGCCCTTGATGTGGCCGACGATGCCGCCGGCCCCCTCTGCCGTCTCGGCGATCGACTGCATTGCGCCTATCAAGTCCGAGAACGTGATTGTGCACCCTTCTTGCGGGAGCACGTTCATGGAAACCGTCGCCGCCTGGTCGTGGACGTGCGCTTCCAGCTCGACGCGCCCCCATTCGAATTCGACCGTCTCCAGATGGTCGTGGTGATGCTCGTGTTCGTGGTGGTCGTGATCGTGTTCGTGCCCATGCCCGTGCTCGTTCCCGTGGCATCCGCACGTGCAATCGAGTCCGTGGTCTCGGTTGTGTCCATACGCCATGTCACTCACCCGCAATCGCGTCGAGGTCGGCGGCGGCCATGGGCGAAAGCGCGCTCGCGTACACGATGGGCGCCTCGGCGTTCATCTCGCGCACGGTCCGCTCCACCTCGGCGAGCTGGCCCTCGTCGACCAGGTCGCACTTGTTCACGCAGACGACGTCGGCCGGCTCCACCTGGGCCTCCAGCAGCGTACGCAGCGCGCGCAGGACCTTCGTCCAGCGCGACGCGTCTACGAGCGCCGCGACGCGCACTGGGCAGCCGCCGTACTTCTCGATGTTGCCGCGCATCGACTCGGGCGTGGCCATGCCGGTCGCCTCCAAGATGATGAGCTGCGGGGCAAGCTCCTCTG
Source organism: Eggerthellaceae bacterium (assembly GCA_017432445.1). Lineage (GTDB taxonomy): Bacteria > Actinomycetota > Coriobacteriia > Coriobacteriales > Eggerthellaceae > UBA9715. The sequence goes on along the minus strand of JAFRJC010000083.1, from coordinate 11,264 downwards.
CCAGCTTCTGAATCGCCGGCACGAGCTGGCCGATGAGCGTACAGCACACGCATCCCGACAACATCTCGGTCACCGAATAGCCAGCCTCCGCGATGACGCCCGAGTCAATCGACGCCGAACCAATCTCGTTCTCGATGATGGCGACGCGGTAGTCGGGACCGTACTTCGCCCGCAGATGCTCGACGAGCCGCAGCAGCAAGGTGGTCTTTCCCGACCCCAGGAACCCGCTCAGTATGAGGACGTCCGGCTTTTCGCTCACTTCAACCTCCTTCTCGGGAAAGACTCGGAAACCCGCGTAACTAGGAAAGCTTTATCAGGTTCGCGAGGCTAGATACAGCGGACATCAATCGCAGCCCGCCTCATCCGGTGGCAGATTATACTTGGTAGTCCAAGGTCGCCTGGATCATGGCGTCGACGTTCTCGTCCTTGGCGTTGAGCGGGCAGTCGCAGCCAGAGCTGATCATGAGCCCGGTCTTGGGCCCCACGTCGTCGATGAGCCTGGTGACGTAGTCGTACGTCTCGTCGGCGGTGCCGAAGGCCAGGATGCTCGAGGGCACGTCGCCCAGGATGCACATGCGCTCGTCGAGGACCTCGCGCGCCTTGCGGGCGTCGGTGGAGCCGTCGAGCATGAGCACGCACTTCCTGGCGGGAAGCTCGCGGAGCATCTCGAGCTCGCTGTCCCAGCACGAGTCGAAGTGCAGCACGGGGGTGACGCCCGCGTCGATGGTCTTGAGCACCATCTCCTGCAGGTAGGGCCACACGTACTCCATCCACATGTCGTGGCTGAGCAGCTGCGGGGCCGCGCGCCAGCCGCCCACCCAGGCGCCGACCGGCTTGGACTCGAGGCCCGCCAGGTAGCTGTTCAGGAGTACCGGCCAGGCCGCGTCCATGGCATCCTTCACCAGCTCGGGCTCCTCGTAGAGGTCCATGAAGAAGTTCTCCATGCCTCGCGCGCCGCAGAAGTTCTCGATGGGGGTGGCGCCGTACGCGCAGTTGAGCACCGGGATTCCCGCCTCGTCCCTCATGCGCTGGAAGCCGGTGGCGGCGTAGGCGAACCATGCTTGCGCCTCGGGCTTGTTCAGGGGGTCGCCGATGCGCTCCTTCATGTAGGCGTCCATCCAGCCCGCGTAGCCCTCTTCTACGATGACCTCGTAGTCCTCGACCGACATCTTCTCCTTCTCGTGAACCTGCCACAGCTCGTCTTCGGGGATGTCCACGCCGGGCGCCTTGACCTCTGCGAGCCAGAGCATCGGCAGCGTGTAGGGCGTCATGCAGGGCGAGTGCAGGCTGTCGACGCCGGGGTGCTCCTTGCAGAAGTCCACGGCCGCGGTGACCGAGCGCGGGAAGTCTGTGACGGCCTCGGCCATCGTCAGGCCCATGCGCTTGGGCAGGTAGGCCGGGCCGTTCCAGGACATGGGGATCTTGTCAACCTTCTCCATGTGTACGGCCTTCATGGTGCGTTCGAGGTGTTCTTGGTAAAGGGACATGCTTAACTCCAATCTAATGCTCTTGTTTGTCTATCCAAGCATCTGAGAAAAACCCAAGATGCCCGTAATTTGCCGTGCATATGAGGTCTTGCCCCAAATGCACGTTTCGCCTATTTGAACTTGCACAGGGCGAGCGCGGCCGTTCCGACGAAGCCCAGGACGCACATGACGATGCCCGCGGTCGTCCAGCCGGACAGGTCCGCGCCAAGGAGGATGGGCGTCAGCCACGTGCCCAGGAACTGGCCGAGGCTCTGGACGAGCATCAGCACGCCCATGCCGACCGACATCAGCTCGGGCCTGCCCAGCACGTCGATGTAGGAGGTCAGGCACATGACCGGGCCACCTAACCCGATGAGCCCCAGCACCACGGCGCCGACCCACATCAACGGGCCCGTCTGCGTCAGGAGGAGCAGCGTGCAGGGGCCTACGACCAAGAGCGCGAGCAGGTACAGCGGCTTGCAGCGGCCCAGTTTGTCGGACAGCGCGCCGAACACCGGCGAGGATATGATGGCAAGCAGCATCGGCAACGTGCTGATGAAGCCGGACAGCGTCGGGTCGATGCCCTGCTGCTGCATGAACGTGGGGGCGAAGCCGAGGATGGCCAGGAGCGCCATGTTGAACACGAGGAACGCGAAGTAGAACAGCAGCGTGTTCGGCTTGAGGAACTCCCCGTAACCCACCTTCGCCTCGGGTGCGGCTTCGGCCTTGGGAGCGGCGGCATCCTCGAGCACTTGATCTGGGTTTTTCACGATAATCGCCACACCCACGGCAAACACGACAGCCATTACGGCGTAGATAACCCACACGCCCACGAATCCGATCGCATCATACAAGGTGGGGGTCAGGATCCCGCCGAGAACCGAACCCAGGCACACCCACAAAGCCCAGATGCCCGTGGCGGAGCCGATCTTGTCGGGCGCGACGTACTTCTGCACGGCCAACGGACCGCAGATGGTGACGAAGATGAAGGCGATTCCCTCGATCGCGCGCGACACGATGAGGACCGTGCCGTTGCCGGCGAAAGCGCCAAGCAAAGAGCCCGCTGCGATGACGGCAGCGGCCACGAGCAGCATGGTCTTAGGACCGAACTTCTTGGCGAGCGCACCCGTGGGAAGCGCAAGGACGATTCCCACGAATGTGAAGATGGACATGAGCCACGACGCGGAGCCAGCGTCCATGTTCATGTTCTCCATGATGTCGCCCATAACGACGGGGACCTTGTACTGGACCGCCGCGATAGCAGTTCCGAACAAGAGCAGGACGACCGCGATCACGACCCAGCTTCTGTGTTTGCTATTGGTGTTCATCTAGCTGTTTTCCTTTCCAGATTTCACAAAGTCTTGGCGAAGCCGCGGTGACCACCCAGCGCGGTCGCCGCAGCCTCATCTCCTGATTCTTCGCTATCTGACCTGGTAATCCAACGTAGCCTGAATCATGGCGTCGACGTTCTCGTGCTTCGCGTTGGGCGGGCAGTCGCAGCCAGAGCTCAGCATGAGGCCGGTCTTGGGTCCCACGTCGTCAATTAGCTTGGTGGCGTAGTCGTACACTTCCTCGGCGGTGCCGAAGGCGAGCAGACTGGCGGGGACGTCGCCGAGCAGGCACATGCGCTCGTCCAGGACCTCGCGAGCCTTGCGGATGTCGGTGTCGCCGTCGAGCATCAGGACGCAGGTGCGTGCTGGAAGCTCGCGAAGCGTCTCGAGCTCGCTGTCCCAGCACGAGTCGAAGTGCAGGAAGGGAACGACACCCATCTCGATGGTGACGTCGACCATCTTGCGGATGTAGGGCCACACGAACTCCATCCAGGTGTCGTGGCTCATGAGCTGCGGGGCCGCGCGCCAACCGCCAACCCAAGCGGCCACGGGATGCGAGCGCAGCTGGTCTATGTAGCCCTCGAGCATAGTCTCGAACGCAACGTCGACAGCCTGCTTCACCAGCTCGGGCTCTTCCATCATGTCGATGAAGAAGTTCTCCAGGCCGCGCGCGCCGCAGAAGTTCTCGATTGGGGTGCCCGTGATGGCCATGGCCATCACTGGGATGCCGGCCTCATCCCTCATGCGTTCCACGATCGTGGGAGAATAAGCGAAGTAGCTGCCGGCTTTGGAGACTGGGTCGCCAAGGCGCTCTTTCAGGTACGCGTCCCTCCAGGCAAAATAGCCTTCATCGATAATCGCCTGATAGTCGTCGAAAGTCATGATTTCCTTCTCGTGAACCTGCCAGATCTCGTCGTCCGGAAGGTCGACGCCGGGAACCTTGACCTCGGAAAGCCACAGGAGCGGCATCGTATAGGGGGTCATGCAGGGCTGGTGCACGTTGTCGATTCCGGGATGGTCCTTGCAGAACTTCACGGCCTCCGTGACTATTCTCGGCCAGTCGGAAATGGCCTCGCTAATGGGAACCTCCTGGCGCTTCGCAATGTAAGCAGAGCCGGCGAAGGAAAACGGGACCTTGTCGACCTTCTCCATGTGGACGGCCTTCATGGTGCGCTCGAGGTGCTCTTGGTAAAGCTTCATGGCTTACTCCTGTCTCTTTCTCTTGTTTGTGTCCTTGTGTCTACGCGATAATCGATTTCGATTAGTTACATAGGGCATTTTGCCCGTATAATGTGGCTATTGCTTTAGCATCCACTGCTAAACTTCAACAGATACTGTCGAATCAATTTGTTGTTTAACCACAAAGGAACGCATCATGAAGCTGAGCATGTCCATGCTGGCCTGGTACCTGAGGGACCAGCACCCCATCTGCCAAATACAAGATGACGACCTCAGCATCCAGGGGCTGCGCTTCGTCTCGGACGAAGTCGAGGCCCTGCAGCCGGAGTATTTGTACTTCGGCGAGGGCGGGCACTTTTTCTCCGCGCAACAGTACGCCGGAGCCTACCTCGCGGCGAACCGGCACAGCATCCTCGTTTTCAAAGACGCCGACTTCACCGGGCTGCTCAACGCGCTGCTTTCGGCGTTCGACTTCTTCGACAGCTGGGAGGAGCGCCTGATCGACGCCCAGGAACGCAGCGCGCCGCTGCGCGAGCTCGTCGACATCGCAGCCCCCGCCTTCGGGAACCCGCTCGCAGTCGGAAGCCTCGACATGCGGTTCATCGTCGGAAGCGACCTCGAAGGGCACCGCGCCGACCCGCTTTGGCGCAGCATCAACGAGGGCAGGGAGACCCACTCAGCCATGTACGAGCCCTATTTCGATATCGAGGGAAAGAAGGTGCAGGACCTGACGACGCGCCCGCGGCTCGTACGAAACGTCTACGAGGGCGGCGACCCGGTCATGATGCTCTACCTCCCGCAGGAGGACGAGATAGCCGGCTACGTCGCCGTCTTGCAGGAGGACGAATCCCTCACGCAGATGAACCTCCAGCTCGCCCCCGTCTTCGCGCGATACTGCCTCCACGCGCACGAGCTCGTCTCCGATTCAGGGGCCATTCAAACCGGTTCGGCAATCTTCGACAACCTGCTGAACGGGAAGGAAGTCGGAAAGCTTAATTTGGAACGCCTGCAGGATTTGCTCCCGCCTCCGCCCTGGCGGCTCTTGGCCCTACGCGTCAGCGGACGGACCGACAAGCTCGCCCTCAACGCGCTGCTCGGCGACCTCAGGAAGCAGAGGGGGTGCCATTTCCCCATCGAACAAGAGGGGACCTGCTTCTGCATGGCGGAAGAGGCCGCGATCAAATCGTTGCGCCCTCTCACGGGACAGACGGCCATAGGGGCCTCGGCACCTGCCTTCGAACTTTCCTCGCTGCCCGTGCGCCGCCGACAGGCGGAGTTTGCGATGGAGCATTCCCATGACACCCCGGGGCTCTTCCTTTGCGAGGACTACGCCTGCGATTATCTTTTGGGAGCGTTTCGAGAGCTCGAGCTGACCGCCACGTTGCTGCACCCGGCACTGGAGGCGTTGGAACGCTACGATGCCGAAAACCAAGCCGAGCTTCGCCATACCCTGGCCGCGTACCTGCGCCACGAGCGCAACCAACTTCTAGCGGCCAAGGAGCTGCACGTCCATGCCAACACGATGCGCTACCGCCTGCAGCGCATCCGCGAGGTCGCGGGCCTGACGTTGGAGGACGAAGCGGAGCTCAAATACCTGCGACTGTCTGACTGGCTGGAGCTTTAATCTATGCTTTGGTCACCGTTTATCAACTGCATGAACGCTGTTTAACAACGAGCGGAATGCTGGTTGGTTTTTGGCGCTAGAAACACTTACCAATCCTGGGCTTATTTGGCGCTGAAAAGATTATCTTGAAAGCGTTCCCAAGAGGCTCGATGCAAGCGCGAGGAGAGGTGCAAAGTAACCCTTTGGCGCTGCTTTTGAAACCTTGTCCGAGAACAGACCAATCCAGGAGGCTGGATGAACGTTCGCGAAATTGGTGGCCTCCTCGAATGCGGTCTCGCCTGACGCCGCGCGCTCGAGCAGCACGCTCAGCAGCAGCAGCTCGATGCCCATATGGTCGGCATACTGGTTGTTTTCGTTCGAGACCTCCAGGCCGGCATTGCGCAGCAGCTCCTGCATCTCGAAAGTAGCTTGTCCGAACCCGACGGTCACTTCGTCGCCGCCCGAGCGATAAAACGTCTCCCAGGGCGCCGCCGCCGGCCTTGGCGGTCCGATGAAGAGCTTGGTGTACTCTACGGAGGCACGCTGCACCGGGTCGCCTCCCCCACGTTCAAGTTCCTGGGCGGAGACCGCGTACTCGCGACACGATGCAATCGCCTCGCGTACCGCATCGTCCCCGAAGTCGGGGAACGCATCCCAGAAGGCGGGGTCGACGCCCATCGCGCCGGTCTGCCTCATGGGCGAGAGCAGCGAGTTGCCGATGAAGGCGAGCGCCTCCGAGCAGTCGATGAGTTCGTTTTCGTCGCAAAGCATGCGGGACCCCTTTCAGTGCCGGGAAGACCTTTTTCGCAATTGTACCGCCAATACGAAACCGGCGTGGCCCGCCTTGGATACAGGCCACGCCGATTAGAGAAAAGGAGCGTGGGTGTATTACGCAGCCTGTGCAGCCTCGGAAGCCGCGGTCTCGACGCCGCCTTCAACCTCGTCTGCACCGAGCAGCTTGTTGGAGAGCACCATGAAGGCGAGCACGCCGACAGAGATGACGCCGACGACGATGAGCACCTCGGGCACGGTCGGGGCGTAGGAGCCTGTCGTAGCCCACATGGCGCTCGGATCTGCCTGGGCGGCGACGGTGCCGGTCGTGATGCCGGCGCCACCGTAGATGTTGGGATGGATGAAGCTCGTGAAGAGCAGCCACACGCGCTTGCAGGCGACGCCGAGCACGACGAGAGCACTGGCCAGAGCCACGAGCCCACGCTTCTCGCGGTTCTTCGCGACCGCGAGGACTAGGAACGGCACGAGCAGGCCGCCGATAATCTCGGCCCAGAAGAACGGGGCGGTCGCGCCGAACGCCATCTCCTGCAGGGCGACGGCCTCGTGGGCACCGGGATAGCCCATCGTGAGGAGCTCGCATCCGATGAAGAACGCGTCGACGCAGATGAAAGTCGCGAGCAGCTTTCCGAGCGAGGCGAGCAGGTCGCCGTCGAGCTTCATGAGGCCCACCTTGTCGAGGGCCATGAGGCCGAGCAACAGCAACGCCAGGCCCGAGTCCATGGCCGAGGCCACGAAGATGGGCGCCATGATGGCGGTGTACCAGGCGCGGGCGATCTGCAGGCCGAAGATCCACGCGGTCACGCTGTGCACGAGGATGGCGACGGGAAGCGCCACGTAGCTGAGCTTGCGCACCTTCTCCTCGTCGCCCCTCTGCATCCAAACGAGGTCGAGGATGTTGATGACCAGGTACGTCGTGATGATGCAGATGTCCCAGAACAAAGGCGACAGGAAGTTCGGGCCGGTGAGGATGCGCCAGACGCGCTGGATGCCGCCGAGGTCCACCAGCACGAGCATGCCGGCCACGCAGATGCAGGTTATCGAGCAGATGACAGCGGGCTTCGCGACGGACTTGAACCTCTCGATGCCGAACACGTGCGCCGAGCTCGCCACGATGAGGCCGCCTGCGGAAAGGCCGACGAACAGCATGAACATGCAGATGTAGGCGCCCCACGAGTTGATGTTTGACATGCCGGTCACGCCGAGGCCGCGCATGAGCTGGAAGATCCAGCACCCGACGCCGATCACCACGAGCGCGGCGAACACGCCGAGAGCGATTTTGGAGAATCCCTTGGATTGCATTTCCCTACCCCCTTAGTTGACGTAGAAGACCTGCGGGCGCGTGCCCATGTCTTCCAGCAGGACGTGTGCGGTCTGCTCGCGGCGAAGCTTGGAGATCTCGGAATCCGGGTCGTCCAGGTCGCCAAAGATGCGGGCGTCTGCCGGGCAGCAGTGCACGCACATGGGCTCGTCGCCCTCGTCTGTGCGCTCCTTGCACAGCGTGCACTTCTCCATGATGCCCTTGCCGCGCTCGGGCACGCGCGCATCGCCGTAGCTGAAGCCTGTCGAGCGCGACGGCTCGTTCCAGTTGAACGCTCGGGCGTTGTACGGGCAGGCGGCCATGCACATGCGGCAGCCGATGCACTTGTCGTAGTCGATCTCGACGCGGCCCTTGTCGTCGCGGTACGTCGCGCCCGTCGGGCACGCGCGCAGGCAGGCCGCGTTCTCGCAATGCTGGCATGCGATGGGCAGGTAAGAGCGCGACAGGTTGGGATACTGCCCCACTGCTCCGTCGAACAGTTCGCAATCCTCGGTAAGCACGCGATTCCACAGCATGCCGTCCGGTACGTTGTTCTGCATCTTGCAAGCCAGCGCGCACGTGTTGCACCCGATGCAGCGGTGCTTGTCAATTGCAATAGCAAGTCTTGTCATCTTAAGCACCTGCCTTCTTTATCTCGACGAGGGTATCGTTGAAGGGAATCTGGGGGCCCATGATTTGGGCACGGCCGCGCTCGTTCACGTTGTCGTTCGTCACGCTCTGGATCATGGTGCCGTCCATGTACTGGCGATACGTGTTGTCGAACATGAACGCGCCCCCAGGGCGGATCGAGCCGTTCAGGCGAAGCTTCGTCTTGAAACTGCCTCGATCGTTGAACGCCTCGACCATATCCCCGTCGGCCAGACCGCGCGCGGCGGCGTCTGCCGGGTTCATCTCCACATGCGGCTCGTAGAATTGCTTGAGCCACTTCGCTCCCGAGTAGGCCGCATGCACGCGGAAACGCGAGCGCGACTGGCTGAACTGCAGCGGGTACTTGCTCCGCAGGGGATTGTCGGCGGACGCCTCCTGGGGAGCCTCCCATGCGGGGAACGCCTGGCCGAACTCCAACAGCTCCTCGTAGTAGGGTTGTGCCTTGCCAGAGGCGGTGTGGCAGCCCATGCCTACGGGACCGCCGATGAGGTCCTCGGTGCCGTTCATGCGCTGGGCGCCGTTGTTGGCCTTGAGGGTCTCCAGGGTGATCCCTTTGACCAGGGGATCGTCAGTGGAGAGGATGGCGTCGGCAAACTCCACGCCGTCAGCGGGGTACAAATCGCCAAACCCCATGACCTCGGCGATGCCCTTTTCGATGTAGAAGTCGGACTTGGACTCGAACAGGGGGTCGAGGACCTTCAGGTTGGCCATGACGTGGGCGTTCGCGTACTTAACGCCTCCCACCTCGTCCTGGCACTCGAACTTGGAGCATACGGGCAACACCAAGTCGCAGAAATCGGCGACGGAGCTGTTGTAGATATCGGCGACGCACAGGAAGTCCAGGGTGTTGATCCAGTCCAGGGTGTTGTTCCAGTTGGCGGATTTCTGGGTGGGGATGTCGCCGAAGAACATGGCTGCATGGATGTTGCTGTCGGGATTGTGAACCATGTCGAAGAAGGCGCTCACGTGGGTGGCGCCGGCGTCCTTGGGCAAAGCCCAGGTGCCCAGGGCGGGATCGAAGTTGCTCACATGGTAGCCGTAGATGCCATAGCCGGTGCCCGCCTTGCCGTAGTTGGCGGTCAGGGTGGCGATCAGAGCGTAGCAGTGGCCTGCAACATCGCCGTTGTAGAACTTGTCGATGCCGCCGACACCGAAGTTGATGATGCTGGGGCCCTTGGCGTAGTCCTCGGCCAGCTGGGCGATGGTGTTAGCGGGGATTCCGGTGATGCCCTCGGCCCACTCCAGGGAGTAGTCTGCCATCTCGCGTTTGCAGCGGGTGAACAGGGTCTCGTAAACGGTGCCATCGACGGTGAACTCGCCCTCCAAAGATGCAGTCACGCCCTTGGCATCATGCGGGGAGGCGGTGCGCTTTGCGGCGTCCCATACCAGGGGAATGGAGACCTCGGTCTCTTCGCCCGTAGCCTCGTCGAGGGCTTTGGCGGTATTTGCCAAAACGGCACCGGTTTTCTTGTCGGCCAAGAATACCATCTGGGTGTTGGCGATGAGGTTCTCCTCGTCGTAGAGCTTGTTCTCCAAGACGTAGTTGATCATGGCCAGGAACAGGGCAGGGTCGGTGCCGGGCTCGATGTTGACCCATTGGTCAGACTTGGCGGCAGTGGTTGAGAAGCGCGGGTCGACGCTGATGATCTTGGTGCCGGCCTTCTGGGCATTCAGGAAGCCGCGGGACCACATCATACCGGTCTCGAGGATGTTGCAGTTCACGTTCATGACCACGTTGGCGTTCTCCCAGTCCCAGATGGTGTTGGGACCGAAGGGGCCGACGAAGGTTGCGGGCAATGCGCCGTTAACCTGGCCCATGTCGTAACCGTCATGGCCGCCGCCAATGGAGGTGGCGGAGTTGATGATGTCGGCCAACAAGGGCGTGAAACGCTGCTGGGCCTCGGTGGAGTACTGGATCCAGACGGAGTCCTTGCCGTATTTCTCCTGGGAATTCTTGAATGCGTCGGCGATCATCTGGAAAGCCTCGTCCCAGGAGATGGCCTCGAACTCGCCGGAACCGCGCTCGCCCACGCGCTTCAAAGGCGACTGCAGGCGAGCCTCACCGTAGATGTGTTCAATCTCGGAAATGCCCTTGCAGCAAACGTTTTGGAAGCGATGGTCGTCGTTGGGCCTTGGCTGGATCATCACCAGGCGGCCGTCGCGGACGGTGCACTGCAGGACACAGTTGCACAGGCAGTGCTCGTTGTGGTAGGTGCAGGCAACGTGCTCTTCCGGTTGCGCTATCGCCTTGGCCGGAGCAAGCCAGCTTTCTGCTGTCGACATGCTCCCAGCGACCGCGCCCGCCGCTGCCGTGATGCCTGCAGCTTTCAGGAAACCCCTGCGGCTCAGGAACCCTCGCCGAACGTTCTCGGTCATTAATCCCCCTTCGTCTCGTCTTGACTCGTTTTCATCGCCACGTACGCGCACTGCTCGCGATACAATGCACACGCGTGGCATATCGTGTTCCCACCATACTTAAGGGAGATTGTGCGCGTCACTGCCCACATTTCTGAGAAGGGGTTTACGCCACATATCGAGAGATGTGGTAATCGGAGGACGCTATGGAATGGCGGTCGGCATTTGCCATGATGTCGTCGCACTCGTCTGCACGGGCGGGTTCGGTTTCAACTCAAGCGACTATCATCTTGTAACCGGCTCCGGCTTGTTCTCGGAAAGCCTGTGTGACCTGAGCTTTTCTGCGGAATAGTCTCGACTGCACGTGCACACGCCCGTCGACCCCATCGCCTATCAGCTTGTTGGAGCGGAGCACGATGCCCAGTGTTTTTCACGCGGTGCATATGCCCCACTTGTTGAAAAGTGGTAATCGGATTGTCGGTTCTTCGCGTTTATCCTATTCATGTGAGGATTTCCGCTTGGTAAATTGAACAGCATTTTCTAATGGGAATCGGGGCCAGCATGGGTGACAG
>JAFRJC010000082.1 GCA_017432445.1 Eggerthellaceae bacterium | reverse complement strand
TGGGGTATGAGCGATTCTGCAGGCACAAACATCTAACTTTCTTAGGTTTAGCCGAAGCCAAGCGAATACCCCACCGTTCCGCTTCTAGCTATATACCGTTGAATCATCCAGATACTTGTAAGGGCCGAAACTAGCGGTCGAGGAAGTCGCGGACCCGCATCTGTACGCGCGCTGCGAATGCCCTTCCGTCCTCGATGCGCGTCAAGACCTCTTTCTGGGCATGGGCGAGCGCTTCGCCTCCCGACTCCGAGATCTGCTCGGCGACCTCGGTGAACACCCCGATCGACGTCCTCGTCCGCGTACGCATCTCGCGCGCGAGCTCGGAGGCTGCCAAAGCCCGCTCGATCATCATCTCGGCCGCATCGTTCGCCCCCTGCTGGGCTGCTTTTCGGGCGGCCACGAGCGCATCCTTGGCCCGCGCGGCCATGAGGTCCTCGCGCTCGAGGACATCGCGCATGACTTGCGAAACGGATTCGATATGCTCGAGCGTCAGCTCTTCCTCGCCCCCAATGCTCTCGGAGGTCTCGAGTATCTCGCGTGCAAGCTCATCTGCCTCGACCGCGACGGAGTCGACCGTCTGCTCCACCTCGGTTATGTCTACGTGCGACATCTGCTCGGCACGCATCTCGCGCACATTCATAACGAGCATCTGCAGGCGATTCTCAACGTTGGCGAAGCTCACATCCGGATCGTAGTCGAGCGAGAGTATCTGGGCGGAGGGATACAGCTCGCGCAGGCGCTTGACGATGCCGCGCCCGACGATATGGTTCGGCAGGCAGCCGAACGGCTGCAGAATCAAGAACGCCTCGCAACCGTGGTTGGCGTGGTGGATGATCTCGCCGGGAATGAGCACGCCCTCGCCCGCGTCGAACGTGTGATGGACGATGGGGTCGGAGTCCACCACCAGATCGGGCATGCGGCACGCCGGCTCGTAGAGCGGGTGCGCGCTGGCGATGCGGTCGCAAACGTTGTGCGCATGCTCGAACAGCGCGTTGGCCGTCGCGTACCAGGTCCCTTCCGAGAACGGCTTCTTGACATCGTATTCGCGGATCTGCGAGCCCTTGTAGAAGTACGTCTTGCGGATGACGTCGGTCATCTTCGCCTCGACGATTTCGAACCCGTTGGCTTCAAGGTAGTCTTCCACGTCATGGTTGGCACCCGGATGGAAGTTGAGCAGGTATTCGCCGACGATGAGCACGCGCGGTCGCAGGTTGGAGCGGTCGTATTTCACCTGTTTCATAATGGCGATGGCGCGCTTGAAACCCCGCTGGGCACCCGCCGACCCGTGGTGCTCGAATCCATTCATGACCTCGTCCAGCGCCCGCTCGAAAGCCTCGTTGGCACTTCCGGGCACCAGCTCGTAGGGACGCATCTTGCGAAGCAGCTCCTCAAGCGCGTCGATCATGGGAAGGCCCATTGCCACGCGCGCCGCCGAAGCTACCGACATCTTGAATCCCGGATGGAGACGGTGGTAGTCCACATCGTCGTTCGTGACGATGGGCACATGGGCATACCCCGCATCGTCAAGCGCCTTGCGCAGCAGGGCCGCATAGTGGGTGAGGCGGCAGTCGCCGATGTACTTGCCCGTGGCCACGGCGACGTCGACTCCTTCGTACTTGCCCGATTCAAGCTCGGCCAGGCACTCGCCGATGGTGATCTGGGCGGGGAAGCAGATGTCGTTATGAACGTATTGCTTGCCCAGGCGAATGGCCTCCTCGCGCCCAATGGGAATGGGGACGGCACGCAGGCCCTGCTTGCTGAACACCGCCGCCATCAGACGGCCGAACGCATGGGAGGTGTTCGGCACCAAGACGACGCGCTCCTTGCGGTCAGCACGCTTGAACTTGACATCATAGGGATCTTGCAGCTTGCGCAAGGGAGCGCTTGCGTGCTCTTCGCGCTTGATGTCGATCGTCTGCACGAACGAGCGAATGCGGATGCGCAGCGGACCGGGCACGTCCGACTCGTCGACTTTCAGGATGAGCGGCGACTTGTCGGCAATAGCATGCGTGAGGCGCACGATCTCGTCGGAAAGGTATGCATCGTGTCCGCAGCCGAAGCTCACGACCTGGGCGTACTCGAGATTGGGATCCTCTGCAGCGATGATGGCGGTCGCCAACATGCGCGCATGGTAGTTGTTCACGATGTCGAGGCGGCTCTTCGAGAGGTCGATTGACTCGATGCCGGGCACCGCATCGGGCACGAGCACGGGAATACCTTGCTCGATGAACATGCCGGGCAAATCGTGGTTCACGAGCGGATCGTTATGGTAGGGACGCGATGCCAGGATGACGGCGTAGCGGCCCTCGCGGCGAACCTGATCGATGACCTGCGTCCCAGCCGCCATGAGGTCGCGCCTGAACTCTTCCATGGCCGCATCCGCCGCAGCGATGGCCCTCTTCGTCAGCGCGGGCTCGACGCCGAAGGTCTCCTGCATCCACTCCCCGAGTTGGCGCTCGCGATCAGCGTCTGAGTACCAGTGGAACAGCGGCGCATCGAAGACCACATCGGCGCGCAGCGAAGGATTATCTGAGTTGCGCATGACGATGGCGTAGCCCTTCACGACCGCGCACATCGACTCGCTCGTCTCCTCGGTGTTCTCGGAGGGCACCGTCGTGATGGAAGGCATGAAGATGCGGTCCACCCGGGCCCGCTCCAAATCGCGTATATGGCCGTGCACGAGCTTGGCTGGGAAGCAGATGGTGTCAGACGCCACGGCGGGAAGCCCCGCCTCGTACATCGCGCGCGTCGAGGAATGCGAGAGCCTCACGTCGAAGCCGAGCGCACGCCAAAACGTCGTCCAGAACGGCATCGTGTCCCAAAACGCCAGCACGCGCGGCAGGCCGATGGTCACATGGCGCCGCTCACAGAGCTCAGGAGCCGCATAGTCGTTGAACAGAAGCTTTTCGCGCACGTCGAACAGGTTGGGGATGGACTGCTTGCGCTTGCGCACGGCAGCCACCTTGTCGCGCACCTCGGCATCACGTGGGTCGCCTACGATCTCGCCGCGCTCGCAGCGGTTGCCGGTAACCCAGGTTGATCCGTCCGAGAACGTCACGATGGCGCGTGCGCAGTTGTTGGTGCAGAAGGGGCAGACGACGTTCGAAGTCTGCTGGTAGGTCAAATCGCGCACGCCGTCGAGCCCGATGAAGCTGGAGCGCAGCCGCCCCTCCCCCGTCGTCACGTTCTGCACGGCATTGCGCTGTGCGAACAGCGCTGCGCCGATGGCGCCCATGAGCCCGGGATACGGGGCACGCGTGACCTCGTGGCCCACGTACTCCTCGAAAGCGGCCAGCACCGCGTCGTTGGCGAACGTGCCGCCCTGCACGACAATGCGGTTGCCCAGGCTCGACAGGTTGGATACGCGAATGACCTTCGTGAACACGTTTTTGATGATGGAACGGCACAGACCCGCCATAATGTCGTCGGGCGACTTTCCGTTTTTCTGCTCGGTCACCACCGACGAGTTCATGAACACCGTGCAGCGGCTTCCCAGCTCAGCCGGGCTTTGCGAGCGGAAGGCTGCGTCGGCGATCTCGCGCGTGGCAAAGCCCAACGTGCGGGCGAAGTTCTCAAGGAACGATCCGCAACCCGACGAGCATGCCTCGTTGACCAGGATGTCGGTGACGATGCCGTCGTCGATCCATATGGCCTTCATGTCCTGTCCGCCGATGTCCAAGATGAACGTGGCATCGTCGACGTAGCGCGCGGCAGCCAACGCATGCGCCACGGTCTCGACCACATGGCAATCGGCATGCAGCGCCCGTGAGAACAGAAGCTCTCCGTAGCCGGTGGTGCCGCAACCCAGAATGTCCAGCGTTACGCCGGCATCCTCCCAACGCTGGGCGAGCTCGCAGAGCGCCTGCTTGGCAACGTCCAAAGGCTCGCCTTCGTTGTTTGCGTAGAACGAATCGATGAGATCGCCTTCTTCGTCGAGCACCGCGAACTTCGTCGTGGTCGACCCGGAATCGACGCCCAAGAAAACGGGCACCACATCCCCAGGCGCATAGGCGGCAGGCCCTGCGGGCTCGGGGCTTTGGGCATGAGATGCGCGAAACGCCGCGCACTCCTGCTCGGTTTCGAAGAAGGGCTTGCCTCCGCTCGGCCGGGCGCGCAGGTTACGCGCCTGCTCCTCGACCTGGGAGGCTGCCTGTGCAAGGGTGGTTGTCTGCACTTCATCAGCTTCGAACAGCTTCTGAAGCGAAAGCGCAGCTCCCCTGGCCACGATGAGCTCGGGCTGATCGGGCACGATCACGTCGCTGCCATCGATCTGGAGGCGCTGCTTGAACACCTCGACGAGCGTGGGGTTGAAGGTGAGCGGACCGCCCTCGAAGATGACGGGCGGCATGATGTCGAGTCCTTGCGCCAGACCGCCGAGCGTTTGCTTTGCCACCGCATGGAATGTGGAAAGCGCGATGTCCTCCTTGGCGGCTCCCTGGTTGATCAGCGGCTGGATGTCGGTCTTTGCGAAAACGCCGCAACGCCCGGAGATGCTGTAGAGGGTCGTTCCCTTCGACGCGCAATCGTTGAGCTCCTCGACCGGCACCTTGAGCAGCGTGGCGATTTCATCCAGAAACGCCCCCGTACCGCCAGCGCAGCTCCCGTTCATGCGCATGTCGGCCACGCGAAGCGAGCCTTCCTCGAACCCCGGCTCGAAGAAAACCATCTTGGCATCCTGGCCGCCGAGCTCTATGGCCACGCGCGCCTCGGGATAATTCGCGGCTACCGCGATTGAGTTGGCGATGACTTCCTGCACATAAGGCACGCCAAGCGCTTCGGCAAGCTCCTTGCCGCCCGATCCCGTCACCGCGATGCGAATGGAGGCATCGCCCAACGTGTCGACGAGGCCTTCGAGAATCTGGGAGGCGGTTTGCAGCTGGTGGGCATGATGGCGCACGTACGTCGCCGCCGCGACGTCGCCTGATTCAGGATCGACGGCGCAGGCTTTCACCGTGGTCGAACCCACGTCGATGCCAACGAGGTAATACGTTTCTTTATCAGCCATAATGGTCAACAATGATAACGCAACTACTTGGGCGTTGAAAGTATCGATTCCGTTACGCGAAGTGACGAATCGTTGTCGACTGCAGAATGCGCAGACGTGCACCGCAGCTGCTCGGCCCTCTGAGCGCCCCCGGACAACCGCGCTTTTATGAAAGCGGCAACACGTGCCGCGCCGATGGCTTTCGGGATCGCGCTGCCAGTTATTCGCTTCCTATCGCCGCTTTCTTTTGCGCGGTTGGAAGGGGGAAACGAGCGAGGGGGCCGAGCAGCTGCGGCGCACGTCTGCGCACATCACGTGAACTATTCTGGATTATCGCGGGCCTTGGCTATAGGAAGCGATACTCGACTTCGCGGACGCCCCAGTCGTCGCAGGTCTCGCAGCCAAAGGCCTTGAAGACGCCGGGCTGCAAGTCGAAGGTGACGTAACCGTTGCCCATGTACCCGCAGTCCACGACGGGGGCGACAATCGACCGGCCTTCGTAGGAGATCTCGACGTAGCGCCCATAGTACTGCTCTGGGCCGTTGGCCATCGCCACGGCCACGCCCACCGACCAGTCATCGCAAATCGTGCCGGTAGCCGTCTCACCGGGGTTGGGCGTCGACTTGTCGGAAGAGCCGCCGTAAGCGGTCGTGATTCCAGTCTTCCAGTCGTCTTTGGCGAGGCTGGTGTCCGTCTCGAAGGTTTCGGTCACCTGCCGGGCCGCGGCAGCCGCCTGCGCGACATCGGCCTGCTGTTTGACCGAGAGAAGCTTTTCTTGATACTTCTCCTCTTCACGCAAGTCGGCAAGGGACTTCTCGAGTTTCTCGACCTTCTTCTTCAAGTCAGCCAAAAGCTTGGCCTGCTCGTCCTTCTTGGCTGACACCTGACTATACTTCACGTTCAGCGCATCACGCGCTGCGGCCGCCCTCTCCACCGCCTTTACGTAGGATTCTAGGACGCGCTCGTTCATATCGAGATGGTTCATGAGCTCGCTCATCGACGTGCTGTTCTCCAACACGACGAACAGGTTGAAATCTTCGCTGTCCTTGTACAGCTCGACTGCCATGTTGGCAGCCGAAGACTGGAGCTGGGAGTATTCAGCTTGCTTCTGGTCTATGTCTTCAAGCGTCTGCTTGATCTCGTCGTCGAGCCTCTTGGCGTGCTTCTGGGCCTGGTCGACCTCTTCCCCTAGAACCTTGAGCTCTTCGACCTGGGTGTTTATTTTCTCCCGGACAACCGAGAGCTCGTCGGCATGCGCAACGCTGGGAATGAAAAACGAAAGACAGAGCAAACAGGCTACAAGGGCGGCACCCTGTGCCAATCCCCTGTAGAGCAGCTGCATCGCATGCCGTTCGCCCATCAAGCTCCTCTGGTCGAGCCCGTACTTATGCCTGCCGCACTCGCTCGGCGAGCCAGGTCGCCCACTCCTCCACGCCGTCACCCTTCGTGGCCGCAATCGGGAAGATCGGCGCCTTGGGGTTCAGGTCGCGCACCGCCGCGCAGAATGCGTCGCGGTCGAAGTCGAATACGGGCATCGTATCCACCTTGTTTAGAATAATAGCATCTGACACCTGGAATACGCCAGGATATTTGAGCGGTTTGTCGTCTCCTTCGGGCACTGACAAGATCATAATCTTGGCATTCTCGCCCAGATAGAAGTCCGTCGGGCATACGAGGTTGCCCACGTTCTCGATGATGATGAGGTCCAAGCGCTCGAGGTCGAGCACGTCGACGGCACGCTTAAGCATGGCGCTCTCGAGATGGCACGCCCCGCCGGTGTTGATCTGGACGGCAGGTATTCCCTGCGCCTTTATCTTCTCGGCATCCACCGAGCTCGCGATATCGCCCTCTATCACCGCGATGTTGAACTCGTCGCGCAGCGCATCGATGGTCGCCAGGATGGTAGAAGTCTTGCCAGAACCGGGGCTCGCCAGCAAATCGATGACATACACGTGATTCTCTTCGAAGCGTTTCCGCAGCTCGGCTGCAAGCGCGTCGTTCTTCTCCAAGATCGGCTTGTGCATTTCGATGTGCATGTCGTGCTCCTATCCAAAGCATTAAAGGGGGTTACCCCGTTAATGATCACTCGTCGGGGATATCGACCTCGATAGATGCGATCTCCAACTCACGGCCCGTCAGCAACGTGGTTTCGTAGCTACCGCAATGCGGGCAGATACGATGGAAGCGGTCGTGGGAGAACTCCTCGCCGCATTCCAGGCAGAAGCTGGACGGCTCGACCATTTCCAGCGAGAGCTCGGCGCCTTGCGAGAGCGTGCCTTCCGAGAGCGCCTCGAAGGCGAACTGCAATGCATCTGGGATGGCTTCTGTCATGCGGCCAACCCGCAGGTTGACGGAAAGCACGCGCGTTGCCCCCGCATCGGCAGCAGAGGCGTTCACGGCATCCAAGACACCCGAGATTATACCCATCTCATGCACGACGCTTATGCCTTCTCGCGCTTGACCAGCTCGCCTTCGTCGGATTCGGCAGCGGAATCCTCGCCATCGTCGTCGTCATCGCCGTAATACGTGCCCTCTTCCTGTTCCTTCTTGATCCGGCGGGCGAGCACGATGCGCGCGATGAGCAACGACAGCTCGTAGAGGCCGAGCAGTGCGGCGAACATCAGGAGCATGGTGACGGGATTGGCGTCGGGCGTGACCATGGCAGAGAACACCATGAGGCCGACGTACACGAAACGCCAGCTCGCACGCAGCTTCTTGTAGGGCACGATTTGGAAGATGACCAGGTAGAAGATGAGGATCGGCAGCTCGAAGGCGATACCGAAGCCGATTTCGAACTTGATGATGACGTCGATATAGTTGGATGCGCTGGGGAGAATCGTTCCCAAGCCTGTGACCTGGTCGGTCAGCCATGCAAACGCAGGATGCAGGATGATGAGGTAGCAGAACACGGTGCCGATGATGAACAGCGCGACCGCTGCCGCGAAGGTTGGAATGAACCACTTCCGCTCGGAAGGCTTGAGCGCAGGCAGGAAGAACGCGAGCATCTGCCAGAGTATGACTGGAGACGTCGCCACGACTGACGTCCAGAACGCGATCTTGAACTTGACCGTGAACGGATCGAGCGCATTGATGAACTGCAGGTCGACCGTGCCGTCATCGCCTTTAGGCAGGAACTCGGCAATGGGCAGCAGCAAGAACTGGCCGATCGTGCCAGCGGCGACATAGAACACGCAACAGCCGACGAGCAACACGACCACGATGCGCACGAGGCGCATGCGCAGCTCGCCCAGATGCTCCATCAAGGGCATGCGCGCAGGACCGATAGGCATCAGCGCTCACCCCCCTCTTCGGCAACAGCTTGAGCTGTTTCCGGTTCGGGAGCGGCGGATTCTGCAGCTGGGGCAGCTTCTTCCTGCGCCCCGTCAGACTCTACGGCCGTCGCGGTTGCTTCTTCTCCTGCGTCGGCAGCCTCTTCGACTGCGGCAACCTCTTCAGTTGCAGCTTCTTCTTCGGCCGCCTTTTGCTCGGCGGCTTTGCGGGCTGCGCGCTCACGCTCGTAGCGCGCCTTGCGCTCGGTGAAGCTCTCCTGGCGCGACGATTCCTTGGCATCGTCGTCGCCCGAGGATGCGTTATCCGTGCCCTTTGCAGATGCGGGTTTTGCCGAAGAAGCCTTGCTTTGGGTCTTCTTCTCCTCTTGATGCTTGGCAAGCTTGTCTAGCGCCTCCATTGGATCCTTGAAGGGCTCGTCGGAGTTGGGATCGTAGATGTCGGTGGACTTGATGACGCTGTTCATCTCGTCCTGGGCCTGCCTAAAACGCGCAATGCCCTTACCCACGGTCTTGGCTACTTCCGGCAAC
>JAFRJC010000081.1 GCA_017432445.1 Eggerthellaceae bacterium | reverse complement strand
GGGGTAAACTTTTTGCGCCGAAAAATTCCCCCGCAATAAAAAATCCCTGACCGTTTTAGCAGGTCAGGGACGTGATTTTGGTCGCGGGGGCCGGATTCGAACCGACGACCTTCGGGTTATGAGCCCGACGAGCTACCAGACTGCTCCACCCCGCAATGTGTGGAATTCCGTATTCAATTTTCAATGCTGCGACGTGGGTTATGAGCCCGACGAGCTACCAGACTGCTCCACCCCGCACTATGTGAGTGCTAGTTGAATTAGCGAACATTTATAATACAGCTTTCTGGATTGGCGTTTTGCAAAAACGGCTTTCATCACCATCTTTACATATTGATACGTTTACCGTCCGCAGCAATCGCGGTACTTCTTGCCGCTCCCGCAGGGACACAAATCGTCTGCGCCCACCTTCATGAGGCTGCCGTCTTCGTTGAAGAACATCTTGCGGCCCGTCACCCTTTCGTAGAGCTCCTGCGGCGACCAGCCGTTGTTCTCCCATGAGGGCATCGCGTTGTACACGTTGGTTATCAGCGTTGGCAGGCGTTGCTCGTCTTCGCAGCATTCGGTAAGCCCGGCCTCCATAGCCACGACGAACATTTCCTGCAAATCGCCCGACTCTATGGCCGAGTACACCATCTGCTCGACAACCTGGTCGGCAAAAGCGTAATCCTCCTGCCCATCGGGGATGCGCTCATCCAAAAAGGCCCGCAGGCGCAGGACGTTGGGATCGTCGATGAGCTCGCTGATGACGTCGTTTTCCAAAATCGAACGTGACAGGGGCTTGATCGGCATATGCGATTGCGATGCCACCAAATCGCGCTTGTAGTTTTCCAAAGACTCGAGTTCTGTCCTCAAGTCTTGGCGCATGCGACCGAAAAAGCGGTTCATCGGATCGGTGGAGAACTCCCCCGTCCGACTATCGCGATACAGCTTCGCAGCGGCGTCGCTTTGCTGCTGGGCAAATTCCCGCGCAACGTAATCTGGGCTCAATGTGTAATGCACTACGTAATCGGATGGAGGATACGTCCACAAGTCGAAGCCCGCATCGCCCAACGAGGCAACGATCTCGAGAAGCCGATCGAACCCTTCGCGGTCGAGTACATCCGACACCAGTGAATGATACTGGTTGTATGCATCTTCCACCTTCATTACGCCGCATTGAACAACGCAAGCATCGACGCAGTTCAGCGCCTGCTTCTGCTGCCTCCGGTAGCGATCCATCGCCTCAAAGTCCATAGCTGCGAACATCGGCTTGAGCTCGTCGGGTACGAGGGCAGTGTAGGTATCGCCATCGCGGAACATGAACACGTAAGGCTCGATTGGCCATTCGAAGGCATGTGCGGCCACGTCTGACGTTGTGAACACGACGTCTTCGCCCGATGCCAACGAGCGCGCTAGACGATAGTTGCCATCGGCCGTCACGGACAAAAGCGCCTCCAAAGCCATGGAGGCTTGCGGCAGTTCGGCAGCAATCTCCTCAACCATCTGGGCTTTTTTCAAACGCGCGAGACCGCCCATTCCCAACACGTCGGCAAGGGAGACCAGCTGCACCTTCGTCAGCAGCATCAAGCAGCCTCGAAGCGATCGCACTGGACGCCGCTTGCGCACGCGGCGATCGAACTCGCGAGAGGAAGACAACATGGAAGGCACGCGATCATCCAGTAGCGCAAACAGAGCCTGTTCCCGCTGTTCGGGATCGAGACCCGCCAGAGGCCCCCGATGATAACCTTCGGGAATGCGCTCCTCGCCACGCGCCGACTCCCGCGCCGCCTCTGCCAGAAGGGCCTCGAACTCGCGATCGCGTTGGTCCGCCAGATACACACCGGCCTGTCGGGCAAAATCGTCCCCGGTTAGCGCGATGCCCTTGGCGCAGCGGTTCTCGAACTCGTCTTGGATTCTCTGCAACTCTGACGCTGAGCGATCGGTGTCATAGGCCTGCAAAAACCCATCGTAGATAATCAGGTCCTCGAACGGCAGCAGCACCATCTCCACGTAGGCGGGTGCGGGGCCTATCTCCTGCTCCAGCTCATAGGTGACGCCGCAAACCGAGAAGACGCCCGCCTCGCTCATCAAAAGAGCACGCCCCGATTGGTAGCGCACGAGCGTATAGAAACCCGGAAGCGCGTTCTTCCAGCTTTCCGCCAGGTCGAGACACCTATTCGGCAACCTATACGAGAAGTCGCGCACGAAGTCGTCGATGATTGCGACATTGTCCCAAAGGGCACGGGCCACAAGCGAGCTCTTCACGTCGTCGAGCGGGCTCATGCCGGAAAGCTCGAAATCTTCGACGACCCTGAAACGATCGTTTACGTAGTACAGCAACGCATCCATTGTGTCGAAGAAGATGTCATTTTGCTCGTCGTTTAAAACCATACCCGTTCGCCTGTCGCCAACTGTCAGTTCGCATCCGCTTATTGTAGTGCATGCTCTTAACTATGTTCACCGCTTCGTTACAATCTTGATTTACAATCGCATACATCCTCACGAGAAAGGGGCTCTATGCCTATCGTAGACGTGCATGCTCATATTTACCCGGAGAAGATCGCTTCGAAAGCCGTCTCGGCCGTGGGACAGTTTTATGGAGTCGAGCAGTCTATGGCAGGCCTTGGATCCACTGCTGACCTGCTCACTTACCGAGAAAAAGCGGGCATCACACATTTCGTCGTGCATTCGGTCGCCACGACCGCACGTTCGGTTCCCACCATCAACAGCTTCATCGCGCAGCAGGCTGCCGAAAACGAGGAGTTCATCGGCTTCGGTACGATGCATCACGAATTCGAGGATATGGAAGCCGAGGTCGATCGCGCAATCGAGCTCGGGCTTCGCGGCTTCAAGCTCCACCCCGATACCCAAGAGGTCAACATGGACGACCCGCGCCTCATGCGGTTCTACGAGATCATCGCCGGCCGCGTGCCGCTCATCGTCCACACCGGAGACTACCGTTACGACTATTCCAGCCCCAAAAGGCTCGTGAACATCCTCAAGACGTTCCCCGATCTGGTTGTCGACGCCGCCCATCTGGGCGGATGGTCCACGTATGACATCGGATACGATATCTTGCACGAGCAGGAAGAACTCCTGCGCTACGAGCGCCTTTTCGTCGACGCCTCGAGCGCCTTCGCCTGGATTGGCCGACGTCATATGCGCGAGCTTATCCACATGTGGGGACCTGAACGCGTGATGTTCGGTAGCGACTACCCTATGTGGAGCCCCGCCCACGAACTCGAGGAGATGCTCGGCTGCCAGCTAACCGACGATGAGCTCGAGCTGGTGCTTTGGAAGAACGCTGAGCGCTTCACCGGCATAAAGCTGCAGTAGCCTTTCCGGCTCGCGATAAAACCAATTACACCTGGGATGGCTCGTCATCAGACTGTTTCTCCACGGAAACGCGAATCTTGTCGATGCGCAGCTTGTCCATCTCCATGACGGTGAAGTGGGCGCGCGGAACGTCTTCGCCCTCTTCCTCCAACTGAGCCCACACCTCGTCGCCTTCGTCGGGGATGCGATCGAACAACGCAAGCAGCAACCCGCCAGCCGTCTCGCACTCGCTGGCCTCTTCGGGCTCGAAGCCAATGAGGTCAACCACCTCGTCAACTGGCATCGAACCGTCGATCAAGTACGTGTTTGGCGCAATCTCCACGACGCTGTCGTCATCGCCATGCATGTACTCATCTGGCATGCTGCCGACGATTTGCTCCATGATGTCCGACATCGTGACTATGCCCGACGTTCCCCCGTGCTCGTCGACCACGACGGCGATCTTGGTGTGCTTGCGCTGCAGAAGCGCAAGCAATTTGCTGATCGATATTCCTTCGGGGACGGCCTCGATCGAGCGGATGCGCAGGTCCTCGACTTCCTCGGCGGAATTGCGCGCCGTGTACAGGTCCTTCACGTGCACGAATCCGACGATGCGGTCTTTGCTGCCACGACAGACAGGGTAGCGCGTGAACTTGTAGTTGCGGATTTGCTGCAGGTTCTCTTCGAGCGAATCTTCCAAATCGAGGCAAACCAAGTCGGTGCGGGGCGTCATGATGGCCTCGGCATCCTTGTCACCGATGTCGAAGATGTTATCCACGTACTCGTTTTGCACCGGATCGATCAGGCCGCTCTCTGTACTCTCGTCGATGAGCCACATGATCTCTTCGTCGGTGTACGCTTCATGGTCGATACCCGTATCATGCCCGGCCAGGCGCACGGCGCCGGTAGTCAGCGCATTAAACACCCACATGATTGGATACGTGATGCGGTAGAACCATACGAGCACGGGAGCCGTGCGCAGCGCCCAGCGCTCGGTGGAGAAGATGGCGAACGCCTTGGGAATCTGCTCGCCCACGACTACATGCAGCGAGGACATGAGGACATAGCCGATGATCACCGAGATGGACGTGATGGCCGTGTTGGAGAATCCCAAAGGCTGAAGAGCAGGCCTGACCAATGCCGAAAACGCCGGTTCACCGAGCCAGCCAAGGGCAAGGGATGCCAACGTGATACCAAGCTGGCAAGCCGCCAGATATGCGTTCACGTTTCCGGAGATTATCTTCGCATAACGGGCCCCCGGCTTGCCGTCCTGTACGCAAAGCTCCACCTGGGAGGGACGGACGCGCACCATTGCGAATTCCGCTACGACAAAGAAAGCGTTCATGGCCAGGAAAAAGGCCACGAGGGCGAAAGCGACTGCTATGGGCATGTACTATTGCACTCCTTTTGGCCTGCAGGATGGAGCCGATCGAAAACCCCTTTCATACGCGACTCGAATCAACATTCGCCACGACGTCTCGTTGCAAAACCCGCGAGCCGCCCATCCTGCAAGGCAATGGCTATTTTTTAGCCTCATATTATAAGCAAGTCCGCTGCAGCAAGGCCTTCTCAAATGAAATCGATTTTCATACGCGAAACCTATGCAAAACCGTTACACTGACTTTGCGCCGCATTGCAAGGCCTGCCATGCGCTGAGCTTGCAATGCGACACACTGCGTAAACCTAACGAGAAAGGAACCATTATGGCAGACGAAGAGAAGAAGACTTTAATCGAGGAATTCAAGGAATTCATCGACAAGGGCAACGCCATGGACATGGCAGTCGGCGTCGTCATCGGCGGCGCGTTCACGGCTATCGTCACCGCATTGACGACCGACATCATCAACCCGCTGATCACGCTGCTGTCCGGCGGTGCCGTGGGCGAAGATGGCGTGGCCATCCCGCTGACAGTCGCTGGCTTCAACATCGGCAGCATCATTTCCGCAATTATCAACTTCCTGATCATCTCCCTGGTCGTGTTCCTGATGATCAAGAGTTTCAACTCCATGAAGAACGTCGGCAAGAGCCTTGTCAAGAAGGACGAAGAGGAAGGCGAAGCCGAGCCCGAGATGAACCCGCCTGCTTGCCCCTTCTGCCTCGAAGAGGTCAAGGAAGGCGCCACCCGCTGCCCGCATTGCGCCGGTTCGTTTGCAGAACCTGCAAAGCCCACGCCTGTGGAAGCAGAATAAAATCCACCATCAATAATGAGGGCGCCTTCGGGCGCCCTTTTCTTTTTACGCGCAGCGTGCGTCAGTTGCACAAGCCGCCAATCGCAGAAAACCAGCCGAACAGGCAACGGAGCGAGCGGTCTTGAGGCATGCCAAATAGACGAGAAGGGCGCGCCGACGTGTACTTCGGTACACGAGGTGCGCCCTGAACGACTAGATGGCGTGCATCAAGACCGCGCGGCGTATAGTGGTTGCGCTGTTCGTAGAACAGCGCAACCTTCTAGATTTTGTACATCATTTGGAACACGTCTTCGCGTTGCAAAGTAATCTGAACGCCGATCTTTTCTCCCGCCTCGCGCAGGCGTTCCTGCACGGTGTTGAAATCAGCTACTTCCGTGTTCAGCGTCACGATCATGGTCATGCTGAAGATATCACCCAGAAGCGTTTGACTTATATCGTCGATGTTCGCGCCGCACTCGCGCAGCGTCACAGCCACTTCAGCGACGATGCCCGTCGTGTCTTTGCCCAGAACAGAAATGACGCACTTCATCTGTAACCCCTTCCGCACAACATATCGCGCTCATCATAGCACGGACATGAATCAATTTGAGCTGTTGGAACAGCCTCGACGGCACATCACGGGATGGCAAGCTCCAGCGCCACCGGACAATGATCGCTGCCGAACACTTCGCCATGGATCTCGGCCGCTTCCACCTGCTCACGCAAAGCATCGCTGACCAGGAAATAGTCAATGCGCCACCCCGCGTTGTTCTTTCGGGCATTGAAGCGGTAGCTCCACCAGGAATAGACGCCGGTCGTATCGGGATGCAGCGCGCGCCACGTATCGGTGAAACCCGCGTCCAAAAGCTCCGTGAACTTGCCGCGCTCCTCGTCTGAGAATCCGGCGTTGCCGCGGTTGTTCTTCGGGTTCTTCAAGTCAATCTCCTGATGGGCCACGTTGAAATCCCCGCACATCACCACAGGTTTCGGCGCGGCAGATGAGCCATCGGGAAGCGTTCCCTCTTCTAGCCCTTTGCAGAAATCGCGAAAGGCGTCATCCCATTGCATGCGATGGTCGATGCGCGCCAGGCCATCTTGCGCATTGGGAGTGTACACGTCCACAAACCAAAGCTCCGGGAACTCCAGCGCGCAGATGCGCCCCTCGTTATCGAGGTATTCATCGCCCAGGCCGTGGAGCACTTGCAGCGGCTCTTGCTTGCTGAACACGGCAGTGCCCGAATAGCCCTTCTTCTCGGCATAGCTCCAATAGTCGAAGTAGCCGGGAAGATCTAGCTCGACCTGGCCCTCCTGAAGCTTTGTTTCCTGAAGCGCAAAGACATCCGCGTTGAACGTCGCGAAGATATCTTCAAAACCCTTTTTCAAGACGGCGCGCAGGCCGTTCACGTTCCACGACACGAATCTCATCAACAACCTCTTCCTTTACCGGAACCGGCGAATTGTCTTATCGCATTGCCTTATTAGAGCAGGTTTTACGCCAAACTGCGTCCCACTACACCACATTTCTCTAATAATGTATATGATGGATGGACGCTCTGCCCGGGTAAATCGTCCATGGAAAGGATGCCATGAAATTCACCATCGTCGCAGTGGGAAAGCTGAAGGAGCGTTTTTGGGTCGATGCCTGCGCTGAATATCTCAAGCGCCTGCAGCCTTATGCGAAAACAGCCGTCGTTGAAATATCCGACGTCGATCCCGCCAAAGCGGGCGGCGAGGCGGCCGCGATCGAACGCGAAGGCGCCTCCATCTTGAAGGCTCTTCCCGAACGGACGCACGTCATCCTGCTCGCCATCGACGGAAAGCAGCGCTCGAGCGAAGCGCTTTCAGCCCACATCGATGACCTGGCCTTATCGGGCAAAGGAGAGCTCGCCTTCGTCATTGGCGGCTCGTGCGGCACAAGTGCTGCCGTGGCGGCTCGCGCAGATGAGACGCTCTCGTTCGGCCCTATCACGTTGCCCCACAACCTGGCGCGCGTCGTCCTGCTCGAGCAGCTTTACCGTGCCTGCAAGATCTCGCGCAACGAGCCCTATCACAAATAGCGTACCCGGATGAGACAAGATGCCGGGTACGCCATCTCATCCTGAGTTCTCGGTAGTTGCGAAGCGCACGTGTTACCATGTGCGACCATGGGAAGAGGAAAAGCAGCGGCGTCGTTCTCCTCGGCATTGTGCATTTACGGCACGATTGGATGGGCGCTCGCATACATAAACTTGCCGAGCGAGGTCGTGGTGCTTTTCCGCGGCTTCATCGGAACAGCGTTCATCCTCGCCGTGTTGCTTGTGGTCAAACGCCATGTCAACTGGGCATCTGTGCGCGAGAACCTGCCATGGCTTGCCGCGGGCGGCGTGAGCCTCGGCTTGAATTGGGTGCTGCTTTTCGCGTCCATGCGCGCGACGACCGTCGCTGTGGCGACCTTGTGCAATTACATGGCGCCCGTCATCCTCATCCTGGTTGCTCCGCTGATCCTACATGAGAAGCGTAGCCTGAAGAAGGCCGCATGCGCCCTCGTCGCCGTTGTCGGCATGGTGATGATTTCGGGCTTGCTCGGAGGCGGCACGCAGGGCGTCACTGCAAGGGGGATCGCCCTTGGCCTGGGGGCGGCCGTGTTCGCGGCAACGCTCATCCTCTCCAACAAGAAGCTCGGGGACGTTCCCGTATTTGAGCGCTCCGCCGTTCAGCTCGCATTCGCCACGCTTGCAGCGTTGCCTTTCGTTATTGCGAACAACTTCGGTCAAACCCTCGCACCCGACGCTCTCTCCATCGGCTTGATTGCACTGCTCGGCATCGTGCACACGGGCGTAGCGTACTGCCTGTATTTCGGCGGCCTCGCTGGCTTGAGCGCACAGACGGCGGCTGTGCTCGGCTACATCGAGCCGGCAGTTTCGGTTCTGGTCTCAACGCTGATCCTCCAGGAGCCGCTTTCGACCGTAGGATGGATGGGCGCTTTCCTTATCCTGGGTGCCGCCATCCTAAGTGAGATAATCGAGTAAGAAACAGGTCAGCGTACCCGACATCTTGCCTCATCCGCTGTAGAATAATTTGCCATGAACGGATATGGGCAGAAATCAACTTGGCCGTTTGCACAGATTCAGAAATCTCGCTTGCGTTCGTGCGTATGCGCTATAGCGTTAGCGGCAACGATCTGCTGCATCGCCATTCCCGTAGGAGCCTTGGCGGATGAAAACCCTTCCGATTCCTCTGGGGTTTCCGAAGAGGCTCAACCTTCCGAATCTTCCGAGAGCGTCGATCCGGGCGCAAACTCCGATGGCGAGAACGGCGGAGCAGATAACCCAAGCGATGGAACCGACGAAAACGTTAGCGAAGACGCGGATGTGCCAACAGACGAAGACTTCGTAGATAACGAGGAATTGGACGAAGAATCTTCAGATCAAACGCTGCCTGAAGAGGACGATCTGCCCGAAGACGATGACGCCGATGACAGCTTCGTTGAGGAAATCGAAGCAAGCAAAGCCTCCACTCCAGTAAAAAACACCGAAGATAAAGAGTCAAATCGGGACGGCACGATTGAGGGCAAGCAGAAAACCCCCGAAGAGGAAGCCCTCGATAAGCTGAATCAAGCAAACGCCATATACGACCACATGAGTCGATTGGCCGGCGAAATCAACGAACTCCAAGCCCGCTATGACGAGCTCAAGGCTACCAACGACAAGGTTTCTTCCCGTTACAAGAAGACGAAAGAAGCTTTAGAGCGGGAACAGAGGCATCTAAACGAACTCAAAAAGGAGATGTCGAGCCACATTGTGAATATGTACAAGCAGGGAGGCGTTACGCCGTACCTCGACGTTCTTTGCGGCGCCGCTTCCTATGAGGAGTTCCTTTCACTTTGGTACATGTTCGACAAAGTGGCGCATTACGGAGAGCACGAATTGTCCGAACAAGTCGAGATTGTCAAATCACTTGAAGCTGAGATGAGCAAAGTTGACGATAAGACCAAAGAAGCCGAGAAGGAGATGGACAAGGCTCGGGCAAAACTCAATCGATCCTGGTTGACATACCTTTCACTCGCGCCACATGCCGCATCCCTGAGAATGGAAGCTGCCACGATGCTTGGGGATAACGCGGGGTTTGCATCCGCAGAGGCCGACTATTACAGCGCTTGCGCCGAGCTTAACAGTGCGCTCGAACAGGGTCTTGCCGAAGCCGGCAGACTGGAGGGCGAGGGCATTTTCACCAACCCCTGCCCCGACGCGGTGTATTCGAGCGGATTCGGATATCGTGATTTCGACAACGCATATCACCTGGGTTTGGACATGGCGATAGACGAAGGGACGCCTTATTACGCAGCAGATGACGGTGTGGTGATAGATGCCACGAACGGCGGAGGCAACAACGGAGGCGCCGGCAACTGGATCGTCATCGACCACGGAAACGGAGTCGTTACGAAATATATGCATTCGTTGGTGACGTTCGTCATCCCAGGCGACACTGTCATGCGCGGCCAGAACATCGGCCTTGTAGGTAACACCGGTAAATCTTTTGGCGCTCACCTGCACTTCCAAGTAGAAATTGACGGTGTAGCCGTCGACCCGATGATTTACCTATAGCATCAAGACGACTTCCTCATGAGACAGCGTACCCAACATCTTGTCTCACCATCTGTTGTCCCGAAAAGAACGAAACAGGCCAGGTGACGTTCACCTGGCCTGCTAACTTGTGGAGCCAACGACCGGAATCGCTCGCGTCAAGGCTACGGGCCTTTTCGGAGAAAAGGCCCTCAGCGGCTACGCCGCAACCTTGACCCTCGCCGCAGCCGGCGGTAGCTAAAGCTTACCGCCGTAGTCGAACCTCCGGTTCTCGTCCTCCGTTGTCTCGACAGGAACGAAACAGGCCAGGTGACGTTCACCTGGCCTGCTAACTTGTGGAGCCAACGACCGGACTCGAACCGGTGACCTGCGCATTACGAGTGCGCTGCTCTACCAACTGAGCCACGTTGGCAACAGCACTTTTTCAAGTGCGAGTACGCATTATATATAAGATGACCCGACCACGCAATTCGAAGATTTCCCGCCACAAAATCAGCGCGGAACCTCGTTGGTTTCCGCGCTTTACGCACTGGCGATTGCGCGAATAACCTGTCGCAACTATCGCCGCTCAACTGCAGCGATGGAGTTTGGAAACGAATACTTAACCTATTAGTGAAGGCTTTTGCACACAATCTGATGATTCCATCAAATAGCGCAATTTGATGTACAATACCAGCAACTATATACACGAGAAACGCGACCCAGCAAACGCAGCAGAAAAAGGAGCAGTCATGGGCATATTCTCGAGGTTCGAAGGCAAGATGGAGGACACCGTCGAAGGTGCGGCCTCCAAGATGTCGAAAGCCCCCATTTCCCCCGTCCAAATCGCCAAAAAGGCCGAAAAGCAGATGAAGCGCGAGGTCATGGTGGGTGCAGGCAAGCAATACGCCCCCACGCTCTACACCATCCTCGTCAACCCCGACGACGATGCGCGCATGCAGGGCTACTACCCCACGCTCGCCGGCGAGACGGAGACGTACCTCGAAGCGCGCGCTGCACAGGAAGGCCTGGTCATGGAGGGCCATCCCCTGGTTCGCTTCATTGTCGACGATTCGCTGCGGCATGGCAAGTTCGACATCATCGCCGAAACCGTAGCCGCCCCCATCGTCTCGCAGCTGCGCGACGAGGAAATGGAGCGCTACGGCATCAAGCCGCGCCGGCAGCAGCAGATGCGCCCCCAGCCCGCGCGCACCGAAGAGGACTTCGAAGATCAGGGCTACGGATACGAGGGCCAGTCGTACGGCTACGAAGACTACTATCCCGCCGTCGAGGAACCCATCGTCCAGGAACCCCAGGTCAAACCTCCTCTGCCCTATGTTCCTGAAGAGGAAATCGACCGCTCCATCGACTATGGCGAGTACACCTTCAACAGCGAGGACTTCGAAGACTACCGCAAGAAGGTCGAAAGCGACGACCTGGTTGCAAGCCAAGTGCAGGCGCAGCCCGAGGAGCAAGAGCAACCCCGTCCGCAACAGGCTGCCAACACTGTGGCCTTCACCCCCGGCGCAGCCGGAGGGGCGCCTGATCGCCGAGTTGTTCGCGCGCGCCTGATCGACACCACCTACCAACGCGTAT
Organism: Eggerthellaceae bacterium; assembly: GCA_017432445.1. GTDB lineage: Bacteria > Actinomycetota > Coriobacteriia > Coriobacteriales > Eggerthellaceae > UBA9715. The sequence continues at coordinate 14,061 of JAFRJC010000081.1, read as the reverse complement.
ACGACCTCGCCGGCACGCATATGACCATCGGCCGTGAATCCGGCAACGACATCGTCGTGCAGGACATCAACGCCAGCCGAAAGCACGCCGAGCTGCGCTTGAACACACGCGGCATCTGGGTCATTTCCGACCTCGGCTCGATGAACGGCACACGCGTCAACGGAGTCTCGGTCGCTTCGCAGCCGCTCTACCCTGGCGATACCGTCACCATCGGAAAGACCGAATACCGCTTCGCTCTGGCATAGCGAACAACCTGCGCAACAGCGCGTAAGCCGTTGTGCAGGATATGAACTCTGGAGGATTCCGTGATCGATGTCGTTTTGCTCATAGGGCGACTGCTCTTCGTGGCATTGCTTTACCTGTTCCTGTTCGCGATCATGCGCACAGGCATTGGCCTTGTGCGCGGACAGCGCAAGAAGGAGCGTATGTGGAACCTTACGGTTGAGAAAGGTCCCAAGGAACTGCGCGGCGTTTCCATCGCAGTGCACGGCCCTGTCATCGTAGGCCGCTCCCCTTCGGCTGATATCGTCATCGGCGCAGGTTACGTATCCGCCCGGCATGCGCGCTTCTCGCTCATGGGGCAGAACCTTTTCGTCGAGGACCTCGGATCGACCAACGGCACGACCGTGAACGACCAGCCCATCACCGATCCCGTTGCACTGAACGAAGACGACATCGTCACCATCGGCGATGTGGTCATTCGGGTTAGGCGCAGCTAAATGGCTCGCCAGGGCTCAAGTCATACCGCTGGGCGCCGCGCAAAAGGCTCCAGCGCGGTGTTCGGAAGCCGTACCGACACCGGATGCGTGCGCGAGCAGAACGAGGACTCGCTGATAGTCAAACCTCCGCTCTACGTCGTCGCAGACGGAATGGGCGGTCATGCCGCTGGAGAGATAGCTTCCGAGATAGCCGTTCGCACGATAAGCGAGCTCGCCCCCGACACTGCGGACACCGAGGCGCTGAGCAAGGCGGTCGTCCAGGCTAACCGTAACATCATCAACGCGCCTCTCTCCGGTAAGGGCCGCGAGGGCATGGGCACCACCTGCACTGCCGCCATCCTCGACGGAACCCACCTTGCCATCGCCCAAGTGGGAGACTCGCGCGCCTACCTTCTGCACAACGGGCGGCTCTCGCAGATCACGCGCGACCACAGCCTCGTCGCCAACATGGTTGAGGCCGGGCAGCTCACCCCCGAAGAAGCGCGCATTCACCCCAACCGCTCTGTGATCACGCGGGCTTTGGGCAACGATCCCACTACAACGCCCGACCTTTACGAGATCAACGTCGAGGAAGGCGACCGCCTGTTGCTTTGCACGGACGGCTTGTCGACCATGTTGGAAGACGAAGAGATCCAAGCGGTCATGAACCGCATTCCCGACCCGCAACAATGTGCGAGCACGCTGGTGAGCGGAGCCCTCGTCGCCGGAGGCTTGGACAACGTGACCGTCGTCATCGTCAATGTGACGGGCTCGCGCGCGCAGGCGAATCGGCGAATGTCGGTGCGCACCAAACTCACGGCGTTCTTCATCATCGTGCTGCTGGCCTTGTGCCTCGGCGGCGCCGCATGGGGCGGTTCGGCTTACCTGCATCACACGGCCTACTTGGCCGCAAGCGAATCGGGCACGGTCAACGTCTATCGGGGCGTGCCTGGAGAAGTTCTCGGGTTCTCGTACTCCGAACTCGTCGAAGAAACGGATATACCCGTGAGCGATCTGCCGCTGAGCGCAGCAGAAAGCATCAGCAGCGAGCAAGGCATGCGCGTGGGAAGCGTCGAGGAGGCGCTCGAAATCGTTGAGGAGTACAAGAGCATGCTCAACGAGAAGAAGTCGGCCTCTTCGAGCTCGTCGAGCACATCGGCGAGCGCCGCTTCCGCTTCGTCCGCCTCTGCATCAGCTGCTGAAGAGGCAGACCCGTCCCAGCCCTCCGAAGAAGGGGGGCAGGTCTAATGACGCGCCGTAACCTGGAGCTTGTGCTGCTCTGCATTGCAGCCCCCATCGTCATACTGCTATTCGCAATGCTGATTCTCAACCGCGGCGAAGAGCTGGGATTGACCACGCTAGGCGTGCCTCTTGGGCTGTTCGGCGCATTCGTTATCGCCCACATCGCAACCCGCCTGCTCGCGCCTGACGCCGACCCCGCCCTGTTGCCGATCGTGTTCGCGCTTTCGGGCATCGGCATCTGCTTTGTCACAAGGCTCGCACCCAACTTGGCCGTCAACCAGGTAATTTGGCTATTCGTCAGCGTGGCGGCCATGATCGTGACATTAGCGGTTTCGCGCAAGCTCGACCATCTGGCCAACTACAAATACACGTTGATGCTGTTCGGCTTCATCCTCCTGCTCTCGCCGTTGCTTCCCGTCGTGGGTACCGAGCATTACGGAAGCCGTATCTGGCTGTCATTCGGACCATTCTCGTTCCAGCCTGGCGAGCTCGCGAAGATTGTCATCGTGCTCGCCGTCAGCGGTTACCTTGCGGCCAACCGCGAGATGCTCTCGGTGTTCACGTGGCGTTTGGGCCCGTTCAGGCTGCCCGACCTGCGCACCCTCGCCCCGCTGATCATCATGTGGGTCATCGCCCTGCTCATTGTGGCCTTCGAGAAAGACCTCGGCAGCGCGCTCGTGTTCTTCTTCGTGTTCCTGGCCATCCTCTACGTGGCAACGGGCAAGAAGTTCTACCTGATCGTGGGCTTTCTGCTCATGCTTGCCGGCATCGTGGGCGCTTATATGCTGTTCGACCACGTGAAAGTCCGCGTGGCCAACTGGATCAACCCCTTTGCCGACCCACAAGGCGCTGGCTATCAGATGGTCCAAGGCATCTACTCCATCGCCGACGGCGATCTATTCGGCGTGGGCATCGGGCGCGGCTTGGCCGACCAAATCCCCTTCGTCGAAAGCGATTACATCTTCGCCGCCATCGCCGAAGAGACCGGCCTTCTGGGCGCCGCCGGCATTCTGCTCTTGTACCTGAGCTTCGCCATCCGCGGCTATGTGACGGCAGCAAGGGCGAAAAGCGATTTCAGCTCCCTCGTTTCAGCGGGCTTGACCACGACCATCTGCTTGCAGGCCTTCATCATCGTCGGTGGCATCACACGCGTCATCCCGCTTACCGGCATCACGCTGCCCTTCATCAGCCAGGGCGGTTCGTCGCTGCTCTCGAGCTTCATAGCCATTGGCCTGTTGCTTCGCTGCGGCGACGAGGGCACTGGCGTCGGCCAGGAAATGGCCAGCGTCACCGAGTCAATGAACATGAACAGCGTGCTCGGCCGTGTTGCGCTCGGCGAGCGCCTGACGGCGAGCATAGTGCTCTTGTCCTTGATGTTCGCCCTGCTCGTCGCCAACCTCACTTTGATCATGGTCGTGCAGGCAGGCGACTACCAGAGCATGCCCGGTAACAACCATACGGTCGCCAAGCAAGCCGCCGTGAAGAGGGGCACCATTTCGACATATGACGGTACTGTGCTCGCACAGAGCGTCGAGACCGAAGACGGAACCTACGAGCGAGTTTATCCCGCCGGAGATCTCGCCTCGCAAGTGGTTGGTTACTATTCGACCCGCTACGGGACCAGCGGCATCGAGAACACCTACGATGACACCTTGGCGGGCGACCAGAACTACGCCAACTGGCTTGACGTGCTCAACGCGCAGGCGGGCATAACCAAACCCGGCCATGACGTCGTGCTCACCCTGGATACCACCATCCAACAGGCCGCGCAAAACGCCCTGGATGGTTATGCAGGCGCTTGCATCGTCATCGACCCGAAATCCGGTGCCATCCTGGGAATGGCCTCCTCCCCCACCTACGATGCGAGCGAGTTCGAATCGGTCCTTCAGGCCTCGGCCGACGGTGGCGAGGACACGTCGCTGCTGAACCGTGCCACCCAAACGCAGTATGCTCCCGGCTCCACGTTCAAGATGGTCACGCTCGCAACCGCCTTCGAAAATGACGCTGCCGACGAGAACACTGTTTACGACTCGCCTGGCGAGATGGAAATCGGCGGCGGCACCGTTACGAACTTCAACAACAACTCTCTGGGCAACATCACGCTTGAAACTGCGACGGTCTATTCGTCGAACACCGCTTTTGCCCAGCTCGGCGTTGAAATGGGCGCCGAGATGCTCGTCGAGGGCGCGAAGAAATTCGGGTTCAACGATCGCTTGTCCTTCGACCTCCCGCTCGCGCAGTCAATCATGGCGGACCCGAAGGATATGAGCGAATGGGAAACCGCCTGGGCTGCCGCGGGACAACCGGTAGGAGACGAGGAAGACACCGGTCCGCGCGCCACCGTCCTGCAGATGGCGCTCGTCGGATGCGCCATGGCGAACGACGGAACGATAATGACCCCCTATCTGGTCGACGGCGTGTACAACGCCAACGGGCAGCGCAGCTTCACTGCGACGCAGAAGCCTTATCTGCAGGCTATTTCGAAGAAGACCGCTGAGCGCGTGACCGCCATCCTCGAGGAAGTCGTCTCGAGCGGCACTGGCGTGCTCGCGCAAATCGATGGAGTTTCCGTGGCAGGCAAGACGGGTACCGCCGAGACCGGCAAACCGAACGATGACAGCTGGTTCGTCGGGTATGCACCAGCCGATAACCCGCAGGTGGTCGTGGCTATCGTCCTGGAAGAAGCCATCGACAGCGAGTATTCGGACAATGCAGCCCTGAAATCACAGAACGTTTTACAAACTGCACTACAAATTAAGGGGATTTTGTAGGATGATGTACGGTGATGATTCGTGTGACCAAAACATCCTTCCATCACGAGCACGAAGCATGAAGGAGAATTAACGTGGCAGGGACTATGACAGGCCGGTTGTTAAACAACCGCTATCTGATAGGAGAGCGTATAGGCATCGGCGGAATGGCCGAAGTCTATCAGGGCCAAGACAATGTGCTGGGACGCACGGTCGCAGTTAAGGTCATGCTCCCGCAATACGCCGAAGACCCAAATTTCGCCGCGCGCTTCAAGCAGGAGGCCGCTTCGGCAGCCAACCTGCAAAGCCCCTACATCGTCAATGTGTACGACTGGGGTCAAGACGCCGACACCTCGTTTATCGTCATGGAGTATGTACGCGGCTCCGACTTGAAGACCGCCATCAACCAGCGCGGCGCGATCAACCAGCGCAAGGTTGCCGAAATCGGTTCGCAGGTATGCCAGGCTCTGGCTGTCGCCCATAACCAGGACATCGTGCACCGCGACATCAAGCCGCAGAACATCATGGTCCAGCCCGACGGCAACGTAAAGGTCATGGACTTCGGCATCGCCCGCGCGAAGAACTCGGTTATGGCCAAAACTTCAGCCGTGTTGGGCACCGCGCATTACATTTCGCCCGAGCAGGCACAGGGCAAGGACCTCACTGCTGCTTCGGACATCTACTCGCTGGGCGTCGTGCTGTACGAAGCCGCAACGGGCAAACTGCCCTTCGATGGCCCCGATGCCGTGAGCGTGGCGCTGAAGCAAGTCAGCGAAGAGCCCGTTCCTCCGCGCGAGATCTATCCCGACCTCGACCCCAACCTCGAGGCCATCATCATGAAGGCGCTCAGCAAGAACCCGCTCGACCGCTTCGCCACTGCGCGCGACATGCGCCATGCGCTCAACGACTTCCTCGCTGGTCGACCGGTGAACGTCAGCGGTTTCAGCGGCGAGCAGACTGCCCTCATGACGGAGACCATCGGTGAGATGGGCGGGATCTACCAGACCGAGAAGACATCGGTCATGGCGCCTCCCAACATCACTCCACCCGTTCAGAACGAGTACATTTCCGGGCGTATCGCTCCCGTGAAATCCAATAACCATCAGCACAAGGGCCGCGGCGTTTTAATTGCACTGGGAATCCTCCTCGCTATTGCCGCTATCGCAGGACTGTCTTACGCCCTGTTGAGCGGAGCCATATCGGTGAACAAGGGCATCGAGATGCCTGATGTCGTGGGCAAGACGCTGAGTGAGGCCCAAGCAGAACTCACCGAGGCCGGCTTCACGTTGACCGAGCCTGATTACATTTACAGCGACACCGTTGAGAAGGACGTCGTCACCGGCCAGACGCCACGCGCTGGGACAACTCAGGAAGAAGGCGCCGAGGTCAGATTGACCGTTTCGCAAGGCATCGAGCAAGTCCAGGTGCCTGACCTCACGAACATGGATGCCAACGAAGCGCGCGCCGAGCTCCAGAGGGCTGGGCTGAAATACGAGTCCGGTACTGCCGAGTATTCCGAAAACATCAAGGAGAACCACATCGTGAGGCAATCGCCTGCTGCAGGCGAGACGGTTGACAAAGGCTCTACGGTAACCTATTACCTGTCGCTAGGCATCGAGGCTGTCTCGGTACCTGAAGTAGTTGGCGAATACGAAGAGACCGCAACGACCATTCTCCAGGATGCCGGGTTCAAGGTTAAAACCACGTACGAGAACAGCGATTACTACGAGTACGGTGTCGTGGTCAGCCAGTCCCCGACCAGTTCGCAAAAGGCTAAGAACGGTGCCACAGTAAAGCTCGTCGTCAGCTCTGGACCCATTTACTACGGCGTATATGCCGATGTCAGCGACCCCGAAGGTGGCTCGGTCTCCCTTGACGGCGATGGCTATACTTCGCCAGGCGGATCGGTCAGCTTCAGCGTTTCGGTTAACGATGGCTATACCATCGAAAGCATCACCGACTCGAACGGCACCTCGTACGGCACTTCTGGTTCCGGCACAGTCAAGAACGTCCAGGGCGATATGTACCTGTCTGTCGTCTTCAAGAAGGATCCGAATCACACCGACGAGAACTCAGAGGAGAGCGAGTCGACCGAGAACGAGACGTCAACCGAAGAAGAAACCGAAGCCAGCGAGGCCAGCGAGGCCAGCGAAGGGAGCGCTTAGCGCATCCACTTAACCCAAGCAGAGCCAGCCAGGCTCAACCGACACAAAATCGCCTCCCGTTTCTTCGCCATGAGAAACGGGAGGCTTCTTTATGGCCGTGGAGGGTCTAGCCTTTTACTGTCAGGGGGCTTGCATAAAGGAGATGTTTGCTACAATATGCTGCACGCGCCCCAGTAGCTCAGGGGACAGAGCACCGCTCTCCTAAAGCGGGTGTCGGCCGTTCGAATCGGCCCTGGGGCGCCAGATTGATTGCAAATTCCCATCCCTATGGATATAACCAAAACGCATTTGAGGATTGCCCTTTGGATAATCCCTGTGTTTAATCGCCGTTGACATGTCTTGAATGCGGTGGATGAGCGGGGGTTCCATTTTGCTCCGCAAAATAACGGCTCCGCGCTGCTTCCTTGCGAACAGGTCACGGACATGTTCGCCTAGCCCGCAGTTCCCAACCGCGCGATGCGCGTTCGGGAAATAACTCTGCAAGTATGCACGGGGGCAAGCTAAAGCTTGCCTGTCCTCGCTGAAAACGGCACAGTGTGCCGTTTTCCGGGCGCTCGAACCCTCATCGGTTCGAATCCCTACCATCTTAATAGGAAACGGCGACTGCATGAAAAAGCCCCCAGAATTGGGGGCGAAGTTTGTGGCGGAGGAGTAGGGATTCGAACCCTAGAACGGCTTGTGGCCGTTACTCACTTAGCAGGCGAGCACCTTCGGCCTCTCGGTCACTCCTCCATATGCAACGATGTATCTTACCCGAACCCCTTACGCAAATCAAGCAGCTATTTTCCGCATGCAATGACACAAAACCCGATAAAGTCGCAATAGCGCTGCATCACTTGCGCTTGCGGTTAGGATCGAAGGTCTCCTTGACAGCTTCGCCGAACGCACGCCTGAAAGCGTCGGCAAAACGACTGGAAATCGATTCGTTGATGATGGTCGCCTGTGCAACTTCCTCTCCATAATGCGGATGGTTCTTCTTGAATATGTGATTACACAGACGCGTGACACCGAGGCCCACCAGCGTGGTGGCCAAGCAGCTGCCGGCCAGTTCGATGACGGTGCCGTTATCTTCGAATATGGCGTAAAGCGTGGCCAGGGCAAAAAAGACCGACAACACGATCGTCAACCAGGTGAATACGGTGATAAGCGTCGCCTTGGCGCGATCGGACGAATAGCGGAATGACATGATGACGTACACGACGGCCGCGACGACGGCCATCAGTATCAGCAAAGGTATTATGCGATATAGCCTGATCACGTAAACCTCGCAACCTTATGAAGACACTTGCATCACGCGCAAGGAGCCAAAAGAGGTGCTGCGCGCCCAAAGGCCTAGCTTGCGGGCTTCTGCAACCACTTTGCACGCACACGTGAAATCATCGCATACGGCAAACGTGGTTGCTCCGCTTCCGCAAAGAAGCACGCCACGCACTCCCTGCTGGTTGTTGAGCCATTGTCGCACTTCGCCAAGTTTTGGCATCAACATTTCAGAAGCTGGTGCCAAGTTGTTGAACAACGCCACGTCATCGGCGCTCTCCGCTGTGTCAACCGCACTGGCAACATCTTCGGGGACAGGCTGGGGATCGGCATCAAAGGTGCGATACGCCTCCGCAGTGGAGACGCCGCCTTCGGGCTTCACCAACGCAACCGCTCGCTTCGAAGGCTGCAATGCCCGAACAAACTTCTCGCCAGTGCCCTCGTAGTACGAACAACCGCCATGCAGGAAGAAGGCCACATCACTGCCCAGCATGCGCGCCGCTTGCTCGATAGCAGGGTCATCCGAAGCAAGGCCCCATAGCGATGCCGCGCCCACAAGAGCGGCTGCAGCGTTTGAAGAGCCTCCACCCAGACCGCCCTGGGCGGGAATGTTCTTCTCGATGCGGATTTCGAGACCGGTATCGTTTCTGCCGACAAGCTGCGCCAGCGCGAGCACTGCCTTAGACGCAATGTTGCTGGCCGAAGGTAAGTCAGGCGCCACAACATCGCCGCACGATACCATGCGCACACTCGGAACCTCAGGTTCGGGGTCGTCGGCGAGCTTGCGACGCATATACACCACATCATGCAAGTTCAGCGCCTGCATGACGGTCGTAGCCTCGTGGTAACCATCGGGCCTACGCGCTCCGATGGCCAAATGCAGATTGACTTTCGCGGGTGAGACGAGCTTCAACCAACCTTGCGCGCAAAACGTATCGCGTTCCTGAAGAGCCACGGCATCGGCGGTTATGTCGTTTGTACCCTGATTCATCTCCTGCTCCATTCCGTTCCCCACACAATTTGACCTCGGGAATCCCGATGGCTTTATTTCTTCCGCCTCTCAGCGAAGAAAGTCTTCAGCAACCCCGCGCATTCGTCTTGCAAGACACCACTGGTAACCTCGAACGTGTGATTGAGGCGCTCGTCCTCGTTAATCTGATACAGACTGCCGAGGGCGCCCGCCTTCGGGTCGGGCGCGCCGTACACGCAACGCCTCACGCGTGCTTGGTGCATCAGACCAGCGCACATGATGCATGGCTCCAGCGTAACGTACACCGTGCAATGCTCCAGGCGCCAGGCATCGAGCTCCTTCGCTGCTTGCAGCATCGCCACGAACTCAGCATGTCCCGCTGGATCTTTTGCGCGTTCCCGCTGGTTGCCTGCTCGCGCGACGACCTTCGGCTCGGCTAGCGACCTGCGCGTCCCCGGATCGATGGGCTCGTATACGACGACGGCACCAATCGGCACCTCATCGGCTTCTGCCGCCTTAACCGCCTCGTCGATTGCCATGCGCATGTACGTTTCGTCATTCATGCGGTTATTATAGGATGATTCGGCGACGTAATTCCGATAATCATCTATACTGTTCACCTGTTCGGCGTCGGTTTACCAAGTGTTAAGCCGTGTCGATAATAACAGTGCGGAGGATTGGCCGAGTGGTTGAAGGCGGCAGTCTTGACTGCTCGTGTATCATCGAAGATGAACACGAGCACGCGGGCTTGTCACCCGAAGGGTGAAATGCGAAGCATTTCAAGGCCTTGCGCCTTGACAAGACCGAAAACTGTTGAGCAACAGTTTTCCCAGGCGGGTAAACTGTGCGGACATTATAAGTGCGGAGGATTGGCCGAGTGGTTGAAGGCGGCAGTCTTGAAAACTGTTGAGCCGCAAGGTTCCGTGGGTTCGAATCCTACATCCTCCGCCAGTAGAATCAGCGCTTCAGCAATGGGGCGCTTGCAACACCGAACGGGTCCGAACCAAGTGTAGGATTCGAACCGGGAGGTCGATTTCCGTTAAGCGAAGGCGCCAGTGGCGCCTTCGTAGGAAATCGGTGCGGAGGCTTTAGCCGGAGCACGTGATTTTCCGCGTAGCGGAAAATACGGAATCCTACATCCTCCGCCAGTAAATCCTAACCCCAGCAATGGGGTTTCTTTCTAGACAGAGGCGTCATCCAGTCAAGATTCGGAGAGTCGTCATGAACCAGGCAAAAGACAACATCGTGCTCATCGGCATGCCGGGCGCCGGCAAGTCAACACTCGGCATTGTGCTGGCAAAAATCCTGAACAAAGGCTTTCTCGATGCCGACTTGGTCATCCAAAGTCATTGCGGGAAAACGCTTCAGGAAATCATCGACGCCGAAGGCCCCGAATCTTTCATCACGATTGAAAACCGCATTCTCTGCGGCATCGAAGCAGTAAACACCATCATTGCCACTGGCGGCAGCGCGGTGTACTCCGACGAAGCCATGCGTCATCTTGGCGAACTTGGTCCAATCGTATATCTCAAGATAACCTATGAATCCCTCGTCAGCCGTCTGTGCGACCTCGACGAGCGCGGGGTCGTGCTGAGAGACGGGGTCTCCATGAGCCTGCGCGACCTCTACGACGAGCGCCAACCTCTTTATGAAAAGTACGCGGACATCACGGTCGACGTCAACGACCTGAGCATCACCGCTGCAGCCCGTAAAGTCGCCCGCGCCGTGCGGGACTAAGACAATCTAGTCAGATAAACGTGTCGCTGATTCGTCCTCTCCTATACCGTGTTGTGATAACACTCCCGAACCAATTACGTATCCATGACTCGTTTAGGCAGGATCAATCGAAACCGAAGCCAAATGCAAGACGGGCCAGAGACGCGTTCTCTGGCCCGTCCATTGATGTCAAAAGCTTGTTGGCTTAGCGTTCGTCGAGCGACGTGTAATCGCGCTTCTCTCGTGACGAGAACGAAACCTTGTAAGCCGGACGAATAATACGTTTGCCCGACACGATCTCCTCGAACCGATGCGCAGCCCAGCCGGCCATGCGCGCGCATGCGAACAGCGGCGTGAACATATCCTCGGGTATGCCGAGAATCGTGTACACCAAACCGGAGTACATGTCGACGTTGGCGCATACGTCCTTCGACGTGCCCTTGACATCACGCAACACCTGAGGCGCAACGCGCTCAATGCTCTCGAGCAGACGGAATTCCCGCTCGTATTCGGACCCTTCAGCCAGCTGACGGGCGAATTGCTTGCAGATGATGGCACGAGGGTCTGATTTCGTGTACACCGCATGACCCATGCCATAGATCAGACCCGTATGGTCGAACGCCTCCTTGCGTACGACGCGCGTCAGATACTCGGCAACCTGGTCATCGTCATCCCAATCGTCAATCTCGTACTTGGCCTCGGTCTGCATGGCGCGAATCTTGTGGTTCGCCCCGCCGTGACGGCTGCCCTTTAGAGATCCGATGGCGGCTGCGTACGTCGAGTACGGGTCGGTGTCTGCCGACGTCAGCACACGCGTGGTGAACGTCGAGTTGTTACCACCGCCATGCTCGGCATGGATGCACAGCATGATGTCGAGCATGCGCGCCTCGATCTCGGCGAACTGGCGGTCGGGGCGCAGCATCGACAAGATGGTCTCTGCAGTCGACTGGCCGGGAATGAACGGATGCATGATCATGCTGCCGTTGTTGAAACGTGATTCCTTCGCGTAATGAGAAAACACCATGATTCGGGGCAGGCGCGAGATCAGCGAAATGGCTGTTCGGATTTCGTGACTGTATTCGCGACTCTCCGCTTCTGGATCGTGCGCGTACAGCGAAATGATGGTGCGCGAGAGCGTGTTCATGATGTTGTCGGGCGTGTCGCGCAGAATCATCGAGGTCGTGAAACCCTCGGGCAAATCGCGCTGCGAATCGATGACCTCGATGAAGCGTTCGAGCTGCGCAGGCGTGGGAAGTTCGCCTATGAGCAGCAGGTATGCCAGCTCCTCGAAGCGGAAACGCCGATCGTCTTCCGGCGTACCCAGAAGGTCGCTCAACTCGTAGCCTCGGATTAACAGCGAACCCTCATCTGGGATTTTAACGCCATCGGAGATTACATAACCATGTACGTTGGATATATTGGTAACACCAGCGAGAACACCTGAACCGTCGGCGTTGCGCAAGCCGCGCTTCACATCGAAATGCTCGTACATGCGCGGGTCTATCGTGTAGATCGACGTAAATTGATCGTATAGCTCGAATTTCTCCTGTTGGTCCATCAAAAAGCACCTGGCCTTCCGCGAGTCGGATTCTGCAAATGCTAACAGAAGGCAACCCGCGGTCCACCACGAAGCTACAATCCAACCGAATAACTGCAACTTGGAAACATGTTGGCAAAGAACTCGTTGCTGCGGCGAAAGAGAAACGACCCCTTGCCCCAAGACCATCGTATACAATGGAAACCCGAGCGCAGAAAACGCGCGTATTATGACGAAACCCGCCGACCAGGAGGTGCGGAGTGGTCTCTTTGCAATGGCGTAACGTCACGATAGGAAAAGGAAAGCAAGCAGACGCCGAAGGCGCTGGCGACGAAGGCATCGCCCCCATCGAAACGCGACTTCGCCACAACATCTTGCACCTACCTTCAGAAATACAAGAAGCAACAGGCATCGTCGTATACGGCAGGCGTATCAAGAGCCTGCTTTTCTCCACCGATATCGCCATCATAAAGAACTGCGACGCCGATGCGATCTTTTGCGTCCACCCCTTCACAGCTCAGCGCGCCATCATCTCGTCGGTTATCCGCGTGGCCGATGCACCGGTGTTCTGCGGCGCAGGCGGCGGTACCACCCAAGGCGATCGCGCCGTAAACATGGCGATGGACGCCGAAAACCAGGGGGCCATGGGCGTCATCTTCAACGCACCGATTCCCAACCGTGACCTCAAGGCGGCTGCGCGCGTACTGGACATCCCCATCGTGGTCACCGTCCCCAGCTTGAGAACTGACGTGGGCAAGCGCATCGAGAGCGGAGCGACCATCCTCAACGTGGCCGGCGGTTCCAAGACGGCGGAAATCGTCGCCGCCATTCGCGCGCAATACCCGCGTATACCCATCATGGCATCGGGCGGCAAGTCGGGTGAAAGCATCAGGGCCACGATCGAAGCTGGCGCAAACGCGATTGTGTACACGCCGCCCAGTTCCGGCGAACTGCTTCGCGAGATGATGGATCGCTACCGCGACGAGCTATAACCGAATGCACATGCCAGGTTGCCAAAGACTCATCAAGGCTTCCGCCTGGCAGCGCATTTCAACCGAAAGGAGCACTGATATGGACTATTCGAACGAGGAGCTTCGCGCCTATTACGATGCGCTGCCCGATACGTACGGGCGAGATGCCTTGTGCAAAATGGAACTGCCCAAGGAGCTCCCTTCCAAAACCGCTCTCGACGTCGGCTGCCGGCGCGGCAAAGGCGTGTACAAGATTGCCGAACAGGTAAGGTCAAAAGGCTGTGCCATTGGCGTCGAATGGCGTGCCGATATGCTGGAACGCGCCAAAGCCGGCGAGGAGCACGCCATAGCCAAGTGCGGATACGACAAGAGCAACATGCTGTTCTACAACGTCTATCCCGAACGGCTCGAAGACGAGCTCGATGCATCAATCGCTGATTTCGCCTATGTGAACTGCGTCATCAACCTGTTTTACGACCCCGTCCGCGCGTTAGCGCAGATTCATCGCGTCCTCAAGCCAGGAGGCCTTTTGGTGTGCGACACCGTCTTGGCAACCGGACCACGTGACGCGACGGTAGTGAAGGAGGCGCGAAAGCTCGGAAACGCCGTCCAGGCGGCTCCGCATCGCAAGGACCTCATGTCATGGCTTATGGTCGCCGGCTTCGACGTAACCTCCATCGGAGCCTTCTCGACTGACAAGGTTGACCCCTCCCTCGACGCCGACGGGAACCCCACCGTCCCCCTCGCGCCAAGCG
>JAFRJC010000080.1 GCA_017432445.1 Eggerthellaceae bacterium | reverse complement strand
CGCAGCGAAGTCTCCGGGTGAGGGGCACTTTTTTAAGGCCCCTCACCCCAACCCTCTCCCCGCGCGAGCGGGGAGAGGGCGACGTCAACTCGCCGCGACCGTCACCCGCTTGCTCGCATCGAAATCCTGGACGCCGCCGCCGACACGCTTGGTGGTGTAGAACAGCACATAGGGCTTTGCGGAATACGGATCGCGCAGTACGCGCACGCCGACGCGATCCACGATGCGTTGCGATGGCTTAAAAACGCCTCGGTCGAGATTCAAGAGCGTCATTCCCGCATCACCCGCCTGGGGAAACCACTTAGACTGAGCAATCGCCTCAAGCTGGCTGCGCGCCTCAAGTCGGCTTGTAAAATCCAGTGTCAAGATTATGAAGGCACATTCCGGCATCGCCAGCCTGCGGAAACCATTTTGAATCGACAATTGCCTGAAGCTGGCATCGCGCTTCCAGCGGAGCGACTGCAAGCGTGAGTTTAGCAGCCTGGAGACGAACATGCATATTAGGAAACTCAAAGAGTTGGACGAGCATCCTGCGCTGATCCCCAGGGCGAGCCTTCAACCCGTCATGGATGTCTTCCATTCGCTCGAACAGCCGGTTGTATTTCGCGCTCTGACCACCGAGTAACGCTTTATCCTGCTCTCGTGTATTTTCCGCAAAAAGCTGAATGAGGGCATCATCGCTTAATTTCGAAAGATCAACTCTCTTCATGGCTTGAAAACCCCGAACAGAATCATGGCGTCCCGCCCGACCTTTTTTCGCTCTTCCCAACTCTTGTCCGATAAATACTCACGCGGCGACAGCCAGCCATACTCTGGACTACGCTGCGCATACCAACCCGTAATCTGGTAGTGCTTTAGCCTAGGGATACTAACCAGATTTGACGGATCAACAATCTGACTTCGCGTGAAACCGAAGTACTCCGCCCATGTCTGCTCCACCACATGATGCGTGTCATAGCCGGGCCTCTTCTGACATTCGCCAGCTTAGAGTTCTTCGCCATCACCGGCAGAGTTAACCTGGAGTATAGCGCCCTTCATCAATTGCGCTCAGCATCTGAGATGCATTCATCGCAATCGGAAATTCCTTCCGGTCCTTGATCAATTGCAAGACTTCCCTTGCCTCTCGGGGTGCAAAGACAAACGTAGCTATCGCAGCCTTGAACCGCACGGTCGGACTTGGGTGACGATAGAGTGGTAATAGCGCGCGACGCTGATCGCCTTCTCGAGCTTTAAGCTGCGCTTCAACTTTTTCCATCTGCCTGTAGAGACGATTGTATTCGGCACTTCTAATGCCTTCCAATGCCGCGTTCTGTTTTTCAGCGATCGCTGTGAATATAGCTACAAGGTCTTCGATTGTTGCCGTTTCAAGATCACCCTGACTCATGGCTTGAGAACTCCAGCATCGATCAACGCTCTTATCCCGACCCGCCTCCGTTCGCCTGCGTCTTTGTCTCTCAGATAATTTCGAGGGGTTACTCCCCCGAACTCCTCGTTAGGTGTATCGTACCATCCT
>JAFRJC010000079.1 GCA_017432445.1 Eggerthellaceae bacterium | reverse complement strand
GGCTTCTGGGACAACGAGGCGAGGACGGCCGCGCTCGAGGGGCTGCCGCCCTACATTACCGCCGAGATGGTGGAGACCGCCATCGAGTGCCAGGAGAAGTACGGGCACCCGGCCGGCTGCACGCTCGCGCAGATCATCTGCGAATCAGGGTGCGGCGACCACCTCTCGGGGCTCGCGGTCCAGGACAGGAACCTGTTCGGCATCAAGTGGGCATCCAGCTTCGGCGGATGCCCGGAGGTGTCGGGAAAGTCCTCGTGGGCGACGCAGGAGGAATACGACGGCCAGACGGTCACCATCATGGCCGACTTCACCAGCTTCAAGTCACACAAGGACTGCATCGTGTTCAGGTCCCGCGTGCTGCTCGCCAACGAGCGCTACGCGGGGAACGCGCTCATCCAGGAGGCCATCGCAAACCACGACTCCGACAAGATGGCCGAGGGGCTCAAGGATGCTGGATACGCCACAAGCTCGTCCTACGTCGACTCGCTCAAATCCGCCATGGACACCTACGGGCTGCGACGCTTCGACGGCATAAGCCTGGAGGACTACAAGAAGGGCGTCGCGAACGGCAACAAGGTGCTCCAGGCGGCCTACAGCCAGCTCGGGGTCCCCTACGTTTGGGGAGGAACCACGCCGAACGTGGGGCTCGACTGCTCGGGGCTCACGCAGTGGTGCTACGCACAGGCGGGAATCAGCATACCCAGGAACTCCGAGGACCAGGCGGCGGCAGGCAGGAAAGTGCCGCTTTCGCAGGCGAGACCGGGAGACATCCTCTGGCGGCCCGGGCACGTGGCCCTCTACATCGGGGGCGACGAGTACATACACGAGCCGCAGTCAGGCGACGTCTGCCGCAAGGCGACCGGGATCTCGTACTTCGACTGCGCGGTCCAATTCTAGAGGAAAGGAAGAGAAGAGATGAACGGAAAGAACAAGCTCATGCTCGTCGCCGCCATCGGCGCGGTGCTCGTGCTCATCGCGAGCACGGCCGTGAGGTGCGCAGTGACGAGGGCCGTACCCGACGAGCCCGCGGCGACCGCCGCCGAGGCGGAAGCGCGGGAAGGGCAACCATCACAGGCCGCCGCATCGGGCGACGCCCAGACACCGAAGGAGGAGACGATGGAAGGCAGCACGGAGGACAAGGTGCTATCTGCGCTCAGGTCGCACGCATGGCAGGCTGAGGGCGACGCGGGGACCACCATCTCGTTCCGAGACGGCAGCTTCGTCGAGGCTGACGCGGACGGGTTCAAGGTCACCGCGTTCGAGGTGACCGGCGCCGCCGAGTCAGACGACCACGCCACGCTCGACGTCACGTGCACGCGAGACGGCGACGGCGGCGCCTTCCGCACCGTGATCGCGGTCGACGGGCGCGAGGGCTCCCTCAAGGTGAGCTCGGACGGATTCGCCAACGCGTCGGCGTACGTCCAGGGAAGCGCCAACGCCGGCCCCGTGGCAGTAGACGGCATCACCGAGCCCTACACGGGCCTCATCGACGGCAGGGACGCGGAGCTCGCTGCCGCCATCGCCTCGTACTGCGCCGACCACGTGCCCACCGCAACGAGGGCGGAGTTCGACGGCGAGGTGTTCCTCGACATACCGGACAAGCGCGTCACCGCCACCTTCCACTGCGACGACAAGGCGGCAACGGTGCTCTCCGTCGCGTACGCAGACGGCGCGTTCACGGTCATCGGGTAGGCCGCCATGGCGCAACGCATAAAAAGGATAACGGGCGACGGGCGCTTCGCCTACCCGTTCGCGGCGGCCATGCTCGCCTGCACGCTGCTCTTCGCCGTCGCGGGCCCCGCGTACGCCGACATCGCCGGCGACATCAACGCGTGGCTGTGCGGCGTGCTGCGCGATACGTGCAACTGGATCTTCGAGGGCCAGGTCAACATGCTCAAGGGCATAGGCGCCGAGGGCGTGCTCTCGGCGAGCTTCACCCAGATGCTCGGTTCGGCAGGCTCGGTCACCATGTACGACATCGTGCACGGAGTCTGGCAGGTGGCCATCCTGCCCATCGGATGCGGCATCCTCGGGTTCGTGTTCACCGTGCAGCTCATAAAGATCAGCCAGAGGATGGACGGAAACGCGAGCATGCCCGGCGTCAAGGAGGTCGTGTTCCTGCTCGTGTTCTTCGCCGTGTTCCTGTTCCTCATCCAGAACAGCTTCGAGCTCATGCGGGCGGTCTACGAGGTCACGCGCCTGGCGATAAGCCGCGTGGCGGGGCTGTTCGGGACGGGCGGGTCGGTGGACCTGTCGACGGTCAGCATCACGACGACCGACGACGACGTGGCGGCGCTGCTCGCGATGCTCGTGGTCGCGCTCGTCAGCTGGCTCGTGGTCATCGTCGCCTACGTGGTCGCGCTCGTCGTCAGCTGGGCGCGAGCCATCCAGATCTACGTCATGGCCGCGTTCAGCCCCATCCCACTCGCGCTCATGTCGCTCGACGAGACGCGGCAGATGGGCGTGGGATACCTAAAGAACTTCGCAGCCGTGTGCCTGGCCGGCGTCATCATCCTGGTGCTGCTCGTGAGCTTCCCCGTGGTACTCGGCGGCCTGAACGCCGCGTCGGCAGGCGTGCCCGTCGTCGACTCGGTCGTTGGAGGGCTCTCCTACGCACTGCAGTACCTGGCCATGTGCATCCTGCTCATACTCGCGCTCGTGAAGAGCGGCTCCTGGTCACGCGACATCATGGGCGGCTAGCCCGCCCGGAGGAGGAAGGAGGAACCGACATGCCGTCACCCTAACCGAGGAAATGCAACCGCAAAGCGCGGCCGCTTCCAAAAACCGAGGCCGCATTCCAAACGACGATACGAAGGAGAACCGAAATGGCAGAGGAAACCACTGCGAAGAAGAACGTCTACATCTCGCTGCACGAGGGCTTCGTGCGCGAAGGGATCAAGTACACCGACAAGCAGACCGGCGAGGAGAAGAGCTTCAACCGGGTCACGCTTCCCAAGGACACCGTCATCGACGGCAAGGACATGGGCGGCTACGAGTTCAGCCCGCTCTACGTGAACCCCTCGAAGTTCCGCGGCGAGCACTGGAGGGACATCCCGCTTCTCGCCGACCGCGAGGTGTGGCTGCAGAAGAGCGTGCTCGACGCTGAGGGCAACCCCGTGATCGGCGAGGACGGCAAGCGCGAGCGCGACACCGTGAAGGTCTCGCCCGAGAAGATCAAGCAGGCGCTCGCCGAGTCCCGCAAGCGCTATGCCGCGGAGCACGCCGCAGACGACCGGGGGCTCGCCGACCGGGCGCAGCACGCCCGCGAGGCGTCCGAGTCCATCGAGCGCGAGGGGGCTGCGAGCCGCCCTTTAGCTCATGAGGCGCGCTAAGGGGGCGGTGCCGATGAACCGCGAAACCAAGTCCACGGCGGGCAAGGCCATGAGGGTCCTCATGGCAGCCCTGCTCGTCGCAACCGCCGCCGTGCCGCTCCTGACGGCGCGGCCCGGAAGGGCGCACGCAGCCGAGCAGGTGTACCTTACGACCTACATGGAGTACCCCTGGTTCAAGGTCGGCGACACAATCGCGTACTGCGCGAGCCCGTCGAAGCCCTCGCCGCCGTCGGGCTACTACAACAAGCACGAGTCCGACCCCGAGGACGCAGGAAGGCTCGGCGAGCTCGCGGCCGACCTCTACTACGGCTGGGGCGGCCCGGGCTTCGACGCGTCCATGTGGCCCTCGACCGATTACGACGGCTCGCCCATGGACGCCGACAGGTACCAGACCTATACGCACGTGCTCGTCGCCGACACGTACAGCTCGGACGGCGGCTACGCCGTGAGCGACCAGAGCCCCGAGGCCAGGGCGTGGATCCTGCGCCACATCGTCGGCTTCGACGGAGATGGCGAGCATTCTGACGCATTCGGGCGGAAGGTGTACGCGAAGTACGCCGCAGGCGAGGTCCCCAAGGGGTTCTCGACATACGTGCTCGAGCCCGGCGGGGGCTACCAGAACATCGTGTGCTGGGAATGGCTCAAGGGCGACCTGAAGGTCAAGAAGCAATCGGCCGACACCGCCGTCACCGAGGGCAACTCCCAGTACAGCTACGCGGGGGCCGTGTTCGGCGTCTACGAGGACAGCGCCTGCAGCGAGCTCGCCAGCAGGATCACGACGAACAAATCCGGCGAGGGCGAGCTCAAGGACCTCGCGGCCGGCACGTACTGGGTCAAGGAGCTCGAGGCGCCCCCCGGATACACGCTCGACGAGGGAGGCCCGTACAAGGCCGAGGTCCCCGCGGGCGGCGATGTGACGGTGAAGGTCAAAAACCAGCCCGTCACGGTTCGGTTGACGCTCAAGAAGTTCGACGACGGCACGGGCAAGGCGCTTCCCGAGGGCGACGCGTCGCTCGACGGCGCCGAGTACGCCGTGACGTACCGCTACGCCGGCGAGAGCAAGACCGTCAAGGGGACGTCGGCAAACGCGCAGATCGTGTTCGAGGGCATCCCGCTCGGCGACATAACCGTGAAGGAGACCAAGGCGCCCGAGGGCTACCTGCCCGACACGCGCACCCACTCCTTCAGGGTGACGGCCGACATGTGCGACCAGTCGATCGCCACCTTCGAGCTCGTCCCCGAAAACGAGTTCGGCGAGACGGTGCAGCGCGGCGGCTTCATGGTCGGCAAGGGCGATGCCGAGGAATACGAGCACGAGGACGGGACCTACTGGAACTACGCCCAGGGAGACGCCACCTTCGAGGGCGCCGAGTTCACGGTGTACAACCGCTCCGAGGCCGAAGTGTGGGTGGACCGAAACGGCGACGGCGACTGCGCCGCGAACGAGATGTACGCGCCCGACGACGAGATCATGACCGTGCCGACGACGTACAACGCGGCGCTCGACGCGTGGGTCGCGTCCACAGGGGCCCGGGCGCTGCCCTACGGCACCTACGAGGTCGTGGAGACGAAGGCGCCGGAAGGCTACCTCCACGAGGGAACCCTGAGCCGCACCATCGAGATCCGGGAGGACGGCCAGTTCGACCAGCTCGTGGCCGCCGACGGCATCCTCAACGAGGTAATACGCGGTGGCGTGATGGTACGCAAGGACGACCGTGAGCTGAAGGAGTCCGAGGCGCTCGGCGGAGCGAACCACTCAGAGCTCGGCGTGGACGGATATTTAGGTGCATCGCTTTGCGGCATCGAGTTCACGATCACGAACCGCTCCGAGCACGGGGTCATGGTGGCCGGCGAGTACTACGGGCCCGACGCCATCATCATGAGGATCTACACCGCATGGAACGAGGAGCAGCAGGCCTACACGGCGCAAACCCCCTCCGACGCGCTGCCCTACGGCACCTACGAGGTGGCCGAGACCGGCACGAACGAGAGCTACCTGCTCTCCGACGGCGAGCCCAGGACGTTCCTGATCAGGACGGACGGCGACGTCGTGCGCAAGAGCCATGACAACAAGAACCTGACCTGGCGGGACCAGGTGGTGCGCCACGACATGCACCTGCAGAAAAAGGGCGAGGTCGGCGACAAGAAGCTCGCGTACGTGCCCTTCCTCATCACCAACGTGACGACCGGGGAGGCACATGTAGCGGTGACAGACCGCAACGGCATGCTCAACACGTCGGCCGGATGGCGGGCGCATAGCGCGAACACGAACGCGAACGACGCGCTCATCGGGCGCGAGGCCATCGCGTCGGCCGACATCGTCGAGGACGCCGGCATTTGGTTCGGCCTCGGCGAACACGGGACCACGGCGGGCGCGGACGACTCGCTCGGCGCGCTTCCCTACGGCGAGTACACCATCCAAGAGATGCGCTGCGAGGCGAACGAGGGCTACTGCCTGTGGTCCGACTCCTTCAACGTGAGCCGCGACACGACGGCCACCGAGTTCGACGTGGACCTGGGTACGGTGGACGACGAGCCCCTGCCCGAGATCGCGACAACCGCGGCCGACGCGGACGACGGCGACCACGCCGCGACGGCGGACGATACGGTCGTGCTGAACGACGTGGTCGAGTACGCGAACCTGGTTCCCGGCAAGGAGTACACGCTGACCGGCACGCTGATGGACAAGCAAACGGAGGAGCCTGTGCTCTCGGGCGGCGAGCCCGTGACGGCGTCGACCACGTTCAAGCCCATCAGTCCTTACGGGACCGTCAATGTCACGTTCGAGTTCGACGCGGAGGGCTTTGCGGGCCATGATGTGGTCGCGTTCGAATCGCTCTCGCTCGACGGCACCGAGCTGGCGGCGCATGCCGACATCGACGACGAGGGGCAGACCGTGACCCTCACGCCGCCGCCAGCCATCGGGACGACGGCCTGCGACGCGGCCGACGGCGACCACGAGGTGGCGGCATCGGACAAGGCGATCGTCCAGGACCAGGTGCGCTACGAGAACCTGACGCCCAAGAAGCGCTACCAGCTCGTCGGCACGCTCATGGACCGCGAGACCGGCGAGCCCGTCCAGGGCGAAAGCGGCACCGCGACCTGCGTGCTCTGGTTCAACGCCAAGGAGGCCAGCGGGACCGTTACCGTCGGGTTCACGGTGGATGCGACGGAACTGGCTGGGCACGCGCTCGTGTGCTTCGAGGAGCTCTACAGCGACGGCGAGCTCGTGGCAGAGCATGCCGACATCGACGACGAGGGCCAGACCGTCGAGGTCGTCCCGCCCGAGCCCGAGATCGGCACCACCGCGACGGACGCGGCCGACGGCGACCACGAGGCCGTCGCAGGGAAGACGGTCAAGGTAGACGACGCGGTCGCATACGAGAACCTGACGCCCGGAGAGGAGTACAGGCTCGTCGGCACGCTCATCGACAAGGAGACCGCGAGGCCGCTCGAGTCGGGCGGCAAGGAGGTGACGGCGGAGGCGTCGTTCACCCCCGAGGAACCTTCTGGGACGGCCGTCGTCTCGTTTGAGTTCGACGGGTCGGCGCTTTCCAGCCACGGGCTCGTCGCCTACGAGTACCTCTACGACGGGGACGGCGTCGAGGTCGCGAAGCACGTCGACCCCTCGGACGAGGGGCAGACCGTCGCCATCGTCCCGCCCGAGGAGAAGCCCGTGCCCAAGCTCTCGACGCAGGCGGTCGACGCCGCCGACGGCGACCATGAGATCGCGGCAGGCGAAGCGGAGATCGTCGACGAAGTCATGTACGAAGGATTGACGCCCGGGGAGAACTACACCGTGACCGGAACTCTCATGGACAAGGAGACGGGCAAGCCCGTCCAGTCGGGCGGCAAGGACGTGACCACAACCGTCGCGTTCACGCCCGAGAAAGCATCCGGGTCGGTGAAAGTCACGTTCAAGGTAGACGCAGGCAACCTAGCGGGAAAGACGCTCGTCGCGTTCGAGAGCCTCTCCCTTGGCGGCGAGGAGATAGCGACGCATGCCGACATCGGAAGCGCGGAGCAGAGCGTGACCGTGGCGAACCCGCCCGAGGAGACCCCTCTCGGCCCGATCCCGGGCCTGCCGCTGCCCAAGACGGGCGACACCATGCAGTGGGTCCCCATCGCCTGCTTCGCAGCGGCGGCGGCATGCCTTGCCACAATCGCGCTGCTCGCGCGCAGGCGCGGCATGAAACGCGAGGGAGACGGTTTAGATCCCGGTTGCGAAGAGGATGATGAAGATGAAGAAGAGCCCTACTGGCAAGACGTGCGCTGGGAGTAGGCCATGATGCGCGTCGCGCTGTTCGTCGCCGGGTTCCTCGCGGCGGCGTGCATGTTCACAGCCTGGTGCTGCCTCTACGTGGGCGCGCAATCCGACAGGCATCTCGAGGAAATGTAGCAGGAAGGGTGTTCGGCAAAAGCCGGGCGCCCTTTCAAGTTTGGTAAATGCGCATGACCGTGGAATCTGCTACGCTCAATTCGGAGGTGATCTCATGGGGCTTTCCGAAGAACTCGCAATGAGCAGGGTGCAGCGCGGATTGGAGGAGCTGATGCCCGTCGTCGAGGGGCTGTACAACGACTACGGTGATGAGCGCCTTCTCGTGACCTACAACGCCCTAAGGCTCAGCCTGGAAATCTTGAAGGGCAACATGTAGCTGAAAACCCCAGCTGCGTTGTGGCTTTCACTTATGACGATGCTATTTCTTGAAAACGCTTCGTGAGCATCATTAGGTCACGCTTGTAATTCTCGAACTGATCTTTCAGCTCATTAGGCGCGTTTTCCTTCAGGCCAATGACATCACCGCCATGGTTGAGTATGGCCCAGCCGCCCTCAATGAAATGGCTTTTCCTCGAATCCATCCATCTCCGCATCAGGCGGCCTTCGAATCGTCTCGCAAAATCGAAAACGCTTCTGTTCTTAGTCTCAATGGAAACCTTTACATAATCGGGAGCGTCTTCTACCGCCTGCAGGCGATGAGTTGTCCTGTCGAGGTACTCCGTCTCTTCTTCCGTAAACGACAACAGCATCTTTGGCCTCCCGACCGTTCAGATCGACGATCTTCTTCTCGAAGCGTTTACGAGACCGTGATGGGTCTATCGGGCAGAGCGACGTGGACGCAGGCTCCGTGGCCATGGGCGGCGAGCGCTTCCGAAAGCACCTCAGCGGGCAGTTCGAACGTGTTGTTGTTCTCGCTCACGTGCATAGCGACAACGTGCTCGAGGCTCGGGTGAAGCAGGGAGACGACCTGCTTGCGGCACTGAGCGTTCGACAGATGGCCTTCGTTGCCGAGTATCCGCCACTTCAGGAAGGGAGGGTATGGGCCCTCCTTGAGCATCGCCTTGTCATGGTTGCTCTCGATAGCGAGGATGCGGACGCCTGTAAGGGCCTCGTGGGCTTTAGGCGTGACGACGCCGGTGTCGGTCATGTAGCCGATCGCGTCGTCTCCTACCTCGAAGCGGAAACACGTGGAGCCTTCGGAGTCGTGGCTCGTGGGGAACGGCGTGACCGTCATCCCCGCAACCTCGAACGGTTTCCCGTGGGCGATGTCGAACTGCTCGACGAGGCCATCGGTCTCGGTGATCTTCTTGCTTGCGGAGCGTGTAAGAGAATGCGCGTAGAGCGGCGGCGTGCATCCCCGTTTCGCGAGCCCGCGAAGGACGACGCCGAGACCGGAAGTGTGGTCGGAATGCCCGTGCGTCACGAGGACCGCCTCGATTTCCGATGGGTCGACGCCCGCCTCGTCGCATCTTCCGAAGAAGGCGCTCGCGCAGATCCCGCAGTCAACGAGCAGGGATCGGCCGGTCTCTGCATCGCGCACGATTGCCGCGTTGCCAGAGCTGCCGCTCGCGAGGATTGCGAGTTCGAGCCTACCAGTCATCTTCGTCCGTCTCCCAGTCATCGGCATCGTCCCAGACGCTGCTTTCGCGCTCCGCTTTCCGGGACGCACGCTCCTCCTCGTCGATGATCGCCGCGCCCATTGCGCCCATGAACATCGCCTCGCCGAGGTCGAGCGACCCGTCCCGGTCAAAGTCGAACATTGCGCCGAGCATGGAGTGGTCGTTGAAGAATCCGTTGCTCATGTCATCCGTCCTCTACCGTCGCTGATCAGATGACGATACCGTAAATCATGCGGACTCTCGTGTGAGTACGTCATTTGGGACATCGGCGCGATAATTCGTTACTGCGTGTCGGTGATGCTGCAGCTAATCGCGTGCATTCGCGGATAGCAATGGGCAGTACAATATACCCGAACGATTGCGAGGTGCTTCATGTCCGACATAACGATAAGGGAAACCCACGAGTTCGACCAGGACCAGCTGCAGGACCTGTTCCTATCTGTGGAATGGTCTTCTGGTCATTACCCGGAAAGGCTCGTCGCGGCCATGCGCGGCTTCGAGGCAGTCTACTCCGCCTGGGACGGCGATCTGCTCGTCGGGCTCATCTGCGCCATGGACGACGCGTCCATGACCGCCTACGTCCACTACCTCCTCGTCAGGCCGGAATACCATGGCAAGGGCATCGGCAAGGAGCTTGTGCGGAGGGTCAAGGATCGCTACGCCGACTTCCTGCGCATCGTCGTCGTCGCGTACGACAGCGAGGTCGGATTCTACGAGAACTGCGGGTTCGAGAAGGCGGCGGATGCCTCGCCCATGTTCATCACCGACCTCTGGACCTAATCGCAACCTCGGGCGAGCCTCACGCCTCCCTTATCGGATGTCGCACGACGGTCCTCATCTTGGCGGGCTCGGTCTTGCGCGGGTCGGAGAGGTAGATCTCGTGGTGCCGACGCTCATCCGAGAAGTCGGGCGCGTATCCCTGCGCAGCGGCGAACGCGTGCATGGCGTCGACGGTGGCGGGCTCGTCGTCGTATGGGCCCTTGTGCATGCACTGAACGCAGAGGCCCTCCTCGACCTCGACGAGCCGCACTGGCGAGAAGTCGAGCTTCTTCTTGGCGGTGGCGGCCTCGACGGCCCAGGCGAAGTCGGCCTCGCGCACGAATTCGGGCACGCGGATGACCGAGAGCCAGCTGAACGACGCCTTGTCGGCGTAATCGACGCCGGCGACGCCCTGCTGCCACCAGAACCCTTCGAGGGGCGGCACCACGTATTCGTAGAAGCCCTCGATCGCATGGTCGGTCTTGTAGCTCATCTTCAGCGTGTAGGCGACGCCGTACAGGAGGTTGACCGCGTGAGCGTAGGCGCCGCCCTCCTCGTTGGGGTCGCCTGCGCCCGCGACTGCTAAGAAGCGCATGCGTGGCACCTCGACGATCGAGGGTGCGCCCTTCGGCTGGTACAGGTCGCGGTATTCCTTCTTGAAATCGAATGCCATGGCTCGTCCCTTCGGGTTGCGGGGCGCGGTTCACGCTCCCGTTCGCAATCGCCTTGCACTCGAATACACACTAGCATCAAGCAGGCGCCTTCGTATAGCGAACAGATTGTGGAGAGTCTCTAGCGAGGGAGCACGAAGGCGGCGGCCATCGACTCGGCGTCGTCCTCGTCGGCGCAGTACGGAAGCCCCTCTGCGCATTCCGGCATCATCTCGCATTCGGCGCAGACGGGGAAAAGGCCGTAGCGGGCGGGGTCGTCCGCGTCGAAGCCGCCGAACGCCTCGTACGCGTCGAAAAGGCGCATCTGGCCGCCCAGCGCATACGGCGCCAGGTAGGAGCCGAGGGCCGTGAGCGGGCGGCGCTTCCAGTTGTCGTTGGAGAACATGATGCCGTCTTGAGCTATCCAGCGCCCGAAGGTGCGCACGTCGCCCGAACCGTCCATGAGCAGGAAGCGCGAGCCCTGGGTCGAGGCGCCGATCACCTTGCGCATCTCGGGATTGCCCAGGAGGTCGCCCGACAGGCGGTCGAGCGGCGAGAGCACGCGCTTGGCGAACGCCATGGAGTCGGACACCGCCTCGGAGGTGGGCAGCCCCGATAGCACGCCGTTGTGCATGAACCCGATGGCCGCCGTCTGCTCTGTTCGCCGCATCTGCGACGCGCTGCCGCACACCGGGAACGGGTGGCAGCAGCCGGGCTTCACGGCGCCGTGCGTCGCTATCCGGAAGTGCAGGGCGAAGGGCAGCGCCTCCGCGTCGCAGGACGCCATATCGGCCTCGAGCGCCTCGGCGAAGTCGTCCCACTCCATGAACCCCTTGCGGATGCGCACGCTCCCGTTCTCGGGGCGCATGAACCCCGCGCCGTCGCGGTTGGCCGCCCAGCAGGCGGCCAGGGTCGACATGCCGGGCATCGGCTGCCCGGCGGGCTTGTAGACTATCACGCACATTTCAGAACCTCCTTCGGGGTCATGAGCTCGCGCTCGACCAGGTACGCTTCCAGCTCGGCCGCCTCCGTCGGGCAGGCGTCGACGATCGCGTCGCAGAGCTCGTACCACGTCATCTTCTCCAGCTTGCCGACCGACGACGCCTTCGCCACGGCGCAAAGCCCGCTCACGAACTGGAACGTGGCCATCAGCGTCTGGGGCTTGAGCGTCCCGCGGAACAGCCGGAACTCGATGGTGGCCTCGTTGGTCACGTTGACCGCCCGGTAGCGGTCGGTGCACGACATGTCGTGGCAGCACTTCGCGCGCTTTCGCCAGCCGTCCTCGCTCCTGGGAAGCATCGGGCGCTTCGCCCAACGATGCAGGAGGTCGCGGTTTCGGCGGGAGAAGATCGTCAGCGGCTCGAAGAAGCGGTCGGCCACCGTGTTGAGCTTGAGCTCGGCCATCTCCTGGGCCAGCGCGCCCTTGCCGAAGTAGTCGCGGTTGACATGCACGTGCAGCCCGCAGGTGCGGGTGTCGTGGCTGCGAAGTCCCTCCTCGAGCGCCACCTCCGAGATGCGCGCCCACATCTCGCGGGTTTCATCCGACATCATCACGGCCGGGCTTATGGGGTGCGTCACCAGCTCGACGCCGTCGTCGAGGCTGCCGTCGCGCTTGAAGTAGAGCCAGTCGCTGCCGAACTCCTGGATGATGCGAGCCGCCGCAGCGTCGCCGTTGCCGTGGTCCATCTCGAGCTCGACGCCGAGGAGCAGGCCGTCTGCCGGCTCCCCGTCGGCGCGGTGGAACACCGGTCGGGGCTTATAGTAGTAGGACTGCACGCCCTCGTGGGCCTCGTCGGCCGCGCATCTGAAGCAGACGCGCCTACCGGTGGATTCGCGCGTCTCGTTGTCGGGGACCCACTCGCCGCAGCGCTCGCAGCGCGTCCAGCCTTCCTGGCAGCGCTCGCAGATGTGGTTGCCGTGACGGTCGGTAATGTGACCCACCTCGTCGATAAGGTGCCAGCGCCCGCACTCGTCGCAGCGGCGCGCGATCGTGTTGGCGCACGTCCTGCAGATGGTCCGCCCGCCCTCGAGCGTGATGAACTCGCGGTTCGCCCGGACCTGTCGGCACTCTGGGCAGGTGCTGTAGCGCTCGGATTCGCACGCGGGGCACACGCCCGCCAAGCTGGATTCGGCAGGCTCGAAGAAATCGCCGCAATGACGGCACTGGTCGAGCATCGGGGCCATCCCCTCTGGGGGCTCCGTGCGCCTTCTCCTCGTAGTCATGGTATGTCGACCTCCTTAGCTCTAGGCCGGCCCTTCTGCCGGCCTCGTGGCGCGCGATGCGGCGGGGTTCGGCGCGAGCGCAAGGGAGGAAAAGCGGAAACCCGGAGGGCCATGAGTTTTCGGCCGCACGTCTAGATGAGCGGCGAAAAGTTTTCCGCGCCCTTGCGGGAGGGGCGGTTCCCGTCGAGGATGAGCGCTCGAGGTCGGAAGGGGCGGCGGGCGGGCCTTGGGGGTCGGCGGCCACGAGGAGGAGGCCAGGCACGGAGGAAACTGGCCCGCCTGTCCGTTGGACGGTACATGCGGTGTTGGCCTGCTAGCAGATAATCCATGTATAGGGCGAAGAGAGACCCTTGCAGAGGCGGGGTCTGCATCGCGCTAGAGGGCATCCTTCGGCGTTGCTGCGAGAGAGCGTTAACGAGGCGTAAGGAGTTTCCATGACCGAAAAGGTGGAATGCGGCGTGTGCGGGCGATCGCTCGGCATGTTGGAGCAGCGGCTGTCTTACAAGCAAGATGGCACATCGGTATGTCCAGCCTGCTACAGCCGCATCTGCGCGGAGGGCGGCATACCCACGCGATTCAAAGTCCCCACTGTGGGAAAGACGGCGGCGAAGCTCCTTTTCGGAGTTTTATTCGTGGCAACTTGCCCTGGCCAGTCGAGCGTTGGCGCCGGAATAACGGCGATCGTCATCGGCTTCGCGCTCATCGCCTGGGCGCTCGTGCCAGTTTGGCGGTACCGCACCAGTTGCGATGCAGTGGTTGCTCAGGAGCTAGGCAGGGCGAACGAGGTGTCGAGCAGAAAGTTACGTTGCCGCGCGTGTGGGGGCGTTTCATCGGGCTCGTCGTGCGAGTACTGCGGCTCACCGTTAGATGCTCCGTGAATCGGATAATAGCGAAGAAAAGAAGCAGCGACTATGACGCTTGTCCGCGAGATTTACACGTTCTAATATGGAGCGCATAGCGTCTCCGCGAGCAAACCGAACAAAGGAGGCTGGAATCAATGGGCGAAAAAGTCTTGCCATCTGGCGATCGAGACAGCATGATCGTCGAGATCATCGAGAAAGCGATGACCGTACCGGGCGTGAAGGTTGACCGAAAGGACTTCCTCAACAAGTTCTTCGATTCGTCGGACCCAGAGAGGCGTGCGCGAATAATCGAAGTGGGCCCAGTCGAGGCGGGATGCAGCCGCGAGGAGCTACTCAGGCTTGCCAAGGGCCTCGTCAACAAGCGCACGCTGGAGTCTTCCGGCTTCTCGTTCGCTGCAGGCATCCCTGGAGGGATCGCCATGGCGGGGACCATCCCGGCGGACCTCCTGCAATACTACGGATTTGCGCTCAGGCTTGCCCAGGAGATCGCATATCTCTACGGTGCAGAAGACCTTTGGAGCGACGACGGCATAGACTCGGACAAAGTGTTGGGCACGTTCATCGTATACCTAGGCACGATGTTCGGCGCGAGCGGCGCATCCGCCACCTTGAAGACCATGTCGTCGGCCTTGTCGCAGCAGGCGCTGAAGAAGATCCCGAACATGGCGCTTACCAAGACGTTCTACTATCCCATCGTGAAATCGATCGCCCAGTTCTTCGGTAAGAGCATGACCAAGGAGGTCTTCGCCAAGGGCGTTGCGAAGGCGATTCCTATCATCGGAGGCATTGCATCGGGCGGCCTGACGCTGGTATCGATGCGACCGATGGGAATGCGGCTCGTTTACTGCCTCGACGACGCCAAGTTCGACTACACGGAAGAGGACCTCGAGCAGGACATCATCGAGATCCAGGAGGTCATAGCGGCCGAGGAGGAGCGAGAGCGCGAGGTCGAGGAGAAAGCCGCGGAGAGCGGGCAAACTCCTGACGAGGCGCTTGAGAAGATGAAATCGCTCCTCGACGGCGGATTCATCGACAAGGCGGAGTACGAGGCGTTCGCAAAGAGAATCAAGCCCGAGTAGAGCCTTCCGAGTGTTCTTGCCTTTTGGTTCAAGGCTTCTCAGACACGCCAAATAGGTCACGGTTGATTTCGCCCACGGCTTCGTCAGCGGGTTCATAGCGTCGTACCGCCTGGAACGTCTCAAACGGAAAGCCCATTCGGTTGCACGCCTCAACCTCGATGTCAATTCCGGGTACGTTTGCGAGCTCGGCGACGAGGTGGTGGTGGGCTTTGACGGCCTTCGGAATGATGTCCTCGGCTACGTCATAGGCATGGCTGAGCGCGGTCGCGTCTACGAGCGCGCCCGCGACGCGCACGAGGGCGTCCTCTCCGTCGACCGTGACGCGGGTCAGCTTCTCCATGTCCTCGTCGTCGGCTATCAGGAAGCTCCAGCCGTCGCGTCTGCGCGCCACGGGCAGGCCCTTGGGGCCGACCGTCTCGCGGTAGGCGTCGCTTGCCTCGTAGTAGTACGTCGAAAGCCACAGCCTCTCGCCGTTAACGTCGTCGAGGTCTATGGAGTAGTTCGTGAGCATGTTGCCCTTCTGGGGCATGCTCTCGGTCATGTGGTCCGTGTCGAAGGCGACGATGTGGCCTCCCTCGTAGTAGGTCTTGACTATCATCTCGCACCGCCCTTTTCGTTGCCGGTCCTTTGCTGTTGTGATTGCGCGGGCGCGTCTCGCAGGCGCTCCGAGCCGGCCCTGCTAGAAAAGCCTCCCTCGCCGCGGCGGCCGCCGCTCTGGCGCCTGCTGGCAGGTTCCCTAGCTGCGTACGGGGACGCCCTTTCGGGGAGGATCCCCGCTTGCTCGATGAAGGCCACGAGCTGGCCCGCCTCCTCCTCTCCCGGGTCGGTCCATACCCGCTTAGCGTAATCGGAGGCCCTGAAGCGCTCGAGGTCGCGAAGGCAGCAGATGTTGTTGGCGTCGATGAGGGCGACCGCGCGAGCGAGCCTCCTCAGCCCCTCGAGGTCGCCAACCTCTATCGCGGCCTTGGCGATGCGGGCGATCTCTCTCTCGGACGCGTCGGGCAGATGCCCCGCGCCCTTTAGTTTGAACGAGGAGAGCAGCCTTTCCCTGCCGTATGACAGCCCCAGCTTCTCGCCCGAGATGCGCCTGGCCGGATGGTCCGCGAAGCTGTACAGCCAGTCGCGCCTCGGCGCCTTCGGCGAGTTGTCGGAGACCACGATCCCCATGGCGGAGAGCGCGCCTCTGAACTCCGCCTCGCTCCTCGCGACGGTACGGGCGACCCTAACGCGGGCGCGGATGTCCGCGGTCCACGAGTACTCGCCTTGGGCGACGAGATCGGCCTCCGCGCGTCGCACGTACTCGCGTTGAAGCGACCTGGGGCGTGTCCGCTTGCTCATCTTCTCTGCCCGCGCCGTCACCCCGGCCAGCTCTGCAGTGTCCGAGAAGTGGCGAAGCCCCCGTTCGGCCGCCATCCTCTGCAGCGAGTGGTTGAGCGCCGCAGGGTCTGGATCCTGCAGCCTGCGGCCCGTTTCGAGGTTGGTGTTGTTCACGACCACGTGGGCGTGCGGGATGCCGCGCTCGTTGTCGTCGTGGTAGACGATGGCGACCTCGTAGTCGCCAAAGTGCTCCGAGGCCCACGATCGCGTAAGGTCGCGCAAATCGTCGAGCCCGATATGGTCTTTCGGGTCGGGCGAGACTATGTAGTGCTTGTAGGTGCGAACGCGCATCCCGCGCCAGGGTACGTCGTTGCCGAGGGCGTGCCGGGTCGCGTCCATCTCGGCGGCCCAGTCGAAGCAAACGGCATCGCGCTCATCGAGTGGCGCGTCGAGGTTGATGTAGTCGGCTGCGATCGAGCGGTTCTTCTTCATGAGGTAGAGCATGATGGGGCGTGCCGAGCTGTGCCCCGATATGGGCTTCAATACCGGCATTGTCGCTTCACCCGCCTAGATGAAGGCGCGCGGGTGGCTCGCCAGATCTGCTACCTCGGCACGGAGCAGAGCCACGCCCGAGTTCATCGAGTCGAGCTTATAGCCCACCTTCCCGAGCTCCTCCAGGACCTCGTCGGCATCCGTCTCGCCGAGGCGCAGGTAGTACGCGATGGCGTTCAGTGCGTGCACAGCCTGGTTGAAGTGGTGACCCCAGCGGCGCGTCTCACGCCTGAGACCCAGCGCGGTGCTGCGGTCGATGACGATGAGCGAGCCGGGGGTTTCAGAGATGGCAGGAGCGGATATTTGAATGAGGGTTCGTATCAAATCGGAAAGCGTCATGTCCAACGTGCCCGAGAGATTCCGCGCGCGGTTGAGTTCCTCTTGGGACATGCGAACATGGAGCTGCTTCTCATGTTTCTCCATGGCAGTGTTCCTTCGCATCGTGGCGAGGCCAGTGAGTTTTGGAAGCGGTCTCGCCGAGTATTCGGTTTTAGGGGCGCGGGGAATCCCCCGTATAGTCTACTGCCAAAGCCGTGGCTTTGGCAGTAGACACACCGACCGAGCGCGCAACACAACGAAATCCGCACGGTCGGTACCGGCTTCACGCCAGGCATGATTCACGAATCGTTACACACGCGTGAGGTAAGCCGGCAAGTGCTGCTCCGGGTACTGTGTACACGGAGTAGGCCACTTGCGTTTGACTACGAAAAGGTCTCAAATTGAGAATACCTGGCGTATTATCAACTCAAAGTGTTCAAGTTGAAAGGTTGAGCCTTATGTCGTTCGCGTTTATTTATGGCGAATACCTTGATGAGATGAATAGCATCGAAGGGTATCGAACGCTCTTCTGTGGTGACGAGTATGCTTTAGCAAAGCAGGGCTACGACAAGCAAGATTTGAAAACGCATAGAAGCGGTTATGGTAAGGTGGTCGCATTCGCAAAGGCCATCGTTGAGGTTAAAAACGAGAAAGCTTTCATAAATCTTGGCGCTTACCCTCTATCTGACGCAATCGAGTTCGAAATAGTGTGGGTCGACCTTGAAGGCAAGGTTCTTCATGAAAGAAGCGGACGCTATTAGCTTTCAAAATCCGTCTTGACGATATCGCATATACAATAGGGATTGAGATATCGGGTGGATCTGCAGGTGAAGCAACGATAGCAAGGCTTGACAATATCCGGATGGTTGATATGAACGACGGCGAAGAGCAAATTGGCTCAAACAACGCAGATGATGCCATGAATATGAGCCGCGATGAGGTGCTTGAATTCTTGCGACAAACTCTAGATTGGGATCCTTTCGGCAACCAAGACAACGATTCCTTTGAATGGCTCACCGAGATTAATTGCCCAGAACTAGACGAAACGAACTCCGATTGCGAATCGAATCATAGGTCAAAGCCAGAGGCAACACCTTATGATTCGCTAAAGAGTATGGTGCATATGTCGCTTTCCACCTACCTTCTTAAGCATGGACTAGGGAGCGATAACTACGATGCGCTTCAATGTCTTTCCGAAGAGCAGGTTCTCGGTATTGCCAAATCATTGCTATTACCGTCAAATGCAAATACTGTCATTCACGTCTCGTCAAAAAAGATCGCGAACGAAATCGCCCTTGCAGCATTGAGAGAGTTCGACGCGCTAACGGACGAGAAGGGCTTCCTCGCTTATCTTTATACGTTGCCCATCGAAGAGCTCAAACTCGGAACTCGATCATCGAACATTCTCAAACGAGCAAAAGTCGAAACGATCGCAGATTTATGCGCATTAGGACGAGGTCATATTTCCGAAATGCGAAATTCTGGGGCAAAGACGATTGCCGAAATCGAGGAAGCCTTAAGGGACTTGAGCCATTTTCTAGTCGACGATTTCAATAAGCGTCAAAGCCCAATAGGCAACCACGTTCGGCAAAGTAGTTCATCCATGTCTGGAGCGAGTGGATTAAAGTTGCCGTTGCCGAAGGGAAATAAACAAATACCACAAGAGCTCTTCTCGATTGAGCTTGATGTTACTGAGCTGTCTACAAGGGCGCGGAACGCCTTGCGGTTTGCGAAAACAAAAAGCTTAGGTGAGATACTTGCGCTTGGCGAAGGGGGTCTTCTGGCCCTTAAGAATACGGGCATAGTTACAGTGGCCGAGATCCTCGAATGCGCCAACGGGCAAATGGAGAGCTACCTCACTGACCATCCGCGGTTATTGGAAGACGCTGCCGCGGAAGAGTCGGAAGACAACGTCGCTGAACAGGAAGAAATACACAAGGTTGATAAGTTTAGAAAAGAGCATGAGGATGAGGTAAAGCTTGCTGTCAGAGATTTGATACTTGGCTTATCAGAAAGCATGGTTGTTTCGCCAGCTGCTTTTCTACTTATCCTCGAAAGAGGATCGAGCGTAGACAAGAACGAAGCTTACGATGCTTTAGCAGCTTCTGCTGCGCAAAAACTACTTACTGAAAGCCCCTGGGGTTTGACAGTTGACGAGATCAGGCTCATCTTCTCCTCAGAGCTTGACGAAAGATCAAATGAGTTTGTTAACAGAGGTGTTGAGCAAGCTATCAGGCGAGGACTAATCCAAGAAAAAGAAGGCTTGCTATTCTCCGTAGATCTGCCATTGAGCTTGATGGTGGATCGCTCGATTAATGATGTCGAAGAGATAGCAGCTCTTAGCAAAAGGATTGAAGGTAAAACTAGCGAAGAGATCAGCGTAGATCTTGGCATTACCGGCGAAAGAGTTAGACAGATACTGCAAAAAGCAACCAGAAAGCTGTCCTTGGACGGAACGAGAGCGAAGCAATACTACCTTCTTTTGAAGAGCTACGAATTGACGGAGCGACACTGTTGCGATGGCCTAGGCGCAACGCGAGAAGAATGGAACGCCGCCTCGCATTACTTCGATTTCACTGATGGCGATTCCGGCGAATATCGTTATTCGGCAACTGAGCTCCTGCGATCGCAGCGACTGCCGCAGCGCGTGAAGCTGCAGCTTGAAGAGGCAATTTACTACGGCTATATCAAGCTTGGCGGAGAGTACGTAAAAGCTAGCAGGCAAGTTCTCGCCCTGCACGTTCTGAAGCTTTACGGATCAAAGCGCTCTATAGCAGATGCTGAATTCATCAGCAGATACTACGAATTCCTGGCGCAGCATGGATTAGACGCTGACGGTGAGTTCGCTCTTTCCGAAAGATATACGTCCACGATGCGG
This sequence comes from Eggerthellaceae bacterium, assembly GCA_017432445.1. GTDB lineage: Bacteria > Actinomycetota > Coriobacteriia > Coriobacteriales > Eggerthellaceae > UBA9715. The sequence goes on along the minus strand of JAFRJC010000079.1, from coordinate 48,463 downwards.
CATAACGAATGCGTGATAAGCGGCAACGGAAAACGGATGAGGTATTACGACTATCGTGAGTACGATATTCCTTGTTTGCTGAAGGAGCTGAGGCTAAGGGAGCATTTCAATAAAGAGATTTCAACGAGAGTTTTCCTTCGAAACAATCCTGAGGTTCTCTCAGATTATGGTTTAGATGATCCTTACGAATTACACAGTGTGCTGCGCAAATACTATGAGGCAAACAAAGAGGCAAAGGGATTGCCATACAGGCCGTGCAGAAGAATGCCCATGATTATCGTGGGCAAAAATGCCGATCGGGAAGAACAAGTTAAGTCTTTGGCAAAGAAACTTGCCCCGATTTCTATCGACGATCTCGCGAACGCATATGAACAGGAATACGGCGTCGAGCCCAGCACCTTCAAGACAAGCTATCTCACATACGTAAAACAATATGTTTCTGGCGGTTATATAAAGATGAATCGCGTAAATAAAAAAGTGAAGGATCGATCCAGGAATGAGAGAGATTACGCTCACTTCGATTTTATAGAAGCATATAGGCTCCGAGAGAACCTAACGGACGATCGTTATAGCCTAGTGCAAATAAAGAAGATCTATTTCAAATTATTCCCTGACGGCGATAAGGAGAAGCTTAATAAGCGTGCGATAGAAGACCTCGGTTTCGAGGTGCATGCAGGTGTTGCGATTCGGAAAAAACGATAAACGTTTAGCTCGCATCAGGATTAATAGGGCAGAGCCCTATTAATCCTGATGCGTATTCTGCAGTTTTGGTTTACTAAGGTCGATTTCAATACTGCTTGAACATAAGAGCCCGCTAGCGATGAAGATTGAGATTAAGTATTGGTTTCCCGCGTATGTAAAACCACGGGCGATAATCTCGCACAATACTCACAACGCTGCTCAAAAGATTATGCTCTTGAAAGCATGAATCTAACTGCCATTAAAAGCGACATTGCAAAAGACTTCGTTAGCCTCTCCGCACTGGTAAATGCCTTTTTTGAGTATCGGGTGATAGAATTTCAGCTAAGGCAATCACGGCATCTTTGTCGATTCCCAAAGGACGGTAATTATGAAGAGTTTCGATTTCACGCCGGACCCAAAGGTTCTCCTTGCATTGACGCACACGCCCATGAAGCCGCTTGATGCGCTTTGCGAGCTTATCGACAACGGCATAGACTCGTTTGCGAGCGCAAAGCTTCAAGGGATTGTTGTAGACCACCCTTCTGTGACAATAGAGCTTCCGAGCAACAGCAACATCAGCAACGGGAGCGGACGTCTTCGCGTTGCCGACAACGGGCCAGGCATGACCGACGAGGAAGCGGAGAAGGCGATCAAGGCTGGCTTTTCGGGCAACAACCCCTACGATACGCTCGGTCTCTTCGGCATGGGATTCAACATCTCCACAGGGAAACTCGGCAATCGGACGACCCTAATGACGGCGAAAGCGAATTCCGACTACTACATTCGCGTCGTCATCGACCTGAACAACATCAACAACACGAAAAACTACACCCTTCCCGTCTACACGGAGAAGAAGGGCCCAAATGCCGTATTCAAGGAAGGGCAATGCGGAACGATAATCGAGGTTGACGACTGGTGGCCCAAGGGCAATTCGAACTACGGTTTCGTTTCAAAGCTAATAGGCTACGGCAGGCCCACGATTCGCGCCCAGATCGGGCGTCGGTACGCGACCATTCTTCGCGATTCCGAGATTGCCATCACGATCGATGGGCAGATGTGCGAGCCATTCGAGCATTGCGCATGGGGTTCGAACCGCTACGTGACGAGGAACGGCGAGCAGATCGAAGCGCGTATCGACATCGACAAGGTGCTCGGCTCGACGCGTCGCTGCTCGCATTGCACCTCCATCGTCGCTTCCGGAGAGGATACGTGCCCTTCATGCGGCAGCAGAGAGTTCAGGACCATCCAGGAGAAGGTAACCGGGTGGGTCGGCGTACAGCGCTTTGACAGCACAACGGATTTCGGAATCGACCTCATTCGCAACGGGCGCGCCATCAGGATCGGCGAGAAGGACGCGTTCTTCACCTTCTACGATGAGCTTCAGCAACAGGTGAAGGACTACCCGATCGACTCACCTTACGGGCGCATCATCGGCGAGATTCACATCGATTCTGTCCCCGTCGACTTCATGAAGACCGACTTCCAGAGGAGCAGCGCCGAGTGGCAGCATGCAATCGAGTATCTGCGCGGAACGACTTCGCTTCAACCCGGCAAGATGGGCCCCGAGAAGAATACGTCGCCGATTGCGCGGCTCTTCCACGGGTACCGCAAGGTCCGCAACATCGGACGCGGCGACATGTACATGGGGACCTGGGACGCAGCGGCGGGCAAGGCGAAACGCATCAGCCGCGAGGTCGAGCAAGAATACTATGCGAAGTTCAAGGCGAAGATCAAGGGCTTCTACGACGACGAGGAGTGGTGGCGGCTCGTGGAGACGGCCGACCAGCCGCCCATGCCGACGGTCATCACCTGCCCGGAATGCGACAACCAGATTTCCGAGAACGACGAGGTCTGTGGAATCTGCGGATACGTGCTGCTCGGGAAGACATGCGTTAACGAGGAATGCGGACAGAGGATTGCGCTTTCAGCGTTCACGTGCCCACATTGCGGAGCCGACCAGAACCCGAAGATCCTCGAACCGTGGAACTGCGATGTATGCGGAACGCGGAACAACGCCAACGACGAGACGTGTATCGTATGCGGGTACGGGAAGAACAAGATGAACCCGCTCGCGCCAGACGTGCTGCTAAAGAACTCAAGCAGAGACGATGATCTGTCGGACAAGTCGCTGACCATCGTGTTCCCCGACGACACGAGAAGCGAGCCGATTGACCTGGAGGTTTTCGCCGTCACCAACCCGATGCAGGATTTCCTGACGAAGAAAACGACGCCCGTCATCCTGGACAAGGGAATCGGCAGCATCCGCATCTTCGTCGACAAGTCGCACCCGATTTTCGCATCGTGCGGCATCCCCGTCGAGGAGGTTATCGCGGCCGAGGTCGCCAAGTACCTTTACGACGAGCGTTCGAAGGACACGGGAAAGCCGCTTCACACGATATCGAACCTGACCTGGTCGGTGCTCGACTCCAAATGGGCGGACAGCTTAAACAAGGACAAGGTATCCACCACTGAAGCCGCCAAGGCGTTGCTGGCAGAAATCCAGGATAAGCTTCAGGACGCCCTCGGGGCGAAGCTTGCGGATTACGCCGAGTCGATGGAGAACGATCAGAAGAAGGCGATGACCTCGAAGATGGTCGACGCGCATGTTCCGCTCGAGAACACGGGCAACCTCATCTCTTCGGGCGCATACATCAAGTTCGCGCCTTACGATTTCCTGCTGACCATTTTCACGATCGACCCCGATGCGTTCTTCGGCGGGAACGTCTGGCAAGACGCGATGTCGGCTGGAGCAGCTAGCGGGTTCATCGACCCGTCCGTGATTAGCGAGGCCAACGAGAAGGCGAGGCGTCGGTGCAGGACTTGCCTTGAGAACGTCGTGTACATGCTCACCGACCAGGTGGACGACCGAGACTACCTGGAGATAGTGCAGGCGTCCATAAGCTATCTGCAGAAGGGCATGGCGCAGTAATGTTCGAATCGGAGCTCGTCATAGCAAGGCAGACTTGGCAATCGTTCGAGCGCGACCTGTCGCGCCTCCTCACGTACGATGGCTTTGAGAATGTGCGTCTCGTCGGCCAGACGAACGACCACGGCGCAGATGTTGTCGCGATGAGATACGGGAAGAAATGGCTCTTCCAGGCTAAGCACTGGGGCAAGCCCGTCGGCCTGTCCGTGGTGACAGAGACGCTTAAGGCGGCGAAGGAGTACGGGGCCGAGGTCCCGGTCATCGTTGCCTCGTCAGGATTCGACGCATCTGCGAAGGCAAAGCACAAGGAGCTTCTAGACGAGGGCATCAGGCTGCAGCTATGGGATTCGGCCGACCTGGTCAAGAAGGCGAAGAAGCTGTTCGACGACCCCGCCCTCGCGAAAAGCAAGCCGCGTCCCCTGCGCGAGTACCAGAAGCACGCGGTGGAGAGCATCGTCGGAGCCTATTTCGACGAGGACGACAACCGCGCTTTGGCCGTCATGGCGACCGGCCTTGGCAAGACGTACGTCGCCGCGGAGAGCATCCGCCGCATACGCGTCATCCAGCCGAATGCGCGCGTGCTGGTCTGCGCGCACACAAACGACCTGGTCTATCAGCTGGAGCGCGCGTTCTGGCCTTTCCTACAGCCTCGGGACACAACCGTCGTGTTCAACTCGAACGAAACGGTCACAGAAGACCAGCTCAACAACGCCGACTTCGTGTTCGCCTGCGTGGACTCCATGGCCAACTATCTATCGAAGCGGGCTGCGCCTGAGTTCGACATCCTGCTGGTCGACGAGTGCCACCACGTCGGCGCGAAACGGTACGACATCGTCTTCGACGCGCTCGACGCGGGTAGTCTGAACGGAGCTTTCGCGCTCGGGCTGTCTGCGACGCCATGGCGGGCTGACGAGATCGATATCCGCGAGTACTTCGGCGACCCGAGGGTGAGCATCGATATGGTACAGGGGCTCAAGCAGGGCTTCCTCGCCAACGTGGACTACAGGATGTTTTCGGACAACATCGACTGGGATATGCTCGCGAACCTGCAGGGCAAGAGTTTCTCGCCCAAGCAGATAAACCGCACCCTGTTCATCAACGAATGGGACGATGCGGTTGTGTATCGGCTGAAGGAAGCCTGGAGGGAGCAACCACGGCCCCGCGCGATAGTCTTCTGCGGGACCATAGACCACGCCCAGACCATGAGGGACAAAATCAACCAGCTTGGGTTCTGCCGTGCCGAGGCGCTGTACTCCGGGGGCGGCAGGCCGAGCGAGTCGATGAACCAGTACCAGAGAAATCGGATTCTCGGCGACTTCGCAAACGGGGACATCGCATGCCTCTGCGTCGTGGACATCTTCAACGAGGGCATCGACGTGCCCGACGTGAACATAATCGTGTTCCAGCGCGTCACCCATTCGAGGCGCATATTCATACAACAGCTCGGGCGCGGCCTGAGGATATCGGAGGACAAGGACAAGGTGATAGTCCTCGATTTCGTCTCCGACATCAGGAGGTTCGCCGCTGGCATAGAGCTGAAGGACAAGCTCGAAGAAGGTCCGAACAGGATCAGCCTGCCGAACAAGGTTACGTTCATGAGGATAGGCGAAGAGGATGCGGCGGTGGAGAGCTTCCTGCGCGAATGGCTCGAGGACGTCGTGGCGATCGAAGAGGCAGACGAGGATGCAAGCGTTTTAAAGTTCCCGCCCAGTGCGGTGCATTAGCGATCGAGTGAAACGAGCAAACGATGAGTTCCGAGGAAAACCAAATCAAGGCGCAGCACGGCATACACGCGAAGAGGACGCTCGACTACGTGGTGGTGGAGCTTGAGAACTACGGGGCCTTCGAGAAGCACAAGGACAGCCCTTCGTACGGCTACGACGACCACGACAAGTCGCAATTCAAGGCGGACAAGGAGATAACTGCAAGCGACGGGACCGAATACATCCTCTACTCGACCAACTCGATAAGAAGCGACCGCGTCAAAGGGCAGCAGTGGGACGCCTACAACATCAAGCAGATTGAAAGCCGCATCGAATACGCCTACATCATCATCCCCGACGACGACGCGCTCAAGGGCAGCGTGACGTTCAGGGAGAAGATGAGGAGCGGCTCGATGTACTCCGCCATCGACGACATCCTCACCATCGACGAGTTCTACGAAGCTGAGATCGCCAAGTACGGAGAGAGGCTGAAGTCGGGAGTCAGGCACGACCTCGAGGGCAGGAAGTTCGAGGAGCTGTTCTGCTCGATATTGGGAAGCAGGGAGAACCTCAACCGCTTCAACGGCGTGGGCACCGACATCGGATATCTCTACGAGACATTCCACAAGGTAATGCGGGCACTGGGGTTCGATCCCGGCGAGATCGACAGCATATTCGCGACGACCGACATACCCAAGCTGCCAAGCGGCGGGAGCCCAAAGACAGACGTTGCGGCGAAGGTCAACCTCCAGGGCGGCGGGCAGCAGCTCGTGACGTTCTCCCTCAAGGACAGTTCAAACACGCGGGTGAGCGTACATCAATACACAGCCGATGCGTTTGCCGACGTCCTCGATCCCAGCAACGACAGGCTGCGGGAGTTGCTCAACGAATTCCAGCGCGCTGGAAGTGCGTCGGACATGAGACCCGGCACCGCAGACGCCCTGAAGGATGAGCTCAAGCCGTACCTTCTCGACCTCGACAGGTGGGTGTTCTCGGGGCGAGGAGCAGCGGGCGTGAGGGACATACAGTGCGCGCAGTACCTCGTCACGAAAGCCAAGGGGTCATCGAACGTGGAAGTGCACGACATTGACAGTTACTGCCATGCACAGGAGAAGCTCAACAAGGGCACGAGCGGCTTCGGGACCATATACCAGTGGACTTACGCGTCGGGGCAGCGCGGGAAGAGCATTCAGCTCAAGGCGAAAATCATTCCATAACGAAGAAATGCTGCGCATCTTGTAGAGATATTTGCAACCCTCGCTTATACTGTGCTAACGTTCGCAAGTCGGAACAATAGCTCAGGAGGGTCCATGACCGAGATGATGTCTGCGGCTGAAGCAGCGAAGAAGTGGGGCGTCTCGAAGCGGAGGGTGCAGACCTATTGCGCAGAAGGGCGCATATTCGGCGCGAAGAAGGTGTCAAACGCCTGGATGGTGCCGTGCAACGCGACGAAGCCCGGCGACAAGAGGGCCCTGCGCTATAAAGAGGACTACTCTATTCCCGAAAAACCGTATCTGACCAGCATCGATTTGTTCTCGGGGCCGGGCGGGCTGGCAACTGGGTTCCGCTGGGCGGGCATAAAGCCGCTCATCGCGGTGGAATGGAGCTATTGGACCACCCAGACGTACGCGCAATCCCACGGCGCTGATATCCTCGATTTGAACCAGTACCTGACTGACCCGGCGGAGCTGCAGCCGTTCCTATCGCCTTGCGAGAAGCCTGTCCTCATATACGGCGACATCAACCTCGTCTCTAAGGAATTGATCGATGCGATTCTGCAGTCGCGTTTCGGGGTCGATACCGTCGACATCGTCACCGGCGGCGCACCGTGCGAGAGCTTCAGCATGGCCGGCGATCGCAAGGAGGAAGACGACCGCAACCAGCTCTACCAAAACGTTCTTCGCATCGCGAAGGCCGTCGACGCGAGGATGTTCATGTTCGAGAACGTCAAGGGCTTGTTCTCCAAGAAGATGGACGGCAAGGCGGGCGCGATGTACAAGGCGATCTGCGACGAGTTCGAAAGCGAGGGCAAGGACGACGAGCCATCATACGTCCTGGCATCACGCGACAAGGACACCGTGCTTCTGAAAGCCGTGGAATACGGGGTCCCGCAAGCGCGCGAGAGGCTTTTCCTCGTCGGTCTGAATAGGAAATACCCCGAGCTCACCTTCAGCTACCCGAAGAAGACCAATGGCCCCGGCGCTGATTTCCCGTACGTGACCGTCGGCGATGCGATCTCGGACCTCCCCAGCATTGGGGTTGGCTGCGAGAGCACGAAGTACAAGTTCGACATCGGCACGCTCGAATCGGGCACGGCGCGCGACATGTTCATCAGGCGCATGAGGGGCGAACTCTCCATGCCACCCGAGCACCTCAATTTTGAGGAGGACACGCTTACCGGGCACAAGGCACCTGGCCACACCAAGAAGATGCTCGGCCGCATCGAGCTCATCAAGCAGGGCGAAAGCATGAAATCGGCGAGCTTGAGACTGGCGGCTGAGGGCAACGACGACCTCGTAGCGGAATACTTCCCCAAGAAGATTTACGCGGCTAGGAACAGGAGATTGCGTCCCGAAGAGCCGTCGTTCACGGTGACGTCGCATTGCCTTGACGAGATGATCCACCCTACGGCGAACCGCGGTCTGAGCCCGAGAGAGGCGGCGCGTTTGCAGTCGTTCCCCGACTGGTATCTGTTCCAGGGACCGTACGTCAAGTTCCACAGCGACCCGGAGCAGGACCAGTACGAGCAAATCGGCGACGCCATTCCGCCGTTGCTCGCATACGCGCTCGGGAAAGAGGTCATCAAGACGCTCACCGCTTAATTCGAAGGTGGGCTAGTGCGCATCGATAGTGTTAGCACGGAATCGACGGGTGTCGGATTGCTGTGCTGAGCATTTGATCTTTCGATCGGCTAGTGGGATCATCCCCTTACTACGTTTGGTGAAGGGGATTGCGATGCCACGCGACATAGCTGAACTTTGGTTTAACTACAATCGGGCGAAAAGCGAACTTGCGAAAGCTCTCGGGCGCGAGGACGATATCCTTTCGGCAATAGGCGACATCTTGGTTGCGGAAGCGTACGATGCGGGTACATCCGTGGCTGGCCGATCAGAGGCAATGCGGCTCGCCGATGGGCGCATCGTTGAAACGAGGTCTGCCAAGCGAACCCAATCTGGGCCAATCCAGCTTCCCGCGATAGAGGACTGGGATTTCGACGTGCTCGTGATGCTCGTTTTTGACGAAGACGGTTACATCGAGTCGGCGAGCGAGGTCGCGGTTGCCCAGGCGCGCGAAGTTGCCAAATACGATAGAGCCTGCAACTACTGGTGCATTACGCTCGATGACGGGCTTCGTAGCCGAGGGTTCGTACAGGATGTCAGCGACAAGGTCAACGAGGCTTGCAATGGCGGCTTTTCTCGCGGCAAGGCAGGCGAAAGCAAAGACGGTGGAAAGCCCGAACGCCGCATCGATCCGCTCAGCGTCATGAAGAACAAAGAGTTCGCGATGAAGTGCATCCAGCTGCTCAAGGATGGCAGCCCGACGCTTGACGCCGACATCAGCGCATTGATGGACGCCGAGTATTGCAAGCAGGTGCTCGAGCATTCTTTCGCGATTCTGAAGTGCGTGACGGGGATGTCACTTGACGGAGTCAAGGTGGAAGCCCGCGATAGACATGGGAACAGGCGATATTACGAGAGCCCGATTCCCATCGGCGACGAGTCGTATATCGTTTCGAATGACTGGTATGGCCTCGGCGTGGGCGGGCGTGATAATCGGACGCCGTTTATCAAATGGGTACGACAAAGGGTGCAGTAGTAGGATAATGCCAGGAACAATGCTGATGATGGGAGCGCCTGGTGTCGAAAATATCCGACAAATCGATAAAAGTGCTGAGAGCATTAATCGAGCGTGTTCAGCAATGCTCGATTGGTACATGCACAAGCGTAAATATGTGGACCGAGGAGCTAACCGAGCTCGTTGGAGGACCAGCGCATGTTCCCTTTCGCGATGAGACTGCGCTTCGCGAGTGCGCGGACTGGTGCTCGGAGAATGGGCTTCCACTGTTGACCATGATGCTTTCCGCCGATAAGGACGGCATGATTGTCGACCAGCTCGCTTGCAAACTAGCCTTCAAACACGGAGTGGTGCCCAACAGGGCGGAAATGAAGAATGCGTGGCTCGCGGAGCGCGGGGAGATAGCCGCGCTCACCGAAGAAGGCATTGCCAGGGCCGAGGAAGCCCTTGCCGAGACGGTGGATGCGCTTAACGTATCGAAGGCGCCCAAAGGAAGGCGCGCGCTCGCAAACGCTCGAAACCAGGAAGTGGAGGCGAAATCACTCGAGGAATGGCTCACTCGATATCGGACCGACGTGCTCGACGTGAAGGCTCCAGGGCAACCGCTCATCCACAACGACTTCATGGAATCGCAGGAAGGTTACAAGGAGCTCTACTGGGTTCGATGGAACAAAGAGCTCGGTTTCGATGGGTGGTCAGAGGGCAAAGTCGGCTCGGGCGAGTTCGTCGACGCGCTGAAGCCGACGTTCGAGGATAACGATGCGAACTGGATAACCAAGCGTTTCGGCGGTTTCGACCTTCGGGCGAAGCTCGAGGAGAAGAGGGATGGCATCAAGCGTTTCGAGAAGGCGGCGTACGGTTTTTACGTCGGAGATATGGTCGCCAGGGAGTTCTTCGAAGAGGCTGTATCGCTGCTCGGAAGGCAGTATCCGGTCATCTCACACCTCATGTTCCTGAAAGACAAGGAAGCCTATGTGCCCGTCAAACCAGACGTGTTCGAGACGGGTTTGCGCAAGCTCGGGGTCGAGTTCTACCTGAGCGGTTACTGCTCTTGGGATAACTACACACGCTTCCTAGGCTACCTCGAGCGTATACGGCAGATGTTGCTCGAGTTTGACCCCGAAACAACAATGCTCGATGCGCATTCGGTGCTATGGATTATCGGGTCCGGTTACTGGTTCGATGGTGAGGGCGCTAAGGAAATCGAGAAGGAAAAGGCCGCCGAGGTTGGTTAGTGGACAATCGACCGTTCGCGTTTGCCCAAACGACGGCTAGTTGCCATTCCCGCCGGCCTCTGCCTGCGCTTCCTCGACAGCTTTGATGAGGTTTCTCGCGATATCTCCGATTTCCTCGTCTCCAGTGAGCTGGTAGAGATTGATCGCCGATTTGATGGCGGTTTCCACGTCCTCGTTATCGATTGCGATCTTGATGAGCGCGTAGAGGGTGCTGAGCGTGTCTTCGTTGGCCACGCAAAGCTCGCCCTTGGATTCGAGGAGCTTTCCGGCAGTTTCGGGGGTCATACCCGTGTAGTCTTCCCCGAACTGCATCTTGATGTACATGACCTCGCTCAATGCCAGCTCGGAGTTCCCGTAGAGCAGACTGTACATGAGATGGGCTGCGGCGAGCTCGTAGCTTCCCATCTCTATGAGAAGGAATCCCTTCGAGCGATGGAAGCGTGCCATGTCGTCTGCCGTGGCGATGTAGGGATGCGTTTCGTCGAGCACGCGGTTGTAGGTCTCCATGTCGCCGAGTTTCTTGTAGTTCTCGCCTAGCTCGAAACGAAGCATGGGCTTCGCCGGGTTCCATCTTATAGCCTTCTCGAGTGCGACGATGGCGTCTTCGAACCCGCCCGCCTCGTACAGGACCGACCCGTAGGTGAAGTAGACGAGCGCGAAGGGCTCGACTGCCGACCTTACCGTACGCTCCTCGTTGCTATGGGCACGCCAGACGAAATGCTCGATGATTGAATCGAAGTCGAAGTGGACGCTATCCCTGTCGTCCTCGCCCCAGCCCTCGGCGGTGAGATCATCGTATTTCTTCGCCAGGGGCTCGATGAGCTCGAGCGCTTTCGCCGGATTGCCCATCTTCATGTTGTAGTTCGCCTCGTCTATGACCGACTGGGCGCTCGCTCCGTGATTGTCCATTACCTGCTGGATCTCGGCTTTCTTATCGTCGGGCAGGGCCTCCCACATGAGCCTTCCGCATGCTCGGGTGATCTCCTGCCCGAACTCGTGGTTTTTGTACGCCTCCGCCTGTTCCTTCAGGTAGGCGATGTCGTGCTCAGAATCGCCGTTGAGGCCCTGGGCAATGGTTTCCATGACGCCATCGAACGTCTTCTCGCTCACAGTTGCCACCCTTCTCCCTTCCCGCACTTCTCTTTGGCGAGACACGCACATTATCGCCCACGAGAAACCACCTTCAAGTACTTCGCATGGTACATGTAGTGGCTTTCTTCAAGGCTATCGTTTGCTTTGCAAAAGAAGGTGAGGAAAGGCGACGCTATGGGGGCTCTGGAGTTGACGGATCTCTATCTGCAAAGAGTCGAAGTCGACGGTGACATACCTGGAAACAGCTACGTTTCACGTTTGCCGGTCGTCAGGAGCATGGTGGAGTCGGGCGGGCTAGACTTGAGCCGTCCAGTGACCATATTCATCGGCGAGAACGGCGTTGGGAAATCCACCCTCGTCGAGGCAATCGCCATCCGCATGGGCTTCAACCCCGAGGGCGGCACCGTGAACTTCAACTTTGCCACCCGCGAGAGCCATTCGCCGCTTCATGATTACCTGCGCGTGATCAAGGGGTGCAGGTGGAGGAAGGATGGCTTCTTCCTGCGTGCTGAGAGCTTCTACAACGTGGCCTCGAACATAGACGATCTTGGCGTCGTGGGGAATTACGGGCAGGTATCGCTTCATGCCCAATCGCACGGCGAGAGCTTCATGGCGCTGGTGGAGAACAGGTTCTGGGGCAAGGGGCTCTACATCCTGGATGAGCCGGAAGCGGCACTCTCACCTATGCGGGTCATGACGCTAATGCGCCACATGGGAAGGCTCGTGGACGACGAGTCGCAGTTCATCGTGTCGACGCACTCGCCGATGATCATGGCGTTTCCTGGCGCCGACGTAATTCAAATTGATGAGGAGGGTCTCTCGCACGTGGATTATCGCGACACAGGGCACTACCAGGTGATGCGACGCTTCCTCGAGGATCCAGAGAGGATGCTTGGATATCTGTTTGAATAGCACTCCTGGCCCGGGAAGTCCGAAAAGGTGTCCTGTGTCCTTCACGTAGGACACCCTGAGACGGTCTACCACCCCATAATCGAGGTATTAGAACGCATTCGCCTCAAGACTGGAAGGATTGATCATGAGCTGGCTTCTTGCATTCGTCATCATCGCGGTGGCAATAGCTGCGTTAGTCGGCGGCAGCGTACTTCATCCAGTGCTGTACGGCCTATTCATAGCAGGCTTCCTCATCGTGCCGCTTTGGCTGGTGTCGAGCGCGTCCGGTGTGCTATTCGACTGGCTGTTCAAAACGCGGAAGTAGAGGTGACGTGATGGAAAAGTCAATTGGTAGCAAGATCGCACGCATCTTGCTGGAAGCTCTCCTGATAGTCGCGGCGTTGCTCGTCACGTTCCTGAGCGCGATTTTCAGCCTGGCGAAGAAGGCTTAGCGAATAAAACCAAGTCCCAAGACGAGGACTTGGAAGGCGAAGCTCCAAGCTATGGTGGAGCAAATGAGGCAAGACTACGACGACTGAAGAGCCGGGAAAGGAACGGAATGCTATGAGCGGCAAGCACGGATTGAACGCGCATGCGGTATTCGGTGACACGAATCGCGCGGACAGCGTGCCCGATCGTCTCGTTCCCCAAGACGGCCCGGTTTATCTGGAAGGTAGGCTTGTTCTGTCGCTCTCGTTCCAGGGCGGTCCTACAGATGTTCGCACGGAAGATGCAGGCGATTTGGTCGAGCGCTATCGGCTGTGGGACGACCTCGCGGACGAGTGGCACGACGGCCTGGAGGTGCTGCGCTTCGAGCGCACCGACATCGTGGTGTGCCTGGGGCCGAGGCCTGCCGTCCTCTGGCAGGGTGCGGTGGACACGCGAGCGCGCGCCATACCCGTGCCCGATCTCGACGGTGCCGGCATGGCCGACAACCGCGAATGCGACCTTTGCTGGAGGAGGGTTTAGGCCTGTTCTGCTAGACCCCGCAGCCAGGAGCGGTACTCGTCTGCGAGCTTCTTTGGTCCCGCGATCGTCACGGCCCCGTTCATGCCGGCTACCCAGCCGAAGAACTGCGCGCTCTTGCGCACGGTTACCGACACCTCGGCGCCGCCGTCCTTGCGGGGCCTTGTGGGCACGTCCGTGCCGAAGCGGTCGGCGACGATGTCCATGGCGTCTGGCGCCACGCGCAGCTTGGCGCTGACCGGCTCGCCACCGTACATGCCGAAGGCCTGGTAGGCGAAATCCTCGAAGGCGTAGTTGGCGATCTCCTGGTTGCGTGTCGCCTTCTCGTCGGACACCTGCAGAAGCCTCATGCGGTCGATCCTGAAGCGTACGAAGTCCTCGTGGTTGTCCGACCAGCCGATGAGGTAGTAGTAGCCGTTCGCGAACACGACGTGTACCGGCGTCTGCACGTAGAGCTTGCCGTCGTGCTGCGCCTCGGGGTTCATGTTGCTGTCGTACTTGAAGTAGAGGAACGCCACCTTGCGCTTGAGCCTCATGGCCTCGTGGATCGTGTCGACGTTGTAGAAGACCGAGTCCGACTGGCTCTTCACGCGGCCGTCGACGTGCACTCGCCGCTTGAGCGCATCGCGTTCGTGGACGCTCGCGAGGTCAGAGAGCTTCTTGACGAGCCGGTTGGCCGTTCGCTGGGTGAGGAAGCGGCTCGACTGCACCGCGTCGACGAGCAGCGTGAGCTCGGCTAGGTCGAGGCCCGTCTTCTCCATGGTGTACTCCACGGGCATGTGCTGGATGGTGCCTATCGTGCAGCCGAACTCCCGCAGCACGTTGAGGTCCTTGTAGATGCCCTTGCGTTCGGCCGTGATGCCCTGCTCCTCGAGCTTCTCGAGTATCTGGGCCATGGACAGACCGTGTTCGGCGTCGGTCTGCTCGTCGAGCATCTTGTACAGGTAGAGGAGCTTGAGCTTTTGCTTGCCGTTCGCTGCCATGAGAACCTCTTCTCCCGGCGTTTTTTCCTGGCTGCATCGTCGCAGTCTGATAGGTGAACTGTAGCACAAATAGACGGCCAACAGCAGCCCCCCTGTCCTTTTCACGGTACACGCTGCGGAGCTGCTTTGAATGATAATAATGCTGTCCCGCCAAAGAGTAGTGCGGGAAGGGAGAAGGGCGGCAACAATGGGCAGCGGATACTACTACCATTGCGAGAAGTGCGGTGTGAACTACGATGTTAGCGTCGGGGCGGGGATGGCTTTCCCCGAGGTGTACCGGCAGGCGGTCAAGGACGTCCTCGACGGGGCCTACGGCCGTGAGTGGCAGGAAGCGGCGCGTGGCATCGAGCATTTCGCCGTCGACGCGGAGCTGAGGCTGTACCGCTGCGACGACTGCGGCTGCTGGGAAGTAGGCTACGGCATGTCGCTCTACGCCCCCAAGGACGTCGGCAAGCTGCTGAAAAAGCAGTTCGGTGAGAAGACGGCCGGTGAATGGGGATATGTTCCGTACGTCATGGAGGACGACCTTCACGAGGATTACGACCTCGTCAAGGAGCGGGTGCATTCCTGCGAGAAATGCGGCAAGCCGATGTCGGTCGTCGACGTCGAGTCCGGAGAAGCCCCAGCCCTGAAATGCCCCGAGTGCGGCGGCGACTTGAGCAATTCCGGCTTATGTATGTGCTGGGACTAGGTTGAAACACGAGTATGGAGGCGAATGATGAGTGAGAACACATTCGAGGTCGAGGGATTCAGGTTCAACGTTCCCGAGTACTACCAGCGCGTTCCCTCGGAGCCCGAGGACCCGGCAGGCTCCATCCCGCTCGTGGTCCAAACCGGGCAGGCGTATTGCTTCGTGCTAGCCCACCATATCGATGAGGACCAGCGCATGCCCTACGACCAGGAGACGGTGATCGACGCGGTCCACGGCTTCCTGTAAGATAACCAGGGGCTCATCGAGGTGGAATCAGGCGTGCTCGACGGCAAGCCCTACGTCTACACCATTGTCAAGAACCTCTTGATGGACGGCGAGATATGCAAAGGCGCCCTCTACATCCTCTCGATGGACATCGCGGCCGATGACGGCGCGACGCACTTCCAGGGGCAGTTCGAGGAGATCGGCACGACCGGAATGCGGGACGCGTTGATCGGCGAGCTATGCCGCAGGGAGGGCCTGATCACCATCACCGACGAGGGGATGCAGGGTTGGAATGAGGACCCGTACGACCCAGAATGGAAGCGCGGCGCCCTGATGAACCTGTCAGAGAAGGCGGATTACGACGGGATGTTCCCCGAGCACCCGCTGACCCTCGCGCGGGCTTTCGCGGACTGCGTGCTCGGCAAGACGCGATGAGCTGAGCGCTTAAGCGTTATCGGAACCAGCGTTTATATTGTCAAATCGACCTGTCATCAGGCCAATAAGCGTTGAAATCGATAACCGCGAATGGCATTCGATTGTCCCATGCAAGGTACTCCCCGAGCTTTCGATATTGGGAGAATGGTTACCGTAAGCGAAAGGGGGCGTCATGGAGAACGTAGCCGTCAGCATTCAGGACCAGATCGCCGAGGCCCGCAGCCGGATCGCCGAGCTGCTCCTCGAGATCGACGACATCACCCTGCAGGTGAACCCGCGCGTCGAGGCGGAGTACGCGACGAAGATCGGCTACCTCGAGAACGAGCTCCTGAAATGGCAGATCGCCGCCCGCCGCGCCCGGCGCCGCTACTCGCTCGCGCAGGCGCGCGCGAATGCCGGCGGGACCTTCGCCGAAGACGAGTTCGAGGCGCAGCTCGACGAGGAGCTTGCCGATTGGGACGCCTTGCTCGCCAAGAGCGTCGAGGCGTTCCTTCAGGCCGCCGAGCGAATGGCCGGTTCGAAGCAGCTGTCACCCGCCGAATCCCGGGAGCTCGTGAGGTTGCACCGAGAGCTCATCAAGAGGCTGCACCCCGACCTGCACCCGGGCCAGTCCGAGGAGGCGGCGCGCTTCTTCATGGTCGCGCAGGTTGCGTACGAGCACGGCGACCTCGAGATGCTCCGGGCCATCGACGTCGCAACCGAGGGAATGGGCGCCGAGCCTGAAGGCGCCGACCTGGAGGGAGACGAGGCGAGCGCCGAGCTCGAGCTCGTGCTCGCGCAGGAGCGCGTCGTGGGCCAGCAGCTCGAGGAGCTCAAGCAGTCGAACCCCTACGCGCTGAAGGATAAGCTCGAGGACGGCGCATGGGTCGTACGCCGAACGTCGGGGCTGAAGCGTCAGATCGAGGAGCAGAAGGCGGCGGCTCGGGCCTACGACGAGCGCTTCAACGAGTTGGCCGGGAGGAAGTGACATGAACGCGAACGTTGCCAACAGCTCGGCGATAACGACAATCGGCGCTGGCGGCGTAATCGCTGCGGCGAGCGCGACGGGAACGCCGCTCTCTATCCCCGTGCCCTTCCAGAGCAAGATCGTTCTCATCGAGGACACGCGCGTCGCAGGCACGACGCATATCCGCGGTATCGATGGAATCGTCGAGAGACTCGAGGTTGGTTCTGACCTGCGCTTCGAGCGCGAGCCGGGCAACCTGGCCGACTACTGGGCGATAAAGGTCTTCGCCGGTGACGACAGGATCGGCTTCGTGCCGGCGGACTGCAACGAGGTGCTCGCGCGCCTCATGGACGGCGGCAAAGCGCTTTCAGGCAAGCTCACGGGCAAAGAGAAGCTCGGCACCTGGAACAAGTTGCACATGGAGGTGAGCCTCGATGATTAAGCCAGACGGGAGGAGGGAATGGGGTACGTACTGGATTCATCGCGACGATCCTGTCTTCGAGGTGGATTTTAGTCGCGAGACGGAATATCCCAACGGGGATAAGCTGCCAGCTATCTGGGTCACCGAGCCCATTCTGGACGATGAGGGAGACGCTGAGGGGCGTACATACACGATGGTCTACCCCTACATCGATCACATGTTTCCAAACCCTGGTCACGATGACGATGATGGTGAGGATGCGCTTTATTACGGTGGCTGCTACTACGGCGAGGGCATGGGCTACACCGACCCCGAAGACCGCGAGAAGCGCATCGACTGTTTCAGGGCTGCGGAGGTCTTCTACCGCCATTCCGCGGGCAGGGGCAACGCGCTGGCGAGCATGTGCCTGGGCTATGTCTACAGCTACGATCGCTGCGAGGGCCGGTACTGGGTCGATCCCATGACCCTGGAGACCGAGGAGGACTACAGGCGGCCTTATCCACGCGAGGAGAGAGCCTTCGAGTGCTTCTCAATCGCGGCTGAAGCTGGAATACCGGAAGCATGCTACAAGCTCGGCGACCTGTACAGAGATGGCATCGGCTGCGACCCCGATGCGTCTTCCGCGTACAGCTGGTACCTCCGCGCGTCACAGCTCGCGCTGGATGGCGATACGCCAGTAGTGCTGGGCAGCATCGCGCTTCGCCTGGCGGAATGCTTCGAGGAGGGCTTCGGATGCGAGCAGAGCTTCTCATGCGCGCTTCAGATGTACCGCCATGCCGCCGATGCGCTGGAGTTCGCAGTCGAGAACGGCGAGCCGTGGTACGAGAAGGCGCTTGCCAGCTCGCGGGCGGGAATCAAGCGCTGCATGCAGGAGGTCGAGTAAGTCCGCAGTTCGTCATAGAGGAAGGAACGTCATGTCGAAAGAAGAGTACATCCTGGAGAGCTTCCCCTCCGACGAGGAGATGGAGAGGGCGGCGCGCAAGTGCACGATGCTCGCATACTGCCCGGACAGGCCGTTCTCGTTCTGCCTGAAGAAGTGGGTCGAGGTGGATGGCGAGCTGATGTTCCATAAGGTAACCTGGAAGCACTGCCATGAATGCTTGAATGGCTTGCGGTAAACGCGAGAGGAAGGCAGGATCATGAACGAGAGGAAGAACTGGGACGCCCTCGTAGAGGCGCTTTGCAGGCAAATCGATGAATGGCCACTAGGTAAATGGGTCATGATGGAGGAGCTCGCGTCGCTGGCGCCCGACATCGAGTTCGACGAGGACGAAGAGCAGTACACCATCGCAGGGACTTACGGGCCGTTCTCTCCCGAAGATATTGACGATGCTGAGGTCGAGGTGCAGGCCTATGCAGAAGAGAAGGGGTTGTTCGTCGACCAGGATTTCGACAAGGGCATCTGCCTTCACGAGCGCATCGATCCTGCCGTTGAATTCGATTTCGACGAGATCGAATACCTGAAATTGACGTACGAGCCCGCATTGCTCCTCGGAGGGCAATCCAAGGCAGTGTACGACGGCGAGACTCTCGAAGTCGCCCCGGAATGGAAGGATGCAAGCGATTTCCAAGGGAAGTCCGTCAAACTCGATCAGGAAGGGAAAGAGAGCCTTCGCAGCCTCATCGAAGAGGCGGGCGTCCCGACGTGGAACAGGGAATACGCCCCCATCGGCTATATGGTCCTGGACGGCTGGGGCTGGAGCCTTCTGATCCGCCTCAAGAACGGGAAGGTGTTCGCGAGCGAGGGCTCGAACGCATGGCCCGAGACGCTCGGATTATTCTGGGAGGGCCTCTTCGATATCGTTGGTTTGGAAGTGTCGGACGGAGACGAGAGGCCGGAATGGGTCTGCGAGCTCGTAGGACAGGACGACGAGGAGTAACCGGATGAAATGGCGCGTCATACAGAGCCAGGCTGACGCAGACGAGCTCATGCGCATAGCGGATTGCTTCCACGACTGGTACATGGCGGGTTTCGAGTACGACCCGCTGGCGAAGACGGACGGCCAGGACAAGAACCTCGCGAGGTTCGTCGACGAGACGGATTCGCTGCTGTTAAAGCTCAGGTACGATTCTCGGGACAAAACGGGGGTCTGGCCCGAGATCGAGATGGAGTTCGCCGGCGTTTACATGATGAGGTACATGAGCCAGTGCGGGTCGGACCCCTTCTCAGAGTGCGCCCTGGAGAAGCTTCCGCGCGGATGGGCCTTCGTGCAGGATGGGCCGCTTACCGAGGATGAGCGAGAGAACCTTAGCGATGTCAAGGCAGGCGTGCTCGTGGTCGGCGGAGAGGTCCGGTGGAGGGGCTCGAGCTTCGTTGAGAGAAGGGCCAGAGTTGGCGATATCAAGATTACCGTTGCCGATATCACGGGGATAGACGTTGATGCGGTCGTGAACGCAGCTAACGAGGGCCTCCGCGCGGGCGGCGGCGTGTGCGGCGCGATATTTCGGTCGGCAGGCTACGACGACATGCAGGGGGCTTGCGCGGAGATCGGCCACTGCGACACGGGCGATGCGGTCATCACGCCCGGGTTCGCCCTGAAGGCGCGCTACGTTGTGCATGCGGTCGGCCCCGTGTGGGAAGGAGGGCGTTGCGGCGAGGCCGAGCTGCTCGCGAGCTGCTACCGGCGCGCCCTCGACGTTGCCGCAGAGAACGGCTGCGAGAGCATCGCCTTCCCGCTGATATCCTCCGGCATCTTCGGATACCCCAAAGACGCGGCGTGGTATGTGGCCATCAAAGCGTGCTTTGATTGGCTTGGCGAGTATAACGATCAGAATATGTCGATTACGTTCTGCGTGCTGTCCGAAGAGTCGAAGCAGCTCGGGGAGAGCGTGATGGCCGATTTCGAAGCAACTTGCTATCGGTAGGACAGGACCATCTGATGGCGAACCGCTTTATATCGACGCCAGTAAAGGCTGGCGATCCCGCATCTGTGCCGCGCGTCTTGATGCTGGGCAACAGCCTCACGACTTCGAACAGGCTCCCAGCTTTGCTTGGCGGCTTCATCGGGGGCGAGGTCGTCGTACATGCTCGCGGTGGCGCGAGGCTCTCGGAACACCTCAACCCGAAGACGAGACTTGGCGCCATGACGCAGGCGGCGTTTGCAGAAGGCGAGTGGACGCACGTCGTCCTCCAGGAGCGCAGCGACGGTCCCGTGCGATTCCGTGAGGCGTATCTTCGCTCCGTAGCCGCGCTCTGCACGCAGGTGCGCGAAATCGGCGCAGTGCCCATCGTCTACGCCACGTGGGCGTACGCTCCTGGCTGCACGAAGCTTCAAGGCCTGGGACACGATTACGAGAGCATGCATACGGCGCTGCAGTCCGCGTTCACGGAAGCCGCCGAGTCATACGACGCCATCTTGGCGAACATCGGCGAGGCTTTCTTCGAGTCAAACGGCGCCGAAGCCCTCTACGGTCCCGATGGGGTTCACCCAAGCGAAGCGGGGACGCTGCTGGCTGCCGAAGTACTTGCCAAAGCAATCGCGGGAATGCGGGGTTGACCAAGCCCTTCGTGTCGCAGCCGCGATCAGAAGGAAAGCCCCTCCGCCTCTGGCAACGTGTCATGCCGGCGGAGGGGCTCGCCCCGCCCGGAGGCGGGGCCGATGGAGCCTACGGGCGGAGGTCGAGCCCGCTGGCGTCGATCGCGTTCACGTGGTGGCGGATCATGGCCCGGTTGTCCGAGAGAACCAGCAGCGAGACGATGTCGGCGCGCACCGCGCAGTCGACGTGGTCGGGATGCTCGGCCAGGTACGCGGCTGCCAGGCGCTCGAACGTCTTGCGGTCGATCGCCCTGTCTGGGATCCCCTCGCCGATGTTTTCGCTCGCGAAGCCGAACACGAAGGCGATCTCGTAGCCGTCGAGGACGATGAAATCTGCCGTGTCGCCGCCGTGGCTCCAGCCCTCCTCGAGGATCTCGCAGCCCTTGAGCTCAAGGTACCGGGCGATTGCCGCCGTGGCCCTCTTCTTCATCTTCTTCTTCATCTTGCGACCTCCTTTTGTCTGCGGCCCGCCCCTTGCGGGCCTCGTGGGCCCCGTTGCGGCGGGGTTCGCGGAGGGCGCCAAGGGTGGAAAGCGAAACCCGGAGGGCCTTGAGTTTTCAGCTGCGTGCATGTGCTGGCGCTGAAAAGTTTTCGCGTGCCCTTGCGCGTGCAGCGGTTCGCGCCGAGCGTCGTGGCTAAGAGGAGCGCAGGGCGGGTGCTGACGCGGCCGCTAGGTTAGATGAGGGTGGAGGGGGTGGCGGCAGGTCGTGGTTGGCGGCATTGACTGCGTCGTACACGGGGCTGCCATCAGCGAGGATGGTGAATCGGCGGTAAATCGGACGCTGAGCGCTATGCAGGCTTCGCTTGGGCGATAATGGATTGCCGAGAGGAGCTGGGATGAGGAACATGTACCCGGACGCGGATTATTTCGCGTTCCTTGACGAAATGCGCGAAAACGGCGAGATGAGCACGGTGCTCGCACCCGTCGCGCTAATCGACCATTTTCCGGGCCTGCGCCCCGAGGAGGCCAAGGCCGTCTGTGCCGATTGGCGGGCAACCTACCACGAGCGCCGCACGAGGCGGGCGTTTCGTTAGCCGGCGTATCCCATTAAGCCCCGTTACGCTCCCTGCCAGGAAGCGTCGAGAGATTTCGCGCACGATTCAACGATACACCGGACGGCTGACAGCTCAGCGGCTGAGATTGCCTCGCGGTCGGCTTTGTCTTCCAGGAGCTTGAGCAGTTCCGCCGCGCCCTCGAGCTTCTCCGCTGATTCGACGACGGCGTTTTCCATCGTCCTGTTCACCTTGGCTGCATCGACCATAGCTTGACCTTCCCGTGGGAATGGCATGTCAGCTGAGGGAGATAGCCTAAGGAGGCATCCACCTCGGTTGTCACGCCGTTGGGTTTCACACGGAAGAGCCCAGTAGGCAGATGCCCCCAATCGGGGGCTCTCTCCGTGTGAGTATTCAAATGGCGTGACTTGCTCATTATATCGGCATTCGCCAGTGCCGTCACATGAACTGAGTAACGCGACATCAGTAAAAGGCGTATTTCCAGTCGTTAAACCTCATAGGGCGACAACGCCTCTTTAAGATGTGCAACGTATCCATCGACGGCAGCCTCATAATCTTCGACGAGACTGTTGAACGTGCGCTTCGAAGCAGGATGCTTCGCCCACGTACCACCCCTTATCCAGAGCTCATTAACGGGACGGACGATTTGGATTTGTGAACCGAACCCAAAAATCCATCTGTAGAACGTTGGTGACAGTTGCACCGACACTAGCAGGTAGCCGTACTTGACTCCGTCTTCTTCCATGGCCACGTTCTCGAACTTGCACGCATGGCCAAACCTCGCGAGAACACTGTTGGATACATTGGCGCTCACTTTTAGAAATAGGTGCCGCTCCACGCCGTCGCCATACATGTCGAAAGTCTGGCTGATTCTCCTTGGAACGCTACGTTTGAGGCTTTCGATCTCATCGTTCTTCTCGGCTTTAGCATCGAGGACCCTGGGGTTCCTGATTCGGTCAAGCCGCCGACTGAAATGCTTTCGCGGAAGGCTTTCGCTCGGGTGTTCGGGCCATGTCTCAAGGTAGTAGTTACCGTTGCTGAATATGAGCGCAATGGGGGTCTCGTGGAACTCGAAACCGCCGCCAGGTGCTTCGAGAAGGTGCTCCTTACCATCGAGCCCGTGATAGCAGTATCCGAAGCCCATCTTCCTTCCGAGCTCAATCGACTGCGTAGCGACATCGGCCGCCTCGTATACGTCCGGTTCCGTAGGGCGGGGGCGTTCATCGACATAGACCTCGCCAACGCTCCTGTCCTGTTGGTCCACAGAGACGAGTCCTTCCAGGGTCTCACATAGATGCCTCCATTCGTCGAGTGTGATGAACTTGCATGTGCGCACAATGTTGATAAGCAGTCTCGCCTGTGCGTCAGTGAGAAAAGCCTTCGTGCACCTGAAGCCGTCAGTCTTCCCGCGAGTCGGGCGCTCGATTTCTATGGCGGGCATTCCGTTTTCTGCGAGGGACTTGATGTCTGAGAGAACGGAAGGCTCCGACGGGCGTTTGCCGGACTCGCTTCGGGACGCGAGTATGTCTCGGATTTCTGTGGCAGTTAAACCGTGATTTGAGTCAGTGAATTGCATGAGAATGCCCAAGGTGCATAGCAGTCGCGAGCGCGCATCATCTTGAAGCCCAAGAGAGCCGGGGAGCATCTCTGCCATTTCTTCTGTTGTCATCATTTCATCCATAGCGAAACCTCCTTGTGGGCATTATGAGCGATGCAGCAAAACATAGCGTCAAAGATTCCATGAATGACAAAATAATATTTTGGTCATATCGCTTATTGGGCAATGGGAAGGATTGCTACATGGTGAAATAATACGGATAGTCGGAAACGGGTTAGTTGCACAGAGCAATACCCTGTTTACCTGCTAAGTCCTATAATAGAAGCGCTAAGGGTCAGTAATCGACGCTTGCACTCGAAAGCCCAGTTTGTTAGGAGAGCAAAATGGCAAAGTTCAATGCTGCAGATTTCGCTGTAACCAAGGCAAAGCCCCTCCCAATTATCATGCTGCTCGACGAGAGCGGATCGATGGGCGCGCGACTCGGCGAAGGTGTAAAGATCGACGTTCTCAATAAGGCTGTTCGTATGATGCTTACCTCATTGGCAAAAGAAGAGAGCATTGCGTCTGAGTTTCTCGTTTCTGCAATTGCTTTTGGCGGAATCGGGCCGCGCGGAGCGCGATTTGTTGCCGGAGAAACTCCGGAGCCAGCTTCACAGGTGCAGTTTACCGGTCTGACTGCAAACGCAAACACTCCTCTCGACGTTGCCTTGGCTATGGCAAAAGAGCTCATCGAAGACAAAGAGAAGATTCCCTCCCGCTCCTACAGGCCCCTGGTCGTGCTCGTGTGTGATGGTGTGCCCGATTACGGCTGGGAAGCACCACTGAATGATTTCATTACGAATGGCCGTACGGCGAAGTGTGATCGCATGGCGCTCGCAGTAGGGTGCCAAAAAGGCGACGGCGCTTGGGAAATGCTGGAGGAATTCGTAAAGGGAACCGACAACCCCGTTTTCACGGCTGACCAGGCGGGAGATATCGTCAAATTCTTCAAATTCGTGACGATGACCGTTACCCAGCGCACCCAAGCCAAGAACCCGAACCAGCTGATACCCGCTAAGCAAGTTCTACAACTGCAATCTGGAGAGAATGCAATAGAGAAGGCAAACACTATTGCGGACGACGCCGATGGGTCCGTCATCGTCGACGCCGTTGTCATCGATGAAGATGAGGACGAGGAGGAGGGCTTCAGGTGGTAAACGAGGCCACAATCGTATGTGACCTCTCTGGAAGCATGATGGAGTGTGGCAAGCGCTATGCCATGAATACTGCCCTGCGCACCATCGACCAGTACTACCAAATGCTCAACCCCGATGCCGAAATAAAGCTTTTGGGCTGGGGCGACGAAATTGAATACTTGCAATGGATGTCAGGAGACGATTTTCCTGAGAAACTGTTAGATTGCCATGGATCATCAGGCGTCGATACATTGATTAAGGAGCTAGGAGACTATCTCGACGCGCCAGTGCTAATTCTCTCAGATGGCTACTGGGACGACCGGGACAATGAATTCGAAAGTTGGGCCAAGTCTCATGACGATGGATACGTGCGGGTAGTTTTGCTAGGGGCGGATGCCAATCGAAGGCTCGACGCCCCATATGTCTTTACCGCCGAGAATATCCTTGCCGCTCTTGAGGAATTCGGTGATTAGCCATGGCCTATTGGACTAGCTTCGGAGCGAGCGTTATTGGGCCGGGCCATTTATCGACCCGCACGCCGAACCAGGATTCTTGGAGCGCCTTTCACCGTTCTTTCTGCGACGGGATAGTCGTGTCTGACGGGGTCGGATCAAAGGGCTTTTCGCACTTTGGAAGTGCTGCGGCCTGTATGGCTGTCGAGCGCGCCGCATTTAGCATGTGGATCAATGAAAGCGACGCCCTGGATGAAGATTTCCTTGACGATGTCAGAGACTATTGGATTGAGCATATTGCTCCGCTAGAGCCTCGCTCTGCAGCTGCTACGTGCTTATTCGGAATCATCTTTAATTCGATGGTGTGGATTGGGCTTCTCGGAGACGGATGCGCTGCTGTCATTAGGAAGGATGGCAGAGTGACGATTCTTTCCGATGATAAAACCGGTAGTTTCTCGAATGTGGCGGAACCCCTTTCCGCAACCGTATCTGCCGACAAGTGGAAGCTGGCGTGCATCCCGGAAAGCGAATGCGAAGCCGTTGTGCTTTGCACGGATGGAGTATCAGACGACATTGTTGGCGACGACAACTTACGTGGCTTCCTGAAAGGATTTGTCGAGTCGTCTTCTGAAATGGCCACCATTTCAGCGACGAAGGCCGCAACGGAGATGCTCGAGAATTGGCCAACTCCAAAACATACTGACGATAAAACCATCGCTTGCCTTCTAAAAAATGAGGTGGAAGATGAGTGAAGGAATCCTATCGAGAAGCGGAGAGATCCGAGTCGACGAATTCGGCAACGTATTTCATCTGCGTAACGAGCTGTCTCGCGGAGGTCAAGGGGTCGTGTATCGGACGAAGGACCCCGATCTCGCTATTAAACAACCCATTGACCCAGAAACAGGGGAAATTGATCTTCGATCGAACATGCGGAGCATATTCCGCAGCGTGCGCAGCCTCCCCATTCCACAGGATGCGAGAATCGCGCTACCCCTATCTATTCTTCGAGACGAGCCAGGATACGTAATGCGACTCCTGAGGGGGATGTTTCCCTTCGATAGCGTCTTCTACCTCAAGGGCGAAACAAAGGAGCGGTTGAAGGAGGGCGATGTTCCTGAATGGCTGGAGAACGTCGATCCCGATCAGGCCGTCCCGTTAATACACTATGCCAGGAGCGGTTCGACGAGGAAACGATTGATAGCCCTCGCTGGCTGTGCCGCCGTGCTGGCAAGGCTCCATGCAAACGGATTGGTCTACTGCGATCTATCGCCAAATAACGTATTCATCGATAAAGCAACAGATGAAGTTTGGCTAATCGATGCCGACAATCTAAGATTTGAGCAGCGTCGTGGCGGTGCAACCGTATATACCCCGCGTTTCGGCTCCCCTGAAGTCGTACAGGGGCTTGCGGCATCGCGGGAAGTTTCAGATGTGTGGTCCTTTGCCGTAATGGCATTTGAGATGCTTGCCCTTAACCATCCCTTCATCGGCAGCAGAGTGCTCGACCCCGAGGGCTCCGATGGCGGATGGGACTGCGACGATCCAGTCGATGAAGTCGATTTCGAAGATCTCGACGAGATGGCATATGCTGGCCATTTCCCATTTATAGACGATGAGGAAGACGACTCAAATGAGGCCCCGGACGCAGGTCTACCGAGGGTCCTGGTTCTTACCCCAATGCTGCGTTGGATGTTCCAGCAAACTCTAGGATACGGGAGGCTGGAGCCTTATAAGCGAACGCCCCTGTCTCTGTGGTCGATGGCATTATCGCAAGCATATGACCACTCCTTGGTTTGCCCGAACTGCAGAATGGCCTATTACTCGGACGAAGACGTTTGTCCTTATTGCGATGCCGAAAAACCGCGCACGGTCACTTTGGAAAGCCGTTTCTGGGATATGGTGGTACAAGAGGGTGATGCCGAAACCATCGTGCCCCATCGGCTTGTGCATCCGTTTGACCTGCAGCATTTCAACGATGAAACAGGCTATCGACTCGTTATCGATTACGAGAACAAGACCGTAAAACCATCCAGAGGCTATGAAGACCCGTCGGGAATCATCTCGTTCAAATTCTCCGAGGAGGCATGATGAAGTTCCAAGACCTCCCCGTTCCCATCCTGTCATTCAGGCTGAAATCAAAAGAGGACATCCCGTATCTTGAGGCGAGCAAGCCATTGCCCGTGAAGCGCGTGAAGCCAAGTGATGTTGTCCTGGGAGAGTTCGATATTTTCACGAACGATACGGTTATTCATGCCGAGCCCGTCGACAAGTCCACATCGTCTCGCCTCGACAGCGAACTCGCGCTCGGCCGCGCTCATCTGGCGCAAATCGAACCGCGCTGCAGCGATGGGAGCTTCGAACTCAGGATGGCGTTTTTTTTCCAGAAGCAATCAATTATGGGCGACGTGGAAATCGCAGTAGACGAATATGTCGTCGAACGCTTCAGGGACCTCAACAAGGTAACCTCGAAAAAGGATGTAGAAGCAGTACGCTCCCAAATGGAATGGGATTTCAATATCAAGCATGGTGACGAGTACTACTTTTTCATCGTTGCCGGCTCAGCGCTCGACAGCGATATGGACCTTGCGGAGGATGCAGAGCGCAGGGAGGCGCAACGGGGATCCGACAACGATGAATCCTCGGATGAGCAAATCGCTGTTACGACGAACGCCTTTGCCGCTACGGGCAATTCCTTCGGAATCATAGGCCGTGATGTTTTCTTTGCAGTGACCGCGAAGAAGGTTACAGGCATAGGCGATGTGTTTATCGCTAGCAAGATGACCAGACGCGAGAATCGGTCCGGAAGAAGCGTTCGCCTCGCTAAAGGTAGGCTTAAGTTCTCAGATCTTACTGCGACTGGCGCCATCGCGGCTACCGCGAGAGCGCAGGTAATCAAACTCTCGAATGAAAACTCGACCTATCTCAAGAAATGGGATGAATATGGCGACGAAGAAGGAAGCTTCCTTTTAGAGAAGGCGAGAAAGTACGGCGTGCTTTCGTATTCAGGTGCCGTTCCTGGACTTGACGAGACCACGACCGTTCAGCTTGTTGGGTCGAGTGCGGGCGAATCTGCATTCACCGAAATGGCTGTCAGCGGTATCGAATCAGTCGACATAGTTACCGCAATACCATCGTATATAGAGAATCTCGAGATGACTTTTGAGGAATTCGTCGCAGAACTGATGGCTTAGAGTCGCGAGCAACGGGCATCCGGCCAATCGAGGGAAGAGAGGAAGACGTACGAAGTCGTCTCGTTTAACGAGGGGTCGAATAAGCTCACCCTCAAAGCCCATGGCCTTCCCCATAGCGGCCAGCTCATTCTCTCGATTGGCGGCGAGGTCGTCCAGATAAAGAGAAGGGCTGAAGCAAGGAAACGAATAAAGGATTGCGAGTCGGCGAATCCCCAGCTCGCTCTAATCCTCGAGCCGGGCGAGGAAATAACTTCACTGCGATTGCCAAGCAGGCAAACCGCCTTGAACTCGTCGGTTAAGAAGAAGGTGTTTCCCAAGAACCCACCAACCGACTCGCAGGTCAAAGCCATAGACATAGCGTTGAACACGCCCGACATCGCTCTCATCCAGGGACCTCCGGGTACTGGAAAAACAACCGTCATAACGGCAATTGTCGAAAGATTGAACCAGATTTGCGCCGAAAAGGGAATCAATGTCAAAGGGCAGATTCTCCTGAGTGGCTTCCAGCACGATGCCGTTGAAAACATGATAAGCAGAATGTCGCTCAACGGTCTTCCTTGTGTTCCTAAGTTCGGCAAAAGCTCGGCAGACAAGGATGCTGGTCGAGAGAACATTTATGAAAGCGCCCTAACGGAATGGTGCCACGATGTCGCTGATAGAATCCGCGGAAAGAACCCGAAACTCGACGAAGCTGGAAAATCGACGCATGCTCAAATGCTCGCCCTTCAGTACAGCAAGGCTCCAAGCGCTTCTCTTGCTATTGAGTTGCTAAAGGAAATCGTTGAAACACCCGTTTCGATTACTGGCCCATCACTTAGGGAAAGAGCGCAAACTGAACTGATTAACCAACACGCACTCTCAGAACTTGGAGAGATTGAATCTCCGCTGCTGACGGTGCGACTTCTGAGAGTAAAAAGCGATAGCTTCCTTGATGACGGACCCGAAAGAGCCGGCGATGTCCTCGATGCCCTATACGATAGACTGAAGCCCCAGGAGAGAAAGCTCCTGAGCAAGGCGAGCGCTTGGAATACGGTTCGAGGCGTGCCGCCATTCCTCAAAGATCTCGTTAAGCTCAAAGCAAGACTGCTAGAGCGGCTCTCCGCTCCTCCTGCTTTCCATGTTGACAAACCGAACGAGACCGTCCTGACTCTCGCCGAGGAGTTTATCGAGGCAAGCAGGAAACCAAGACGCTCGGATAGCGATGAGAGGCTCCGAATTCTTTCTGAGTTCGTAACGGATCTCGAGAACAACCATTACGGCATGATCGACGCCGTCGCGGAATACAGCTTTGCGTTCTCGGCAACCTGCCAACAAAGCGCGAGCATGATGATGCTCGAGGCGAAGGCAGTTGATGATGAGCCAACGGAATTCGTTTACGAATACGTGATCGTCGATGAAGCGGCTCGCGTTGCACCACGCGACCTCATGATTCCGATGTCGCAAGGTAAAAAAATAATCCTTGTGGGAGACCACAGACAGCTTCCGCATACCATCGACACGCAGGTAGAGGAAGCAATCAAGCACGAGAGCGCCGATATGGCAGATTTCGACTGGCTCGAAAAGTCGATGTTCGAGCAACTTTTTACGGAGAGGGTTGGAGAGCTAGAAGAGGTGGATGGAGTGTGCCGCCACGTAACGCTCGACACCCAGTTCCGCATGCATCCACTCCTCGGAGACTTTATCAGCAGGAACTTCTACGAGCGATACAGCAAAGGCTCGGAAAAAGTGAAATCGGGTCTCGATGCCCGGTACTACGAACACAACTTGCCCGGCACAGACAATAAGCCAGTCGCCTGGATTGATGTGCCTCGGTTTAAAGGGAAGGAGCTGAGAAACAGCAACTTCAGCCTGTACCGCCAGGCCGAGGCGGAAGCCATCGTTGCGCAAATAGACGAGTGGCTCGCCTCCGACGAGGGCCGTGATTTGACCTATGGAGTAATATCCTTCTACAAGGGGCAAACGGAAATAATCGAAGCTGCCCTTGGATCAAGAGCCGATGGTAGCAAAATCCGTGTCGGAACCGTCGACTCTTTCCAAGGCATGGAATTTGACGTCGTATTCCTTTCGATGGTGAGGTCTCTTCCAGATGGCATCGAAACACATGAACTCGAATTGGGCGAATTCGTCGAACAAGTATCGGTGCCAGCAGAAGAGGTCGTTGAAGAGCAACGCCCCTCAAGAAGCGGCTTTTTCGGACGGTTTAGGAATCAAGGCAGCCAGGAAACCGCAAGGCGCATCATAACCACAACTCGAACCGAGACCGTTCGCCATAAGGCTTACAAGCCCAGAGAGATTGTATGGCCTTCAGGAGATCCGGACGAAGCAAGGCAGGCGCGAAGGCTCTTCGGCTTCCTTACGATGTACAACAGGCTGAACGTTTCGATGAGCCGGCAAAAGAGATTGTTAGTCGTTGTAGGAGATAGTAGCCTCCTTGCGACCGACCTTGCGGACAAGTACATCCCAGGACTCGTTGACTTTTACCTCCTATGCTCAGCTGAGGGGGTGATGCTCCCATGCAAATAAGGTATCTGGATTTCGGAAACAACGTAACACCGAAGACAGGAATCATCGGCGCCGCGCGGCATCTCGGATGGCCAGTCAACGGATATCGGATCAGCCTGCCCAGAACAATCAGCGATATCGAGACGCTGAACCCCTTCGAGAAGGTAATACTTGGAATCATGCGAGTTACGCGCCATAGAGATTCGGCCTCGATAGCCTCCGAAACCTGCCTCGAGCAGGATTTCGTTGAAGGCGTACTGCTGCGTTTGCGTGATAAAGAATTCATCGACGAACAAAACCGAATAACTGACGAGGGGGTGAACCGCCTAGATCAGAACTATGGTGGACTCGAGCTCAGGACAGCATGGGTCTACCGTGAGCTCGTATCTGGAAAGCTGCTCCCGTTTATCTATTTACCAAAAGGCGATAACCCACCTCGCTGGAAAAAGGAGCCTCAGTACGCAAAGGTCTTGAAGTCGGCAACGATCAATTTCGGAGCGCCGTCGCCTGACGAGGTGCTCGCATCCATGCGTGAGACAAAGCGCAGGGTTGAAGGTTATGGGGATAAAATCCACCTGCCTCGTGTAGGGCAAATCGATGTAAGCCCGAACCCTGAAAGATATCTCCTTGACTGCCCAATCGTCATGAGGGATTCCGATGGGAGGTGGCGCATCGCCGACCCCTTCGGCTACGGGTACTCCAGAGAACTTGAAACCATTTTCCTCCAGGAGATGAGCGAAGATGAGGGGCTTCAGAAATGGTTGGTGAATTGGAGCAATAGCCTGGTTGTTGACGGCGGCGACGAAGCTCGCGATGTAAGCGTCTACAGTTTAAGCAAGAGCGTACGCGACTCGTATCCCGGCCTCGAACAGAGCCTGCGCATTCGAAGGGATGGGACCAGATCAATCGGACAGGTTTACGCAGCCATTGAATGGGCGTTGTTCTACAGCTGCAGAATCAACGGATTCACCGATAAGGTCGATGAGTTAAGGTTCGCATCCGATTTAGACCAGGTTTCTATGATCAAACAGGCCATGGCGTCAATCGGCTGCAATGTGATAGCGTTTGTTCCGCCCGTGAATAAGCATGATTTGACGCGATACCTCTCCGAAATACCTGAGATGAAAGTCGTGTTACCGATGTCAATCCTGCAGGCAGCAGACGACTCGTCGCATCCTCTGAGATCTTTCTGCGAGAAGCATCCCGACTTCGTGGAGAGAATATCGCGCATGAAGAGCCGGAGGGATGCACCGCTGCATGGAGGCGATAACGACCGGATCGTTGAATTGGATTCGCCGGACAACGAGTACATGATGGAGCTAGTATCAACTCTACTTCCAGGAGTCGTTTTCGTCGATGGAGGACACGTCAGCGGAACTCAAACGGACAACACAGCATTCAAGAATGTCAACTTCAATGCTGAGAACAGCATCATGGGCGAATTCGGGCCTGCTGTCCCATATCTTAAGATGACACGCGGCGCACGTGAATCACTGCTGAGCGCAGAGCGCTTCTGGATATCTTTCGACGGCGAGGAGAACATCCAGCCCTTCCTAAATGACTGTTATGCAGCTTTGCAGGCAATCTTAGATGCTGAGATTGTGTCGGACAGGGTGAGCAGGCCAGAGAGCAAGTCGTTCGATCCCTGCTCGACGGCTCTAGAGCGCTGCCAAAGATTAGACTTGGGAGAGCTGCCGGGCGGACTCCTTAAGGCAAAGAGAACATTTATCCAAGATGCGCTCCAAGGGGGCGGCAACCACACGTTGGGTCCTTCGCTAATTGTTTATCTGAGCCTTGCGGATGAGTCGAAGCTTTCATTTATGCAATCCGTTGTTCCCGGGTTCGTGCAAGGCATATGCGACCTTATAACCCTTCGCGGACACGGTAACGGAACTATCAAGAAGTCAAGAGAAGAGACGGGTAACTATAGGATATTTGTCTTTGAAGTCATCAAGGGGATACTGGAGGTTTAAATGGGCGACAACAAAACAAACGACTATCTTGGCACATGGGGACCTGAGCAAGACGAGATGGCCAAGCAAGAAAGCGCGCCCAATATGGAAGGCGCCAGGCAAGCAGAAGACCTTCAGGAAGTATCGGCCGATACCACTGACGGCAACCATATACCTTCTAGCGAGGCTAAGGTCGGTTCCGCACTTGATGAGCGTGAACATCTTCTTGCTGAAAGAGAGAAGCGCGTTTCTAAGCGTGAAGAAGACGTAAAGGAACGAGAGAGCGCTCTTGCGCAAACCAAAGCAGATATCGAGGCGCGAGAAACGGCCGTGAAAAAGGCAGAGGCTGAACGCGATGAAGGCTACCAGAAGGCCAAAAACAAGCACGAGCAGGAGCTTCAGGATGCCGACGAACGTTCAAAAAGCATAATAGCGGAACGGGAGCAGAGGGCAATAAAAGAGCTACAAGAAGACCTGGCCCGAATACGCGCTGAGCACGACGCCGCGCTGAAAGCCGAGGCCGAGGCCCAGCGGACGAGTATTGCAAGCGAAAGGGCATCATGGGCGGAAGAGCATGATCGACAGCTGAAGGAGCTTGTGAAGCTCCAGCAGCAAATTGACAAAGACCGTGGCGCACTGGACGCGCAAAAGAGCGAGCTCGACCGTAAAAGCGAGGACTTCGATTTGGAGCAGAAAGGCTTCGAACTCCAGCGGGGTCGTTTCGAAGCGCACGTGGAGAAAAGAAAAGACGAGATAGACGATCTCGCTGAAGATCGTGTCAAAGCAAGGAAAGAAGAATTCGAGGCGCGTGAAGAAGAGAGCCGCGAGGAAAGGGAGAGGCTGATCGAACAGCTGCTTTCGCAAGACAAGCTGCTGGAGTCTTTCGAGGAGCTAAAGAAACAGCTCGGTGGCAAATCTCCGCAAACTGCGCTAGCAGAGCTAACCGACCTTCGAGACGAGATTACAAGGCTCAATGAAGAAATAGCAACTGGGGCTGCGACTCGGGAGCTTTCGGAGAGGTTAGAGCGAACGGAAAACGAACGAGATAGCGCGCAAGCAAGAATTAGGGAGCTTGAGGAAGGTAGCGTCGGCGACCGCCAGCGAAAGCTCGATTACAGCAGAATGGAATTCGAGCTAGACGAGGCAAGGCAAGAGCGTGACCAAGCGCAGGCTCTGCTCAAGAACGCCCAGGGATATCAAGCGGAATTGGAGGAAAAACTCAATCGATACCTGGCTGCGTATGAAAAGCCAAAGGCCCGCGAGGAGCGCATTGCAGAGATTGAGAAGCCTTTTTTCGAACTCGAGACGGAGCAAACAGTCGACGGAAGCCTGCAGCCTGGTAGGCCTAAGAAGTTGAAGAAGGGCGAGAGGCCTGACGAGATTACCTGGCTTAACGGCATTTACAACGATTGTGAGAATTATGGGCTGCATTTCAACCCGCGCCTTCTCAAGGCCTTTCACACTTCGCTTAAAACTGCCGAATGGTCTCCCATCACGGTTCTCGCCGGAGTTTCTGGAACGGGTAAATCCGAGCTTCCCAGGCTCTATTCGCACTTTGGCGGCATCTACTTCGCTTCGATTCCGGTTCAACCTAATTGGGACAGTAAAGAGTCAATGCTCGGCTTCTTCAACTCGATAGACAACAGGTTCGATGCTGAAAAAATACTGCGCTTTTTGGCGCAGAGCCAGCAAAACTGGAGAGACGATACCGAAGACGAAATCGGTTACCCAGGTCTGAGCGATGCAGTCTGTATGATTCTCTTGGATGAGATGAACCTCGCCCATCCGGAATTGTATTTCGCGGAGTTTCTGAGCAAGTTCGAAGAACGTCGCGGTCGCGATAGAGACCATCTTCCGGCAATCGAAGTAAAGCTCGGCACGGGAATGGATCCTTACCCAATCCCACTGGGTCGAAACATGCTCTGGACCGGCACTATGAACCAAGACGAAACGACGAAGTCTCTCTCGGACAAGGTTCTCGACCGCTCAATCGTCATGTATTTCCCGCGTCCAACCGAGCTGAAGCGGCGCAAGAAGGTCAACTCGCTAGACGAGAGCAATCGGGGGGAAATCTTGCATGTCGGGACCTGGAACAGCTGGAAAGTTGACGAAACTGACTTTTCTGACGAGGAAATACTCCCGTACAAAGCCTTCGTAGAAGAGATGAACGAAGCGTTGGGTTTCGTCGGCCGTGCAATCGGACATCGCGTTTGGCAGTCCGTCGAGTACTACATGGCAAGCTATCCCGAGGTCAGACTATCTGAACGCGGCTCGAAAGAGCGTGCCCGCGCAATGCATGTCGCCTTTGAGGATCAGATAGTCCAGAAGATTATGCCGAAGCTCAGGGGCATTGATACTGCAGGAGAGAGTGAAAAGAAATGCATCATACCGATTAAAAACCTGCTCCTCAAAGGCGTGAAAGACGTACCGTTTAACCTTGACAAGGATTTCGAGCTCGCTCGCAGGCTCGGATATGGCCAGTTCGTCTGGCAATCGGCGGAATACCTGAAAGAAGAATCGGCTGAAGAAGAACAGCCAAGAGCAACACTGTGAGTATAAATGAACCTCGAAGAGCTTTACATAGGGTACGCATCAAGTGGAGACGCTCATCGCAGAGCTGAAGGCCTCCTGAATCAGACGCATTGGATTTCGTGCCTCGTCGACTTCGATCCGAAGACAGGCCGACCAATGCCTGCGTGTTTGACCGAGGTATTGCGCAGGTCTAGCAACGTGTCGGATGAAGGCTTTCCCAAAGATCGTGTTTGGCGGGCCATCGAACACAGCCGAACGGCCGTGCAAAGACTGATCATGGGGTTGACGGAAGAGCCCAGGCGCATGAGCGAGTATATGCCCATAAGGGATGTGCGCGAATTAGACACGTCTAGCTTTGTTGCGTTAAGCAGAAGACCGGGTCGCAACATCCGCGAGAAACTAGCAGACAAACCGTACATGCAGGCTGTGCGCCACTACCAGTCTTCTGATACCACGGAAAACAGGCTGCTGAAGGCTTACGTGCTAGAACTCGTGGAACTACTAACGCTAAGGCATGATTACCTTGGCGAGAGCGATGCCCTCCTTTCAACGCTACAGCGATGGCTCAGGAGCGACGAGGCCTTATCGATTTCTAGATGGGAAAACCTTCCTCCCAATAACACGCTCATATCGCATCGCGATTATCGTCGAGTATGGGATTCGTGGCGCTGGCTGCAGACCATCGATGACGATATCGATCGAGACAACGAAGACTATACGCGACGTTGCCAAGTTCGAAATCGCTGGAATCAGCTTGCAAGTGCATATGCGGCAGGCGAAACTCAATTTGCCGAAATGCCAGTCATTGTTGACTGGAACGGCTTCGATATTCGACCATGGGATCCAGCTCTCGTACGAAGGCAAAAGAAAACTAAACGATCCGCTCAACGCGTGCCGATAACGCGCGGACCGACATCCGTCGACTTGACATTGCTCACCCCGGCATATGCTTCGGATGGCGATTCCGGGTTGCTGGCAAGCTCTTTTATCTGGCAATGTTGGTCCAATGAGCGCGAGGGCGATGTTGAAATCTGCCTTTTCGGATCGGATGCGGTAATGGAGCATCCTGATTCAAGGACGGTAATGTCTCCAGATCTCCTGTTCTCAAAACAGATGAGTAAATATGACCTCAACGCAGCCGCCAGTGCTTTCGCTGAGAGAATGTCCCAATTGTTCGAAACCTCAGAACTCATCTGGATTACACCGGATAGCCTCAATGAATTTGACCTGGAAATCCTGAGACGCAATATCAATTCATACTTTCCTCATGCAGAACCGCTTCCTTGCTCTATTGCTGCTGTTTTAGAGAACATAGGCTACGACGAGATTACTGGCGACGGCTACTCCGTCGCAGTTGTTGAAACCTTGAATTCGGTTTCTTGCGTCACTGTTCTCACGGCGCGTTTCAGCGAAGAGCTCTACGAAAGAGTCCCGGAAACGAAAGGCTACATCTGGGAGCGAGACATTCCCCGAATCGCAAGCCAAGGAGTAGAGCCTGATTCGGTGGGTTATAAGATTGCGCTAGTAAACAAATCTGGGGAATGGCATAACAAAATCAACCCGTATGGAACAAGGCATAAAATCTCATCGAATATCGTTGCAATCGACGAAAATGGTGAGTTTGATAGATATATTGGGCTGAATTCGCGCCCGGTGTCAGGCGGCCTTAAGCTCATGGCCTTGCAAAAGCTTGCATGTGGTATGCCAATATGGCGAAGCAAGATACCAGAGCTGATGACCAAGGTCTTCAATGAGGGCACAGGGCAAATGGAGTACTTCTACTTTGTCGGTAGAGATACGACTATCGAGCCCATTCGGGGCCATGCAAAGAGAATCCCAATCGACCAAGAGTTTGTAATTCCAGCTGGAAAAACCTACTTCGAACTATTCCAGGGCACAAACGAAAGCACCGGGATTGACGGAGAGGCTATCGAATATGCAGCATTCTTGCGCTCTCCAGATATGCCTTTTGAGACGGATGTCGTTTGTAGGCCGTTCTTGACTTATACGTACGGTGCAGACGACCCTTATACTCTCGTCTTTTATCCAGTGGACCAATCGTTTGATCCGATACGAGTTGAGTGGAAATCGAAGACAGATATTCCCGCCGAGGACGTTCCAGGGCCGAATTTCGAAGCGTCAATCAAATGGACTGATCTACGTAAGCAGATTAATCCAAGAACCCAGCAAGACACGGATTTCCTCAAGTGGGCGGTTGATCGCGGTACGGATATGTTTATCGAAACGGATCTTTCTTGCGTTGGGGAGGCGTATATCGATGGCGATTGGCGCCTGGATAAGAATGATAAAAATTACACGCACGTTGATTACGACGGCATGAGTGTTTTTGTGCATCAGAATAACTTTGTAAGCGGAAGAGCATTCGAAGAGGCCGAAGACGGAGGTAGGTTGTGCTTCTTCGTCGGAAACAACAAGGGAAGGCCAAGAGCGCTGTGCGTCGCGGGCACGCCAGGGAAAACGAAAACAGGATTTGTTTTTAGCGTCCACAGCTCACTATACGTGCCTTTCTTCCGGATTTGGTCGGATGGACGGTCCCTGAAAGACATCGATTGTCCTGCGGATTTCAAGCGCGAAATCAAACCCGTGATAACCGCATTGGTTGATGTTGCGTATGACGATAATGTTGGAACAGATATCCGAAACGAAGCCCTCTTTCTCCTTGCTTGCATGGGAGATGACATGCCCGATCAAGCTGTAAAGAGGCTTGGTCAAATTACCAACCCAAAGAAGAATTTGATAACTGCTAGAACGCTTGGATTTGCCTTGGGAGGACTCAATGAATACTGGCAGCGCGGGTTGCTTTCATGGGTAATTGGCCTTGAAGACGAGTTGATGTTGAATATTCTTGCTAACGCAGCTTGGCGTAATCCAAACTTCATCCCTGCTTTGTCATTCGACGAGATAAAGGAAATCTGTCCGAGACTTATGAACCAAATCAATATCGTTCAGACGAGAATAGCCAAGTCTCATAAAGGGCAGCCCATAAACAGCCAGATTTATTCGGATGCGACTAAATTCCTTGAGCTAGCTTTGGCGCTCCTCAGAATCAGGAACTCAAGCGACGTAGAATTGCGGCGTTATCTTCAGCCTTGGCAAAAGAGATCAAAAACGCTTACAAAGCATGTAATGCGTCTATCGGCAGACAAGCGTTTTTGCCAATCAGCCGAAAAATCTCGTGTTCAGTTAGATTTGCCAGCAAGGCTTGAAGATGAAGAGGGAATGCCTGCATTGTTATACGCTCTCAAAATCTATCTCACAGGTGATGACCGTTTCAGCGCCATTAGAATAACGGGTATTAACGAGGAATAATGAGGCATCGCGTTCCGCATTAGTCGAAATGGAGTACCGACCAACCGCGCAATGCCTACCTGCAAGCATGTTGTACGCAGCTATCTATCTTTGACGCTCAATACGTCTCCAAAAGCGGTCGATTCAAGACTGAATCGACTGGGATATTTGCTGCAAAGGCTTTGGGGATACGAACCCTCTTCGGGGAGCGCGAGCCCCGATCTGTCGAGACGGCATCGGCGTTCTTCTACGCACCAGGTTTCAAACGTACTCCACAATACGCGGTTTTGACCGCTGCTATACTCTGAGATAAGCGAGGTAAGTTCTTCCATTGTTTCGATAGCTTTGCCACCAGAAACCTTGTCTTCGGTCGTTGCTTTCGCATACTTTTCATAGTCGCGTCGCTCTTTGCCATAAGTGCCTTTGCTACGTGCACGATTGGTTTCTTTGCGAGCAGTTGATCTGGCCTCATTCCACTCAGAAGTGGTTATTGAGATTGGGGAGACAATGCTGTCAAGAGCTTCTTTGATATCGTTTTCCAGGTCCTCAATTGCTAATTCTGAGTCGGGATCCTTACCGAGTAAGGCACATGCAAAGAAATAGTTGTACTTATCCTTTCCCGAGCTAGCGTGCATCACGGCGTTTCGCGTTTCGTGCAGATAGGTGTACCAAGCGTATATGAGCCTCATCTGGGGCTCTTTCTCCCGATTTATTGAGAACAAGTCGTGGTCCTGATACATTGAAAGCCGGTTCTTTATGGGCTTGCAATTCGAGCAGAGATTGGTTAGCTCTTTTGACTGGGTTTCTTCGATATCAAGGCTTCCGTTAAAGAAGCCAAGCCTGACGAGGCATTCCGATATTCTCTCCCTGTAGATCCCCAGAGCCTGTTGAATCATCTGATGATCTGCGCACCAGGCTATGATGTTCATCAGCATTGCCGATTCATCATCTGTCTCAGGAATGAATTTCTCCCGTATCATAGGAATCAAAGACAGGAAGAGCAGCTCGCCTCGGTTGACGCGCGACGGCTTTCTGAGGTCTTCTAGTTTCATGGCAAGCTCGTTCTTGCTCAACCCAGTGAAGTCGATATTTGGATTGAGTTCGGCGATTTCGTCGAGCGCCTCTTCGAAAGTGCGTTCTCGCACTTCGCTAGATCCACCGATTTGCTCAATCGCATCGGTGTATAAGGAGTAGCGGTCTTTGAATCTGCCTAACTGAATCTCAACATCATCAAGGCACTTCTGGATCTCACGTACCTTGAGCTCGATTCCGTTCACCTGGCATAACGCCAGGGAGTCAGAGAATGCCCTTATACTCCGGCAAAGCTTGCGCGTAGATTCTTTCGTGTACTCGTTGGAGCAGAAGAATGATTCAAGCTTGTCGGCTCGGCCGTAGTCGGTGAACACGTTGATAGCATTCAGCAGGTCGACCAAGTTGAATGTGTTGTTCTGCTTGTATATCGCTCTTTCTCCGAAATTCGAGTAAACGATATCTCCTATAGCCGATTCTGTGGCGCCCATTTTGATGATTTGCGAGGCGATTGCAAGGAGGATCACGGTGTCGCGTTGGCCACCTGTGATGTCGATGGAATAGCGCGAGTTGCTCTCGAATATCTCGATAAAAGCGTCAAGTGAATCGGCGGGACCGGCTGGGTTGTAGGCAATGGGTGTGGGCATTGGCGTTTCGTAGCCGTTTTCCTTGCAGTACTTCTCAATACGCTCATTGAAGAAACGCTCCGGCGTGTAATCGCAGCTCTCAGCTTGAGGGAGAGCATTTCCGATAAGGGGGTACGGTATGGTCGGTTGAAGGCATTTCTCGGAGCAGAGATAAATAATTGCTTTGACAGGATTCTTGGCATCATGCGCTTTTTTAATCAGGTACTTTACCGGCGCCTCATTGGCCTGTATGCCATGGAATTCCCCGCCGTGCTCAACATGCGTGTACGCTAGCTCGTCGGGAAGGCTCCTCCCGTCATCGCCTCTATTCAGGAAAACGTTGTTTAAAACACAGAGGATAACGTTTGTCTGCATGGATGCCTCCAATGCCTAGAGCACTGATTCTCAATATCCGCAGTATAAGGCATCTACCGCTTTGCCGATTTGCCTTATCATTTTGTTTCGGCAGTAAAAAATCCTCCCCTATCGCGATAGGGGAGGAAATACATCAAGGGTTTTCGAATGAGTTCTAGATTCGCACGTCACCACACGAATTTGAAGATTGAGCGGAAGAGCCATCTGACGAATCGGAGAACCGATTTAGCAAGTTTTCTAAACATCGTTGCCCTCCCTTCGTTCGGCTTCGGCCAACATGGCACGCAGCTGATCAGCGGTGAATACAAGAGCAGCCGCTGGCGTTGGCTCATCCATCGCTTCATCGATGATGCGCGTCATGTCCACGTCGAACGCCCCTTCCACCTTGCTCACCGCGGCGCGTTTGGCATCAGGGTCAACGTCGGCGTAGGTGTTGAGCGTCATGGCCACGTTGGCGTGCCCGAGATAGCTCGCGACGGTGCGCACGTCGGTGCCTGACGCGATCATCATGGTCGCGAAGGTGTGCCTCAGATCGTGGAACGTGCAGTCGAAGCCATTCATCTTGCAGAAGGCGGCGAACTCCTTGCCGAGCAGCTGCGGGTTGTACGGGCGGCTGTCGGCCTCTTGCGTGCCCAAGATGAACGGGTCGGCGTAGCGTACGCCAAACTCAGCCAGGATTCGCATGGAGTCCTTCTTCATGGCGCACAACACGTCGTAGATACGCCCGGTCAGCGGGATGGTCCGAACCGAGCTGTCGGTCTTGGGCGCTTTGAGGTAGAAGCCGCCTTCCTTCTGCCCGAAAGCGTGGTTCACCGTGATGGTGCAGTCGTTTCCCAAATCCGACCAGCGCAGCGCGCAGATTTCGCCGCGGCGCATGCCAGTAGTGAGCGCGAGCTCGATGGCGAGCGCGAGCGGCTGCGCCCCTGCGGCACGAGCAAGCTTGAGCATGCGGGTTCGGTCGGCGCGGTTCAATGCGTTGATGGGGGTCTTCACGCGCTTGGGTGGCTTACAAAAGTCACACGGGTTCTTCGTCAGCATGTCCTGCGCCACGGCCCACTTGAGAGCCTGCTTCAATAAGCGGAAGCAGCCGGCCACGCTCTTGGGAGCGTAGCCGTCCGCTGTCATCTCGGCCATGAACTGATTGACCTCCGCGATGTGCAGGTCGCTGAGCTTCACATCCCCGATGTACTTGCATATCAGCTTCGTCTCGTGGCGGTACCCCCTGACGGTGGAGGCCTCGATGACGGCGGCCTTCTCCTTGTAGTCCATGAACAGGTTGAGGAACTCGACCAAGAGCAGTCGCGAGCCTGCCGCCGTGCCCTCCATCTCGAGCTTGAGGATCAACTCGTCACGTTTCTTCTCGGCCTGCCTCAGCGTCTTCGCCTCGATGGTGTGGAACGTCCGGACCTGCTTGCCGGTGGCCGGATCGCGGTGCGACAGCGTTATCTCCCATTTGTCTGTGTCCCCGCGCTGGCGTATGCCCCTGCTTGTGAATCTCATGGCTTGCTCCTTCCTACGCGTTTTCCACAGTTATTTGCGACCGACATGTCACCGACAATACAACCGACAAATAACCGACAGGGGCGCGTCGGAAAGACTGCAATCACAGAAATCTGGTGCAAAGCGAGAAAGCGAAAAACACAGCTCGCACACATTTCTGCGGGGGTTTTGAGTTGGTAGAACTGCTATAACCCCAGGTCGGGGTCGCTGTTAACCGGAGGGTTGTAGGTTCGAGTCCTACCCGGGGAGCCAAAAACCCCAGGCCAGAACGTTGTTCTGGCCTTAATTGTTGGTCTGACCAACATGTGACCAACATTTTACCAACAAATCGTTTTGAAGCATCTGCAGATAGAGGCCCGAAAACAGACCTTGCTTTCGCCCTGGCGAATGTGGAAAACCTTGCTTTCGCCCTAGCGAAACCATGTTTTCGGCATAGCGGAACCTATGCTTTCACCCTGGCGACAGCATCTAAGGGGTTGCTTTCGCCACAGCGGAACGTAATATCTATTAATAATCTCCTCTTCTAAAGAATCTACGCATCCGCCGAATCCCAATCGAGCGCTTCGCGGCAATATCGGCATCCCTGGCAGGCATCGTGGGACCCGACGACAGGCCCGGTCCATTCCCCGGTCAGCTTCCGACATAGCTTCTACGCGGTTTGGCACTAGAGCAAGTCTCACCGATGGACGTTGCTCTTCATCGAGTTGCGTCGACAAGCGGCGAATGGGACGCTGCTACTGTCGGCGACGGTGTCACATCGCGTCCATGAGCACGAGCGATACTTGCAGGTAGAGCAGAAGCCCGGCATCTTCGAGGTCGAAGCCCACGTAGTCGCGGATGCGCTTGAGGCGATAGAGGAGCGTGTTGCGTTGTATGTGGAGCTCGCGTGCGGTCTTGGCAGCGTTGAAGTTGTTCGCGAAGCAGCAGCGCAGCGTTTCCAGGTAGTCGACGCTCGCTCCCCGCTCCTCTTCGGCGAGACGGCGCAGCCCGGGCATGCACAGCGCCCATGCGGGGAATTCCGTAGTCCCGAACTGGACGATGTAAGAAACGGCGCACTCCTCGAATAGGTGCACCTTGCTCTTCGGGTCGTTTCGCTTTCCAATCGCAAGCGCCCGCTCGGCCTGTTTTGAGAACAGGGCCAGGCTGAACACGTCGTCGAACTCCAGGCTGATGCCCGCTTCGAGGGAGAGGCCAGCGCTCGCTTCGCATACGCTCAGCGCCAGGGTGGAGACACTGCATTGGCCGCCTGCAGCGCTGCGCCTCCTCGCCACTCTGCCGGATTCATCCTCCCCGCTGCAAACGAGCGCGATAAGCCGGTCGTCGACCCAGGCGGCATGGGAGTGGGGGATGCTACGTTCGACCTCGGCGCAAGCGAGCTCCCCAGGGATCACCTGGTTTCCCGATGCGGCGGGGACGAACTCCAGGCAGCGGAACGGCGGTAGCAGCCCCGACGTGACGGGCCCGAAGCCCATCGCGAGCTCGTCTCGGTTCGCCCCGTCGGCCGCCGCCGTGACGAGCGCGCGCAGGGAGCTGCCGCGCACGTACGAAGCCCGCGCGCGTCCCTCGTACATCACCGCGATGCTGTGGGCGAGCACCTCGAGGTAGAAGCGCTGCGTATGCGTTATCGAGCCATGGATGAGTACCATGGCCACATATCCGCCCATTCCGTTCGCGGCGATGTAGCACGAAAGGACCCTCGTCGACGCATGCGGCGCGTTGCTGCTGAGCGGCAGCTCCGTTTCGAACGCCCTCTCGGGGTTGCTTCGCACCCAGGAGGATTCGTAGCGAACGTCGGAGATGCGGAAATCACCGGACTCGAAGCGCCTATGGTCGACGACCCACTTCTCGGCGACGAGGTCGTCCTCTTCGGAGATCGAGTAGGTGAAGTTGCCGAAGTCCTCCTCGAACTGGATGAGGGGGTTGCCGAACATCGGCAGGCTCTCGTCGAGCAGTTCCTGGACGGTTCCCCCGGAAAGGCATATCTGGTCGAGCCTCTCGTGCCAGGTCGAGGCCTCGCGGTAGAGCGAGACGAGGAAATCGTAGAG
Source organism: Eggerthellaceae bacterium (assembly GCA_017432445.1). GTDB lineage: Bacteria > Actinomycetota > Coriobacteriia > Coriobacteriales > Eggerthellaceae > UBA9715. The sequence continues at coordinate 4,677 of JAFRJC010000079.1, read as the reverse complement.
CTCGAGCTCATCGCGAGCCCCGGGCACAGCGACGACGGCGGACCCACGGGGGCCGGCGTTCGCCCCCGCGAGCACGCCCTGGATCTCCAGCGCCCCCGCGGCCAGGTACGCGACCGCGCCGCACGGGAGCTGCAGGGGCCGGCCTTCCCCTCCTCCAATATGGCAATCTGCCATAACGAAGGCATCTCCTCGGGCGGTGGCGCTTGTCGCACCACGCATGAGCGCAGGCTGTCCGTATTCGGCATCTTCGTCGAACCACGAGGTTTCTACCAGTCCGAATCTCGTCTCGAGGGCCTCGACGAGAACATCGCCGCGCAACTTCACCGCTTCTCCTTCGCCCGGATTGCTTGAACGGGGTCATTGTACAAAGTGCGCAATAGAATTGGCAAATCATTGTGCGCGGCGGTCATTACCGACGACACGGGGCGGATGGAACAATACCGCCAATGAATCCGCCACGGTAGGCGGGACGCAACCGTAGAGGGGGAATTATGACCGAAGAGAGAGTTACCATCCACCCCTGCCAGGGATGGGGATGCCACGAGCGCTGCATGGTGCAGGTGCATTCCCGCGACGGGAAGATCACGCGCATCCAGAAGTACCGGACCCCAGGCAAGGACCCCCAGAACGAGATCTGCATGAAGGGCGTGCTGTCCGCGCAGATGCCGTACCTGGAGAACAGAATCCTGCACCCGCTCAAGCGCGTGGGCGAACGCGGCGAGGGCAAGTTCGTCGAGATCACCTGGGACGAGGCGCTCGACACGATTGCCGATGCAATCAAGAAGAGCACCGAGGAGTTCGGGCCGCAGTCCGTCATCCTCAACCGCTTCTGGTGCGGCTACCCGGGCGACTGGCACTCGAAGCAAAACGACCTCATGTTCAGGTTCTGCTTCGCATGGGACGCGAGCCTCATCGAGAACCAGGCAGTCGATCACGGCGTGACGTGGGAGCAGGCCGTCGACAGCGGCTTCACGGGCGCGAACTCGCGCAAGCTCGTGAACCACGTGGGCGAAGGCTCCATGCTGCTCATCTGGGGCGGCAACCCGCTGGGGTTCACCCGCCCGGCAACCACGACGCGCCTCGCGCTCGACGCGCAGGAGCGCGGCGCCAAGCTGGTGCACGTCTCCAACCTGTTCGACGTCACGTCCGCGAAGGCCGACCGCTGGGTTCCCGTGAAGTCCGGCACCGACGCGGCGCTGGCTCTGGCCATGGCCAACGTCATCATCCGCGAGCGCGCGTACAACGAGGAGTTCCTTCTGGGCAAGACCTCTGCCGGCTACCTGGTACGCTCCGACACCGACAAGTACCTGCGCCAGTCCGACCTCGAAGAGGGCGGAAGCGACTTCGTGTTCTACGCGCTCGGCGAGGACGGCGCGCCCGTCCCCGTCTTCCATCCCATGGGCCAGCCGTTCAGCGGCTACGGCGAGGCGGCACCTGTGCTCTCCGGCGAGACGGTCGTGAACGGCATCCCGTGCAAGACGGCCTTCAAGCGGCTCGAGGAGCACGTGCAGAGGTGGACGCCGGAAACTCAGGAAGCCCTGACGGGCGTCCCCGCGGAGGAGTGCGAGGATCTGGCCATGGACTACGTGGAGCACTCGCCTGCCACCACCTACGTGTACTACGGCTTCCGCTACCGCAACGGCACGCAGACGTGCCGCGCCATCAGGCTACTCTCGCTGCTCATGGGCAACGAGGACGGCGAGAAGGCGTCGTTCATCGTCGCGGGCAACAACAACCTGATCAACACGCGCGGCCTGAGCACCGCGGCGATCCAGTTCCCACCGCCCGAGCAGATGAAGTCGACGAGCCGCCAAGTGACCGTCCCCGAGATGCTCGAAGCGTTCGCCGACCCGAGCAAGCAGCAGTACAAGGTGTGGCTGAACTGCATGGGCAACCCGCTTCTGAACTGGCCCAACAAGGACCTGTGGCGCAACCGAATCCTCCCGAACCTCGATTTGTTCGTGTCGTGGGAGATCCGCATGACCGACACCGCCCGCTACGCCGACATCGTGCTGCCCGAGGCGACCACCTACGAGCGCTACGAGCTGATCGGCGACACGGACGACTGCTACTTCTACTGCAAGCCAGCCGTCGAGCCGCCCGAGGACTGCAAGGACCCCGCCTGGATCTGGCAGCAGCTGGCCGTGCGCCTGGGCATCCCCGAGGTGTTCCCGTTCGACTCGCTCAAGGGCTGGTGCGATCTGAACGCGCAGACCGGCCTTGCGGACCGCGAGGGCATCGTGTACGACCCCGAGACCGGCGAGGAAACCGGCACGGCGCCGGTGACGCTCGAGTGGCTCGAGCGCGACGAGTGCGTTCGCGCCGCGTTCCCCGAAGGCATGGGCGAGGATTCGGGTGCAAACGACCTACGCATGACCACGACCGGGCGATTGGAGTTCTACTGCGAGGAGGTCGCCCCCGTCGGTCAGATGATGGCCGATTACGTGGCCCCCAACATCGGTCGCGAGGATGTCCGCGCCGAGTACCCGCTGCAGTTCTACGTGGCTCGCCACAAGCACTTCATGCAGGGCCAGTTCACCAACGTGGACGAGTGCGCACTCCTGGCCGAATCGCAGTGGGGCGTGGCCCTGAACCCGGCAGAAGCGGCCCGCCGCGACATGGTCGACGGCGAGATCGTCGAGGTGGTCAACCAGCGCGGGGCCTACCGCATCCCCTTGCAGCTGCGCGACGACATCCCCGAGGGCATGGCGCACACGTGGTACAGCTTCGACGAGACGTGCTACGAGGGCCTCTGCCCGCAGGACCTGATGAACCCGGAGAACGCCCCAGAGAACTACGACGCCTTCGCGGACATCGTGGGGCAGGTCTCCACGGCCAAGTTCACCCAGGTGCTCGGCGCTCCGCAGAGCATGGCGTTCGTCGCCGGCAACGCGACGCCCGAGGGCATCTGGGACAACGTTTGCGACGTGAGGAAAGTGGAGGACTAATCATGGCTAACAACATTCTCGTGAACATCAACCGCTGCACCGGCTGCTGGACCTGCTCGATGTCGTGCAAGATGCAGTACAAGCTCGAGCCGGAGACCTTCAGGCAGTTCGTGCGCACCATCGGAGGCGGCGAGATCGACCAGCCGGGCGGCGAATGGCCGAACCTGTACCTGAAGTGGATGCCCATCTGGAAGCAGAGCTGCATCGGCTGCCGCGGGGAAGCGGCCACGGACTTCAAGCCCTACTGCGTGTACAACTGCCCGGCAGGGGCGTTGACCTACGGCGACTTCGACGACCCCGACAGCGAGGCCTCGAAACGCGAGGCCCAGCTGAAGCAGAAAGGCTTCCGCGTGTACGAGATGCCCGTTTGGGAGGACACGCGACCCGGCATCCGCTACGCGGAGAACAGCATTTAGCGCAGACGAGCCCGATCTCACGGAAGGATAAACCCCAGCCGGCGCCTTATGCGGCGCCGGCGTCAACGAAGGAGACACCACGCATGACGATTCAATTCACGAAATCCAAGGGTATACCCCACGGCACATTCGAGGACGAGTGGCTTGCCCACAAGCGTCAGAGCGAGTGGTGGTACGCGACCGGATACGGCACGGGAGACGACGGCAAGCTGTACAGCTTCCAATACACGCTCATCAAGGCCATGGTCGGGGGGCTGTTACCCTACTACCAACTGCAGGCAGCAGTCACGAACTGTACCGATGAGGATCACCGCATCGTCTTCGCAGGCGCAGACAAGAACACGATCACGGTGTCTCCGACAAAGGCGCAGGTCGGTAACGAGGCGTGCCTCGAGAAAACCGGAAACGGCATGCTGCTGACCATGAACGAGAACGAATTCAGCCTCGATGTCGAGATGAAGCCAGCCAAGGATCCCGTATGGCATTGCGAGGACGGCAAGCTTCGCATGCGCGTCGACAAGCCGAAGGAACTCACCTGGTACTACTCGTGGACCAACGTCCCCTGCAAGGGCACCATTACCATCGATGGCAAGGAGGTTGCAATCGAGGGCAAGGCGTGGGTCGACAAGCAAGGCGGCCCCTACTCGATGCTCAAGACCTACACGCATTGGGAGTGGTTCTCGCTGCGGTTCTTCGATGGCGAGGAAGCGATGCTGTTCTCGTTCCCAAACGAGGAGGGGCTCTATGACACGGCGTATGTCGACGGCACCTACATCCGTGCCGACGGCAGCTACGAACGCCTGAACAACTACACGCTCGTGCCGCTCGAGTTCACCGTCCAGGACGGAATCAAGTTCGCATGCAAGTGGAAGCTCTCCGCGCCGGGCTTCAAGGATGAGCGCTATATCATCACGCCCGCCATCGACGGTCAGCTGAACCTCGTGTACTACGAGCTTTTGGCAAAAGTCGAAACCGAGTCGGGCGAGCATGTGGGCTACAGCTTCGTCGAGCTTTTGTCAGGCGCGCGCAACGACAAAGTGCTCAGCGCAACGCCGAAGGCCGGAGAGAAAAAGAAAAACTAGATGCCCTGTTAACCGGAGGGTTGTAGGTTCGAGTCCTACCCGGGGAGCCACAAAAGTAGCCGCTTTTGTCTACCAGGACAAAGGCGGCTATTTTGTGCTTTTCGAGCAAAAATACGGCATTTTCTTGAAAAATCGGGTCTCCGGGCGGCTTCGCGACTGTTCGGAGGCCTGATTTTTCCATTTTCAGGGCAAAAAACGACGTATAGCTCTGTTCCGTATGGTAGTGGATTT
>JAFRJC010000078.1 GCA_017432445.1 Eggerthellaceae bacterium | reverse complement strand
GACAACCTGTCGCAGAAGGAAGTCAAGCAGTGCGTGCAGTCGTTCATCTACGGCGTGAACACGCCCAGCCGCTGGGGCACGCAGGCGCCGTTCAGCAACATCACGCTTGACTGGGTCGTGCCCAATGACCTGAAGAACCTGCCCGCCATCATCGGCGGCAAGGAGCAGGACTTCACCTATGGCGACTGCCAGGCCGAGATGGACATGGTGAACAAGGCCGTCATCGACATCATGATCGAAGGCGACGCCAACGGCCGCGGCTTCCAGTACCCCATTCCCACGTACTCCATCACCCGTGATTTCAACTGGGAAGAGACCGAGAACAACAAGCTGCTCTTCGAGATGACGGCCAAGTACGGCACCCCGTACTTCTCCAACTACATCAACTCCGACATGGAGCCTTCCGATGTGCGCTCGATGTGCTGTCGCCTGCGCCTGGACCTGCGCGAGCTGCGCAAGAAGTCCGGCGGCTTCTTCGGGTCCGGCGAGTCCACCGGCTCCATCGGCGTCGTCACCATCAACCTGCCGCGCCTGGCGTATCTGGCCACTGACGAGGCCGATTTCTACGCGCGCCTCGACCGCCTGATGGACGTCGCAGCCCGCAGCCTCAAGACCAAGCGCACGGTCATCTCCACGCTGCTCGACAAGGGCCTGTATCCCTACACGAAGCGCTACCTGGGCACGTTCGAGAACCACTTCTCGACGATCGGCCTCATCGGCATGAACGAGGTGGGCCTCAACGCCAAGTGGCTGCGCGCCGACCTCACGGACGAGCGCGTGCAGCGCTTCGCGCGCGACGTGCTCAACCACATGCGCGAGCGTCTGAGCGACTACCAGGAGCAATACGGCGACCTGTACAACCTGGAAGCCACGCCGGCCGAGTCGACGACCTACCGCTTCGCCAAGCACGACAAGGAGCAGTTCCCGGACATCATCACGGCCAACATGAACGGCACGCCGTACTACACCAACTCCTCGCACCTGCCCGTCGGCTACACCGAGGACGTGTTCTCGGCGCTCGACATCCAGGACGACCTGCAGACGCTCTACACCTCGGGCACCGTTTTCCATGCGTTCCTGGGCGAGAAGCTGCCCGACTGGAAGGCTGCCGCGAACCTGGTGCGCAAGATCGCCGAGAACTACAAGCTGCCGTACTACACGATGTCGCCGACGTACTCGGTGTGCAAGAACCACGGCTATCTGACCGGCGAGCAGTTCACCTGCCCGCACTGCGGCGAGAACACCGAGGTCTACAGCCGCATCACCGGTTACTACCGTCCCGTCCAGAACTGGAACGACGGCAAGGCCCAGGAGTACAAGGACCGCCGCGTCTACGACATCGCCCACTCCACGCTCACGCATACCGGTCCCAATCCCGCTCCCATCGATGACGTCATCTGGGAAGCCACCCAGGAGCGCGGCTGTTGCGATCCCGCGATGCCGCTGATGCGCGCAGAGGAACCACAGGAAGAAGACAGCTTCATCCAGACGGCGCTCGAGCAAGGCGAGGCGAAGACGATTCTCTTCAAGACGAAGACGTGCCCTAACTGCAAGGCAGCTGCTGCCCTGCTCGACCAGGCCGGCGTGGACTACATCGCCCTCGACGCCGATGAGAACCGCGAGCTCGTCACCCAGTACAAGATTATGCAGGCGCCGTCGCTCGTGTCGCTCGAAGGCGACGAGCCCGAGGTTGTCCGTGGCCTTTCGAGCATCAAGGGCTGGGTCACGCGGTAGCGGGAAACTACAACGAAACCGAGATTGCAGCCGCGACGAAAATGGTGCTCGTCGCGGCTGCAATGGTTGTTATCTGGGGAACGGGCGATTGGCAATTCGCCCGATGAAAAATCACTAACTCTCACAGTAGAATAGCGCCATGATATGAGAGAACAAAGGCGAAACCGCGCATGCGAATTCGCTTGCGATGGTTCGAGACTTCGGTGTGAAAGGACTGGTATGGCGGAGTTGGAATACGTTAAACCGGCAGAGATCGAAACACGCAGCTTCCAGATCATCTCTCGGGAACTCGAGGAGCGCGGCATCGCGCTCGACCCGCAAAACGAGCTCGTGATCAAGCGCGTCATCCACACGACGGCCGATTTCGAATATGCCGAGACCCTGTCGTTTTCGCCCGACGCCACGCGCTTGGGCGTAGAAGCGTTCCGTAGCGGTTGCTCGGTCGTCACGGACACGAACATGGCGCTCGCCGGCGTGAACAAGCGCGTGCTGGCCAAGTTTGGTGGCCAGGCGTACAACTTCATCGCCGATCCAGACGTGGCAGCTGAGGCCAAGGAGCGCGGCTGCACGCGCGCGACCGTCAGCATGGAGCGCGCGGCGGCGCTCGGCGTGCCGCTCGTGTATGCAATCGGCAATGCGCCGACGGCTTTGGTGGCGCTTTACGACATGCTCAAGGCCGGCACGATGGAGCCGCCGAAGCTCATCGTGGGCGTGCCCGTCGGCTTCGTGAACGTCGTGGAGTCCAAGGAGCTCATCCGCGAGTTGGACGTTCCCTACATCGTGGCGCGCGGCCGCAAGGGCGGCTCCAACGTCGCAGCTGCCATCTGCAACGCGCTGCTGTACCTGGCATCCAACAACGAACGCGAGTAATGATGAGACAAAGGGGCGGCCCCTTTGTCTCGTTTTGGAGGGAAATCCGATGGCAAAAGGCAAGTTGTACGGGGTGAGCGTGGGTCCTGGCGATCCCGAGTTGCTGACGCTGCGCGCTGCGCGGATCCTGAGCGAAGTCGACTGCGTGGCGGCACCCGATATCGGAGGCTCCGCGCGCGCTGCCCTGCACATCATCGAGGACCACATCGCGGGCAAGGAGCTCGTCGACTGCTCGTCGCCCATGACGAACGACCAGCGCAAGACCGCCGAAGCGTACGATGCCGTCGCCGACAAGCTCTCGGCGCTGCTCGACGAGGGCAAGTCGGTCGCGTTCGTGACGCTCGGCGACGCATCGGTGTATTCCACCTGGTCCTACGTGAACGAGCGCATGATAGCGCGCGGGTACGACGTGGAGGTCATACCTGGCGTCACCTCGTTCTGCGCCGCCGCAGCAGCATTGCGCGAGCCGCTGTGCGAGCGTTCGGAGCAGCTGCTCGTCTCGCCGGTTTCCACTGGAGATGTGGATGCCGCCCTCGACGTGTACGGCACAAAGGTGTTCATGAAGTCGGGCAAGCGCCTCGGAGAGCTGCGCGATACGCTGCGCGGCCGCGGCATCGCCGATAGCGCCATGGTCGTGGCCAACTGCGGCCTCGACGGGCAGGAGATCGTCCCGAACCTCGACGAGGCCGGCGATCTTCCGGGCGGCATGAGCATCACCATCGTGAAGGGCGACAAGCAGGTTCTCAAGCCCGCAGAGGCGAAGGCGCTCGAGGACCCTTACATCAAGGAGCTCCTGCAGCGCGTCGCGCCGCCTGACGAGGAGGCGCGCCAGGCCGCTTACGACAAGTGGAACAACGTGGCGAAGCCCATTGCCAGCTTGGGTGTCTTGGAAGACGACGTGATCCGCATCGCCGCGCTCACCGGGACGGCCGACGTGGCGCTGAAGAAGCGCGTCGTCGTCGTGCTGTGCGCCGACAACGGCGTAGTCGCCCAAGGTGTTTCCCAGAGCGGGCCCGAGGTCACCACGGCAGTGGCGGCAAACGTCGCGAAAGGCGTCTCGTCGGTGTGCATGATGGCTCATGCAGTGGGCATCGAGGCGATCGCGGTCGACATGGGCATGCTCGAGCCGCCCGATGTGGACGGCGTCATCGACCGCGTGATCAGCAGGGGGACGGGCGATATCTCCTGCGGTCCTGCCATGACGCGCGAAGACGCCCTGAAGGCCATCCGCTCCGGCGTCGACCTCGTGGGCGACTTGAAGGAGCAGGGATTCGACATCATCTGCTCGGGCGAGATGAGCATCGGCAACACGACTACGTCTTCTGCCATGTCCGCCGCATTCCTCGGCCTTCCCGTCGAGGCGCTGACGGGCCGCGGTGCGGGGCTTTCCGATGCCGGGCTGCAACGCAAGGTTGCAGCCATCAAGCGTGCGCTCGAAGTGAACGATCCCGATCCGACCGATGCGCTCGACGTTCTCGCCAAACTCGGCGGTTTCGACATCGCGGGCATGGTCGGCCTGTTCATCGGGGGCGCCGTGCATCGGGTGCCTATCATCATCGACGGCTACATCAGTGCACTCGCTGCTTACACAGCCCAGCGCATCGTGCCTGGCTGCGAGTGCGCCATGCTGGCTTCCCATGTGTCGGCCGAACCTGCAGCCAAGTTCCTGCTCAAGGAGCTCGGTGTCAAGCCCTCCATCAAAGCGGGCATGCGCCTGGGAGAGGGGACGGGTGCCGTGTGCCTCGTTCCCATGCTCGATGCGGCGCTCGCCCTGTACGACGGCACGACGTTTTCCGCTACCGGCATCGACAACTACGAGGTCGACCTTCGATGATCGCGTTGGTTACGGGCGGGGCTTCCAGCGGCAAGAGCGCCTATGCCGAACAGCTGGCCTGTTCCCTGCCCGGGAATCGCTACTATTTGGCTGCCATGAAGCCCTACGGCGAGGAGGGTGCTCGTCGCATAGCGCGCCATCGCGCGTTGCGGGCAGACAAAGGATTTACCACCATCGAATGCTTTGACGGGCTTGGCGATAACCTCCGCTTCGAGAGGGATGATTCTTTAGAATCGGGCTCCACGGCGCTTCTCGAGTCTCTCGGCAACGTGGTGGCCAACGAGCTGTTCGCCGATGACTGGAGCTGCGTGCCGTACGAAGAGGCGCTGCAAACCGTGCTCGACGGCGTGGCTCATGTGGCAGGCCTTTTCGACAACCTGGTCATAGTCGGCGACGAAGTCGGCGGAGACGGCTTGCGCTACGATGAGACCACCGAGACCTACATCCGTCTCATGGGCTCGGTATCGTGTGCCATTGCCGCCCGTTGCGATCTTGTCGTAGAATGCGTTGCCGGTCAGCCGTTTATCGCGAAGGACGATTCGTCATTAAAGGGGACAGCCCCCCTTAATGCATTTTAGAAAGGGGAAGGGCGTGACGCTTCTCAGGTCGCTCGTGATGGCGTTTTCCTGCTTCTCGCAGCTTCCCATGCCGCAGATTCAGTGGAAGCCCGAGAGCATGCGGTTCATGATGTGCTTCTTCCCGTTCATCGGCATGGTGATCGGGTTGCTCATCGTGGGTTGGGCGTGGTTGTGCGGCGTCCTGGGTTTCGGGGTGATCTTGCAGGCAGCGGGCTACACCCTCATTCCCATCTGCGTGACGGGCGGCATTCATATGGATGGTTTCGCCGACACGTGCGATGCGCTTGCCAGCAACACCTCGGTGGAGCGCAGGCGCGAGATTCTGAAGGACCCGCATGCCGGGGCGTTCGCCGTCATCGGCGTCGGTGTGTACCTGCTGGCGTACTTCGCCTTTGCAACCGAGTTCCAACCGTCGATGGCTTTGATTCAGCTGGCCATCGCGCCAGTGCTCTCCCGGTGTCTGAGCGGCATCGCGACGGTGGCGTTTCCTCTCAGCGCGAGCAAGGGCATGCTTGCAGACGAGCACGAATCCTCGGACAAGCGTCCCGTGCTCGCGACTCTCATCGTGCTCGCCATCGCCTGCGTGGCGGCGCTCATGTGGTTTGACCTGGCAATCGGCATCGTGATGACATGCGTTGCGGGGGTTTTCCTGTTGGGTTTGTACGTCTTGTCGCGTAACAAGTTCGGTGGCATGAGCGGTGACCTGGCAGGTTTCTTCCTCCAGATGTGCGAGCTCGCGCTTCTCGTGGGCATAGTGGTCACCTGCAACGTCATGGCGATGTAGGCCGACGAAACGGATAACGAAAGGGAAGGACTTATGGTAGTCGTAGTGGGCGGACGGGCGAGCGGCAAGCGCACCTATGCGGCAAGCTTGGGGTATGCGGATGCCGATATGGCCGACGGCGTGCTCGACGAGCGTCCCGTGCTGTTGAACCTGCAAGACTACATTGCCAAATGCCCTGATGACCTAGTGCCAGAAGAGATTGCGGATGCGCTTGCCAACAAGGAAGTCGTGTCGTGCTGCGAAATCGGCAACGGTGTCGTTCCCCTCGATCCTGGCGAACGTGCTTGGCGCGAGCAGGTGGGCAGGACGCTCAACATCCTCGCCGAACGTGCCGATTCGGTCGTGCGCATGGTCTGCGGTATCCCCGTCGTGCTCAAATGATCAAAAGTGGGATTTGTGTCCAGGCTGTCTATTCCGCCGTTGACTTGACGGTGCCGTGGGTAAACAATCAGCGGTGCAAAAAACGAGAAACGAAAGAGGCAAAACATGAAGATAGCAATTCCCAGCGAAACCGCAGATGGCCTATCGGCGGTACGCAGCGGGCATTTCGGGCATACGCCGTATTTCACGGTGGTCGAGTACGACGATGCCATGAACATCGTCGCGGCAGAGCCCGTTAAGAACGTCGACCACGATCAATACGGTTGCGGTGGCGTCATCGACTACGTTCTGGGTTTGGGCGTTGACGGCATCTTGACTGTGGGCATGGGCATGCCGCCGCTGATGCGCTTCACGCAAAACGGCGTCATCGTGTACTCCGAGCGTTACACCCCGGTTGTCGGCGACGTTGCGCAGCTGTTCGCCGAAGGCCAGGTCGAGCGCATGTCGCCTGAAGCTGCCTGCAACCACGACCATCATTAAGCACCTAAGCGAGTGAAGCGGCGGGAAGCGAGGCTGCCATGAGCAGACGTGCAACCCTGTGGGTTTCCTCGGTGACGGGGAACACGGCAAAGATTGCAGAAGGCGTGCGCGCCACGCTCGATGAGCTGGGATGGCTTGTAAGCGATGCGCAACCCGGCGTCGAGCCGGCCGACGAGGTTGTTGTCGTCTGCTTCTGGTGCAGGAAGAGCTCGCTCGACCCGAAGAGCAAGGCCTTCGTCGAGTTGTGCGCAGGCAAGAAGATGCTGCTCCTCGGCACGTTCGGCGGCTTTCCCAGCGGCAAGTACGCGCAGCTGGTGCGCGACAACGTGGCCCAAGAGGTCTCGCAGCGAAACGAATGCCTCGGGGTGTTCCTCTGTCAAGGCAAAGTGCGGGCGAAGCGCATCGAGGAGCGTCGGGCCCTGCCCGAGGACAGCCCTCATCATCTCGACGAATGGGGCGTGGTGCGTCTAGTGGAAGGGCAGAAGCATCCTGACGATACCGATGTGCTCTACGCGCAGGGCTTCGTGCGCGATTACCTTCCGATTCCCTAATAGCCGGACCCAACAAGAGGCCTATCCCTCGCCATGTCAGGTGGCGGGGAAGTCACGGTTCATCATGCGCGAATCGTGTCGAGCTTGTCGATGAGCTTGCGGTAGATGCGGTTTTTGATCCACGGTTCGGTGGACAGGCGGATGGCGTCTTCCAGGGGAACCCAGCGCACACCGCTGTTCTCGTCGGGCTTGATGCGAATGGGCTCGTCAGGATCGGCAATCGCGAGATAGGTCACGTTGAGATGCAGGTGCGAGCTGACGTAGGCGCCGCGCTTCTCGTGGCCGTTGACGGTGAGCACCTCGAGCGAGTAGATGTTTCCAGGGCCGCATTCCACGACGCGCGGGCGCGCCACGCCCGTTTCCTCCTGAAGTTCCCGTAGCGCCACTGCCTGCATATCGCATTCGCCGTCGGCGTGGCCTCCTATCCAGCTCCAGGAATCGTAGATGTTGTGGTAAACGAGCAGCGTCTTCTCGAAGGCGGGGTCGACAACCCAAATCGAGCAGGCCATATGCGCCTGCGCCGTCCGCTCGAAGCAAGCGGGGTCATTGTCAAGCGCTTCGAGGATCACGAGCTTGTCGACAGCTTCTTGCTCGTTGAAAGGCTCGAAGTCAGCTATTGCACGACGAAGCTCCCGTGCGGCTTCACGTTTCTCATCCACTCGACTTAACCCCATTCCGTTTTGATGCGAATATCTCAGAGATGTCCATGCTCAATGTTAACCCATCGCCGATGCGATCACTTGCCACGGGGATGATCGATCATCCCTGGGGCAAGCGATCGGTGGGATTTGCATCTTGGATACCCATTCCGCCACGTCTTGTGGGTTATGATAGTAATGCCATGCCGAGCTGGAACATACATACCGCACACGTCGAGCGCCTCCTGTCCGATCATCGGGCCGAAGACCTTGGCATCGAAGACAGGAACGCCTTCCTGTTCGGCAATTACGTGCCCGACATCTACGTGGGGTTCATGGTTCCCAAGGCATCGTTCCACATCGATTACTGCATCACGCATTTTGCGGCGATCAATATCATTCCCATTCCCGATGCGGACTTGTTCTGGGACTACTACATCGCCCGACGCTGGCCCACCTCGCCCGTGGGGTTAAGCCTCGCCCTCGGTGCCTGGGCGCATCTTGTGGCGGATCGCTTCTACAACGGGTGGTTCAGGACGTTTTCGATCGAGCACGACGTGCCAAAAGGGGAAGAGCTGCGCGTGATGAAGCAGGGTGACTTCCACTTGTTTGGGAACAGCCTCAACATTTCGAGCTACGTGAGCGTAACCCCCGAGCTTCTGGACGCCGCATGGTCCTTCCATCCGTACCGCATTCTGGCCGACGATGTGGAGCGTGCGGTCGAGGTGGCAAACGCCATCGTGCAGAAGAGTGCCACGCCGACGACAGATCAAGGGGAATACGCGCTGCTCAGCGCCGAGTGGATGATGTCTGTCCTCGAAGCGTGTGACGAGCGCCTGATTACCTGGCTTTCGGCATGGCAATCGCTCGTGGCCGACGGGCGTTGTTACCGGGCAGCCGATGTGCGCGCCGAAGCAGGTCTGCCATCAGCCGAATTCGACGATCCTAATTGGCTGACACGCGGCAAAAGCCCTTCCGCCTAGATGCGTTATTACTGCGTTTCGGTCAACGAGAAGAATGCATCCCGGCTCGTGTCGCAACGCCTCGCTACAAGACGAAGAGAACCGCGTAGAGCGTCACCATGAAGGCGAGCGCCACGATGTTCGATATCGCGAAATCCTTCATGAATGAAATGATGCGGGCGCCTTCGGTGTGGGCGTAGAGTTTGAGTGCGATGAGGCTTGCCAAAGACGCGATGGGGGTTCCCAAGCCACCCAGGTCGACGCCGATGAGCAGTGAATGCCAATTGGCGGTGAAGCCGGCGAGCAGAACCGAAGCGGGTACGTTACTGATGATCTGGCTTGTGACGAGGCTGGTGATCATGGGATGGCCCCGCATGAGCCCGCCGAGCATCTCCTGCATAGAGGGCATGTGCGCCATGTTTCCCGAGAAGATGAAGAAGCACGCGAACGTGGCGAGCAGCGCATAGTCGATTTTCGCGAAGATGCGCCGGTCGAAAATGAAGAGCGCTGCCGCTATCACGATGATGAGCACTTCATGGGGCAGGATGTGGAGCACCGAGAGCACGCTGAGCACGAACAGCGCAGCGTGCAGGGCGAAGCGCCTGAAGTTGATGGCCTTGGCATCGAGCTTGAGGGTCACCTGGGAGCGGTTCCCGTCGAACGTCAAGCAGGCGGCGACGAGCAAGACGAAGGAGAGGGCGCCGAACGGCGCCAACGCGAAGAAGAAGTCCTGCGCAGTAAGGCCGTACGCCGTGAATATGAACAGGTTCTGCGGGTTTCCCACCGGAGTGACCATGCCGCCCAAATTGGCGGCGATAGCCTGCAATACGATGACCCGCGCCAAGCTGTCGCGCCAGCCAGCTGTCTGCAAGGCCAACACGGCAATGGGCACGAAGGTGAGCAGCGCGACATCGTTTGTCACGAGCATCGATGCGAAGAACGGCAGCAAGATCAACGCGAGGCACACGCTTCGCCGCGACTTCTCGCCTGCGATCAAGCCTTGCGCGATGCGCGCCATGACGCCGCTTTCGCTGAGTCCCGCCACAGACGCCATGAGGCAGAACAGCAAGGCGATCACGCGCCAATCGATGTAGCTGGGCGTCGACGCGTAGTCGCCCGTCATCACGATCGATACGAGCGCACAAATGAAGGCAATGCAAAGCACTGCCTCGTCACGAAGGAATTTGATTATCCGATCAAGCATTGTGCCATTGTAGCAGCATCGTTTGTGATGCGGCCTTCGCCTTGATGCAAAGCGCAAACGAAACGATCGTAGCTCTGCGCATTATTCCAGTAACTCCGAATGGCCTGGCCGAGGGGGTGTTCACTAGTCCTCGACTAACATTAGTTTGTTTAAAAGCCAGTGTCTGCGGAATCGTTCACACCCCCTCGGCCAGGCCATTTGGAGCAGACGGGCGCGAATTGGCGCGGGTATAAAACGGATTGAAAGATGTCCTTATGTCCGCAACGTAGCGCGTACGCGATCGGGATAGAGCAGAAGCGACAAACCTTCCTCCGCACTGCGGGCAAGGATATCGGCATGACTCAAAAGCCCGGCGTAGGTCCCCTCGGTGTCGAGTATTGCGATGGCCAGGTCGGCCTGTTCTAACATGCCTACGTCGTTGAAGCCGTTTCCCAGGCAGGCGATCTGCCCGTCAAGCTTCTGCGCATACGCCTGCTTGAACTCCGCGGCTCCTGCGCGGGGAAACGTGACGACCTCGACGCCCAGCGGCGAGCACTGTGCATCTGCGGTGCCGTACGTGTCTGCCGTCAGGACGGCGACATGAGCTTGTTCGGCGAGCTTGCCCATGCACTCGCCGACTCCTGGAGCAAGAAGTCCGTCAACGGCGATGGTCCCGTTGTAGTCGAGCAAGATGTGCTCGATGGCAAGTGCTTCACATCCGGGTATGTCGATCTGAATCATGGGTCTCCTCTCCCTTCCACCGCTTAGCAGCATCGACGTTCTTGCGTCGCCTTATTATTATCCGAACGCGCCAGCGAGGAAGCTGCGAGTGGCCTCTTCGGCGGGGTTTTCGAAGAACTGCTGAGCTGGCGCCGACTCCACCAGGCGTCCGCCGTTGAGGAAGACCGCGTAGTCGGCGATGCGCTTAGCTTGCGCGATGTTGTGCGTGACGATGACGGTGGAGTAGCGCTCCTTGAGCGCGGTCAGTGTGGACTCGACTTTCGCCGTCGCCTTGACGTCGAGCGCGGAGCAGGGCTCGTCCAAGAGCAGCACTTCGGGTTCGACCGTCAGGGCGCGCGCGATGCAGAGCCTCTGCTGTTGGCCGCCTGACAAAGACAAGGCGCTCTGGTTGAGCCGATCGCTCACCTCTTCGTACAGGCCGACCATCTCGAGCTTTTCGCGTACGAGCGCATCGAGCTCGCCTCGCTTCGCCGTGCGGTAATACTTGGGTGCGTAGGTGATGTTCTTGAAAATAGAGAAGGGAAACGGGGTCGGCGTCTGGGTGACCATGCCGACGCGTCGCCTTAGCTCTTCGAGGGGAACGTCTTTGGTCGATTCGCCCCAGAGCAGCACTTCGCCCGTTACGCGTGCGCCCCGCTGTTCGCGGATGAGCGCGTTAAGGCAGTTGAGCAGCGTGGTCTTTCCACAGCCTGACGGGCCGAGGACTGCGGTGATGCTGTAGGCGGGCGCGCTGAACGACACCTGGTCGAGCACCGTCTTCTTGCCATACGAGACCGTGAGGTCCTTAGTCTGTATTACGGCGGACAGTTCCCGGTCGCTCATCGCAGAGCCCTCCATTTCCTAGAAACGGCATGCGCATATGCTGTTGCCAGCGCATTGCTAAGAAGTATAAGCGCCATCATGACGAATGCGGTGCCGAAGGCCGTGTCAAGCGAAGTGGCGCCTTGGGCGACGAGCAGGTACAGGTGGAGCGGAAGTGCCATGGCGGGCTCCATGAGATCTGTCGGCATGCCCGCAAACGCGACGCCGCCCGTGAAGAGGAGCGGCGCGGTTGCCCCGAGCGCATAGCAGGCGCCCAAGATGATTCCGCGCACCAACTCTCCCTGGCATGCGGGCAGGACTATGGTGCGGATGGCATGCAAGCGCGAGCAACCCAACGCGTACGATGCCTCGACGAGCGATTTGGGCAGTTCCGAAAACGCCTTTTCAGCGCGGACCTCGATGAAGGGCGTGACCATGACCGCCAATGCGACGCTTGCCGAAAGGACGCAACGTCCCCATCCGAGGTCGCGTACGAGGAAGCTGTAGGCGAACAGGCCCAAGATGATGGAGGGGATGCCGGCCATGCACTGCATGGCTATGCGGATGGCGCCGGCTGCCCTGTCGCTGCGGACGAAGAATGTGACGAACAGGGCGCAGGCAATCGCCGGTATGCCGCCGAGCACGACGGCGCATCCGGTGAACGCGAGACTGCCCGCGATGGCCGGTGCGATGCCCCCCTCTTCACCCAGGACCATTCCGCGTGGCGGCTGCGTGAGCATCTCCCAGCTGATGGTCGAAGCCCCTTGCCAGAATATGTATCCGAACAAGAAGAGGATGGCTGCAAATGTCACGGCGATGCTCACGATGGCCCATATCCGTACAACGACCCCTGCCTTTTTCCCGCCGTGCCCGCCGATGTTTGCGGCCTTGCCGCTCTTCTGGGCCAGGCTGTTTCGCAGGAAGGCGACGAGGAGGTTGATGGCCAGCAGGATCAGCATGAGTACCATGCCTGCAGCGAACAGCGCATGGTAATGGTCGCTGCCCGCCACGGCCGTGCCCATCTCGAGCGCGATGACGGCGGGGATGGTCTCGCTCTTGCCAAGCAGGGCGGGGAATACGTTCGCATTGCCGATGACCATCATGACGGCCATGGTCTCGCCCATGGCACGTCCCATGGCCAAGACCAAAGACAGCAAGATGTTGCGCGTCGCTGCGGGTAGGATGATCGTCGCCATGGCGCTCCACCGCGAGATGCCCAGCGTCTGCGCCGCTGTGAGGTAGCGGTTGCGCTCGCTGAGAAGCGAGTCGCTGCAGGCGGAAATCAGAAACGGCAGCAGCATGACTGCGAGAACGATGGCGGCGCCCAATACGCAAAGGCCGCTCGTCACACCTGCCTTCATGAACAGCCGGACCACCACGAGCAGGCCGACGAAGCCATATACCACCGATGGAACGCCTGCGAGCAAGTCGATGAAGGGATAGGCAAACGAACGCACGGCGTGGCTTTCAGACGAGGCGAGGAACACCGCGGTCCCGATGCCGATCAGCACGGCGAAGGCAAGCGCGAGGAAGGAGACCGCCACGGTCGCGGCGATGAAGTTGAAGATCCCGAACGAGGTTCCGGTGCCGAAATCGACCGGCATCCAGCGAGTCTCCAGAAGGAAGTCCTGTACGGTCACGGTTTCGAACAGGGGTAGCGCTTCGCGCACGATGAAGTAGACCACGAAGGCCAGAGACAACAATGCCACGGCCGCGAATGCGGCGATGGCAAACGAACCTATGGAATCAACGGCTTTTCGCATGCTAACACACGTCGAGAACAGGGCGACGCGAACATGTTGCACGTTGCGTCGCCCTGTCAGTTCAAGCGGTTACTTGCTCGGCGTGAATGCGGGGATGTAGCCGTTCGACTCGACCGTCTCGTAACCGGTCTGCGAGAAGATGTAGTCGATGAAGGCCTGCTCGGAAGCGCTGATGGGATCACCAGTCACGAACATGACCGGACGCTGGATGATGTAGGAGCCGTCCAGGATGTTGGCCTCGGTGGCTTCCACGCCGTCTACCTTCATGGCGACGAGCTTCTGGCCGTCGGCGTTAGCCTTGTTGTAGGCGCCGAAGCCGGCGTAGCCGATGCCCCATTCGTCACCGGCGATGTTGGTGGCGAGCTCGGTCATCGAAGCGGACTGCGTGGCGTTGGGCGAAATCTCGGCATCGCCCATGATCGACTTCTGGAACACCTCGTAGGCACCGCCGGAGAGGTCGCGGATGTACACGTTGATGTTCTCCTTGGGCAGCGAGGGGTCGACCTGATCCCAAGTTGCGTATTCGCCGGAGAAGATCTTCTGGATGGTTTCCTTGTCCATGTTGTCCATAGATTGCGCTATCGGGTTGGATGCGTTGACCGAGACGGTGAGGGCGTCGCGGGCGACGATGAACTCAGCGTAGTCAGCGCCGAGCTTCTCCACTTCCTCGTCCTTGATGTCGCGGGCGAGCATGCCGAAGTCGGCTGTCTTGTCAACGGCTGCCGACACGCCGACGCCAGATCCGCCGGGCGCCACGTAGATGGAGATGTTGGCCTCGGGCATCGAGGGGTCGACGTTATTCCAAGTCGTGTATTCCTCGGTGAACGATGCAGCCAGAGACGAGATGATGGGATAGAGCGACGTGGAGCCGCAGAACATGATCGACGACTGGAACTCGCCTTCGTCAGCTGCCTCTGCAGAGGCGCTTTCGCTTGCAGCAGCCTCGGAGCTCGCGGCGGCTTCGGAGCTTGCAGCAGCCTCGGAGCTCGCGGCGTCAGAGCTGGCGGCTTCGGAACTTGCACTCGAAGCTCCCGAGCTGCAGCCGGCCAGTGCGAGGGCGAATAACGTTGCTACCAAAATGGCAATAAGATGCTTCTTCATCAGAACCTCCTGAAGGGAATAGTGAAGTATGCAGCATGAATTGCCAGGGAGCCCCGATAATCGCAGAAGAGGTATCGCCTATGCCATGCCGTCAGTGCAGAAAGATATGTTCTTTAGGTCGCAGAAAACCTAATGGAAACCTTAGCACACATCGTTCGGTGCTTGGCGGAAATCTTTGCAAACGGGTTGTATCAGCTCATGGAGGCGGCAGTTATTCCGAGCGTCTGACGATTTAGGCGATATGGAGCACCTCCATGAGCTGCAGTAGTTGCTACTCCTGTGGTTGGAAGGTGTCGCGGTCGGGGGCAAACGACTGCATCGCCGCGATGGTGCGCTCCATGAGCTCGTCGAGGCTCCAGCCGCACAGCTCCGCGCCGCGCGAGATGACGTCGCGCGAGCAGCCGGCGGCGAAACGCTTGTCCTTGAACTTCTTCTTGAGCGACTTGAGCGGCAAGTCCATCACGCTCTTCGACGGCCTCATGAGCACGGCGGCGCCGACGAGGCCGGTCAGCTCGTCCACGGCGAAGAGCACCTTTTCCATGAACAGCTCGGGTTCGGGGCAGCCTTCGGCCGCGAAGTTGTGGGACTGGATGGCGTGCACGAGCTCGTCGGTGCCGCCCGCCTCGCGCAACCACGGCTCGGCTGTGCGCGAGTGCACCTCGAGCTGCGGGAACTCTTCCCAGTCAAGGTCGTGCAGCAATCCCACGATGCTCCAGAACTCTTCGTTCTCGGGATCGAACTCGTGTGCGAAATAGCGCATCGTGCCCTCGAGCGCAAGCGCGTGCTCGATGTGGAACTCTTCCTTGTTGTGCTGTTCGAGAAGGGCGAATGCGTCGTCGCGATTGATGCCAGCCGTGAGCTGTGCCATGGGATCCTCCTTTGCCGTCGGATAGCTATCCGGTTTTACAATGCGATGAAATCCGAGGGAACCGGCGCGATGACGCCGACGAAGACGAAGTCCTCGTCTCCATCATTTGTGACGCCGTGGCACATGCCGGCTGAGTTGACGATGACTTGGCCGGCCGAGACGCGCACGTCTTGACCGGGTTCTGGATGGAAAAGCCCGGAGCCCTGCATGACGATCCAGATGTCATCCGAGGTCGTGTGCTTGTGGCAAGCGACTTCCTGGCCAGGCTTCACAACCCAGACGACGCTGTTGGAGTGCTCGCGGCTTGCAAACACCGTCTTGACTGCCGCCTCGTCGCTGGACTCAGCTACTTCGGACATCGTGAAAATGCGCTCCTCGGTCATGATTCCCTCCATTCTGCCGCCTTCATCGGTGGCATATATCGTAACAAAACCTGTGTCGGACCCATCGGAGGAAGCGGCTCCCTTTACGTGTTTTGCTTCGATGAAACGCAATCTTAGCAGGTGCATTTCTCCGAGCAGTCGATGCAAAGGCGCATCAACGTTTCATGCCCTGGTGTGCAATCGAAACGAGACGCACGCCAGGGCATGAAAAACCAAAGCTTTGTTAGCGAGAGGTTATCCCTCGAGCCAGGCCTGGGCCTCTTTCTCCGTGATGGGACGGATGTCCTCGCCAGCATCATAGGGGCTCTCCTCGCCACCGACACCGCACAGGAAGTACAGGCCGCCCTTGGTCTTGTAAAGGGTCTCTTCATAGCCTGCGGGATCGCCAAAGTAGCTGAAAACGCGGTTGCCCAGCGGCTCAGCCTTGCTGGTGTCGTAGACGTGCCTCTTACCTTCGAACATCTTGGTCTTGCGCATGTTTCCTCCTAGAACCGATAAGACTAAGTGCACTATTCTGCAACTAAGTAATACCATACCACTTATAAAAGGGGCTGGAATAGATTTATTCTCCATCTCGTCGGGCAGCGGAAGCGTGTCGAGGGAGATGGAGCAAGGTTTCACAAAAGGGGCGGTACCCTTTATGAGATCCCCGCCCTCGCCGAGTTTAAAACCGTCCTCGTGCGATCAAACGGGGCGTGCTACGCCACGAGCCACTTGTATTTCTCGACGCTGTAGAGCGGGATGAAGGGGATCATGATGGGAGTCGACTTCACGTACGCCTGATATTCGGGATCGTCTCCGTATGTCCTGTTCTGGCGTATTTCGAGCCTGCGCGCTCCACCGAACATCACGTAGATGATACCCAGATAGCCCAGAAGGGCCACGATCCATTCGACTGCGCCACCGTAGATGGAGATGCCGCCGACGAACACGCCCGTCCAGAAGAGCATCTCGCCGAAGTAGTTGGGGCAGCGCACGATCCGGAACAGTCCCGTGTCGACGAACCTGTGCGGATTGGCCTTCTTCGCGGCGTTCTTCTGCAGATCGGCCGACGTTTCGACGATGAGGCCGATGACGCTGATGACCAAGCCGACGAATAGAATGGTATCCGAGCCTCCTCCGCTTGCGATCCTGAAGGTGAGAGGTGAGGTTTCGGCTGCATACAGCAGCGCCGCGCTGATCCAGATGCCGCATTTGGCGACCATGGGCATGCCGTCGCCCGATTTGATCTCGGTTTTCATCTTCGCGTTGTAGGTTCCGCTCCGCAGCTCGCGGTAGGCGAGATACCCTCCGAGGCGGATTCCATAGATGACGAAAAGGATGCAGGCAAAGACTATGGCAGCATTGAGTTGGCCTCTTGCGGCGATGAGCAAAGCCACACCGATGGCCGCGATCGAAAACCCGTAGCCAATCGAGATGAACCAGACGTACTTCTTGAATCCGATGCTGCTGAAAACAAGTGCCACGACGAGCATAATCCAGAACAAGTGCATGAAGCGAATCTCCTTGCGCCTTGAAAGACGCGGACGAGCTGCGCAATCAAGCGCCCTGCATTCCGCGTTGGACTGCCGTCGGGACGAATCCGTCGAGGCATATGCGTTTATGCAGGGCGCCCTCTTGTTTGCGCTGGTGAAACCTTACTGCAGAGCGTTGATCAGCGAGTTAAGATCGTCGGCGGAAAGGCCGTAATCCTCATCGCCGCCCAAGCCCTGGACCAAGATGCTATAGGAATTGTCACCGACCGACCAGATGGTCTTGGTGGCATCGCCTTCGCGGTTGCCGAAGCACGTCACCTCGAGGCCCTTGATGTTCTGAGTCCACGTGTTCGCATACTGGTTGTAATCGCCCGAGATGTCGCCGTTCTCGGCAACGGAGTTCAAGCCCTTGCGGATGGTCATCTCGACGGCGGGGAATTCGCTGATGGCTTCCGCAAGTCCGTCCATGCAGCGATAGGAGCTGAAGGTCACTTCGCCGAGGCTGATCGTGACGCCCTCGGGAACGTCAAACCCGTCGATGCCGGCCCCTTCGGCTGCTGCCGCGGCGCTGTCCACATCGCTCCACGGATTGGCTATGCTTGCCTGGCTGCTCTCCGCGGAAGAGCTGGCGGCTTCTTGCGACTCTTCCGCAGCTGCTGCGGACGACTCTGCAGACGCCGAATCGCTTGCTTCGCTTGATGCGGCAGACGAAGCGCCTGACGAGCATCCGACGAGCGCGAATGCGAAGGCGCATGCCAACGCCATGATGATGAGCAGATTCTTCTTCATAATCAGATCCTCTCTCCTGAGCAACCCTTCCCATCTGCTTTGGCCGTTTTCAGCCACTCAAATGATACACCTCCGCCGTTTTTCTAGCACTTCTTCGCGATGAAGAACCAGGAGGCCATGTACGCGACGAGGAACAGGCATATTGTGAAAGCGAGTGCGTTGATGACGTCTTGCATGTCGTAGTATGCGAGCACGAACAGGGCGATAGGGAAGAGGCATGCCATGATGGTCACTGCAAGGCGCGTGGCCTTGTACGAAATCATCACGTTGCGCTCGTCCGTTTCCTCGATGGCTGCTTTGCGCAGCGCAGATTCGTCACGAAGCCGGCGCACGTCGCGTATCGTTGAAACAATCCATACGGCAACGATCGCGAAGACCATATAAAGGTAAGTGCTCTCTGCCAGCTCGCCGTCGCCTCGCAATGCGACAAACAGCATTCCTAAGGCCCATAAAGCCAAGACAATGCTTTTGACGATGATTCTTCGCCAAATATTGTTCTTCACTTTTTGTACTGCGTTGCTGTTCATTGCGGCCTCCTATCCTTGAAGTCCACATCGAAGAGATACTTCTCGTTCATGTGGCTTGATGGTTAGATGTCCTCGTCGGTGAGGTCGAATACTTCCTCGATGGTTTTGCCGAAGTAATGCGCGATGCGATATGCCAGGGGAAGGCTCGCGACGTAGCGCTCGTTCTCGATCGAGATGATGGTCTGCCTCGAGACTCCCAGTGCATCGGCGAGGTCGGCTTGGCTCATGTTGCGCTCTTTCCTGAGTGCTTTGATCTCCGTCCGCACGTTGTCGCCTTTCATATAAAGTAAAGCATGCTTGACATATCGAAGTATAGACACTTCGCTTGAATAGTCAAGCATGCTTTACATTTTAAATCGAGTCAGGCTAAGCCGTTAATGCGCCGTATGCGATGGCTATAGCTTCCAGCCTCCGAAAAGCGCTGCGATGTCGAAGAAGTACAGCATGGCCAAGAACAGGTACATTCCGAGCAGACCGAACCCGATGGCGTTGGCGACCCCTCGCGGCATGCGGCGCAGGGCCTTGTCCAGCAGGGGATAGAACACCCAGACGATGAGCGTAGCCGCAATGCTGTAGACCATGGAGTTCTGCAGGCAAACCTGTCCCATGAAGTTGAACGGGAGGGCGCGGTAATCCCAGAGGGCGTAGTCCTGGTTGGCGATCATGCCGGTCGTGAAGTCGATGCTCGTGCATACCAGCGCGTTTAACAGGAAGCTCAGGAGCACGGCGAGCCAAATGCGGCCGCCCGTCTTCTTGACCAGCCAGCGCGATGCGGGATGAAGAATGAGCACGATGGCGACTGCCGCCGCCCCTTCGGCTGTGAAGGGGAACAGCCACTGGCTCCAGAGCATCGCGTTGGTGGGATCGTAGTCGCCCATGAAGACGCCTGCGACGATGAGCTTGCAGAACAGGATTTCGGCCCAATGGCCCAAAAGCGAGAACACGATGAAGTAGATCATCAGGTCGCGCCAGAACACGCGGGTGCGCACCCGTTCGCGCATCGGCATGTCCCAGCTATGGCCGCTGCTGGCGCCCGGAACGAGATCGGGAGGGTTCTTCAGGACGCGCTTTGCCTGCGGGGAGAATATAAGATAAGCGGCGACGGCGGCAGCGCCTGCGTATTCTGCGATCATGAGCGCAGTTGTAGCAGGCCCTCCTGCATAAGTGGCAAACGTGTCGAGCGCGCCGAATGCCGCATGGTCAACCATCGCGAGCAACGCGTATGCGATTGCCGTGATGGCGCCGACTGCCCGCGCGCTGCGTGCGCGTTGCGACATGAGCCACAACGTCACCGAACCGCCCGCCATGAGCAAGAGAACGCGCACCATGCTGATGTCGTATTCGAACATGTGGGGCGAGCAGAGAAAGCCGAACACGAGGGCCAACAACATCGCGAAACCAAAGTATGCCTGGCACAGACGCAACCTGATCGGCTTGTCGTTCACCGTATCAGAACTCTGTGCCAAGGCCATACAGGAGCCCTTCATCTTTGTTTTCGCTCCTTCAACCATTTTGAGCCTTTCGCTTGGACTTGCATTGTGATTATTCCGCACGGGGCTTCAATTGCCCATTCACATGCGGGTCTTCACTGCTGTTACGCGCCGCCGTATCCCGCCATCCCCTTGAGGCGTCTTCCGTAACTATGCTGTAAGAAACGCTGGAAAACGAGCTTGTCCTGCCCCGCAAGCGGGGAAAGACCATTTATGCGCTAGGCCAATGGCTGACGTATCCGTGTTGGCTATTTCTGCCTACGGGCGACGAATTGCCTGTATACCCAGTTGATTGCGAAGTCGAGAATCTGCAAAACGCCAATCTGGGCAAAGGCAAACACGATGCAGAGCACGAGCGCCCGCGGCGAGAGGCTGTAGATGTCGAAGAGCTGCCACAGCAAACCACAACAGACGAAAAGGCCCACGATGCATCCGAACAGCACCAGAATGCGATAGCGGTTAGGCGGCTGGATGAGGTTGATGAGAATGAGGAAACCCACCACCGAAAGCAGATAGGTGCTTGCCGTGCTGACGTCTTCGGTCGAGATCCCAAACAGCTCCGCGAACAGCATCATGTCGGCGATGGCGACAAACGAGGTCAGGGATGCAGGCAGCGATCGCGCGAGGACCGTCGAGAGGAAATTCCCCTCCTGCTTCTTCTCGTTCGGCTCGAGGGCAAGGAGGAACGCAGGTATGCCGATGTTGAAAAGCGAGATCAGCGACACCTGGTTGGGCGTCAGCGGGTACGTGAACATTCCGAATATCGCGAACAGCGCCAGGGAAAGCGAGAATATGTTCTTGTAGAGGAACAGCGTGGCCGAGCGCGTGATGTTGTTGATGTCGCGCCTGCCTTCGGAGACGATCTCGCGCATGTGCGAGAAATCCGAGTCGAGCAGAACCACCTGGGCAGCCTGGCGTGCAGCATCGCTGCCCCCACCCATGGCGATCGAGCAATCGGCCTTCTTCATGGCGAGGATGTCGTTCACGCCGTCGCCGGTCATGGCGACGCGCTTGCCCTTGGCCTGGAGCGCCTCGACGAGTTGGCGTTTCTGCTCGGGCTTGACGCGGCCGAACACGGTGACGGAATCGACGGCGTCGGCAATCTTTCCGGGAGTGTCGAGCGTTTGCGCATCGACGAAGCGCTCGGCTCCTTCGATACCCGCCTCGATAGCCACCTTCGAGACCGTCAAGGGGTTGTCGCCCGAGATTACCTTCACCTCGACGCCCTGGCGGGCAAATTCCGCGAACGTCTCGGGGGCGTTAGCGCGCACGGCATTGGAAATGGCGACGAAGAGGAGGGGCGTGACCTGCTCGTCTTTTGCCTCGACGAACGCGAGCACGCGCATGCCGGTGCTCGCGCGCTCCTCGAGTGCCTGGCGGCATCTCTCCAGCGCGGCATCTCCCAAGATGAATTCCGGCGCACCGAGGCGGAGGGTTCGGCCGTCGACGACAACTTGCGAATACTTGAGCTTTGAGCTGAAGGGGGTCACATCGGCGCTTGCGAACGGTTCTGCCTCGGGCAGATGTGCGCGCAGCGCGAGCATCGTGGCGTTGCTGTCAGGCACGCTCTGTATGTAATGCGCGAGCAATTCTGCGGCGTCATTCGGGCTTTCGATGGCGTTGCCGTCTCTGTCGAAGAGCTCGCGCACGCTCATCTCGTCGCTTGTGATGGTGCCGGTCTTGTCGACGCACAGCACGTCCACGCGGGCGAGTTCCTCGATGCTTCGCATGTCGTGCAGCAGCACTTTCTGTTTGGCCAGGCGCATGGCCGAGAGTGCGAGCGCGATGGTCACGAGCAGGTACAGGCCTTCTGGAATCATGCCGATGACGGCGCCGACCATCGCCATGATGGATTCAGAGAATCCCAGCCCCTCGTTCACGCCCTGCCAGTAGAGCATGCCGCCGACGGGGATGACCAGGATGCCCGACACCAGGATGATGCGCTCGATATCGGCCACCATCTGCGAGGGCTTCTCCTTTGCCTGCTTTGCCTGGGCGGTGAGCTGCGAAGCATAGGAATCGGCGCCGACCCGCACGAGCCGGGTGACGAGCTTTCCCGCCGTCACGAAGCTGCCCGACATGAGCTCGTCTCCTACGCCTTTCTGGATTTCGTCGGACTCGCCGGTGAGCAGGGATTCGTTCACGCCCGCCTCACCGGAAACGACCACCGCGTCGGCGGGAATCTGCTGACCGCTCTCGAGTCGCACGAGGTCGCCGCGGACCAGCGCATCGGAGGCGACCTTGACATCCTTCCCATCGCGGATTGCCGTGAACTCGCTCACGTCGAGCAGGGCCAACTGGTCGAGCACTTTCTTCGCGCGCAGCTGCTGCACGATGCCGATAACCGTGTTTGCGACGATGACGGGGAGGAACGTGAGGCTTTTGTACGATCCGGCCATGATGACCAGAACTGCCAGCGCTGCGAAAATGGCATTGAAGTAAGTGAACACGTTGCGGAAGATGATCTTCGTCACGCTCATGCTCGATTTGGACGGAACGACGTTCGCCTCTCCCTTGCGGGTTAGCTCTGCAACCTGTTGCGATGTGAGGCCGTTTTCAACTGACATCCAAAAGCGCCTTTCCCAAGCAACTGCGGATGAGGGTCCGATTCCTGCCGCAGTTGCCCATTATCATCCGAATACCAATCCATCAGGTCCTATGTGCACGTAATAGAGCACCTCGAGGAACAGGTAGAACGCGAGGAAACCGACGAACAACCCGTTTGCATACCGCGCCGGCATGCGATGGAGCCACTTTGCCATGAGCGGGTAGATGACCCAGACGATGAACGTGGCTGCAATCGTATATGCGAGCGTGTTCTGCAGCACGATCTGGCCCATGAAGTTGAACGGCAGGTCCCGGTAGTCCCAAAGCTGGTAGTCGGCATTTGCCGTGATGCCGGTCGTGAAGTCGATCGTGGCGCATACGAGCATGTTCACGAGGAAGCTGATGATGAGCGACAGCCACACGCGCCCGCCGGTCTTCTTGAGCACCCATTCCTTGAACGGGAACAGCAGCAGCGCGATGAGGACGACTGCGATGCCTTCGGCCGGATACGGGCACAGCCACCAATCCCATAGCTGAGCATGCGAGAAATCGTAATCGCCCATGACTACGCCGAGCACGATAAGCCAGCAGAAGCCGATTTCAGCCCAATGGCCCATAATCGAGAATGCGAAATAGTAGATGACGAGATTGCGCAGCCAAGGCCACGTGAAAGGCTTCTCGTAGATGTTCTCGTCGGGGTCTTGCGTTGGCTGGACGGAGGTGGATGTGCGGTCATCGTCAGCGTCATCGACGACGAACGTCTCCTTGACATGCGGGGAGAACGCGAAATACCCCACGATAAACGCCGAGCCGCCGAAGTACAGGATGCCGCCCGCGATGAGCACGGGCCAGCTGACGACCGCGACGATGCGCTCGTATTCGCCGCCGAAGATCATGTCCAAGATCGAAAGCACGATAACGGCGCACATCGAGATGACCACGTAGCGACGTGTATGCGACGAGCGCTTCTCGATGAGCCAAACCGAACGCGCGGCAGCCGCCATGGTCACCATGATGCGCAGGAGCGTGATGTCGTATTCGAAGGATGCCGCTGGCTTGAGCAATGCATAGCCGAGCACCGTCACGATGACGAGCATGAAGTACAGCTCTATCACGCGCACGATCGGCCCCAGGGGGGTGTGTCCCCGTGAAGCCTGTGCATTCATTCCTTCTGTTTCCACGCGTCTCCAAATGCAATCACTTCACCTGGGCAACTCTCCGAAAGCGATAGTTGCCTTCAGGGTCGGTATTCGAGCAGTGATTGCGTTCCTTAACTTGTTGCTGCTGCAGCTGCCGAACTCGAAGCGGCCGTTTCCTCGACAAGCTCTTCAATGGGAAGCTCGTCTTCGGCAAGCTCTTCTGCAATCGCTTTCAGGCTCGCCGAGATCTCGTCGATTTCCTCGAGGATCTTTTTCTTCTCGGCGTCCGTGATGTCCGTCGACTCTTTCGCTTCGTCTCGCGCCATGTCATTCAAGGTGTCCACGCCGTCAAAGCTGGTGACGAGCCTTTTTCTTCCCAATTCTCTTTCGGCGGCTTGTTGCTCTTGTTCAATCCGGGGAGCCAATTCCGGATGCTTGTTCTGCTCGTCGACGCCAGGCGGGTTGATGATGTACAACGACCAGATGATGGCACCGAAGATGGCCACGATTACGAACACGATGTTCATTTTGTCTCGTGGAACGCGGGCGATCATGCGTTCCATAAGCGGGTAGACCCACCACGTTATGACTGAAGCCACTACGCCGAACGCCATAGTGTTCTGCAGGCATACCTGCCCCATGAAGTTACAGAAATTATCACGGTAATCCCAAAGCTGCAAGTCGGCGTTTACGATCATGCCCATCGAGAACTCGATGAGCGTGCAGAGCAACGCGCCGGAGAGGAAGCTGATGATGTATACCAGCGCACGTGGTTTGATGTGTTTCTTCAGCCACAGGTAGAAGGGATAGAGCACCAACGCGATGATGACGACGGCGGCGCCTTCCATGGGGAACGGATAGAGCACGTCGCGCCATAGCAGCGTGTTGGACGGATCGTATTCGCCTTGCACCAGCCCCAAGATGATAAACTGGCACATTCCCATCTCCATCCAGTGCCCGATGACCGAGAACAGGATGAAGTACATGATGAGGTTGCGGTAGAACGGCCAACCGTGTCGGTCGATTATCAGATCGTCTTTCTCGTAGTCGCCCTTATGTTGTGAGAAGTCGTTGACGAGCGTAGCTTTTACGCGGCTGGATAGGGCGAAGTAGAAGATGAGGAAAATGTAGAAAGCACCGTTGAACAAGAGTGCGAACAAGCTGAATTGACCCGTGATGATGTCGTATGCTGCGGGGACGATGAGCCCGAAGGCTGCCATGGCGATGACGAACGGGCGGGCGATCTTGTAGCGGTTGATGAACATCCAGAAAGCGACGCCCTCGAGGATCACCATGATCCAGTCCATTATGCTGGAGACGTTGTAAACCATGTGATCGCGCGATGTCATCATGAGGTACACGAGCACTATGCCGATATGCACGGCAAATGCAATCTGCACGACACGCATAAAGCCCATCTTGTTGGGTGCGCTGAACTTGATGGCGTCGTAGGCTTGCTTAGCTGATTTCGTAGCCGCCGCATGCTCGGCGTTTGCTTTCTTGCGAGCTTCACGTTCCTTCTTGCGGGCAGTCTTGGCGCGCTCGCGATTCCCGCTCTTTTCGGCAATAACCGCGATGCGCATGGCTTCGTCGGCTTCGATGTCGGCTTCCATGGCAATGCCCGCCATGGCAACTGCTTCGGCTGCATCGAGCTGTGCCATCTGGGTGATCTTCGCACGCTCCGCCTTGCCGGTCGTGTATGCGTCGTCTATTGCGCGCTCGGCGTCTTCGAGCGCAGCCAACCGCTCGTCGAGGTCGTCGAGCGCGGCGAGCCGCTCGTCGAGGTCGTCGGACGTAGCCAACTGCTCATCCAGGACGTCGGGTGTAGCGATTCGCTCGTCGAGGTCGTTTAATTCGGGGAGACCGTCGGGCTCGACCGTTTCGTTCTGTTCGGTGTTCTCCATGCTATCTCCTGCTGTCCGAGCACCATAACTTCAGAAAGCCTTCGCTGAATTGCAAGAAGGCTTAGAGTATCAGAATGGTTTAATTAAACTCTGCGTTATTCGAATGTGAGGATGTTGTCGAACCCGGTCATTTCGAAAACTTCCATGACTTCGGACTGGACGTTCCTGAAGACGAGATTGCCATCTGCCGCCGCATGCTTCTGCATGGCGACGATCACGCGCAGGCCGGCGGAGGAGACGAACGCGCATTTCTCCATGTCCACGGCGATGTCGTTCACGTTCTTCTCGTACAGCCCCTTGGCGAACTCGTCGAGCTCTGGCGACGTGTTGGTGTCCAAACGTCCTTCCAGTGCGATAACGTACGGTTTGCCTTCGTCGATTACCTTGATTTCCATCCTGATTCCTTTCTAAAAGACTGGATGTGACTTTACCATTTCTTTACGATTGTTACGATATTGCTCTCGTCAACCCGCTCGTAGTACATCTCATCTGTGCATTTCTTCGCCATGAGGATGCCCAGGCCGCCAATCGGCATGTCCTCGATGTTGCTGGGCGTCACGGCGTCGGGCTTGGCAAGCGGGTCGTAAGGTATGCCGTCGTCGATGATGTCGACCGTGATTGACTGCGGGTCGGCGCTGTACGTGCGCTGGATGCGCACGGTGCCCTTTTGGTCTTCGGGGTATGCGTATTTGCATATGTTGACGAACAGCTACTCGACGGCGATGTCGAGCTGGTTTTGGGTGCGCTGGGGGCACAGGCGCTTGTCGAGTTCGGCGTGCAGGAACGAGTTGACGCGTTCGAGCTCGGAAATCTCGGCCGGTACCGTCAGCGTGGCCGTCACCTCGGGTGGCACGCCCACTTCGAGCGCGAGCACCGTGATGTCATCGGATTGCTCGGCTCCCTCCGAGTAAGCTGCAACGTCGGCGAATACGGTTTCGAGCAGCTCACGCGGATGCAGTCGATAGCTTTCATCCGCCAATGCGAACAGCCTTTCCTCTCCGTAGAGCGCTTCGTTTACGTCGAAGGCCTCGGTGACTCCGTCGGTGTACAGGAGGAAGGTGTCTCCCGCCACGCAATCGACTGAATGGGCGCGGTAAGGAACCTCGAACAAGCCAAGCACTGGGCCTGATTTCTGCTTCATCCATTGCCAGCCGCCCTCGCGCTGCCATAAAAGCGGCGGGTTATGCCCGGCGTTCACATAGTCCACGTGACCCGTGCCGTAGTCGAGCACGCCGATCCAAGCCGTTACGAACATGCCTTCGTCGTTACCGTCGAGGAGTTGGCGGTTGGCCTCTTCCACGGCCTCGCCGAGCTCCAGGCCTTCAGATACGTAGTCATGAAGCAGGGCTTTTGCCCTCATCATGAACAGCGCTGCGGGAACGCCCTTGCCTGACACGTCGGCCACCACGAACCCGAGCTTGCCGCTCGTCTCGTTGCAGTCTTCGCCGATGAGGAAGAAGTCGTAGAAATCGCCGCCGACCTGTCGGGCGGGCTTCATGCTGGCGAAGATGTCGAATTTCAGGATGTTCGGGAATGGCGGGAAGATACGCGGCAGCACCGACTCCTGGATGGTCCATGCGGTGGCGAGCTCCGCATCCATTCGCTCTTCGGCTTCTGCAATCCATCCCTTTAGGGTATCGACGGTGGCGTTGATGCCTTCTGCGAGCGATTCGAATTCGAGGGGATTGTTCACTTCCACGTGCGCATCGAGATCACCTGCGGTGATGCGGGCTAGCGTGCTGTTCGTTTCGTCAATCCGGCGGGCGACCACGCGGTTCAACAGCAAGAACACGATGACGAACACGCCTGATAGCATTACGAGAGCTGAGAAGGTCATTCCCGCCATGACCGTGGGTCGTTGGGCAAATACCTGGTCAGATGGCTTCATCATGACGATGGTCTGATTGATGGGGATATCTTCGCCATGGAGATTCTTAATGGTTGCGGACGCGTCCTCGGCATACACGTATGCGATGTATACCTGGGTGTTGATATCTTGGATTTCTTCGTCTGTAACCTCGTCGACGGGGAGGGCCTCTTCATCTTCGGATTTTCTTTCGGAGGCAGATTCATCGCTTGCATCTTCGGACGCAGACTCATCGCTCGTGTCTTCGGACGCAGATTCGTCGCTTGCATCTTCGGACGCAGGCTCATCGCTCGTGTCTTCGGACGCAGGCTCATTGCTTGTGTCTTCGGGGAGAGTGATTTCGATATTCGGTGAGTAATAGATGCAGCGCTGCATCTCTCCGGTTTCCTTGCTGCGCTCGATGGCGGTGACTACAGTTTGGGGGAAGGCCTCTTCTATCGTGATGTAGTTCTCGAAGCGCTCGTCGTCGCTTGCGTAAATCATGTCTTCGACTAGGAAAACAATGGTGCCGTCCTCTTCCGGCGTGTAGCCTTCGAGATAGAGCTTGTCTTCAAAAAGCTCTGCGTATTCTTCGATAAGCGATGTATCGATCTTGTCGTAATCGAGTTCGCCTTGTTCGAATATCACCTCGAGAACATTGCTTCGCTCAGTGGCTTTATCAAGCAGGTTTTTCAAGTAGCTCACTTCGCCTCGCATGAACTCCTCGGCACTCGAGAGCTCATTGATTGAGGCGATTGCGAAGCTGAATGCAGACATTGTCATAAACGCGAGGACCACGACAACGCCCAGCCAAATGCCGAACGTCGCGCGCAATCCCAAAGCGCTCTTATAGGCCTTCACCTTGTCGGCTACGTAATCTCCTATCGAACAGATCAGGGCCATTAGCAGGCCTGTGGACCACAGCTGAACGCCTATGTCGCCAAGCTGTGCAAAGGTTGCAACAGCAAGGCTCGCCACATTCTCCTCGGCAATATCGCCCCCTGTCGTTTCAACGATAGTGACGATGAGGGAGAAGAGAACGTTAACGGAGAAGTTGAAGCAATAGAACAGCGCCACCGCGATGCACACGATGAAGATGTAGATGACTCGCTTGATGCGAGACGGGTTGTTTCTCAGCGCGAATGCGAACAGCATGCCCAGCAAAGCGCCGCAGATTCCGAACATGACGATGGACGTCAGGGGTGTGACGAAAGCCAGTTCGTAATGGTCGAGGGGGAGCAGCTGTGCATGTAGCAAAAGCACGCTGCCGATGATTAGGCCGAGTATTGTGCCGGCAAGCGTTCCAAGCAGCAATGCCCCGAGGGCTACGACTTGCAGGAGGGCCACCATGTATCCCACGGTGCCGTCGGGAAGCTGGAGGCCGACGAAGCCGAGTTGCGTATAGGTGAATGTGGCGCCCGCAACTACGAGCACGATGAAGGATGTCCGGCGAATCATGCGCTCGCTGCCGGCGAGTACTCCTTTCCAGCGGAACGGCCTCGCCTTGTTTTTGGGTCGCTTACGAGTTCGGGCGCCTTTTGCGTCCTTGGACCGCTGTTCCTTTCTGGTGGCTTGCTCGTTTTGCGAACCCTGGTTCATTTGCCGCTCATTTCGCCCGTGGTCTCAGCCTTGGTGTGCGATTGCTATCGTTCGATGGTGAAGACCTCCGAGAGGCCCGTCATCTCGAACACTTCCATCACCGAATCGCAAGGATGGAGAAGGCGCATGGTACCGCCGCGCTTCACCGTCAGCTTTTCGGTCGCTACGAGCACTCGCAGACCAGCCGAAGCCACGTAGTCGACGTTGGCCAGGTCCACGTCAATGTCGCACACGTCGATGGGCAGTTTCTCGACGACCGCGCTGAGGTCCGGCGACGTTTGCACGGTCAGTTTCCCGATGGGCTCGATGGTGGCCTTTTCGCCATCGATGCTGGTTTGGATGTTCACAATGCTCCTTCCGGCGATATTGAGTCGCGTGCTTTCGCCGTAGCCAGCCTAAACTTAGCTATCCCCGCCATTTTAGCCTTTCGGCAAGGAAATCGAAAACCTTGTCGGATCTGCAAATGACTGCAGCTTATTTGCTGTTACTGGTCATGGCTCGGCCACCGCAATTACTCGACGCGACTTCGCGGGCTGCGAGGAGCGTAGGAGGCGGCGGGAGCGAGGACTGTTTGAGCCGCCGAAGGCGGCGAGTTCCGGAGCTGCCGCTTCCGAAGCGACGAGCGGTCAGCCCGCGTCGGAGCGGAGAGGGATTGCGATGGCCGAGCCACGACCAGTAACGTTTGGATAGCATTGTACCGCCATTTCGACGGTCTTAGTGTTGCTCCGCATTGTCTTTTCCATCGTTGCATATCGCGGGATCGGCGCAGATTCCAATGAATCCGTTCACCGACATGACGGGGGTCATCACGCCCGTGTCGGAAAGCGAGATGCCGATTCGCGAGGGGTCGATCAGTTCGAACAGCTCGTTTTGCAGGTTCAGTTCGACGCCCTCTTCGCCAGGGAACCAGCCCCTGCTGGCGTAGAGGTCAGCATCGCGAGCTGCTTTCTGGATTGCCTTCTTGAACCAGCGGTGCGCGCTCATCGAGAAGCCGACGCCCCAGGCGTTGCAGAACATGTTCTCGAACATCGAGAGGTCTGGGTCTGCCATTAGCTCGTCGTGTCCGTTTACAGTGACCGCGTAGGCCACGATCTCGTCGGCCCGGTGCAGGACCTCGGCGAGCTTCTTGCTTTTCAAGACGACGCCGCCTTCGAGTTCGATTTCGTCTTCGCTCTTGGATACGACGGAGAACCCCTTGTATATGCCCTGGCACTTGAGGTCTTCGTGGCATCGGGCGAGGGTTTCGTTGTAGGTGTCGGCGTAGCGCTTCATAACGCGCTCTTTGT
This sequence comes from Eggerthellaceae bacterium, assembly GCA_017432445.1. GTDB lineage: Bacteria > Actinomycetota > Coriobacteriia > Coriobacteriales > Eggerthellaceae > UBA9715. Next base: position 2,092 of record JAFRJC010000078.1, on the reverse strand, counting down.
CCATCTGCAGTGATTCCAAGGCGAAGTCTACGGCAGTTGTGAGCTCGTCCATGGGAATGTCGCATATACGCTCTTCGATGGTTGCCATAACAACTCCTTTCGATTGCGCTTTTGTCCAGTATACCTGCTCGTGACGCGTGCAGCGATTGGAGCCTTGTTAACTACGAGCATTTCTTCAGCATATGACCGGGGGCAAGGGAAACGCTCCCTTGCGCTTACGAAGTCCTTTCTGAGGTCGCATATATGCACCTTGGCCATCGTTAGCCTTCCGCGAACGTGTAAATCGCGCCCGCCCTTGTGCGGAAACCCTCCGCGAGGCCGCATTTCGCGCACGTTTGCACGCGGAAACCCTCCACGAGGGCGTATTACTTACACGTTTGCAGCCAGGAATCCTCCACGAGGCTTCATTTCGTGCACCCCCACGCGCGGAAACCCTCCACGAGGCCGCATTACGTGCGCGAGGGACGGGGCCGTGCACGTTTTCGCGCCTCGTGGAGTGCGGGAGCGCGCCAGGTGCCGGGCGTAGGCGGCGTTTCCCCAGGTCGCGTTCCGCCGCTGGCCGCTCTGCCCCCTGGAAATGCTCCACGAGGCCTCATTCCGTGCGCGATGGGCCGGAGCCGCGCACGTTTTCGCGCCTCGTGGAGGATTTCCGTATGCGCCTCCGAAAGAGCTGCCGCGCCATGCCCGGTCGGCGGCCCGCATCCCTCCGACCCTCTTCTGCCAATCCTCCACGAGGGCGCATTACGGCCACGAGGTCGGGGGAGATGCGCGGAATTCGCCCTCGTGGACGATTTGCGGCTTGGCAGGCTAGAATTGGCCGATTAATTGGCGCCGATTTGTCTGTTCGTGCATAGATGGTGATAGGCATTTCTTCGGTACCTTATCTATATATTGCAAAAATCTTTTCAGGCCTTGCACCTGGGAAAATGTTAAATTTTGAATAGGTTTTGTCTGTTAGAATCCAGGAATGGATCTCGTGTTTGACATAGCCTCGTCTGTTGAGTTTTGGCGAAAGCGCTATCCGTTAGATCGTGTGCCGAGAGGCTCGTCGCTACGTCTCCCAAAGCAGTGCGCCCACACGAAAGCGGATGTTTGGTCGCTTACTCCAGATCATGAAGTGTCATCGTTGGCATACTACGGAAAACTTCATGTGCTGGTTTTTGATGCCTCAGAAAAGCGTGAAACCCAAACGTATAAGACTCATGTTTGGAGCGGCCCTTTGCCCGAAGGCGCATTTTACGAACTGCACCCGGGCGTTTTCATTGAGTCACCCGAGCTCATGTTTCTTCAAGCTGCTTCGATCCTCGATTTCGAGACGCTTATAGCATTCGGCGACGAGCTTTGCGGCTATTACAGTTTTGACGATCGTGAAGAACGGGGATTCCGAAAGCGAAGTGTATCTTTGACCTCGACCGAGAGGATTGCGCAGTTCCTTACGAAAGTTGATGGTTGCAAAGGGGTGTATTGCGCCCGAAAGGCGCTCAAGTATGTAGTAGATCATTCTGCATCGCCGATGGAAACATTCGACGAGATGACCATGTGCCTTCCATGCCGGTATGGTGGATATGGTTTTCCAACTGCAACGATGAACCAACAAGTGCCGCTAACGACTCGCGCTGCTCGAATCGCCAATCGGAACAAGTGCTTTCTTGATATGGGCTATCTGGAACACAATCTGGATATAGAACATCACGGTAAATATGACCATTCAAACGATGATGAAAGAGCGTCTGACCGCGCACGCGTAAATGGTTTAAAAGATATGGGAATCGAAGTTGTTGAGCTTACAAAAGACCAGGTGAATGACCTAGTTGCCTATGAATACATCATCGAGAGAATAGCTCGCTTGTTGCACAAGAGGATAAAGAAGGATTGCAAGGGTGCTACGCCAGCGCGTTTGAAGCTTAGAAAAGCTCTTTTTGAATGGAATGCCTCGAGCGGAAGGATCCGCTAACTTCTGATCGGAGTGTCTCGAGCGGAAAGGTTCGCCAATTGTGAAATAGTTCAAGCAGGTCGAACGCTTAGGCAGAATGAGACGCTCGCGGCTCTGCGAACGATGATGTCGGACTGCGAAGGCGCGCACGCTAGCGGT
>JAFRJC010000077.1 GCA_017432445.1 Eggerthellaceae bacterium | reverse complement strand
TCTTCTCGGGCAACTGGTTCGATGCTGAGGACGGCACTGCTTACACGATGCCGCCCGAGCTCGACCTCATCTGCACGGCTCACTATCTCGAGGCCTTGAAGATGCAGGCCCGTTCCTCCGAGGTGGCAGGTCTGCTCGGCGGCAAGATGCCGCACGTCATGACCATCATCCCGGGCGGTACCGCATTCGTTCCGACGGCTCAGAAGCTCGACGACCTGTGGGCTATGGTCAACGAGATCTACGACTGGGTCTCCACGACGATGATTCAGGACACCCTCGCGCTCGCTCCGTTCTACAAGGACGGTCTGACGTGGGGCGGCGGCTGCGGTCGCTTCGGTGCCTGGGGCGTCTTCGAGGGTCCGGGCTGGCCGTATGGCGAGGACTACACCGAGCAGATGAACAACCGCTACCTGCCCGCCGGCGTTCTGATGAACGGCCTCGAGGGCAAGGTCGACAACGTCGACGAGTCGAAGATCGCTGAATACGTCGGCACTTCTTGGTACAAGGGCAGCGAGACCTACCAGTCTCCGTACTTCGTTACCGAGCCCGAGTTCACCGAGTACAACGTCGAAGAGCGTTACTCGTGGTGCAAGGCCCCGTCTTACGACGGCAAGGCTCTCGAGTGCTCCGCACTTTCGCGCGTGCTCGTCGCTTACAAGCGCGGCGTTCCGTTCATCACCGAGAACGTCGACAAGTTCCTCAAGGACCTCGGTGGTGGCCTGGGCCTCGACGGTGCTGCTCCGGCTTCCGCTGTCGTCTCCATGCTCGGCCGCACGGCTGTCCGCCAGATCGAGACGCTTTACATCGCCCAGCTCATGAAGGACTGGACGCAAGAGCTCATCGCGGCCGTTGCCGGTGGCGACTCCACGTACTTCACCAAGTCCCTCACCGACTCCGGTGCTGGCACTGGTTTCTGGGAGGCTCCGCGCGGCGCCCTCTACCACTCCGAGAAGGTCTCTGGTGGCAAGATCGAGGGTTATCAGATCATCATCCCGACCACCTGGAACCTCGCTCCCATCAACCAGAATGGCGAGCATGGCCCCATCGAGCAGGCGCTCATCGGCTGCCCGGTCGGCGATATAGAAAAGCCCATCAACGCTCTGCGTCTCGTCCACAGCTACGACCCGTGCGTGTCGTGCGCTGTCCACGTTTCTGAGCCGGCGACGGGCAAGCACTTCGAAACCGTCACGAATCCTTGGGGGGTGAAGTAGCATGGCGCATCTCGCACACTATAAGGAAGCTCATCCGCTGCCGTTCGTGATCACCCACTGGATCAATGCAGTTGCCATGATCTTCCTCATCATCACCGGCTTCATGATCCACTTCCCGGTTGCGGGCACCATGGGCGTCGTCCGTGGCCTGCATGTGTTCTTCGGCTTTGTGATCTTCATCAACTGCGTTGTCCGCGTCCTCATGGCGTTCTTCGTGAAATCCGCCCCGACGGGCGGCACCCGCGAGCAGGTCAAGGACTTCCGGACATGGCTGCCCCAGAAGGACAACCGCCATCAGGCTGGTGCATGGGTCAAGTACTACCTGTTCATGAAGAAGGATCATCCGCTGGGAGCCAAGCTTGGCGTGCCGCAGAAGCTGTCCTACCTGCTCATCCCAATCCTGATCTTATTCATGTTCATCACTGGTGTGTTCCTGTGGGGCACGACGGCGA
>JAFRJC010000076.1 GCA_017432445.1 Eggerthellaceae bacterium | reverse complement strand
TCGCGGAGGCTGCGGCGGGCACCGTCCCCGTTGTCTCAACAGCGTAAGCGGCCTCTTCGCAATTCCCCGCCTTCCACAAAACGAAGGGCGAGAACCGCATGGCTCTCGCCCTTCTCAATCAGAGGCTTCTGTTACAGCCCCGGCACCATCAGGGTTATACCCTTAGAGCAAACCACCCGCTATGCGGGTGGTCATGATTTTTTCTCTTTTTCGTGGACAGGGAAGCAATCCAGCGCAGGTGCGGATCGTTATAAGCTCATGAGTTCGTAGGCTTTTTCGGCAGCGTCTTCGGCGCTGGTGGTGAAAGCGTCGGCGCCAATCGACTCGGCGAACTCGGCGGTCGCTGCACCGCCGCCTACCATCACGAACACCTGCTCGCGTAGTTTTGCCTTTTGAAGAGCGGCGACTACAGCGGCCGCATTTTTGAGGTAGCTGGTATAGTTGACCGAGATGAGCACCAAATTGCAATCTGGGTTGTTGCGCACGTGCTCGACGAAGACTTCGGGCGCCACTTGCGTGCCGAGGTCGGCGACCTTGATGTCGCGGCTTTCGAGCATGATGCGCACGAGGTTCTTGCCTATGTCGTGTCGGTCGCCCAGCACAGTGCCTATGACCGCGGTCCCCAAGATCGGCTTTTCGTCTTCGGCGGCGAAATAGGGTTGCAGTTTGTCCATGGCAAGATTGCTCGTTGCGACCGCTGCCATCATTTCCGTTGTGAAGATCTCGCCTTTCTGGAAAGCTTCGCTCGTTGCGTTCATGCCGGCAAGCAAGCCGCGGTTGAGCAGATGGTGGGCGGAAATACCCAATTCGATCCCGTACTCGACGAGCGGGATGATGTCCTTCATGCCACCCCGGCGCACCGTCGAGCTGATTTCGTCCAGAACAGATACGATTCGCTCTGCAGCCAGTTCGGAAGAGGTGATGGTCCGATTCTGGTTGTTGGGTATGTGCTCGGCAAGGTTCTTGATGATCGGCCTGAGCTTTTCGGATTGCGAGGCTAGGTAGACGAGCCCCAACACGTCGTTGCGGCCGTCGACGAGCGGGATTTGCACCGCTGCTTGAGTGGAGGGGGGCAAATAGCCCGCGTCATACACGACGACCCCCTCGTCTATGAACGCCGTCACAATTGCAGGAACGCCCGGGATGAAGTCGGCAACGTCGGCTCCGAACTTTTCGAGCTCGTCGCGGATGCAATTCGCGCCGTTCGAGGCAGTGCCGCGCGGCCAGAGCCAAACGGTTTCGTTCTTGAGATCGTCTACGGTGAGCGAAGAGCGGTTCGCGAGCCTATGGGTAGGAGATACGAAAACGGACTGGCTTGCCGAGACGAGTCCCGCGAACCTAAACGACGACGGCGCGTCGTCCATGGAGGCATCGGAAGTTGACCAGAGATCGATAACTCCCTCGCGCAGCAGCTTCATAGGATCGGAGGAGCCGCACGGGATAAGCGAGAACGAGATTCCAGATTGGGCGACGTTCAGGAAGAACGAGATGGTGTCACGGGAATAGTCGTTGATGCCCACGCGGATGGTACCAGCGGCATCGCCTTTGGCAATGGCGCGCGCAAGGCGGATCGCTTCGTCGTAGCTCGACACGATCTCCTTGATGGTTTCGTGCAGAAACGCACCTTCGGCTGTGAGGGAGGTGCCCGTGCGGGTGCGGTTGAACACCTTGAAGCCGAGCTCGTTTTCGATCACCTTCAACTGGTAGGTGAGGGAAGGCTGCGTGACGTGGAGCTTTTTGGCTGTGGTGGTCATCGACTTGCATTCGGCCAAGACCAGCATCATGCGCATTTGCGATATGTCCACGCCTCCGCCTCCTTATGCCACCAAACTCTGTTTGGCGCTCTTCTAAAAGTAAAATTGTACAGCAATATTTAAGCCTGAACGAGAATCGCACACCCTGTCGCAGGAAGCATAGTATCCAAAGGCCGTGGGGAGCAACGGTCGAAGCTGATGTGGCGAAATCGTCATGCTGTTCCTGGGAAAAGGTGAACAGTGATTTTTAATACAATTTCTTGGACATCAAATCTTTCCTACTATTACTTTTAGTGCGATTAGCAATTCCCCAACAAATGAACTGGTTTGGCCGAAATGAGCGAAACAGTGATGGAATTGGCATGATAAGCCCTATCCGTAATGGGATTATCGGTCGAAAATATGCATCTAACGGGAGCAATAACTCAACATTCGAGAGATGCTCTGCCAAGGTGATTGCTCCCTCCCGTCGGGGAGGAAGTTATTACACCGAATTGGACGATACGGGATAGTAAGAAACAAATTTTGCGTATTTGTAGAAACAAAGAATTGTTCAAAAAAGAAGAATGCTAACCTGTCTCGTTACGGGTATCATTTCGCCGTGCGCGTTTTGATAAAAATATTTTATAGAAGCTGATTGAAAGGGGTGATTTGGTGGAGAACCGATTCAAGGACGCACTCGTGAACGGCGAGTTTTGCGTGACGTGCGAGATTATTCCCGGACGCGGCGCACGCGAGGACGGCCAGGAGAAGGAATTCGCCGAAGCTAAGCGCATTTACGAGACGGGTCGCGTTCATGCGATGTCCATCACCGACAACCCGGGTGGTAATCCCGCCCTCCTCGCCGACACGCTCGGCAAGGAGTTCCTGGATCAGGGCATGGTCCCGCTCGTTCACTTCACCTGCAAGGACCGTTCGCGCAACCAGATCATTGCGCAGCTGTATGGCTTGGAGCGCCAGGGCGTCGAGAACCTGCTGCTCATGACGGGCGACTATCAGGTGAGCGGTTGGGACGGCCGTGCTCGTCCGGTGTACGACCTCGACCCCGTGCATCTGAACATGCTGTGCACCGAGATGAACAAGGGCCTCATCGTTCCCGGTCGCAAGGGCGATATGCAGGAGAAGCCCACGCACTTCTTCAACGGTGCTGTTGTCAACCCCTTCAAGTACCTGGAAGGCGAGGTCATCCCGCAGTACCTGAAGATGGAGAAGAAGCTCATCGCTGGCGCTAACTTCCTGATCATCCAGTTGGGTTACGATTCCCGCAAGATGGACGAGCTCATTCGCTATCGCAATGAGCGCGGCTACAACACCCCCATCATCGCTAACATCTTCCTGCTCACCCGCGGCGCTGCCAAGCTCATGCGCGCGGGCGGCATCGCTGGCGCCTACATCAGCGACGAGCTGATGGCACAGCTCGACGAAGAGGCCAAGGCCGAGGATAAGGGCAAGGGCGCCCGCATCGAGCGCGCTGCTCAGATGATCGCCATCGCCAAGGGCCTGGGCTATGCCGGCGTGCATATCGGCGGCTTCGGCATCACCGCCGAGATGTTCTGCGGCATCCTCGACCGTGCTGCCGAACTCGAGCCGGAGTGGAAGGAATGCTACAAACAGGTCAACTTCGGCAAGAAGGGTGGCTACTACATCTACGAGGAAGAGAAGGACGCCGACGGCAACGGCACGGGCTTCAACACCGACAAGCATGCTCCGAAGCCCGAGCAGGCGCGTTCCAAGAAGGTCTTCTCCAAGTGGGGCATCTCCCGCTTCGCACATCACTGGATGCTCACGTTGGGCAAGCGCGGCAACAAGGTCCTCGCCAGCCGCATGGACAGCCTCGACAACAAGAAGGGTGTGTATCGTCATCACGGCCTCGAGCATACCGGCAAGTCGATGATTTACGGCTGCATGGACTGCGGCGACTGCGGCCTCGAGGCCACGCTCTACACCTGCCCGATGACGCAGTGCCCCAAGTGCCAGCGTAACGGGCCGTGCGGCGGCACCTATGACGGCTACTGCGAAGTCTTCCCCGGCGGCGAGCGCTTCTGCATCTGGTACAAGGCGTACCACAAGGCCAAGAAGAGCAACGAGATGGAGCGCATCACCAGCTACATCACCCCGCCGAACCACTGGGAGCTCTTCGGCTCCAGCCCGTGGAGCGCTTACACGCATCGCCGCGACAACTGCGAAGGCCGTATCCCCGTCAAGATCGGCCTCGAGACGGGCGTGCCCGGTGGCGTTACCCCCGAGACCGACATGCTTTGGAAGGTCAAGGTCGACGTTAAGTCGAAGCCGGCGCAGCCGTAAGGTTGAAACAACGAGACGCTTGGCGGCAGCTCGCGTTACCGCCAAGCGTATGATCTACCCATTATCTTTGGTACCAAGCTCTCGCGAGAAGGAACGAGGGCAGGACAATATACGAGCTTAAGGAGGCTTGAGAATGGCAGACTACAAGTCCGACATCGAGATCGCGCAAGAAGCTAAGATGCTCCCCATTGAAGAGGTAGCGAAGAAGGCGAACATCGACTGGGCGACCTGCGAGCCCTATGGCCACTACAAGGCCAAGGTCGACATCCACTCCTACAAGGATAAGCCCATGAAGGCTAAGCTGATCCTTGTGACGGCCATCAACCCGACGCCTGCCGGCGAGGGCAAGACCACGACTTCCGTCGGTCTGCACGACGCGCTGTGCAAGCTCGGCAAGAGCTCCATGCTGGCTCTCCGCGAGCCGTCCCTGGGCCCCGTGTTCGGCGTCAAGGGTGGCGCTGCTGGCGGCGGCTATGCCCAGGTCGTTCCCATGGAGGACATCAACCTGCACTTCACTGGCGACTTCCACGCCATCGGTGCTGCCAACAACCTGCTCGCAGCCATGCTCGACAACCACATCAAGCAGGGCAACGAGCTCGACATCGACCTCAACAACATCATCTGGCGCCGCTGCGTCGACATGAACGACCGCCAGCTGCGCAACGTAGTCGACGGCCTCGGCACCGCCGGTGACGGCGTCTGCCGCGAGGACGGCTTCGACATCACCGTCGCTTCCGAGATCATGGCAGTGTTCTGCCTGGCCACCGACCTTGACGACCTCAAGGCCCGCCTCGCCCGCATCATCGTGGCCTACAGCCGCGACGGCAAGCCGGTCACCGCTGGCGACCTCAACGCCCAGGGTGCCATGACCGCTCTGCTGAAGGATGCCATCAAGCCGAACCTGGTCCAGACGCTCGAGAACAACCCGGCGTTCGTGCATGGCGGCCCGTTCGCCAATATCGCCCACGGCTGCAACTCCGTCCAGGCGACCATGACCGCCATGAAGATGACCGACTACGTCGTGACCGAAGCCGGCTTCGGTGCTGACCTCGGTGCCGAGAAGTTCCTCGACATCAAGTGCCGCATGGCTGGCCTCAAGCCGTCCTGCGTCGTCATCGTCGCGACCGTCCGCGCCCTCAAGCACAACGGCGGCGTCGCCAAGGCCGATCTCGGCAACGAGAACCTCGAGGCTCTCGAGGCCGGTCTGCCCAACCTGCTGCAGCACGTCTCCAACATCCAGGACGTCTACCATCTCCCGGCCGTCGTGGCCATCAACGCCTTCCCGACCGACACCCAGGCCGAGCTCGAGCTCGTCCAGGCCAAGTGCGCTGAGCTCGGCGTCAACGCCGTTCTCGCCAAGCACTGGGCAGAGGGTGGCGCCGGCGCTACCGCCCTTGCCGAGGAAGTCATCGCGCAGTGCGAGAAGGAGAACGACTTCACCTTCAGCTACGACGTCGAGGACTCCATCGAGAAGAAGCTCAACGACATCGCCACCAAGATCTACCACGCCGACGGCGTCGACTTCACCCCGAAGGCAAAGAAGCAGCTCGAGCAGCTCGAGGCCCTCGGCCTGGACAAGGTGCCCATCTGCGTCGCGAAGACCCAGTACTCCTTCACCGACGACGCCTCCAAGCTGGGCGCCCCGAAGGACTTCCGCATCACGGTCCGCAACCTCAAGATCTCCGCTGGCGCCGGCTTCATCGTCGCCCTCTCCGGCGAGATCATGACGATGCCCGGTCTGCCCAAGCGTCCGGCCGCCGAGAAGATCGACGTCACCGCTGACGGCAAGATCGTCGGCCTGTTCTAATTAACGTTACGCCGTTCTTCCGAACGGCGTAACTGCTTGACGCTGCGGGCGAATCTGGCGGTACGCAAGGCCCTTGTTTCGAACCTCGCGTACTTAAAGTACGCGTCGGCTCGAAGGCGGGCCCTGCGCACTCGCCGGATTCGCCCTCGCTGACTTTTATCGGCAATGCGGCGTTACCATCCTTTCAGGAAAGGAAAACACATGGCAGAGAAACTGATGGAGAAGAGCTGCATCGAGTTCGCCGATGCCCTCGCTGCTAAGATCAGCGTTCCCGGCGGCGGCGGAGCCGCGGCTTACGTGGGCGCTTTGGGCGTAGCTCTTGGCAACATGACTGCGAACTTCACGACCGGCAAGAAGAAGTATGCCGAGTACGAAGAAGACATCCAGCGCATCATCGCTGAAGGCGACATCATCCGCGCGAAGCTCATTGATTTGGTGTTTGACGATGCCGAGGCTTTCGAGCCGCTTTCGAAGGCGTATGCGATCCCTAAAGAGGATCCCACTCATGATGAGGTTCTCGAGCAGGCCACGATCAACGCGCTGGCAGCTCCTCTCGAAATGATGCGCCAGATCGCCAAGGCCATCGAGCTGCTCGAAGAGCTCAAGGTCAAGGGTTCCAAGATGCTCATCAGCGACGTTGCGTGCGGTGCTGTCATGAGCGCTGCCGCTATGCGCGCAGCGGCCCTGAACGTGTTCATCAATACTAAGAGCCTGCTTGACCGTGATCTGGCCGCCAAGCTCGAGGCCGAAGCCGACGAGCTTCTTGCTTATGTGCCACGTGCCAAGGCTGTTGCCGACGAGATCACCGACTATATCCGCGGGTAAACTGAGGCAAGCTGGTTCGTGGAGTTCCCGGCAAGGGGGCGGCTCAGGCCCCTTTGAAACTGCGAAGAGCGCAGGCGAAGCGGGAGCGAGGACTGTTTGAGCGAGCGAAGCGAGCGAGTTCCGCAGCTGCTTCGCCGTAGCGAAGAGCGGGAGTTTCAATGGGCCTGAGCCGCCCCCCTCGCCGGGAACGGCGAGTTGAAACACCAGAAAGGATCATTCACATGGCAGAGATTTTGAAGGGCAAGCCCGTTGCCGATGCTATGAACGAGGAGCTTGCTCCCCGCATCGAGGCCTGCAAGGCCAAGGGCGTCACCCCGACGCTGGCAATCATCCGCGTTGGCGAGCGCGATGACGACCTGTCCTATGAGCGCGGTGCCACCAAGCGCTGCGAGGGCCTGGGCCTGGGTCTCAAGAAGTTCGTCCTGGCTGCCGATTGCACGCAGGAAGAGCTCATGGCCGCCATCAACGAGGTCAACACCGACCCGAACATCCACGGCTGCCTCATGTTCCGTCCGCTTCCCAAGCATCTGGACGAAGCTGCCGCTTGCGCCGCCTTGGATCCGGCAAAGGATTCCGACGGCATCACCCAGGGTTCGCTGTACGGCGTTTTCGCAAACCGCCCCGTCGGCTTCCCGCCCTGCACGGCTGATGCCTGCATGGAAGTTCTGAAGTTCTACGGTGTCGAGCTTTCCGGCGCTAACGTTTCCGTCCTGGGCCGCTCGCTTGTCATCGGCAAGCCGGTTTCCATGATGCTCCAGGCAGCGAACGCTACCGTGACGATGTGCCATACCCGCACGAAGGACCTGGCTGCCAAGTGCGCAGCTGCTGACGTGCTCGTCGTGGCCGTCGGTCGCGCCCGCACCGTGGGCGCCGACTCGGTGCGCGAAGGCCAGGTAGTCATCGACGTGGGCATCAACTGGGACGAAGAGGCCCAGAAGCTCTGCGGCGACACGGACTTCGACGCTGTCGAGCCGATTGTTGGCGCCATCACCCCCGTTCCCGGTGGTGTCGGAAGCGTCACGACTGCCATTCTGGCCAAGCATGTCGTAGAGGCAGCCGAGCGTACGCTCGCCTAACTGTCTTTTTCAGCGCTTGCGGGTTTGCATCATGCTGGCTCGCAAGCGCTGTACGAATGTAGGGTTTCGCTTTCGGGCAAGAGAGGCTAAAATCGTCCCCATCACGGGTTGGTTTTGGAGGGAGAAATCACAATGGCAAACAGTGAGTATGGCAAACTCGATTCGGCACGCGCAGAGGCAGCGATTCGCGAGTTCCTGTATGCGATTGGCGAGGATCCAGATCGTGAAGGGCTTCTGGAGACTCCCGCACGTGTGGCTCGTGCTTGCCAGGAAATATTTGCGGGTTTGTACGACGATCCCTCGAAGCACCTCTTGAAGCAGTTCCATGAAGATGGCCATGAGGAGATGGTCATCGTGCGCGACATCCCGTTTACATCGATGTGCGAGCATCATCTGCTGCCGTTCAACGGAAAGGCGCATGTCGCCTACATACCGCGCAAGGGCCGCATCACCGGCCTTTCCAAGCTCGCCCGTTGCGTGGACGGCTTTGCCCGCAGGCCCCAGGTTCAGGAGCGCATGACCTCGCAGATCGCAGACGCGATCATGGAATCGCTCGATCCGCTGGGCGTTCTCGTCGTCGTCGAGGCAGAGCACATGTGCATGACAGCTCGGGGCATTCGCAAGCCAGGCTCTCTTACTGTGACGAGTGCAGTTCGCGGATCGTTTGCGGATAGCGAGAAGACGCGAGCCGAAGCGCTGTCGCTTTTTAAGGCGTAAAAGGTTTTTACCGGCGCCGATTCTACTCTTGGCATTCGAAGTCAAGAGTGTTGCGAGCCCTATAGAAGGAGTGGGGCTCGCATCGAGCGTCTCTTCTGGACGCTTCGGGAATAATTGACTTGCCTATTGGCCACTTTGTGGCACAATGGGTAAACATTTGTCTAGTGCGGTGACGTGTGGGTAGATATGTCATCGGGAAGGGGTAATTATGGCAGATATTACTGCAGAAGACGTAGCGGCGACCAAGCCGGATTGCCGCGGGGGAGCTGCAATTCTCACCCAAGCAATGAACGTTGCAATCGGCAAGGCGAAACTGCCTGCAGGCCGTGCGTTCACGCTCGGCATCATGGCGGGCATGCTCATTGCCACGGGTGCCACGTTCATGTTGCTCACGAAGGGCGATACCACCTTGAGCTGGGCGCCTTCCCAGGTGCTTGGCGGCGTGGCCTTCTCGCTGGGTCTGCTGTGCGTTATCGTGGCGGGTGCCGAGCTGTTTACCGGCAACTGTCTGATGGTCTGCGCTGCATCAGACGGCAAGATCAGCTGGCTGGACGTCCTGAAGAACTGGGTCGTCGTCTATCTGGGCAACCTCGTCGGTTCCCTGATCATCGTTGCCATTCTGATTGGCGGCAACTTCGCCGGCATGAATGGGGGAGCTGTCGGAAATGCCATGATCAACGTCGCTTACGGCAAGATCTCGCTTTCGCCGGCAGTGATCTTCTTCCGCGGCATCATGTGCAACTGGCTCGTGTGCCTGGCTGTTTGGATGGGCTTTGCGGGGCGTACTGTCATCGACAAGGTGTTCACGTCCATGTTCCCGGTCATCGCATTCGTCGCCTGCGGTTTTGAGCACTGCGTTGCAAACATGTTCTTCCTGCCCATGGGCGTTGCCGCGCTGAACACGTATGGCTATGTGGGCGATATCGACGCTGCCAAGCTCGATGCTATCATGCAGACGGTTACAGCGGGCGGTTGCGCATACAACATCGCCTTCGCTACGCTTGGCAACATCGTCGGTGGCGCCATTATGGTCGGCATGGTCTACTGGATCTCCTATCGCAAGAAGAACGCATAATAAGATCCTGCTTGTCGGCTCTCGTATGATGCGGTATGTGGCGTGAGTTAATCCTGTCACGTACCGCATTTATGTTGTAGCAGGAAGTAGTAACGAAGGCTGCTGATCAAAGGAGGCCGTCTTCAGGTTTCGACATCCCATCCCGCGAACATAGGGGATGGGATGTTTGTTTATGGTGGCTCGCAACTTGCGCAATTATTCCTAAGTCCCGAGTTTTGTACTAGTACGCTTGCTACCTGCGGGTTTCAACCAAGTTGGGCACTAATCGTGTAGGGAATATCGGTTATTGGAGAGGTGAGCCCATAGAGCATTTCTATTAGCTACTTCTATTGGAATTAGATATTATAATCACGATAAGTTTCCGGATAGCGCGCGAAGCAGAGTTGCCGCTCTACTTCGCACGGAACTCTATCCGGGGGCTTTAAAAGCCCGATGCGAGAACCATATGAACCGAGGGACACCGTGCCGTTTTGAGGCATATGGGGCCATGCGTCTCATATGGTATTAAGGAGTATATCATTATGAGATAGCGACAAGCATTTTCACGCAGGCTGTCGGTTAGGGTTTACGTGACCAGTTCTCTGACAGTCAAAAAAATCTTAATTCTTTAACTGCATAGTGAATGAGAGATGTTTCCTTAGAGAGAGGGGGACACAATGAGCCTGCTTTCTATCGGCTCGTATGCCAAGGACGCCGAACGCGTGAAGGCGTTCTTGGACCCATTCATGCGGCGTGTGGAGTCAATGCCGCCTGGCACATGCCCGATTGCAGTGCAGCAGTCGCTCCTGCAGACCTGCGCAGCGCAGACGTGCGGAAAATGCACGCCATGCCGTGAGGGCATCCCGAAAATCCTTGCCGATTTCGAGGCAGTTCTGAGTTTCCAAGCCAGCGAGGATACTTTGCGTGATATCCGCAAGCGTGCGCAATTGCTCTGCGATACCGCCGATTGCGCCATCGGATACCATGCGGGCGAACTAGTGCTCCAGGGTCTCGATACATTCAAGGGCGAATTCGAAAGCCATGTAGAGCGTGGCATGTGCGCCGACGAGACCGAGCAGACCGTTCCGTGCGTTACGCTGTGTCCGGCTCACGTCAACGTTCCCGCCTACATCGCGCTCGCCCAGGAGGGCGACTGCGCCGGCGCCATCAAGATGATCCGCAAAGACAATCCGTTCCCGACAGCCTGCGCGCTTGTATGCGAGCATCCGTGCGAGGAGCGTTGTCGCCGAACGCTTGTCGATGCGCCGCTCAACATTCGGGGCATAAAGAAGTATGCCGTCGACACAATCGCGGCCGATCAAGTTCCCGTACCCGAGCGAGCAGAGTCCACCGGAAAGCGCATCGCCGTCATCGGCGGTGGTCCGTCTGGTATGACCTGCGCCTATTTCAGCGCTCTTATGGGCCATGACGCGACGGTGTTCGAGGGCCGCAAACAGCTAGGCGGCATGATGCGCTACGGCATTCCCGCCTATCGCTTCCCGCGCGAGCGGCTCGACGAGGACATTCGGGCAATCTTGAGCGTAGGTGGCATCGAAGTAAAAATGGAGCACATCATTGACGATGCCGAGATGAAGCGAATTGCGGACGAGTACGATGCCGTATACGTTGCCGTGGGAGCACAGGGTGGCAAGAGCCTCAAAATCGACGGGGTCGATCTTCCAGGCGTGATGAGCGCAGTAGAACTGCTCGAAAAAGCCGGCGATGGAGAAGTGCCCGATTTCACCGGCAAGAACGTCGTGGTCATCGGCGGTGGCAACGTCGCCATGGACTGCGCGCGTACGAGCGTGCGTGCAGGTGCAAACGAGGTCGTTGTAGCGTATCGTCGTAGGCTCGAAGACATGACGGCGCTTGAAGAGGAAGTCCATGCGGCGTTGGCCGAAGGGGTCGAGATGGTCGTCCTCCAAGCGCCTGTGCGCATAGAGCCCAACGAAGAGGGTTCAGTTGGCGCGCTCATCTGCCAGCCCCAGCGCATCGGCGCCGTCAAGGGCGGACGTCCGGCGCCGGTCGCTGCGAACAAACCCGAAGTGAGCATCGACGCCGATATCGTGCTTATCGCCATCGGCCAGGATATCAAGAGCGCTCCATTCGAGGAGTTCGGCATGAAGGCCGAGCGGACGCGTTTCGTTGCAGACGATTATCTGCGGGCTGATGGTTTCGACAACGTCTTCGTCGGCGGAGACTGCCAGTGGGGACCCAAGACCGTCATTATGGCAATCGCGGCTGGCAAGACTGCCGCACGCAACATCGACGAGTATCTCGGCTTCAGCCATGAACTCGACTGCGGCGCGGAAGTGCCTCCCGCGCGTCCCAACGATCGTACGGCGTACGGGCGCGTTGCAGTGCCCGAGCGTCCCATTCAGCGTCGTAGGCATGATTTCGGGCATGTTGAGCTGCCCATGACGAAGGAAGAGGCCGTTCAAGAGTGTGGACGCTGTCTACGCTGTGACGTGTTTGGCATTGGCGCATTGACCGGAAGGGGGCTGGAGCAATGGTAAACCTGATCATCGATGGCAAGGAAATCCAAGCAAGTGAGGACATGACGCTGCTCGATGCTTGCGGCTTGGCAGGGGCTGACATCCCGACCCTGTGTTGGATGAAGGGTCTTAACGATATCGCCTCATGCCGTGTTTGCCTGGTCGAATGCGACGGCGAACTCGTGGCGTCCTGCAATACGCAGGTACGTGAGGGCATGGTGGTAAAGACGGCGGCCCCGCATGTTGTCGCCGCTCGTCGTGCTAATGTCCAGACGCTCATGGAGGGTCACCGCTACGAATGCGGTGCATGCGTGCGCCAGGAAACCTGCGCGTTGCGTGCGCTCGCAAGCGACTTCAATGTGGAGGACTCGGAGTGGTACCTACCTGAGAAGGCTTTGTGGGACGAGAGCTTCCCGCTGATCCGCGATGCTTCTAAATGCATCAAATGCATGCGTTGCGTGGCCGAATGCGCCAAGGTGCAGTACTGCTCGGTGTGGGAGCATTCCGGTGCCGGTCCGAATATGAACGTCATGGTCAAGGAAGGCCTGCCCATCAATGCCGCAGGCTGCGCTTTGTGCGGCCAGTGCATCACGCACTGCCCGACTGGTGCCCTCACAGCCCGCGATGACACGGCTAAAGTCATGGACGCCCTCCTCGACCCAGAGGTCATGACCGTCGTGCAGGTCGCCCCTGCCGTCCGTGCTGCATGGGGTGAGGGCGTGGGCGTTGCCCGCGAAGACGCAACTCCTGGCCGTATGGCATCTGCGTTGCGTGCGCTCGGTTTCGACAAGGTGTTCGACACCGACTTCGCTGCCGACCTCACCATCATGGAAGAGGGAAGCGAGTTCGTCGAGTTCATGTCGTCAGACAAGCCGCGGCCGATGTTCACGAGCTGCTGCCCCGGTTGGGTGCGTTTCGCCAAACTGCATTACCCGCAGTTCGTCGGCCGGCTGTCCAGCGCAAAATCGCCGCATCAGATGGAAGGCGCAGTTGTCAAGAACACCCTGGCTGCCGAGGCCAAGGAAGCAGGCAAGCGCATATTCGTCGTTTCCGTCATGCCGTGCGTTGCCAAGAAGTACGAATGCAGCGTTCCGCAATTGGCTACAGAACAGGGTTCCGACGTCGATGCCGTGCTCACGGTGCGCGAGTTCGACCGTATGCTCAAGATGTTCCGCATCGACTGCAACGCGCTCGAAGAGACCGATTGGGATAGCCCGCTTGGTCTGTCCACTGGCGCAGCGACGATCTTCGGTCGTACGGGTGGCGTCATGGAAGCCGCTTTGCGTTCGGCGGTGTTCCTGATTACAGGCTCCAATCCTGATTTTTCGGCTTGCGACACGACTGAGTCGACCCCCGAGAAGCCTTGGATAACCAAGGAGCTCGATGTGGCCGGCACGCCTGTGCGTATCGCCGTTGCCAGCGGCTTGGGCAACACGGCCAAACTGCTCGACGCCATCGAGGCGGGTGAAGTCGATCTCGATTTCGTCGAGATCATGGCATGCCCTGGCGGATGCGTTGGCGGCGGCGGCCAGCCCATCGAGTTCAACAAGGAACTCGCAAAAGAGCGTGCTGCCAACCTGAACGCGCTCGACGAGGCAGACACGCTGCGCTACTCGCATGAGAATCCGGACATCCTCAAGCTGTACGAGGGTTGGCTCGAGAAGCCCTTGTCCCATACTTCCCACGAGTGGCTCCATACCGATCAGGAAACCTGGGATATCTAACATGCATGAGCCGCCGAGCCGATTTCGGCGGCTCGTTTCTAGACTATGAAACACGAGCTGCTCATAGATCAATTGGAACAAAGGCACAGCCTTTCATCCGAGGGCTATGAGCAGCTCATTTCGCGCCGTACGCCCGAAGTGGCTGCAGAGCTTGCTCGACGGGCCCGGGTTGAGTGCGAGCGTGTGTACGGTGATGCCGTGTACACGCGCGGGCTCATCGAATTCACTAACTATTGCAAGAACAACTGCCTGTACTGCGGCATTCGCAGGGGAAACGCGAGTTGCCGTCGCTACCGCCTTACGCACGAGCAAATCATGGCTTGCGTAGAGGAGGGTTACGATTTGGGCTTCAGGACGTTCGTCTTGCAGGGAGGAGAGGATTCGGAAACGACCGACGAGTGGCTTTGCGACATAATCAGCGCCATTAAAGGAGCGCATCCCGATTGCGCTGTCACATTGTCGGTTGGAGAGCGCTCGACGGAAAGCTACCGCATGCTTCGAAAGGCGGGAGCGGACCGCTACCTCTTGCGCCACGAGACGGCAAATCGCGAGCACTACCGCAAGCTGCACCCGCGCTCGATGTCGTACGAGAACCGCATGCGGTGCCTGCGCGACCTGCGCGCCGCAGGCTTCACGGTCGGCGTCGGCTTCATGGTGGGCTCGCCTTTCCAGACGTCAGCTGACCTTGCGGCGGACTTGAAGTTCATTGAGGACTTCAGTCCCGAGATGTGTGGAATCGGTCCGTATGTACCGCATCACGCCACTCCGTTCGCGCAGTTCCCAGGTGGCACGGTCGAGTTGACATGCTTTTTGCTTTCGCTGATTCGCCTAATCAAACCTACTATTTTACTTCCCGCGACCACTGCACTCGGCACGATAGACGCAGCAGGACGAGAGAAGGGGATACTGGCAGGCGCGAATGTGGTCATGCCGAATCTTTCCCCAGCAGACGTGCGTGTCGATTATGAGCTGTACGACAACAAAGTGCATGCAGGGGATGTTGCAGCCGAATGCAAGGAAGACCTCGAAGCCCGCATGGAATCGATAGGCCGACGGCTTGTCGTCGACCGTGGTGATCCGAAATGATCTATGCCGAACCGAAGGAAAGCCTCCTTCGGAGCAGTTAAAGGAAGAGGAGCGTACTATGGCGATATACGATGTGAAATCGCCGCATGCCGACGAGTTCATCAACCACCAGGAGATTTTGGACACGCTAGAGTTTGCCAAAGCTCACAAGGACGACTTGGAGCTCTGTCACTCAATTCTCGCCAAAGCGCATCCTAACGTTGCCCCGAAGGAGGAGCACTGCACTTGTATCACTCACCGCGAGGCGGCAGTGTTGCTTATGTGCGATGATCCACAGATAAATGCCGAGATCAAGCGGCTTGCCCGTCAGATAAAGTTGGCCTATTACGGCAACCGTATTGTGTTGTTTGCCCCGCTCTATCTCTCAAACTACTGCGTGAACGGTTGTTTGTACTGCCCTTATCATGCCAAGAACCGCGCGATTCCACGCCGTAAGCTCACGCAGGACGAGATTCGCGCCGAAGTGATCGCACTGCAGGATATGGGTCATAAGCGTTTGGCCATCGAGGCGGGGGAGGACCCAAAGCATAACCCGATTGAGTACATCCTCGAGTCTATGCAGACCATCTATTCCATCAAGCATCGCAACGGTGCTATCCGCCGTGTAAACGTGAACATCGCCGCAACGACGATCGATGAGTACCGCATGCTCAAAGAGGCAGAGATCGGTACGTACATCCTATTCCAAGAGACGTACAATCGCGCCCGTTACGAAGAGCTTCATCCTACTGGCCCCAAGTCCGATTACTGCTGGCATACCGAGGCGCATGACCGCGCCATGCAGGCCGGCATCGACGATGTTGGGCTTGGAGTGCTCTTCGGGCTGGAGGGTTACGAATACGAACTGGTAGGCTTGCTCATGCATGCCGAGCATCTCGAAGCTGCATACGGCGTCAGCCCCCATACCATCAGCGTGCCGCGCGTGAAGCCGGCCATGGATATCGATCCAGAGGTGTTCGACAACGGCTTTCCCGATGAGATGTTCGAGAAGATCATCGCGCTCATACGGGTTGCCGTGCCTTATACGGGCATGATCATTTCGACACGCGAATCCGAGGCAGTGCGTGCCGCAGCGCTCCAGTATGGCATTTCGCAAATCTCTGGCGGTTCTCGCACAAGCGTGGGCGGTTATATCGAAGAGGAACGCCCACACGATACCGAGCAATTCGACGTGAGCGATCAGCGCACGCTTGACGAGGTCATCAGCTGGCTCATGGACAACGGCCATATTCCGAGCTTCTGCACCGCATGCTATCGCGCCGGGCGGACGGGCGATCGCTTCATGAGCTTCTGCAAATCAGGCGAAATACTAAATTACTGCCATCCCAATGCTCTCATGACGCTGTCGGAGTACCTGGTGGATTACGCATCAATCGAGACTGCGGAAAAGGGCTGGCTCAAGATCGCCGAAGAACTCGAGAAGATTCCCGATGAGCATCGCCGTGCGCTGTGCAGGGCGAACATCGAATCGATTAAAAGCGGAGATGCGAGGGATTTCCGGTTCTAGTCCCGAGGCGGGCTGTCTCAGCGTTGGAAGCGGAAGTGGAATGATGGGAGCAAAGTGGCAGGGTTAAACGAAACACCTTCGGGAGAACGGCTGCACGTTGGTTTCTTCGGTGTGCGTAATGCGGGGAAGTCCAGCCTCGTCAATGCTGTGACGGGGCAGGATCTCGCTGTCGTTTCGGACGTGGCGGGCACGACGACCGACCCAGTGCGAAAAGCCATGGAGCTTTTACCCGTGGGGCCTGTGTTGATAATCGATACGCCTGGCCTCGACGATGAGGGAGAGCTTGGTGAATTGCGCGTCAAGAAAGCATTGCGCGCCCTCGACTCCACCGATGTTGCCGTGCTCGTCGTCGATGCGAGCAAGGGCATGGGGGTGGTTGATGAAAAGCTCGTCGAAACGTTCCGCAAGCGAAACGTGCCCTACGTCATCGCATGGAACAAAGCGGACCTTATCCCCGAAGGAGCGGTAACGGAAACTCCTGCTTGCACCGATGAGGAAGGATGTCGTTTTGCGAATGTGGCTACGTCATCGACGAGAGGGACAGGAGTCAACGCGCTAAAAGAGACCATAGCCGCGCTCGGTGACAGAGCACTTGTGAAGAAGAGGCTCGTATCGGACCTCGTTGGTTTTGGGGATGTGGTTGTACTGGTCGTGCCGATAGATTCCGCTGCGCCTAAAGGCCGCATCATACTGCCTCAACAGCAAGTGATTCGCGACTGCATCGAATCAGGAGCGCTTGCCTGCGTCGCTTCGGTCGAGGGTTTGCCATCCATGTTCAAATCTCTAGCAGAACCACCGAAGCTCGTCGTGACGGATTCCCAAGCATTCGGTGAAGTGGCCGCCATCGTGCCGGATGAGATGCCGCTCACCTCCTTTTCCATACTGATGGCGCGTTACAAGGGAACGCTTAAAACGCAGATACAGGCGGTCGATGTACTCGATAACCTGACCGACGAAGATGTCGTGCTCATATCTGAAGGATGCACCCATCATCGTCAGTGCGAAGACATCGGAACAGTGAAGCTCCCTGCTCTCATTCGACACTTGAGCGGGGCGAATCCCAAGTTCGAATTTACAGCGGGAAGAGAGTTCCCTTCAGATTTGGGCGCATTTAGCGTTGTGGTTCACTGTGGAGGATGCATGCTGAACGACCGTGAGATGCAACACCGTGCAGAGATTTGCGCTGCTCAGAGCGTGCCGTTTACAAACTACGGCATGACCATAGCCAAAGCCAAAGGTATACTGGAGCGCTCGCTCTCTCCGATTCCAGAACGATAGCGGCGGGGGGACAAGAAGCCGCGTCCTTTAAGGCATCCTAATTGCAGAGCATGAACGAAAGGCGCAGGTAAGCGCGCTCCTCGGGATCGTCCAAATCGACGTTGGCAATTTCCTGTATGCGTCGTACGCGATATTGCAGCGAGTTGCGGTGCAGGTAGAGCAAGTTTGCACAACGTTGGGCGTTGCGATCGTGGTCGAGGTACACTTTCAGAGTATTCAACAGGTTGGACTGGTTCATCTGGTCGTAATGGGCAAGTTTTGCAATCGCGGGATGGAGCAGGCTTTCCGTTTCAATGGCAGACGAGATCTGAGAGGTCAAAAACGAGAAAGCTTTGTTTTCTGCTTTGACGATCCCGGCATCTTGAATAGAGTCGAAGCAATAGGAAAGCAGCTCGTACTGCAGGGAAATTGCGCTAAGCGAAGCGAAGGGCAGCGAAATAGCCATTGCAACCTTACCTGCCATTCCCTTTTCCTCGACGGCTTCGGCAAGGCAGGAGGAATCTTCGCTTGCGAGAAGCATCACGATTTCATTTTCGAGCTGGGCCTCGATTGAGCGGATGCGCATGCTTATGGCGAGGTCGACGATGCTCTGCACGTGAACGAATCCTCGATGTGATGCAGGTTTGAGCATGACGAGCGCATAGGGGCTGTCGCAAGTTTGGGCGAGCACGTGAAGGTCATCAACGCTCGTTTGATTTCCTGCGAGACAAGCGAGCAATACGTCGGAGAGCGAAATCGCATACTGACCGTCTAGGCTATCTGACTTTTGAGCTTCGCCAGCTCGCTCGATGTTCGGCTTCAAGGCGTTCCCCCCGTGTACAACTTTGACGTATTCACTAGCTATTCGCGCGGTATCGCAATTAAAGCTTGCCCTATGATATAAAATCTATTTATATTGCGAGTTCAGTACGGCTAGTGTAGCTGTTAAATCCTCTAATGTGACCGCTAATCTTTCGGCGATTTGACCAAAAAAATGAAAGCGATTATTAAAAGAAACCGAAATCGTCAAAGATTGCCATAAGCAAGGGATTATAATTGGGACGTTTACATTGAAACTGTACTACTAGGCAGTAATCGCACCGCATAAGCGGTCGAGTTGGGGGAATCGGGTGAAAATCCCGAGCAAGGGCCATTACTGTAAGGCGCAAAGCTAAGCCAGGTTACCCAATCTGCCGGCAGAGTTAGTTACATCGTTGTGAACCCCGACGATGTAATATGGTACGTGCTCGCGTGCCATGCCGTGGCTCTGCAGGCATGGTCTTCCCCTTTGCCCGACCCGCCATGCGGCGGTTGAGACGAGGGCGTCTCTCTGAGACGTTGAGCGAGGGCAAAAATGAAGAAGCGCGTAAGCCTTGTAATCCTCATCATAGGCTTGATTGCCTGTCTTGCTACTTGCGGTTGCTCTTCTGCATCTACCTCCTCGTCTGCATCTTCGCCTTCAGTCAGCGCTTCCCAAGCCGGGCTAGAAAAAGGCGATTACGAAGTCGACGTGACAACCGACAGCAGCATGTTCCATCTCAACGAGACGAGCGATGGCAAGGGAACTCTTACGGTGTCCGATGAAGGCATGACCGTGCACATCACCCTCGTTTCGAAGAAGATCGTCAACCTCTACGCCGGTACGGCCGAACAGGCCGAAGCTGACGAAGCGGGATGGATTCAGCCAACTACCGATACGGTTACCTACGACGATGGATCTACAAAGGAGGTGTATGGATTTGATGTTCCCGTGCCAGTGCTCGACGAGCCGTTCGATGTTGCAATCCTCGGCGCGAAAGGCAACTGGTACGACCATAAGGTAACCGTGTCTTCTCCTGTATCCAAGTAAACGTATACCCATGAGGGAAGGAAAACGATGAAACTGATTAAGACCGTTGCCGCAGTCGCCGTTGCGGCATGCTTGGCCGTCGTATGTGCGGGCTGCGCGTCTTCGGGTGGCTCCTCCTCCGCGGCAAGCGAGAGCGCTAGCGCTGCTTCCTCCGAGGCCGCTTCGTCCGAGGCCGCTTCGTCCGAGGCCGCTTCGTCCGAAGCTGCTTCCTCTGAAGCCGCTGATGCCGACGCTGCTGCAGCAGCAGCCGTTGACGAGGCAATCGCCGCTATCCAGGTCCAGGAGCGCACCGACACCACCGATGCTGACTGCGTTGCTGCCAAGACCGCTTGGGATGCCCTGACCGACGACCAGAAGGCTCTCGTCGAGGAAGCCGATTACTTCGGTCTCGACACCGGTGATGCATCTGCAGACGATCCGCTGGCCACCGCCCCCGAGGGCGAGAACGAGATTCTGGTCGTGAGCTTCGGCACGTCGTTCAACGACAACCGTGTTGCCACGATCGGCGCTATTGAGAAGGCAATCCAGGCTGCGAACCCCGATTGGTCCGTGCGCCGCGCCTTCACCGCCCAGATCATCATCAACCATATTGCCGCCCGTGATGGCGAGCAGATCAACAACATGCAGCAGGCTCTTGATCTCGCCAAGGAAGCTGGCGTGAAGAACCTCGTCATCGCCCCGACGCATCTCATGAAAGGCGCCGAGTACGATGAGGTAGTCGCTGCTCTCGAGCCCTACAAGGCTGACATGAACATTGTCGTCGCCGAGCCGCTGCTCGGCGAGGTGGGCGCTGATCCCACCGTCATCAACGACGACAAGAAGGCCGTTGCCGAGGCTGTCGTTGCCGCCGCTGCCGTGCCCGAGGATTCCGCTCTGGTGCTCATGGGCCATGGCACGTCGCATGAGGCCAACATCACCTACAACCAGATGCAGACCGTGATGGACGAGCTTGGCTACAAGAACGTCTTCGTCGGCACTGTCGAGGGCGAGCCCGAGGACACCGAGTGCTCCGTCGTCATCGGCAAGGTCAAGGATGCTGGCTTCAAGAACGTCATCCTGCGTCCGCTGATGGTCGTCGCTGGCGACCATGCCAACAACGACATGGCCGATCCTGAGGACGAAGAGTCCTGGTACAGCCAGTTCACCGCTGCTGGCGCATTTGATTCCGTCGACTGCCAGATCAATGGCCTTGGCGAGATCACTGCCGTCCAGGATCTGTATGTCAAGCACGTGGCTGACGCCCTTGCCCAGATTCAGTAGTTTGAGCTGCTAAGCTGTGAAGCAAGCGATGAGCCGGGAGCTTTCGCGCCCGGCTCATCTTCACGTTTTTCGGGACTGTCCGGGAATGAGGAATTTCGCTTTTGTGAGACATTTCTCATTTCCGAGCAATCTGAGGAAAGGATATCGATATGAAGAAGTTCCTACCGCTTTTGACCGCCCTTCTGGCCGCGTGCGCTTTAGCGCTCTGCGTGGCTTGCTCGTCAGGCACGGCGAGCGGTTCGGCGGAGGCTTCGACCGCAAGCTCCGAGGCCTCGGCTGCAAGCTCTGAGGCCAGTGCGGCTGCAAGCGCTGCCGCAGGTGCCGTCGATCCATCTGCCCTCGAGGACGGCGAGTACACTGTCGAAGTAACCCTAGAAGGTGGTAGTGGTAAGGCATACGTGGAAAGCCCGATGCAGATCAACGTCATCGAAGGCGACATAACGGCCGTGGTGGTATGGTCAAGCCCCAACTACGACCAGATGATCGTCAACGGCGAGCAGTACCTGCCCGTCCCCCGTGCGGGTAATTCGACGTTCCAAATTCCGCTCGCCGAGCTCGCGGACGAGCTTCCTATCCAGGCTGAAACCACGGCCATGAGCGAACCGCACATGATCGATTACGTTATCCACTTCGATCTGGCGACGTTGCAGCAGGCGTAATCATTCAAGGGGAAGTACCCTTGATGCTTTTTTGAACGGAGTACTATGTTAATCAGCAGCTTTAACGCAGGACGCGTCCGCTATCGCCTCCGACCGATATCCTTGTCCTTCGCAGCGATGCTGCTTGCATGCTGCATGATGGCGTTTGCGGGCTGCGCGTCTTCCTCGTCTAGTCAGGCAGATTCCAGCGACACCTTGGCAGATGCTTCGTCGGCAAGTGCAGCTTCTGCCTCGTCCGATGGGCCTACGACCACGCAGGTCGAGAATTTCCATGACGTTGATTTGGGCAATGGGTGGGAAGTCAAGGACTCTCTCAAGCTCGATTACGCAACCTGCTTCACGGTGGATTACTTCGATGGCGGCTACAAGCTGTTCTGCCTATCGGATGGCGGGCGTTATCTCACCGTGCCCGAGGGGGCGGACGTGCCGGAGGGAATCAGCGAAGACATCGTGATCATCCAGCAACCGCTTGGTGATTTGTATCTGGTTGCATCCGATACCATGTGCCTGTTCGACGCGCTCGACGCGCTCGACTGCATTACGGTGTCGGGTATATCCCAAGAAAACTGGCATATCGACTCAGCCGTCAAGGCCATGGAGTCGGGCAAGATCGTGTACGGCGGCAAGTACAGCATGCCTGATTATGAGCTACTGTTGAGTAAGGGTGTGCGCCTCGCCGTGGAATCCACGATGATCAATCACACGCCTTCTGTCCGTGAAAAGCTCATCGAACTGGGCATCCCCGTGTTCACCGAGATGTCGAGCTACGAGAACGAGCCCCTTGGCCGAACCGAGTGGGTGAAGTGCTACGGAGCGATGATGGATCGCGAAGACGACGCAAAGGATCTCTTTGACAAGCAGGTTTCCCAAGTAAAGAACATCGACAGCACTGCAACAGGTAAGACCGTCGCCTTCTTCTACATCAATTCCAACGGGGCCGCTATCGTGCGCAAGCCTGGCGACTATGTGACGAAGATGATCGAGCAGGCTGGAGGTTCGTATATCTTCGATTCGCTTGAAGAGGGTGAAGGCAATACGTCGAGCGTCACGCTTGAAATGGAACAGTTCTATGCCATCGCCAAAGATGCCGACCTCATCATCTATAATGCATCCATTGATGGGAGCATTGCCAGCGTTGACGACCTGGTAGCGAAAAATGCGATGATTGCTGATTTTGCTGCAGTGAAAAACGGCAACGTGTGGGTGACCGATCAAAACATGTATCAGCAGATGATGCAGACGGGTAGTATCATCGCTGATTTCAATGCGGCGATTACTGGGTCGGGTGCTGATACCACCTACGTACACAAGCTAAGCTAATGCAGAGACAAAGCGACATAGACGAGGCGTTTGGCAGAAGCGTGCGGCATAGGCGCGTAACGATCGTATTCTCGGCGTTAGCGGTGCTGCTCGTGGTGTTCGCAAGCCTGAACTTGGTTATCGGCACGGTCGACGTCGATTTGTGGGATATCATCGTACGGCACAACGAAAGCAATCCCAATTACGCAATAGTGTGGAACCTCCGCGTCCCGCGCCTTATTGCGGCGGCGCTTCTCGGCGGCGCGCTGGCGCTCTCGGGTTTCCTGCTGCAGACGTTCTTCAACAATCCCATCGCAGGCCCGTTTATTCTCGGTATCAGTTCGGGAGCTAAGCTGGTTGTTGCTATTGTCATGATTCTGGTCGTGGGTAGCACGGGTGTTATGACAAATGCCATGCTCATCATCTCGGCGTTCGTTGGCTCGCTCATAGCAATGCTCTTCGTGTTGCTCGTGTCGCGGCGTATAAACTCGATGTCGATGCTCATCGTAGCCGGCGTCATGATCGGCTACATTTGCACGGCAATAACCGACTTCCTCATCACGTTCGCATCGGATGCCAACATCGTGAACCTGAAAAACTGGTCGCTCGGTAGCTTTTCGGGCACCAATTGGAGCGATATTGGCATTATGACGGCCGTGGTTGTCGTGAGCGCCGCCGCCGTGTTCTGCCTGTCGAAGCCAATCGGCGCGTTCCAGCTTGGCGAACAGTATGCGCGCAGCATGGGGGTTAACATCCGCTTTTTCCGCATCGCGCTCATACTGCTGTCCAGTTTGCTGGCCGCTACCGTGACGGCGTTCGCCGGCCCTATCAGCTTCGTGGGCATCGCGGTGCCGCATGTCATCAAGCGGGCGCTCGGTACGTCCAAGCCGCTTGTGGTGATTCCCGGAGCGTTCTTCGGTGGGGCAATATTCTGCCTGTTTTGCGACCTCATCGCGCGCACGGCCTTTGCGCCAACCGAAGTGTCCATCTCAGCTGTGACGGCGCTTTTCGGAGCCCCGATCGTCATCAGCATCCTTTTGCGTAGAGAGAAGTCCAAGCGATGACGGAACGGCCGATTTATCTGGAGACCAAAGACCTCGTCGTCGGATACGATGGCAAACCGCTCATCAACGACGTGAACATCCAGCTGCATGCGGGAGAAATCCTCACGCTCATAGGGCCGAATGGTGCGGGCAAGTCCACCATCCTGAAAAGCATCGTGGGCTACCTCGACTCCATCGGTGGCACAGTGTACATCTCGGGGCGCCCCGTGAGCGAGTTGTCAGCGCATGAGCTTTCGTTGGAGCTGTCGGTCATGCTGACTGAGCGCATGCGCACTGAGCTGCTCACGTGCGCCGATATTGTTGAAACGGGCCGCTATCCCTACACGGGACGGCTGGGTATTCTCGACGATGAGGACCGGCAAAAGGTGCGCGAGGCTATGGATATGGTGCATGTGTGGGATTTGCGCGATCGCGACTTCATGCAGATTTCCGACGGTCAGCGTCAACGCATCATGCTTGCACGCGCAATCGCGCAGGAGCCGCACATCATCATGCTTGACGAGCCGACGAACTACCTGGACATCCACTACCAAATCGAGCTGCTGAACGTGCTGCGCCGTTTGGTGCGCACGCGTGACGTTGCCGTCATCATGTCATTGCACGAGCTGCCGCTGGCGCGCAAGATCAGCGACTACGTCATGTGCATCAAAGGCGATTGCGTGTGTGCACAGGGCACTGCGGACGATATCTTCACGGCCGAAATCATCAACGAGCTCTACGACCTTGAACCAGGCGTTTTCGATCCCATCTCCGGCAACATCCAACTCGAAGAAATCTAACAGGGCGTAGCAGGATAGACCGCCCGTATTGGCGGGATGGCGGCATGTGGCCTCAGGATTAGCGCGTGCTAACCACTCCTCACTTCAGCGCGGCAGTTGGACCGAGCGCCCGGAAAACGAGCCAGTGGCTCGTTTTCAGCGAGGTCGGGCACGCTTAAGCTTGCCCCCGAACACGCTTCCAGAACTATTTCCTGACCGCGTGGAGCGCGGTCAGGAACTCGTGTCCTCGCTCCCGCCGCGCTTGCGTTCGGCGTAGCCCGAGACTATTCCT
>JAFRJC010000075.1 GCA_017432445.1 Eggerthellaceae bacterium | reverse complement strand
TTGGGTATAGTGATAAGCGTTGAAACCACGGGCGGAATGGATGACTACATCTCCTTGACTGACATCGCTAGGTATCTGAGCGACCATCCAGATGATGTTGTGAAAAACTGGATGCGCAGCCGCAACACAATTGAGTTCCTTGGTGTGTGGGAGAGCATGCACAATCCGAGTTTTAATTCCGTCGAATTCGACGGGTTTAAAAAAGAAGCCGGAGCGAATTACTTTGTCATGACTCCGACGAAATGGATAAGAGAGACGGGGGCAATCGGCATACGCACGAAACGTGGTCGGTATGGCGGAGGCACCTATGCCCACGTCGACATCGCATTCGAATTTGCGTCTTGGGTCTCTCCGAAGTTCAAGCTCTACGTCATCAAAGATTACGAGCGCCTGAAGGCAGACGAGACCAGCAGGTTGTCGCTCGAGTGGAACGAAAGGCGACTGTTCTCCAAGCTTAATTACCGGATTCACACCGATGCCATCAAGGAGAGCCTGGTTCCCGACCTGAAGGGCAAAGCCGCTTCGTTTGTTTATGCGACCGAGGCCGACGTGCTCAACGTGGCTCTTTTTGGAAAGACTGCTAAGCCGTGGCGCGACGAGAATCCAGACGAAGAGGGGAACGTGCGCGACTGCGCGACGCTCGATCAGCTGGTGGTGCTCGCAAACCTGGAGAGCATGAATGCCGAACTCGTTCGCAGGGGGCTCTCCCGCCCGGAGCGCGCCGAAGCTCTGAACGCCATGGCGAGATGGCAGCTGCAAGCGTTGGAGGAGAATCCGACGCTGAAAAAGCTTAAACAGGGAAAGCCGTTGCCTTCGTTTGGTTCCTGACGCAAGCGGCGTCGTGCGTGATGCACGACGCCTAAGGGCAACTTGCCGGCATCACTTGCCCGACGCTGGTGATCGGTGGCACGGACAACAGGATCGTGACGGGGGAGGAGGAGAGGCGCTTCACTCGGCTTGCGCCTTGCGGCGCAGTTCCAGGTACTCCTCCTCGCACGGGCAGTCCTCGAACGCATCGGCGGCCCAGCCGGCGATGCGCGAGATGTCCCCCTCGATCACGAGATCGCAGAGGCCGCGATTCCAGGCGAACGCGTGTTGGCCGACCTCCCTCACGCCGACTGGCAGCACGACGCGCTCGAGTCTCGCCCCGGCGAGCATATAGTCCTCAACGCAGTCGCAGTCCGAGGCGAAGCGCACCTCGCGGAAGGCGCCGGGCAGGTTGATCGACCCGAGCGATTCCGCGTACGCGCAGATGAGCAGGCCCGCGATGCCCGGCAGCGCCTCCACGCACGCCCTGAGGTACGAATCGCACGAGGTGCCGCGCTCGAGCGCGTACAAGTCGAGCGAGTGGGGGTAGATGAGCAGCGGGCCCCATTTGCCCGGCGCTAGCAGCGCGTCGGCGTCGCACGCGTACTCGTAGCGGCTGCCGTCGGCGCACCACACGTCCATCACGCCGTTCGCGTTCATGCGCGCATCAGCCACCGCGGCATCGTCGGGGATGTGCACTTGGTGGCCCTCGAAGCTCGCGAACCCTTCGCGCTCGGGGTTGCGAAGCCAAGTCCAGAGCTGCCCATCGACGAGCCACACGATGGATTTCCCCGACGGGGACGCCACGGCGGCCTCGGGCATGCCGACGGACCTGAAGTGCTTGTAAGCATAGGCGAGCGCCCTGCCCTCGGCGTCGACCAGGAAGAAGTCGTCGTACCAGCACTCGTCGATGTCGCGGAGCTTCCCCACGCCGAAATACGAGCCGTCGGGGAGGTGCCCGTAGCATTCGAAGTCATGCCATGACACGTACTCGCGCGGGGTGTACCTCGACGGCTCGTGGTTGTCCACGAGCTCGGAGAACCTCGCGCCCACCGTTGCCCTCAACGTCATGTCCGTACCGTAGCTTTTCCTTCGGAGCTTCGTTGCCTGTTACGACCATTATGGCATCGTTTCCCGCTAAAACCTAGCCGCGTCAGCGCGGGGTATAATCGTTTGCGTGCTGGACGTAGGAACGGCTGGAACGCCTTTGGGCTTCAGATTTTGCGATCCGGTTTTGGAGGAGGAAGAGGATGTCTGGAGCCTCTTCGGCAAGAAGTGAACGCGGTGAGCTTCTGCAGGAGCATGCAGCGGTTCCAATCAGCATCTCGTAGGTCCTTGATTCGGGATAATTGGTTGACGCTGCCCGTATCAGGATGTTGCGAATCTCTTGAATTGCCGCAATCATTCCCGATTAAGGACCTACGAGGCAATCAAGCAGTTTTTTCCTTGCCGCACGTGCGGGAGTTGATGTATGCGATTCGCCCCTACCTGTCATTTCGGCGCGCGGGCTGCACGAGAATTGCGGGTGGGGACGAGTTCGCTGCAACTAGCACCTGGTGCTAGACGATATGTAGAGCGACCGGGACCTCGCTCTATGAAGCAAAGGCCATCTCCGTGGCAACGTGGGTTAGGCTTCGGTTGTAGTCGTAAGCCATACCACATTCATAGGAGGTCCCAGCCATGGCATATCGTACCAGCATAGGGCTCGACGTGCATGCGAGGTCGATCGCGGCCGCAGCTTTCATCCCGGAGACCGGCGAGGTGATCCAGAGGTCGTTCCCGTACGACCCGTGGGCGGTCGCCGAATGGGCCAAGTCCGTGCCGCAGCCCGCCAAGTGCGTCTACGAGTCCGGCCCGACCGGGTTCGACCTGCAGAGGAGGCTCGAGGAGGCGGGCGTGGAGTGCTGCGTGGGCGCCGTGTCGAAGATGCTGCGCCCCTCGGGAGACCGCGTGAAGACCGACAGGCGCGACGCCGTGTTCCTGGCCCGCATGCTCGCCGTGGGCAACGTCGTGGAGGTCGAGGTGCCCACGGAGGCGATGGAGGCCGCCCGCGACCTGGCCCGCGCGCGGGAGGACTGCCGCCACGACCTGATGCGGGCGCGCCACCTGCTCTCGAAGTTCCTGCTCAGGAAGGGCGTCGTGTACGAATCCGGGAAGGCGGCGTGGACGAGGGCCCACCGGGCGTGGCTCGCCTCGCTCTCGTTCGGCGACCCCTGCGAGGGCCTCGTGTTCGACGAGTACCTCGAGGGCGTGAGGTCGCTGGAGCTGCGCCGCGACAGGCTCGACGCGGCGATAGCCGAGCGCGCGGCCATGCCCGACCTGGCGCCGACCGTCTCGGCGCTGAGGTGCCTGCGCGGGATATCGACGGTCA
Source organism: Eggerthellaceae bacterium (assembly GCA_017432445.1). Classification (GTDB taxonomy): domain Bacteria; phylum Actinomycetota; class Coriobacteriia; order Coriobacteriales; family Eggerthellaceae; genus UBA9715. The sequence continues at coordinate 263 of JAFRJC010000075.1, read as the reverse complement.
CGGCGTTCACGCTGGCCGCCGAGGTCGGCGACTTCTCCCGCTTCCCGGACGCCCGCTCGTTCATGTCCTACGTGGGGCTGGTGCCCTCGGAGTCCTCCAGCGGCGAGGCGGTCTCGCGCGGGAGGATCACCCGCACGGGCAACGGGCACGCGCGTTGTCCAGAACCCGAAAACCGCTAGGCCTTCAACGCGACTTCCGCGAGCTTGCGTCCCGCCTCGCGGCAGGAGGCCAGCACCTCGCCTGTCGGCTTGAACCGGCAGGTG
>JAFRJC010000074.1 GCA_017432445.1 Eggerthellaceae bacterium | reverse complement strand
GCTCACGAGCGACGAGGGGGTGGTCCTGCGGAGGCGCCGGTCGACCGACGTCGAGACCGTGTTCGGCGACGTCAAGCGCAACTGGGGGTTCAGGCGGTTCACCCTGCGGGGCATCGAGACGGTGGCGCACGAATGGCGGCTGCTCATGATGGGCCACAACATCAGGAAGCTAACCGGGAAGATCGCGGAGGCTGCGGCGGGCACCGTCCCCGTTGTGTCAACAGCGTAAGCGGCCTCTTCGCAATTCCCCGCCTTCCACAAAACGAAGGGCGAGAACCGCATGGCTCTCGCCCTTCTCAATCAGAGGCTTCTGTTACAGCCCCTTCCTTTGATGATTCTATAAACGGCGAAGACTAGAGCTTGCGCACGTTGGACGCCTGCAATTTGCCGTTGTCACCCTGAGTCACTTCGAACTCAACGCGAGCGCCCTCGTCGAGGGTCTTGTAACCGTCCATCTGAATCTCAGACCAGTGCACGAACAGATCCTCTCCCCCTTCCTGGGAGATGAAGCCGTAGCCTTTGTCCGGGTTGAACCACTTAACAGTACCTTGCGCCATTTCTATCCTTCTTTCTTTCCCTCCGCCGCGAACGAAGGGGTATTGCTGCGTGTCGTGGCGTACGACACGCACCCTCACTTCGAGAGCACGTGCATACTATACGATAAATATGACAAATTTCGTTAAAGAATTCCTTTTATCCTATAATTGCCGCTTCGCTGTACAAAATATACAGAACATACCACTGAATTGTCCTGCTCGTAATATCCGATTCCCCCCGATGTTCACCATTTATAATATAAATAACTCATATTAAATAGGACGGTTGCCATTTGCCAATAAAATACCGAATGGCTGATTCACCAATCCGCTATTCTGCAAAATAGGCTTCGAAACCCTCAAGCGGATCATAGGCGTCAACGGCATCGAAACCACCCGCAAGCGCCGCTTCTTCGAGGCCCTCGGTGATCGATTCGAAGTCGGATGGGTCATCGGGCAACCCAAAACCGTACTCGTCGGCGATTGCGCGCGCCTGGGCCTCGCGCACCTGGGCAAGCGAGTTTTTGCCCGCCTTGCGCAAGTAGACGGATTCCAGCAGCATGCTTCGGGCCACGAATTGAGTGATGTTGGGGTCGATGCCAGTCACCCGCATAATGGAAGCGATGGAGTCGGGCGAGAGGGACAAAAGCGCAACGCCATCCATCTCGGTGGCATTGCTGATGGCGTCTTCCAGCGAATCGGCGGCACCCAGCGGGTCTTTGTCTTTCCAGTAGAGCTCGTGCGTGCGCACCATGGCCTTGAAAAACAGCAGCAGCTGACGCATGAGGTAATCCTGCTGAATCATGTTAGATCCCCTCTGGCGGCACCATACCCAGATGTTCGTAAGCGCGTGCCGTTGCCTGCCTCCCTTTCGGCGTACGGATAACCAGACCCTGCTGCATGAGGAAGGGCTCGTAGACGTCCTCGAGCGTGTCCGGCTCCTCCGAAAGGGCGCTGGCCAAAGTGGTAAGGCCAACTGGACGGCCTCCGAACTGCACGGTGAGCATCTCAAGGATGCGATTGTCCATAGCGTCAAGCCCCAGCGAATCAACTTCGAAGAAGCTTAAGGCTTGCGCGGCCACGTCTTCGTCGATGACGCCGTCTCCACGAACCTGCGCGAAATCGCGCACGCGTTTGAGCAGGCGGTTTGCAAGACGAGGCGTGCCACGGCTGCGTCGGGCGATTTCGAGCGCGCCTTCTTCCTGGATGTTGACGCCCAAAATGGACGCCGAACGCAACACGATGGAAGAGAGCTCTTCGGGCGTGTAGTACTGCAGTCGGAAAGCTATGCCAAAGCGATCGCGCAAGGGACCCGTGAGCAGGCCGGTTCGCGTGGTGGCACCGATGAGCGTGAAGCGGGGCAAATCAAGCCTGATGGATCGCGCGGCAGGACCCTTCCCCACCACGATGTCGAGCGCGAAGTCCTCCAACGCCGGGTAGAGCACCTCCTCGACCATACGGTTCATGCGGTGGATCTCGTCGATGAACAGCACGTCGCCTTCCTCGAGGTTTGTGAGGATGGCCGCCAGATCGCCCGTACGCTCGATGGCAGGACCGCTGGTGGTGCGAATGTTGGAATGCATTTCGTTGGCCACCACGGTCGCCAACGTAGTCTTGCCCAGACCCGGAGGCCCTGAGAACAGTATGTGGTCTGCTGCTTCACCGCGCTCCTGAGCCGCCTGGATCATGATGGCGAGCGACTCCTTGACCTTTTCCTGGCCCAGGTAGTCCTTCAGGTACTTGGGACGCAGGCTGCGGTCGATGGCGAGGTCTTCCTCTTGAAGCTCAGCCGACAGCGCGCGTGCGGGACGATCGGAGCTACGCCCCGATTGTGCACCCGCCTCGAACATGAGGCCTTCTATTTCGATTCCCGCTGCCATGGCACCCACTTACGATCCCAGTTTCTTCAAGGCGTATTGTAGCAGCGCGCCTTCTGTTGCACCCTCGGGAGCGCCCTTCAGCGCGAGTTCGGCTTCGGCCGAGGTGAAACCCATGGAAAGCAGCGCCTCGGTCGCGCCCGCGAGCGATTGGCTTACGGCAACCTGGTTTTGCGCGAACAAACCGCCGATTCCCTGATCAAGCGACCCCTTGAGCTCCAAGATGATGCGCGAGGCCGTCTTCTTGCCGATGCCGGGTATGCGCTGTACCGCGGCGACGTCCTGGGCTGCAATGAGGTTGGCCAGATCGTCGGGCGAGTATGACGACAGCGCTGCCAAGGCGACTTTCGGCCCGACTCCGCTTACCGTGATGAGCTTTTCGAACAGGGCCTTCTCTTCCAAGCTGAGGAAGCCGTAAAGCATCATGCCGTCATCGCGCACCTGCAGGTAGGTGTGCACGAGAACGCTTTGGCCCTTCTCTGGGAGCTTCGAGAGACCCGCTTGCGACATGCCTACTTCGAAGCCGACGCCGCCTACGCTGATGTAAGCTGCGGTGGGCGTCTTCGCTGCGACGATGCCGTCAAGAAACGCAATCATTGTGCAAGTGCTCCTTCCCCGGAATAGCCTTGATGGGTTGTATAGCAAATGGCCGCTGCAAGGGCATCGGCTGCATGATCGGGACGCGGCGGCTCGTCGAGCGAGAGCAGCTGCTTGACCATATACTGCACCTGTGACTTCTGGGCACCGCCTGCACCCACAACCGCGAGCTTGATCTGCTTGGGGCTGAACTCGCCGACATTGAGCCCCGCCTGCGCACAAGCCACGAGCGCAGCCGCGCGCGCCTGCCCCGTGGCGAAAGCTGCCGTGATGTTCTGCCCGAACCAGACAGTCTCGATCCCCACGCAGGTGGGTTGGTAACGCTGAATGACCGCGTCTATCTGATCGTGGATCTTGAGCAGGCGCAACGAAAGCTCCGCATCTGCCGGCGTGGAAACACACCCATACGCCAAGCAGGAAAGCGACGGGCCGCTTTGCTGCACGATACCCCAACCTGTGTTTGCCAGGCCCGGGTCGATTCCCAATATGGTTCTTTCAACTCGCATGGCTGCAAGTATAGAACGTTTGTTTGCATTATGCAAGCAGAATCTCCCGCCGATCGATCACCCCTGGGGTGAGTGATCGGGGAGCATTGGCTAAGCAACCGCTTTCGAGACGACCGGTTCCGAGCTTTGCGCCTCTGAACCCTCTACATCCAGATGCGTGCGGTGGTCCTGGTAATTCTCCAGAAAGTCGGCAAACTCCTCGGAGGTATCGGAATTGCCGGTGCGCCAGGCCTTGTGGTCGATGATCTTGGACTCCTTGCCAAAGTAAGCGTCGATGTAGGCGATGAGCCCATCAACGGCTTCCAGCTGCTTTTCGGGATAGTCGCCCTCTCCTCCCACGTGCACCATCTCGATGCCGATGGAATACGAGTTCATGCCGTAATCACTGGCCCATTCGCCGATCTCGGTAGTACCCACCTTGTCGTCGCGCGATTCGTCCTCCACGCCGTACTCTTCGTTATGGCCCGTATCGCCGAAGCCCGCATGGTGCGCAATCTTGTCGAGCGGCACGCATTGCATTATGGAACCGTCTTTGTTCACGACGAAGTGGGCGGCTATGCCCGCGTCGTTGCCATCCCAGTAATCGATCACGCCCTGGGCATCGCCGTCGCCTTCGGTATCGTGCAGTACTATGTACTTCTGGTACTCCGCGGGCTTTTCGCCATGGACGAAGCTTTTACGCATGTCCTTCTTTATCTTGAGTTTCTTGAACAGCTCCTTGGCCTGCGTCTCGGCATCAGATTCGGGAAACGCGCTGGAATCGGATGCAAGCGCAGATGCCGAAGCCGACGCATCCGCCGAGGAGCTTGCAGCGATATCGGTAACGGGCAGAACCTCAGACGAATCCGCGACCGAACTTGCCTGCGAAACGTCTGAGCCCTCGTTGGACGATTCAGCTGGAGATGTACCTGCGCATGCGACCAGCGACAGAATCGCCACGAGCAAACAGAATGTTACAGTGAGTCGAATTCTCATTGACCTGCCTTTCATTCGAACTCAAAAATGAGTCGGAGATGCGCTCTCCGACTCATCCATAATAGCCAAAAAGGGACAGTCCCCAAATGGTTATTCGTATTCAGAAGCGAGCTCTTCCTTAAGGACAGATAAATCGTCGTTTTCCAGGATCATGGCGAGAAGGTCGCCATCACGCCCGCCGTCGTCGGCGACTTCCTGTGCGCGAGCACGCAAAGCGGACGCCTTGACGCATCGTTGCACGGGCTGCCTCTGCGAGAGCATCTCGGCAAGCGCTGAGATGTAGTTGGGGTCGGTGCCGCAGCATCCGCCGACGATCGTGGCACCTGCTTCGACCATGAGGGCAACGGAGGCCGCATAGTCGGAAGGAGGCAGCGTGTATACCGTCTCGCCGCCAACTACCTGGGGCAATCCCGCATTCGCCTGCACGATCACGGGACAGGGCGCAACCTGCAGCATTTCGGTAACGACCGGGCGCAGGTCATCGGGGCCGGCTGAGCAGTTCACGCCAAGCGCATCCACGCCCAGCGCCGTCAGCACGAGGGCGGCCGATTCGGGCGCCGAGCCCAGGAAAGTGCGTCCGGTTTCGGTGAACGTCATGGTGGCAAGAACGGGAAGCGAACACGACATGCGAGCTGCCAGCACTGCTGCGGTTATCTCGACCGTATCGGCCATCGTCTCGATGATCACCGCATCGGCTCCGGCGGCCTCGGCGGCGCGCGCCTGCTCGGCAAAGAGGTCGAACGCATCCTCAAACGTCAAATCGCCCATAGGGGCCATGAGATCTCCCAAAGGACCGATGTCGGCGGCAACGCATTGGGGCTCAGCAGCCCGTGCGCAGCGAACAGCCGCCTCGAACGCCTCTTCGACGGTCGCATGTCCGGCGAGCTTTCGGCTGTTGGAGCCGAACGTGTTCGTCGTCACTATTTGGCTTCCCGCCTCCACATAGCCGCGATGTATGCCGGTTACCACATCAGGCTTCTCGAGGCACAGCAGATCGGGCAGCTCGCCCGCCCCCAGGCCTGCACGCACCAATTGGGTGCCCATAGCGCCGTCGAACAAGGCAAACGATTCGCCACAAAGCACTTTACCCAAAAACTCGCTAGCCATTCCATCCTCCGTATCGTCGGTAAGGGACAGCGATTGCTTCGCTTCCCCCAATACATCATCTTATACTTGGCAGCGCAAGACGAGCCGAAAAGAGCATTCACGAAAAAGCGGGCCGCCGACACGACGGCGACCCGCTTCCAATCGAATCGGCATTTACGTGACTGCCCACGAAAACGCTACTCTTCCTCGAGCGCCGCAGCAATCTCGTCGGTGATGTCCATCGTATGATAGACGTTCTGCAGATCTTCCAGCTCTTCCAGACGGTCGATCAGGCGCATAACCTTCTTCGCATCGACAACAGAGACGGTGGACGGCTGGTTGGCGATCATCGTCAGCTCGGCGCCCTTCGTCTCGATGCCCTCGGCCTCGATTGCCTTCTTGACAGCCATCAGATCAGTGGCGGCAGTGTAGACGATCCACTCGTCGTCGGCGTCCTCGTAATCCTCGGCGCCTACCTCGAGCAGCACCATCTCGAACTCGTCGGCGTCGCCCGCCGCGCCATTCGGACGGTCGGCAACCTTCTTGCCGTCGCCCTCGATGATCTTGGGGATGATGATCTGACCCTTGCGGTCGAACTGGAACGCGACGGCACCGGAGGTGGCCAGGTTACCACCGTGATGGTTGAAGGCGGCACGCACATCGGCAGCAGTGCGGTTACGGTTGTCGGTCAGAGCTTCGCAGAACACGCCGATGCCGGCAGGACCATAGCCCTCGTACGTGACGGTTTCGTAGTTAGCGGCATCCTTGCCAGTGGCGAAGGCCTTGTCGATAGCCGTCTTGATCTTATCCTTCGGAAGCGAGTAACCCTTCGCCTTCTCGATGGCTGCTGCGAGCGAGGCGTTGTTGTCGGGGTTCGGGTCGCCACCCTCCTTCGCCGCTACCGTGATGTTGCGCGAAAGCTTGGAGAACAGGGCCGAGCGCTTTGCGTCCTGCGCGGCCTTGCGATGCTTGGTAGTTGCCCACTTAGAATGCCCAGACATAGATTTCCCTTCCTATATGTTGATACCAACAGATTATTGTACGGAATCGCTCGCAATTCCGCGCATATATCCATGGAAAAACAACTAAGGGATTCTGGGTTCGTGCGACAACCGTCTTGGAAAAGCTCGTTATTTCAGCAAGTTGTTCCGATGGCCCTGGCAGGCTCGCCAACCCGTTGACATCCGCATGACGTCAACACCGCTACTCTGTCGAACGCATGAAAAGCGTCAGATACGGCCAAGCACTATTTCTTCGTCACGTAGACGTAGATGATGCGGACGGTATCAGACAGGTTGCCGGTGATGACCTGCGTCGTGTAGTCGTAGGAAAGCACAGCGGACCACGTGCAGGGCACGCCGTCGATGTCCACTTCGCCTTCGAAGGAACAGCGCTCTTTGGTTACCGTCTTGCCATCGGATGCATGCGTCACGTACTTGCTGCTATCCTCGGGAAGCTTGGCGACGCCATCTTCGACCTCAACACCGATCTTCTGCAGCGTCCGCTCGATGACGTGCTCGTTGTTAACGGCATCGGCGAAGCTCAGAGAACCGAAACCCAGGGCCGATGCGGCGGCGGAGTAACCAACCTCGATGATCTTGTCGTCCTTGTCAAGGCCCAAGTACACGCTCGGCGTGCCGGTCTTGGAATCGGAAGGCTCATCTGCCAATGCAACGGTGAGGTTCTTCTTGATAGCGCTGCCCTTGTCCTTGACCTTCTGGTTGCTGCTCACGAACGCGCCGCGGGCAAGCTCGGCGATTGCCTCGTCGGTGGTCTTCCCCAAAAGCCCGGTGAGTTTGGGTACATCCGCTTGCTGGGCGGCCATTTCAACTGTATCGTCGCCTTCGCTGCGCGTGACGTTTTCCTTCGGAGCCTCGATCTGCTCCTTAGCCTCCTGATCTGCTTGTTCCTGCCCAGTCGTGAGCGTGCGGAAGCCGAAATACCCCAGAACGCAGAGGGCGATGACAAGCAAGGCGATGACGACCCTCAGCGTGTTACGCAGGCGATGGGATTGGAGGACCTTCTCGGAAACCTCGGGGGCTTGCGCGGTGTGCTTGCCGCGTCTCATGGCCCTGCTCGGCACTGAGGCGGCACTCGCATGCGCGAGGTCCCTGCTCACATCGAAACGGCGGGCCTCTTCTTTGAAGTGCGGGGTGACGGGCTCTTGAACTGCAGGAACCACTTCTTCAGCGGAGTAATCCGCCGAAGGTTCTTCCGCAACCTCATCGGAAGCCACCTCATCCGGCGCGTTCTCCTCGACGCTAACTGGCACTTCTTCAAACGGCGCATCTTCAGCTGGCACGTCTTCCGCGCTCGGCGCACCCTCCCAATCAGCGTTCCAGTCGAATCCCTTCCACTTGTTCTCCTCGTCCCATTCGGGCGGCTCGGTGGAAGCGATGCGCGGGAAAGCCTCGGTAAGGCCGATTGCTCGGTCGTTCTTGTCGTACTCGACAGCCTGGGGGTCGCGCACAGCGCCAAATGCGCCTGTCAGCCCAATGGGGTCATCGGGTGTCTCGATATAGTAATCATCAGAGTCGTGTGTTCTGCGTTTAGCCATCGTTTACGTCCTCCTCAAAGCTTCGACCTGCGTCGAAGATGCGAAAGCGGTGAAGCTATATTACCTCAAGAAAAGGAAGTAATACGCGAGCGCACCGATAATGCAAACAACCGCCGCTATTATCACGATTCTCTGCGTCAACGACATGGGTTCTCCCTGGAGATCCTCCAATGTCACCTCGTGGTAGTCGTCCTTTTTCTTTGCGCTCTCGCCCCGTGTTTTGCGAACCGCAGCCGATGCGGCATCCGCCTCGGCAGGCTTCTCCCCGCTTTCGGCCGAAGGGGCATCGGACTTCTCAGCCAGACTCGACTCGGCTTGTGTTGAATCCAGATCCTCGTCTAAACCATACGATACGGTCTCAGATGGCTTAACGACTCCCGCATTGATGACGATGTCGTCATCGTCGGCCGGCGTCACCGTGATGTGCTTGAATTCCCCTTGTGCCACAGAGCGCTCCTGACTCGCGATATAATCTGAAGCTATTATACGAGAACCCAACCTGACAGAAGAGCAAGCCCCCTGTCAAGAAATGGCATTTAATCTAAGGAGGCGGGCTGGTGTGGTATGAGCGATTCTGCAGGCACAAACTTCTAATCGTTATAGGATTAGCCGAAGCCAAGCGAATACCACACCAGCCCGCCTCCATAATTGAATACCGTTGCTTATCAGGCCACACACGAAAGGCATTTCCATGCAGCTGAAACCCAACGCCGTGTACCACGGCTTCGAAATCGAAACCTGCTCAGACCTTCCCGAAATCGAAGGACGGGCCATCACGGGCGTCCACAAGTTCTCGGGGGCGAAGCTGCTGTTCCTGGAAAACGACGACAACAACAAGTCGTTCGCCATCGGCTTCCGCACGCCGCCCGCCGACAACACGGGCGTGTTCCACATCCTGGAGCACTCGGTATTGTGCGGCTCGCGCAAGTTCCCCGTTAAAGAGCCGTTCGTCGACTTGCTCAAGGGCTCGATGCAGACGTTCCTCAATGCGATGACGTTTGCCGACAAGACGCTCTACCCCGTGGCCTCCACCAATGAGCAGGACCTGTTCAACCTCATGGACGTGTACCTTGACGCCGTGTTCCACCCACGCATCTACCAGAAGCGCCAGATTTTCGAGCAGGAAGGGTGGCACTACGAGTTTGCAGAAGGTGAAGGCAAAGACAATGCCGACGCGACGCTTGTGTACAACGGCGTTGTGTTCAACGAAATGAAGGGCGCGCTCTCCGATGTAAACACGGTGCTCTACGACGCCCTGCAGTCCGGCCTCTTCTCTAACAACTGCTACGCGTTCGAATCGGGCGGCAAACCGGGGGAGATCCCGACGCTCACATACGAGAATTTCCTCGACGAGCATCGACGCCACTACCGCACTGACAACAGCTACATCATCCTGTACGGCAACCTCGACATCGACCGTGCGCTCGCCTTCCTCGACGAGGAGTACCTGACGCCAGTTGCTGAAGAGCAGCGTGCAATCGATCGGGTGCGCGCCGCCGCGGGCCTCGAGCCCCTGCGTCCGCGCACGATAGAAAAGCATGCCTGGTGCCGCGGACAGTCGCACATCCCCATGCGCACAGCACCCGAAAACGCCTGTTCCGGCACCGCATACGTCATCGGCACCTCGCAGGAGCGCATGCGCGCGTTGGCAACCGAAATCCTGCTCGACGCGTTGCTCGGCAGCAATGAGGCACCTCTGAAGCGTCGACTTCTCGACATGGAGCTTGCCCACGAAATCCATGCGTTCGTCTCGGATGCCGTTCTGCAGCCGTTCGCCGTCATCCAACTTCAGATGCCGAAGCAAGGACTGCCGTTCTCGTACTCCGTCATCATCGAGAACGAGGTCAGGAAGCTTCTCGACGAAGGGCTCGACCACACGCTCATCGAGGCCGCGCTCTCGCACGCCGAATTCCAGATGCGCGAACATGATTTCGGCATCGCCGACGGCGTCATAAACGCCATAACCGCGCTATCGAGCTGGCTCTACGACGATGAGGCTCCCACCACCTACTTGCGCTACGAGAACGCATTCGCCAAGCTGCGCCGCGCACTCGACGAGGGATACTTCGAAGAGCTCGCGCGCACGCTGCTCTGCGACACCGAACATCGCTTTTCGGCTACGATCGAGCCTAACCCGGACGCCTACGACGATGGACTTGAAGAGCTCCTCGCAGAAGCACAGGAGGCGCTCACGCCCGATATGATCGAGCAGATCAACGCCGAAGTTGCCCTCCTGCGCGAGCTGCAGGAACAACCCGATTCACCCGAGGCCATCGCAACGCTGCCGCGCCTGTCCATCTCCGATATCGGAGACGCGCCCGAGGAGCCGGGCTACGGCCTGGATGCCGCTGCTCCACTTCCGTGCCTGCGCCATCAGGTGCCCACGCGCGGTATCGCGTATGCCTACCGTTATTTCGACTTGGACCGCATCGCCTTTGACGAACTACCCTATGTCTCGCTGCTTGCACTCGTGCTCGGAAAGCTCGACACAGCTTTGCACACTGCCGCCGAACTCGACACGCTTGTCCAGGACAAGCTGGGAAACCTGTCGTTTTTCGCGGAGGTTTACGAGGGGGTAGACGACGCTTCCAACGTCCGGCCGGCATTCGTCGTCAGCGCCTCCGCGCTTTCGAAGAACGTCGAGGAGCTTGCGACCCTGCCGCTCGAAGTCATGACGACCACCGATTTCAGTGCCACCGACAAGATTCTTGATGTGCTCAAGCAGCGCAAAATCGGGCTCGAGCAGTCTTTTGCCAACGCCGGGCACTCATGCGCTACGGCACGCCTGAAGTCCTATTACTCCGCTTCGGGCATCGTTAACGAGCAGCTGGGCAATGTCGACTTCTATCGTTTCGTCTGCGATCTGATCGAAAACTACGATGAGCGCTCGGATGAAATCGCAAGCCGGTTGGCCGATATCGCATGCCGCCTGTTCAGCGACGATGCCTGTACAATCAGCTTCGCCGGGTCCGATGAGGATTACGAGCTTTTCTGGAGCGCCAAGCCAGGTTGCGGTTTTTCGGATGCGCCGAGGAACATCTTGAGCATTCCCGAGCCTACCGTGCGCAACGAAGCCTTCATCGTCCCCACCGACGTATGCTTCGCCGCAATGGGTTGGGATCGCAGACTTCTCGGAATGGATTACTCGGGCAGCTGGGTCGTCATCGGGAAAGCGCTCTCGCTCGATTACCTGTGGAACGAGGTGCGCGTCAAGGGCGGCGCCTACGGATGCGGATTCCAAGCGCAGCGCGCAGGCAACATGCGCTTCTACTCGTACCGTGACCCGCATCTGGATGAGACGGTTGCCCATTTCAAGGAGACGGGCAAGTGGCTTTCTGAGTACAACCCATCCCAAGAGGATTTCGAGGGCTTCATCGTGGCTTCGGTCGCCAACATCGATGCGCCCGTCAAGCCCCGCAGTCTCATACGCCGCCAGGCATCCGAATACCTCGCCGGTCGAAGCCCTGATGAGAGGCGTAAGATCAGGAACCAGATCATCGCCACCACGCCCGCTGACATCCGCGCCTTCGGGGACACGCTCGACCAGATCAATGCCCATCAGGCCCTCTGCGTCTTCGGCAACCGCGACATACTGGAGTCCTCCAACTTGGGACTGAACGTAATCACGCTCGTCGGCTAAACGCCCGCCCTATCCCCTGGGTGAGTGATCGCCTCTTTTCCCCAAGCAGCAAACGGGC